>CACZAN010000013.1 GCA_902779165.1 uncultured Bacteroidales bacterium
GCAGAGCTCCCCGTGAGGAGCGAGCGTAGGTTACTGCCCCGACGAAGTCAGGGGTACCTTTCTCGTTTGCGGGTGCAAAGGTACGGCGATTTTTCCGAAACGCCAAACGTTTTCGCAACTTTTTTATCACAAAACCGCAAAAAAATGCAAGATTGTTGATAAGGGTCAACAACCTCGCGCGCGAACATTATTTATATAACGCGGGCGGGCGAAAGGTCACTTGTTTAGCCTTGAACTGCAAAAACGCACGATTTCTACTCAAGGAAGCGGCATCGGAATTATACCGAACTCACGTTCTAAATTGGAAAAAATGATGCCAATGGCTCTTTATCCTGCATGGGTTGCATCGGGTGCTTCTTGGTGTTTCCACCAGTCATCCTTAGTCCTGCATAGTGCCTGCGCCACGCAGTTCATGGCTTTACAGAAGGGAACGTGGATGGCATCGTCTTTCCTGCGGAACTGGTAGCGCCAGGGTGTCACGAGGAGGAGAAGGTCGTTAGCACAGGTATCAATCATCTCTTCGGAGGGGTGGTAGCGGTCGGAGAAGCCGTTGTCGATGATGCGGATGACGGGGTAGCCAGCTGCGCTGGCGGCATCCATGATGTCTTGCTCGCCGCGGGCGATGCGGGCCGAGACAAGGAGTGCGCCTGCGGCGGCAGCCTCTAAGCAGCGCGTTTTCTGCTGAGCAAAGAGGGCGGCATCCATACGGTGGCAAACGACGGGCTGCAGGCGGCGCTTCAGCAGCTCGCGGTTGCCATAGCTGTCACAGCTGATGTGACCGTTTTCAATGAGAAAGCGCGCTTGTAGCTCTTGCCAGATGGCAGGCGTGAACTGATTAGCGGTGCATTCACGGCGCAGAAATCCACACATGGCAGAGGGGCTGACGGCGGTGTCGATGCCGCCGCGGCGGGGCATGAGCAGGGCGCGGTTGGAGGTGCGCAGCAGGCGGCTGCGCGGGTTGTTGAGGATATAGGCGCGCTGGGTGGCCAGCTGCGCCTCATCAACGGGGACGACATCGCAGTAGCCAGCATCGAAGAGAGGTGGGAGAGGGGCGGAGGGGGAGGGGTGATGCTCAACGACTGAATCGTTGAGCGCCATCGCAGCATTGGTGGTTGCGGCATTGGTGGCTGCTGCTTTGGTGGTTGCTTCCGCGTTGGACGTGATGGCGTCAGGCGATTTGGTCGCCAGCCCTTCCGCCTGCCCTTCTGTTGCTGGGGCCGTTATGCGGCCTGTCATTTCCCAATAGCGGCGGTTGCAGCCTTGCTTGAAGCCGGCGATGACGCGGCCGATGTGGGTGCGGCGGCCTGTGGCGGAAAAGATGTCGCGGGTGGCGTGCAGGAGGATGTGGAGATGTTCGGGCATAATCACGTAGGTGTCCACTTCTACCATCGGGTAGTGGCGCTTGATGCTCGTTAACAGCTCCTGCTGCACCATCTGTCCGAAGGGCGTCAGCTCCACATGGGGCGCCGTGGCATCGCCGTCGGGCTTGCCGATGTCGCCGCATACCCGCCCTAACGGTTGCCGAAGCTGCTGTCCGGTACTGATGGTGATGTGGAAGTAGCCGCGGTAGCTGTATTCATGCGTGAAACTGCGGCGTTTCATGCTGTGTGCTGTAGGCTTCTTTGGCGTTTCCATCAGCGAGCCTGTCTTATTGCGTTATCAGGTGTGAAGCCACGTGCATGGGCGGTACTTCCATTCCTCGTGGTGCTCCTCCATATTCTACGTAAGGCCGCTTGCGGAGGGGCGTCGGGGTGTATTCGTCAGGAGAGGGGACGGTTTGGCGCGCCTCCTGTTTGCCTGATGATGCCGTCTGATGGTTGTGATGGGCGTGTGTTGGGGCTGATTCCTTCACGCCGGCCGATGGTGCAAACTGATAAACAGTATCAATTGCTGCCACGTAAAAGTTCTTGTCAAGGAAATGCTGTCGGCCTTCAAGCTTATACACCCGTGCCGGTGCGCCGTTGGGCATGGTGATGTCTTCTGTTTGAACTGTGGTTTGCGGTGCACCTCTGTATTCCAAGTAATTAATCATCTTGCCATCAATCACCAAGAATTGATCTGGATTTCCGATTTGAACCTCCATATCTACTAAATAATTGGTAAGTGGGGGGTAACTATTTTGATAATCGGCAACAATACGCATATCATAGAGAATCTTATATGCATACCAACCGGAAGCCTTTGTAGATGTTCCATTATTGCCCACAAATTCAACATTATCTACTGTGGAAATATTGACACCATCATCATACAAACCGTTTTGTCCGTATTTTTCCCAATCACCCGGTGAGGGGGAAAGATATTTTTGCGTTGTTATTTCCACATCCTTCACCTCAGCCAAATTCGTCACACCTATAGACCTCGTTTTGATGAAAATCGAATCCATATCTGCTTGACTTTGAGAATGATATGTGATTTTTCCCCCATCCCAAGAAAATTCACCAGTCACAGAGTTTGTATAACCCGCAGTTGCAAGGGCAAGTGTCACAAACAAAAACGACCCGCTAAATGTGTCGGTAAACGTTTTTCCATCGGAGTAGATGCGATCTCGGTAAACAATGGGCGCCCACGCCAAGATAATGTTATCATGCGGGGTGTTCCATTCCCAGCTTTTCCGATACACAACCTTCGTAAGCCGAACCTCTTTCACAGCCATATATTTGACAATATACTCTATGGTCTTGGGCTCACTTTCAGAAACATTCCGAGGAGTTAGTATCTGCCTAAAGAGGGCTGAAACCTCATACGCTGTAGCTGTCTCGTCGGAAATAAGGACATCAGGCCTTTCCGTAACCGTAACATCTACCAGCTCGGGTTGGCTAAGTTCGAGATACGGAATGGCTATCTGGCTTCCTTCAATCTCTACAGTACCGTATGCAACATAGCCCCAATTTATAGAAATTGTCTGCCCACCACCTATTTCATAGGTCTGGCTTCCGCTGTACACCGTCGGATTTTCTCCTTCAGAACGGATGACCGGCTCAGCAGAAGATGTCTGCTTCAGTATCTCGTCGTTATCTACATGAACTGTATCATTGGTGAGGCTGACGGCGACCTGGGCCGTGGGCGCATAGTTGACGGCCTGCTGCTCCATGCGTTGGGTGTCGAACCAGGTGTAGGCGCTCTGCTGCTCGTATGCGATGGTCATCGACGAGGCTCCGGCGGTGAGGGCGAAAGGCGACTGCGTGCTGGTGGTTCCGCTGAGCGGTTTCGTTTTATAGGAGAAGGTGGTTTGCGGATCGGGGTATTCGGTAGTCGTCTCCACCACCGCCACGTAGTGTACGTCGAAGGCGAGGGTGCGCGCTTCCATCGGCTCAGCGGCATTGGTGGGCGTGGCCTCGACGGTGAATGTCACGCTGACATCATACACCTGCTCGGAGGTGATGCTGCCTCGGGTGGCGGGCTGAACGACAGGGCGCAGACGGACGGCTGTCAGGCGAGGTCGGGCGGCCTTGGCCGTTGCCTGCTTCTCTATGGTAGAGGTCTCGCCGGGAGTGGCCGACGAGAGGCGCATGTAAGGCAGCGTGACCACCTTGCCTGCGGTGTTGTGGTGGTCGATGCGCTCGTAGGAGATATTGAATCGGACTGTCTGCTTGCCAATGGCATAGTGCTGCTCCACCTGTGTGGTGACGATTTCGCCCTGCGTCTGCTGGTTGTCGGTGTCCTTGATGCGGCTGATGGCAACCACGTCGGCAACATCCACCCCGCGGATGGTGTCGGCATCCACCGTGAGATGCACGCTGGCTTTCGGCTGCGCCTGGAAGGTGGTGCCGTCCGGCTCGGTATAGGTGCTGGCCAGGGACATGTTGACCGTGGTAGGGGTGGATGAGCTGACGACGGCCGGGTTGGCTGTCGTGGCCGTCTGATTGTCAAGGGTCAGCGTGACGGCCCCTACCTTTCCTTCCTGGTCGGGTGTAGTACCTTGCTGAGGTTGTTCTGTCCCAGGTTTCGGCTCGGCCTCATCATCGCCGCAAGCGGTGAAGAGGGCGGAAGCGAAACAGAAAAAAGAAATGGCCGTCAGCGCAGCAAACGCACTGCCTGACAAATGCTTGAAGTGCATGATGCTTTATGTTTTCAGTTTAGTAGTTGAACTCGCCGAACTCGCTGCGGATGGTGAGGCTGCGCGGTCCTTCCTCGATGTGGCCGATGACTTGCGCGTCGATGTTGAAACTCTTGGAGATGGCGATGACCTGCTCGGCATCCTCGGGGCTGACATAGACCTCCAGGCGATGGCCGCAGTTGAAGACCTTGTACATCTCGCTCCAGTCGGCACCGCTCTCCTCGGCGATGATGCGGAAGAGGGGCGGCACGGGGAACATGTTGTCCTTGATGCGGGGGCGCAGCTGGTCGAGCAGCACTTTGACGACGGGAGCATAGGTACGGGTGGGGGAGAGGACAAGACGGCCGACAGAGAGGGAAGAGGCGTCGGCGGACGAACCGCCGACAACGGGGCTTGGGCAGGCTGAGGCGGAGGCGGATGAATTGTTGATTACGCTGTCGAGTTTGTAGTGGCCGCTATACACCAGCTCCTCGGGGACGGCGTGGTCGTAGGTCTCGGGGTATTTCTCGGCGAGGTATTTGCTGAAGACATCGTGGCGGGCCGAGGTGAGTCCGTTGCTGCCCATGCCGCCGTTGTATTCGTGCTCGTAGGTGGCCTGTCCAAAGCTGGCGAGACCGACGATGACATCGCCCGGACGGATGTTGGCGTTGTTGATGACATCGCTGCGCTTCATGCGACAGGTGACGGTGGAATCAACGATGATGGTGCGGACAAGGTCGCCCACGTCGGCCGTCTCGCCGCCGGTAGCGTAGATGCCTATGCCCATATCGCGCAGTTCGCTTAGAAGTTCGTCGGTGCCGTTGATGATGGCGCTGATGACTTCGCCAGGGATGAGCATCTTGTTGCGGCCTATGGTGCTGCTGACGAGGATGTTATCCACGGCACCCACGCAGAGCAGATCGTCGGTATTCATGATGAGGGCATCCTGTGCAATGCCTTTCCAGACGGAGAGGTCACCCGTCTCGCGCCAGTAGGCATAGGCGAGGCTGCTCTTGGTTCCGGCGCCATCGGCATGCATGATGTTGCAGTACTCGGGGTCGCCGCCGAGGATGTCTGGGATGATTTTGCAGAAGGCTTGCGGGAAGATTCCCTTGTCGATGTTTCGGATGGCTGCGTGTACGTCCTCCTTTGCGGCAGAGACGCCACGCGCCATGTAACGTTGCTTGCTTTCCATCAGAATTCTACGGTTGGTGCTTTCTCTGCTCCAGCGTCAGCCTTGAAGTTGCCCTTGACGGCGAAGCCGAAGAGGTTGGCGAAGATGTTGTTTGGGAAACTACGCACAGTGACATTGTACTTCTGTGCGGCTTCGTTGAAGAGTCGACGGGAT
Source organism: uncultured Bacteroidales bacterium (assembly GCA_902779165.1). Taxonomy (GTDB): domain Bacteria; phylum Bacteroidota; class Bacteroidia; order Bacteroidales; family Bacteroidaceae; genus Physcousia. The sequence continues at coordinate 5,388 of CACZAN010000013.1, forward strand.
TCGGCGATTCGGTTCTCTGTGCCTTCGAGCTGAGCTTGGAGCTCGCTGAACTGTTCGTTGGCCTTGAGGTCGGGATAGTTCTCGGTGATGGCGAGCAGACGTCCGAGTGCTTGGCTGACTTCTCCTTGAGCAGCTTGGTATTCAGCCAGTTTCTCAGGGGTGAGGTTCTCGGGGTCTATGGTGATTTGCGTAGCCTTGGTGCGTGCCTCGACCACAGCCTGCAGGGTCTCGCTTTCGTGGGCGGCATAGCCTTTTACGGTGTTTACGAGGTTGGGAATCAGGTCGGCGCGACGCTGATACTGGGTTTCTACATCAGACCATGCACGTGAGACGTTTTCGTCCTCCGATACCATGGAGTTGTACTGATTGCAGCCGTAGAAGCCGAAGATGACGACGACAGCAGCGATGATGAGGTAGATTGTTGATTTTTTCATTGTTGTTATGTTTTTAGGGTTATTGAATATTTATGTGAGCAAGTGGGGTGAATGTATGGTTTGTCAGAAGTGTCCGCCGGCACCTCCTCCTCCGAAGGAACCTCCTCCGAATGATCCTCCTCCGAATCCTCCACCGCGACCGAAGAAGCTGCCTCCGAGAGCGCCTCCTGCGGCAGCTCCACCGCTACCGCTGTTGATGTTTTCGTCCCAATGAACTTCCTTGGTGAAGAAACAGTTGGTGCAACGGTAGGTGTCGTGGTGCGAGCGTATGCCGAGTAGTCTGTTCTTAGTGGTATAGCCGCTGATTTTCTTCATCTTGTGCTGGTGGCAACTGGGGCAGTAGGACTTCTTGTAGTTGTCGTACCAGATACCAAAGAAAATGAGTCCCAAACCGAGTAACATACAGACGACGAATGCGATGAGCGCGGCAACGTCGTCTTCGTCATCGAAGTCCGATGAACCTACGAGGGAATCGTCGCCATCGACATATTGAGTAATGGCGCGAACGGTATTGAGCATCGCCTCGTCCCATTCTCCTTCGCGCAGATAGGGTAGCATCTGCCTGTTCTCGATACGTTTGCAGATAGCGTCGGGCAGTGTTCCTTCGAGGCCGCGTCCCGTAAGGATATAGTAGGCTCGGTCTTCTGTGGCGAGCACGATGATGAGTCCTGTGTTCTGCTCCTTTGAACCAATACCATATTTGCGTCCGAGTGCCATGCTGAAATCATAGGCTTCACCTCCTTCAATACGCTCAACGACAGCAAGTACGGTCTGTACGCCATGTGATGCTTCCATCTGTCCGAGCCAAAGGTTCAGTGAATCCACCGTGGTTCGTGAGAGGATGTCATCGGGGTTGGAGACGTACTGTGTCTTGTCCTGAAGGTAGGGGATGGGAAGATTGTCTGGCGTGTAGGTGGCGGCGAGGAGGTGGGGTACCGAGCAAATATGCTCGGCACACAACAGGAGCACCAGTGCTATGAGGCGTGTAGAACTTATCAGGGTCTTAAGGCTGGAGAGGAATGTTCTCATTGGCTTGTTTTTTCCTTTTATGTCAAAAGATGATGCTGGTGACCTTAGCTTCACATTATTTAATCTTTTCCGTTCCAGAACTCCCAGCTGGCTACGGCCTGACGATGCAGCATTTCGAGTCCGCCTTTGACGGTGGCTCCGAAACGGCGCCCTTGGCGCATGAACTCTGTGACTTCGGGGTTGTAGACGAGGTCGTAGAGCAGATGTCGTGGTGACAGGGCGGCGTAGGGGAGTGGCGGTGCTGTGTCAATGTTTGGATGCATTCCAAGGGGGGTGCAGTTGACGATGACGTTGTATTCAGCAAGGAGGGCGGGAGTGACATCGGAGTAGGTGAAGGGTCTCTCCCCCGCCCCCTCTCCTGTTAGAGAGGGGAGCTTTTCTGGGCGCTTGCGGGTGACGTAGCGCCATTCGATTCCGAGTCTTTCGAGGCCTCGGCAGATGGCTTTCGAGGCGCCGCCGGTTCCGAGCACGAGGGCTCGGCGGTGGTATGGTTGAAGGAGGGGTCTGATACTCTCCATGAATCCGATGATGTCGGAGTTGAAGCCCTTGAGGTAGTGGCGTGGCTGCTCGACGGACGGACTGCCGGGCCCACTCTCCACCGGTTCTCGGGTGATGCGAATCACATTGACGGCTCCAATGGCACGGGCCTCGTCAGAGAGTTCATCGAGAAATGGGATGACAGCCTTTTTATGAGGAATGGTGACATTGAGTCCCTGGAGGTTTGGGTGCTCCTGAATGATATGCAACAACATCTCAGCCGACGGCACCTCGAAGTTGAGGTAGTCGGCATCGATTCCTTCGCGCGCGAATTTTTCTAAGAAGAACGCGCGTGAGAAGGAGTGGCCGAGAGGGTAGCCAAGCAGACCGTATTCTTTCATTTTGTTGCCAGATACATAGTTGAGAGTCCGAAGGTGAAGCGCTGGTACTGCACTTCGCTGAAGCCGCAATGGCGAAGGAGGGGAACCAGGATCTCGGCTTGCGGGAAAGCAGCCATCGATTGAGGAAGATAGGTGTATGCGCTGTCATCGTGGCTGACGAGACGTCCGATGAAGGGCATTACGGTGTGGGCGTAGAACCCGAACAGTTGCTTCATGGGAAAGCGTGGAGGCGTGGTGAGTTCCACCAGCATTAAATGTCCGCCAGGAATGAGCACTCGGCACATCTCCTTGAGTCCCGCTTCGAGATCGTCGAAATTACGGGCTCCGTAGGCGACCGTGACGGCATCGAACGTCTCGTTATCGAAGGAGAGGGCTGTGGAGTCGTCCTTCATGAAGAAGATGACGTTGTCCAGTCCAGCCGCTTTCACCTTTTCGCGCCCCACATCCATCATCCCCTCGCTGATGTCTACCCCGATAATGCGGTCTGGATCCAGGCGTTGAGCTGCGAGTATGGCGAAATCGCCCGTTCCTGTAGCGATATCAAGTATCGTCTGAGGTGCAAACGGTTTCAAGGCATCGATAGCTTTGCGTCGCCAGCGACGGTCGATTCCGAGTGATAGCGAGTGGTTCAGGCGGTCGTAGGTGGGGGCGATGTGGTTGAACATCATTTCCACCTGCTCGCGCTTGGGTCCGCGGGCTGTAGGGTAGGGGGTGATGGGCTCTTGATGGTGGGGCATAACTGCTGGGAGAGGAGGCTCGGCGACGGAATCGCCGAGCGCTATCGGGATATTATTGGTGGGTGGAGAGCCAGGTGGCTACGTTCTTCTCGATGCGGGCTGCTACATCATCGCCGGAAGCCTCTTTAACAAACTTCTCGCCTACGATGTGCTCGTAGAGTTCGATATAGCGCTCACTGATGCTGTCAACGAAGGCCTCGGTCAGTTCGGGCATCACGTCGCCAGGGCGGTTCATGAAGTTGTGGTCGATGAGCCACTGGCGCACAAACTCTTTCGAGAGCTGACGCTGTGGCTCGTTTTTCGCGAACTTCTCCTCGTAACCTTCAGCGTAGAAATAGCGACTGCTGTCGGGCGTGTGTATTTCATCAATGAGAATCACTTTTCCTTCGCGCTTGCCGAATTCATATTTAGTATCGACGAGAATGAGCCCTTTCTTCGAAGCAATCTCTGTACCACGCTGGAATAGCGCGCGTGTGTAGCGTTCCATTACCTCATAATCCTCTGCGCTGACGATTCCTTGTGCGATGATTTCCTCCTTGGAAATATTTTCGTCGTGCCCCTCATCGGCCTTCGTTGTCGGAGTGATGATGGGTTCTGGGAAACGCTGATTTTCGCGCATACCATCGGGTAACTTGACTCCGCAGAGTTCTCGGCAGCCGTTCTTGTACTCGCGCCATGCAGATCCGGTAAGATATCCGCGAATAATCATCTCCACGCGGAACCCTTCGGCCTTCAGACCAACAGTAACCATTGGGTCGGGGGTAGCAAGTTTCCAGTTAGGAACGATATCTGCTGTGGCATCGAGGAAACTGGCGGCAATCTGGTTCAGTACCTGTCCCTTGAAAGGAATGCCTTTTGGGAGTACCACGTCGAACGCCGAAATGCGATCAGTGGCTACCATCACCATCAGGTCATCGTTGATGTTGTACACGTCGCGTACCTTGCCGTGGTACACGCTTTTCTGTCCGGGAAATTGGAATTCAGTCTTTGTTAATGCTTTCATTGTTTTTGTATTTTTTATAGTATTCTTCGTAAGCTTTCACGATTCGCGTGACAAGTTTATGTCGCACGATGTCTTTCTGGTTGAGTTGGATAACAGCAATTCCTTCAACGTCTTTCAGAACATGCAAGGAATCGATGAGCCCGCTCTTCTGTGAGTGTGGAAGGTCAATCTGTGTGATGTCTCCGGTGACGATCATCTTTGTGTTCATTCCCATTCGGGTTAGGAACATCTTGATTTGGGCAGGTGTGGTGTTCTGCGCTTCGTCGAGAATGACGATGGCATCGTTCAGGGTGCGCCCTCGCATGAAGGCGAGCGGAGCAATCTGAATAACGTTTTGCTCCATCATTTCGTTCAGCTTCTGTCGGGGAATCATGTCCTCGAGTGCATCGTAGAGCGGTTGTAGATAAGGGTCGATTTTATCCTTCATGTCGCCGGGAAGGAACCCCAGTTTCTCGCCCGCCTCCACCGCTGGACGGCTGAGTATGATGCGGCGCACTTCCTTATTCTTCAAGGCGCGCACAGCAAGAGCTATACTCGTGTAGGTCTTCCCGGATCCGGCAGGTCCGATAGCAAAGACCATATCGTGCGTTTCGAATGCGCGCACCAGCCGCTGTTGGTTTTCGCTGCGGGCTGTAATGGGCTTGCCCGTGACGCTGAAGACGATAGCGCCGCTAATGCTCTCGCGCTTTGTTTTCTCGCCCTTGATGATATGGAGGATGTCCTCTTCTCCGAGGCTGTTGTACTTTGCACAATGTTTCTGCAAACGTTCAATGTTCTTTTCGAACGCACACAATTCTTCCTCGTCGCCCATCACTTTGATGACGTTTCCACGTGCCACGATGCGCAACTTCGGATAGAGCGCCTTGATCATTTGCATATTGGCATTGTTCACGCCATAGAAAATGAGCGGGTCAGCCTCTTCCAGAATGAGATGTTTTTCGGTCATTCGGACATTAATTGCTTAAATTCGCGGCAAAAATAGTGAAATTTATTGGAAAAGCATACTTTATTTGGAAAATTTGTGTTACTTTTGCGCCACAAATTGACAGAAGTGGTATTTCGTAAACTCAAGAAGAAGGTTTTTCTGCAGCTGACGGTCATTATTGTGATGATTTTGTTCTTGATCAGGTTGCTCTCTCCCGGCGTTAACAAACCCCGGTCAGAAGGTGTTGTTTCTGAGGCCGAAATTCCAGAGCTATCTGCGGGCGCGGACTCGCTGCCCCTTCCTCCCCAGTCTGAACTGCGTCAGGACCCTCGCGACGGTGCCCTTTCAGAATACGTGTCTCTGCCAGACTTGGATTTCAGTTTCAAGCATTCCATCCGTAGCGTGCCCTCGTACAACGACTGCTTTCCTGACGTTCAGGACGTTCAATATCCTGCCGCCCGGGCTCACGGCGTTCGACCTGTAGCCAACCGCCGCGAGGCCGAGGAGCGCAAGCGTGATTTGCTTTACGTGGGCAACAATCCCTATTATGTCATCGATCCGGCAATTCGGAGCAGTATTCCTTATTTAGTACCGCGCGCGAGCCGGCTACTTCAACACATAGGCCGTCGTTTCCTTGATTCGCTGGCAGTGAAGCAGGTGCCCCTGCATACGATTATCGTCACCAGCGTCCTCAGGACCGAGGAAGATGTTGCCCGCCTTCGCCGTATCAACGGCAACGCATCAGAACAAAGTTGTCATCGTTTTGGCACAACTTTCGATATCTCTTATAACCGTTACCACACTGTCACCCCTCCGGGAGAGGAGGCGCGCCGTGTTGTGCGGAACGATACCTTGAAATTCATACTTTCTGAAGTGCTTCGCGATGCCCGGGCCGAAGGACGTTGTTATATAAAGTATGAAGTGAAGCAGGGTTGCTTCCATATAACAGTGAGGTGATCTGTTAATGAATCTAAAAAAATCGGAGGCGCTTAAACCTTCTTGTTACACGAGTGTCATAAAGATGTGATCACACAAAAAATGATACATTCGTAACAAAAACTTATACTAAAATGAAAAAGACAATAATACTTACAGCATTGATCGCCTTCCTTTTCGGCACCATCAATACCATCAGTGCTCAGGACGATAGTCGTCGTCAGGAATTTATGGCTCGTCAGACAGAGCGCCTTGTCAAGAATCTGAAACTTGACGGCGACAAGAAGATACAGTTCGAAGCCATCTACAAGAGATATCAAGAAGAACTCGCTGCTACCCGTCAGCAACAGGCCCGCCAAAGAGACGATGATAACAACAAGAACCTCTCTGACGAGGAGGCAACCGCCAAACTTACTGAAATCTTCGCCCGTCAGGCAGAACAGATACAGCAGCAGCAGCGTCGTTTGGACATCCAGCAGAAGTATTGTGCAGAATTGTCAGCGATTCTCACTCCGCAGCAGTTGTTACAGGTCTTCCAGCCGCAAGGCCGGCAGGGTGGCCGTCAGGGACAAGGAGGTCGTGGAGGCTTCGGTGGAGGTCCTCGTGGCGGCGGCTTCGGCGGTGGCGGTGACTTCGGAGGCCCCGGTTTCTGATAGATGATATACGTAAAACATATACATTGCTATAATTTGAGATAACACCACATCACAAACGCAGGTAAAACACGACAACATTAAGAAAAGCATTGCATAAATTAGATTAGTTTTAGATTGATTAGTTGATTGAGTGTGCAGCCTTGTGCTGCATGCAAAAAAGAAGGCCGCCGCCCGCGAGGGTAGTGGCCTTCTTCCTTCTTTTCGATGCCTTTTTAACGTGAGTTCGGCGTAAGGATTATGCAACAAGTCTGCATCTGTCATGGATTTCATGGTTCATCTCAGTTCCCGCAGCGCGACCTCCACATCATACAGGAAAGCGAATAGCTCTTTGCAAAAGGACGTAACGTCTTTCTCCATAGGACGTAACGTCTTTTTCCATAGGACGTAACGTCTTTTTCCATAGGACGTATCGTCTTTTTCCATAGGACGTATCGCTTTCCGCCATAGGACGTATCGCCTTTCACGACAGGATGTATCGGCCTTTACGTATATATGTCTCGTCTACTCCCACCTGTGTCACGATTCCCTGAAGGAACAAGCCGAACAAACTATAGTTCCTCCAGCGACAAACTATAGTTCCTCCGACGACCGAGTATAGTTCCCCGCACGACAAGGCTTGGATTTGACGTTTTGCAAAAAGTTGACGCAAAAACACTCCGAACACTCCGATACACTCCGAATTCTTGTAGTCAGTTTGCCATCTGAAGATGACAATTGAAAGAGGTCGTTCGGAGTGTATCGGAGTGTTCGGAGTGTTTTTGCGTCAACTTTTTGCATTATCTTATACCGAACTCACGCTTTTTTATCTCTTTTTCCCACTTTTCATAAAAAAAATCCTTATAAGTTTTGCCGTTTGGACAAAATGCAGTAATTTCGCGCCGTATTCACTTTAAACCTTTATAATTATTATGAGAAAATTCTACTCTTTTTTGATTGCCGTATTGGCAGTTTGCGGTATGGCTAATGCACAGACAACTCTCACATGGGTTGCCGTAGATCAAAGCTATGCAAATGCCCAAGATTTCGATGGTCAAACCATCCAGTTGAATGAGACCATTAGTGCTACCTTTTCTAAAGGAACAGGTTCTACAACGCCTAAGTACTACGACACTGGCACCGCTATGCGCCTTTATGCAGGAAATACGATGGTTATTTCCGGTTCCAACATCTTGAAGGTTGTGCTCACTTATTCCGGTGCTTCTAATGCCGGTGAAGTATCGACTTCTCCTGAAGGCTACGAATTGGACGGCGTAGTCGGCACGTGGCAGGGAAGCTCTGAGTCTGTGACATTTACCCGTGGAGGCTCCAGCGGTCATGTCCGTATTCAACAGATTGAAGTGACCTACGGGTCCGTAGACCCCACCTTTGTTGCAGCTCCAACCATCAAGCCCGCCACAGGCACGTATTATGAAGCTCAGGAGGTGTCCATAAAAGCAGGTGAAGGCTCCTCGATCTTCTACACCCTCGATGGTTCCGAGCCTTCAGCGTCCAGCACCGCATATACAGCTCCCTTCACAGTGGAGAAAACCACGACCGTGAAGGCTATTGCCGTGAAAGGTGAATACAAGAGCCAGGTGTCAGAGAGTGTTATCACCATTGAAACGGTACAGAAAAAGACCATTGCAGAGATCATCGCTACAGGCGCTCTGGATAGAGTGGAGACTTCTGCAACAGTTCAGGCTGTATATTCCTCAGGTTTAATGCTTGGCGATGCCACTGGATATATCACGGCATTTCTTGGCGCTACTCCCGATGTTGCTGTCGGTGATGTCGTGGATGTCGTCGGACCTACCGCAGCCTATGGTGGTTGCATCCAGTTTGGACAAGGAACAGAAGTCACCAAGACTGGAACCGCTGAGGTCGTATATCCTGAAGCTGTAGAGCTGGATGGCAGCGCCTTCGATGCGCTGGTCGCAGAACCTGTTGTCAAATATGTGAAGGTGAAGGGCACCCTCACCATTAGTGGAAACTATAAGAATCTGGAAATCGATGGTGCAACGAACCTCGGGTCCATCCAGTGCACAGGGGAGGTCCTTGGTACAGTCCTCTCTGGTCAGGAAGTGGAAGTGACGGGTTTCTTCGCCTACAAGAGTGGAAGCACTACAGTCTACGGAAACATCATTGCAACGAGTATTACTGCTTTAGGAGAAGTTCCCACCTATGCTACCATTGCTGAAGTCAAGGCCGCAGCCAAGGTGGACAAGGTAGGTGTTATCTTTAATGCCCAGGAAGTCCTCGTTACTTACATCAATTCCAATAATGTCTACGTTTACGACGGCACCGATGGCTTGATGCTTTATGGAAAGAACAGCGGCTTTAAGGCTGGTGACAAGATTTCTGCTAAGGTAGCAGGTGAACTCTATCTCTACAACGGTCTGACCGAGATTTCTAATTGCACCTTTACAGACCTTACTGTCGTCAGCAGTGACAACGAAGTGACTCCTCAGAAGGCAACTATCGCCGATGTCACCAACAACTATGCCCAGTATGAGAGCGAACTGGTAACCATCGAGGGTCTGACAACAGACACCATAGGTTGGGACGAGAATCGCGTCATACCTTTCATAGATGACATTGACAATGAAATCATGGTGCGCGACAACTTCAAGGTTGCTACCAATCTGGTCTTTGATCCTCAGAAGACCTACACCATCACAGGTTTCGTCGCAGCTTATACAGCAGAGGGGAAGACCTCCTATCGCATCTATCCGCGTTCTGCCGCAGACATTGATAATGGCGATGTGCCTCAGCCTGGTCCGGAGCCTCGCGAGACATCGATGCAGAATCCGTATTCTGTGACAGATGTGCTTGCCTTCCAGATTGCAGCCAAGACAGATACCATTCAGGTGGGCGCCTGGGTAGAGGGCTTCATCATTGGCTCCGTAAAGAACAGTAAGCTTGCCCTTGGCTTAGAAGATGCTCAGGCCTCGAACATTGCTATTGCTGTTACAGCTGACGAGCAAACCGTTTTCCTCCCCGTGGAACTGGCTTCCAAGAGCGACGCCCGCGCTGTACTGAACCTTGTTGACAACTCCGACATGCTCGGCAAGAAAGTATGGCTCTGTGGCACCATCACCCAGTATTTCGGCATGAATGGTCTGAAAGCAATCACAGACTTCAGCCTTGATGGCCAGACTCGTGTGGCCGACCTCCGCACGACCGTAGGCACGAAGGCCATCTACAACCTCGCCGGCCAGCGTCTGCAATCCCTTAGCCGCAGTGGCCTCTATATCATTGACGGCAAGAAGGTTGTTGTCAAGTAAACGATGATGAAAAGAGCCTCTCTTTATACAGTCTTTCTGACTGTTTTCCTCATGGCATGTACTGCCTGTGTACGGGCGCAGTCGTCTTCGGCGGCTGGCGCTCCGTCCACAGCGCCAGTCTCGTCTGTGAACCTTGCGACCTATTACTCCAACGCGAATGGCAAGAAGAAAGCTGAGTTGAAGACAGCGCTGTATAATATCATCAACAACCACACCACCATCAGCTACAACGGTTTGCTGGATGCTTATGCCACCTCAGACCGCCGGGCCGATGGCAAGTTGCGCGACTGGTATTCCAATGTCACCAACTATGAAATAGGAGGTAGCGCTGAGGCTGCATCGTATAAGAAAGAAGGCGACAGCTACAACCGAGAGCACAGCGTGCCCCAAAGCTGGTTCGGCAAGGCCAGTCCAATGAAGAGCGACCTTGTACATGTCATTCCTACCGACGGCTACGTCAACAACCGCCGCGGGAATATTCCTTTTGGCGAGAACCGGGGCGAGACCTATCAGTCCCTCAACGGCTACAGCAAGGTGGGTGCGTGCACCGTCAGTGGTTACACTGGTCAGTGCTTCGAGCCGAACGACGAAATCAAGGGCGACATCGCGCGTATCTATTTTTATATGGTCACCTGCTACGAGAATCGCATTTCCAGTTGGAACGGCGGAACTGCTTCACAGGTCTTCGACGGCAAAACATATCCCGGGTTAAAGGAGTGGACCCTGAAGATGATGCTCCGCTGGTCTAAGCAGGATCCCGTCGATGAGGTGGAACGTGCACGCAACGAGGCGGTATATCAGTTGCAGCAGAACCGCAATCCCTTTGTGGACTATCCTTCGCTCTGTGAGTATGTATGGGGCGACAGCATCAGCTATGCTTTCGATGTCACCAAGGGGCATGAGGTGAATCCTGATGACCCTGATAAACCCGATAATCCCGACAACCCGGATAATCCCGACAATCCCGATAACCCGGATGTGACTTCAGGCTCTATAGATCTGACTCTGCTGACTTGGACTGCCACTTCTGACCCTACTTATGGATCTGGTTTCACGGCCAAGGCGAATGGATTGACCATCAGCTACTACAAGGCATCATCCTCTGTGGAACCCATTATAGTCTCTACAGAGTTGCGCTTCTACGATCAGTCCGTCCTTGTCATCTCTGGTGCCACCATCAATAAGCTGGTGTTCTACGATGCAGGCGGGTCGAAGTCCGGTGCTTCGATAATCGTGGATGGTTCCAATTATGCCTTTGAGGAGGGCAAGATTACATGGACTGGCTCCAAGAATCCCTTCGTCTGTCAGGCCGACAAACAGTTGCGTTTCAAATCAATCGACGTGACCATCGCCTCCGAACCCGAAGTCGGTATTGCCCGCGTCGCTTCCACCCGGAAGCAGGCCGCTGACGTCTTCGACCTCACGGGTCGTCGTGCTAAACCCTCACAGCGCGGCGTTTATATTGTCAATGGAAAGAAAATAGCACTCCGATGAAACGGTTTCTTGCTCTCGTATACATCTCCAGCTTTCTGGCGGGCTGCCTTTGGGCCCAGCCTTTGTCTTTGGATTATGTCCGCTCTGTCCAAGGTCTGAACAAGGCGGAGCTGAAGAATGCACTCCATGCTTTGGTGCAGCCACGTCAGGTGTTGTCTTATGGCGGCAAGGGCGAGGGCTATACATGGGCAGGTTTCTTTGCTGCCGATACGTTGTCTGATGGCATCTCCGTTCGCGACCGCTACAGCAACGAGCAGCGTACCTTCAGCGGATTGCAGGCGGTCAACGGAATGAATATAGAACATATCTGGGCCAATTCTTGGTGGGGACATACGGTGAACAACGCCTACTGCGACCTCTTTAACCTCTATCCTGCCGACGGACCCGCCAATCAGCGCAAGAGCAATAATCCCATAGGCATTGTCGACGGCGACATCGCATTCGACAATGGCGTCATCCGGGTGGGCAAGAGCAGCAGCTATCGTGCCGACAGTCTCATCACGGTCTGGGAACCCGCCGATGAATGGAAGGGCGACTTCGCACGAACCTATTTCTATATGGCCACCACCTATCAGCACATGACTGATGAATGGCAGACCACCGAGGGACTATTGACCGTGGATCCGGCTTCGTGGACAACCATGCGTCCCTGGGTCTATGAGCTGATGCTCGCATGGGCTGAAGAGGATCCCGTCGACGATATCGAGCGAGCCCGCAACGAAGTCATCTACGACATACAGGGCAATCGCAACCCTTATGTAGACATGCCTGAATTAGCAGACTACGTCTGGGGCCCTTCCAGCGATCTCGTCTTCTATGTGGACCCGGCTTCCACTGCGCCGGAAGTCTTTGTGCCTGTGCATGATGTACCTCTGGACTTCGGCCTGCAGGCTCTGAGTCTTGGGATGACGCGCAGGGTGCAGGTGCGCGGCCGTAATCTGCCTGCCGGTCTGAAAGTTGCTGTCGAGGGCGAGGGCTTCGCGATGTCAGAAACAGAACTGACAGCAGAGGAACTGGTGAAGGGCAAGGACCTGATGCTCACCTCCAACGCTACTTCTGGGGGTGTCTACGATGCCCTTCTCGTCCTGCGCGGAGAAGATTCCTTCGAGCAGTCCACGCCTCTGCACATGACCGTGATAGACGGCGTTCCTGCCTATCCGGCCCAGAATATCGTGTGCTCCGTCAACAGCCGTTCGTTCACAGCATCGTGGATGAACATGCATCTGGCAGACGGCGAACACTACACGCTTGAGGTCTATTCCAAAAACGCCGACGGCAGCCGTAAGGCGTTCACGGGGTATCCTGTGGAGCTGGCCGACACCTTTTGCGTCGTGAAGAGTCCTGCGGCATCGTCGACTTATTTCTATGAGGTGCATACACCTGCTGGCCTCGTCAGCAACGAGGTACAAGTCGATATGCCCGCTATCACGCCCGTCTTCTCGACATCTTCCTCTGAACTCTTCTTCGCTTGCGTTCCTGGGTTGCCTTCTCAGCCTCAGACGGTGAAGATCACGGTACTGGGCGTCAGCGGCTACGCTGTCGGCGTCTCGTGTCCAGAGCCCTTCGAAGTCAGCATCGACGGCGAGACATGGGTTCATGATCTACAGCTAACAGCCTCGCAGACAGAGATGCAAGTGCGCTTCGGCGGTGCCGCCGACGAGGGCACATACGAGGACGAGCTGACACTTTCGTTGCCCGACGTGAAGGATATCGTGCTGTCCCTGACAGCCTCTGTCGATGTCACCAAGTCCTTCTTCGAGAGCTTTGAACTTGGATCCAAGGGCGGTTATGCAGAGGGCATCGTCACCTGTAATGCATCGTCCTGGCTGATGACCAATGCCCTCTTGGCAACGGGAGATGCCAATTGCAACGACAGTCGCAGCGTCCGCATGAAGATCGGAGGTTCCATCACCATGCAGGACGACAAACTGGGAGGCTGCGATTCGCTGTGGTTCTATGCCGGCCTCTATAATAAAGATACGGGCGTGAAGCTCACTGTCAGCTACAGCCTCGACGGCGGATCCACTTGGATGCCGGTCGTCAGCGAACTCACGTTCACTGCAGGCGAATGGCGCCGCTACGGATATAAGATAGACCGCGACGGCTTCCTGCGACTGAAATTCGAGACTCAGGCCGGGAACCAGAACAAACGCATCAATATCGATGATATCCAGATGAGCGACTACGGCACCAGCGATGCCTTGCCAGAACTGGAATGGGCCTTCAGCCAGGAACCCATCGTTGTCTACACCATCGATGGACGCTACGTGGGAACCACCTTGCCTGCCCGGGCTGGAATCTATCTCGTTCGCCAAGGCGACACGATGAAGAAGATAATGAAGTAAGCCAGATGAGTCCTATAAGTCCAATGAGACCTATGAGCCTAATTAAATAGTAATCGATTGTGCGCTACTTCATAGAATTATCCTACGACGGCACAGCCTATCACGGCTGGCAGATACAACCAAATGGCGAGAGCGTGCAGGGAGTACTCCAGCGCGCCCTCTCTACGTTAATGCGCCAGGAGGTCGTCGTCACAGGGGCCGGTCGCACCGATGCAGGCGTGCATGCCGTAATGATGGTGGCACATTTCAATGTCGAAGACCCGCTCCCAACCCCTCCCGTCAGAGAGGGGAGAGAGGCGCAGTCAGCAGAGGACTACCTTGTATATCGCCTCAATGGGATGTTGCCGCCTGATATCGCCATTCATCGCATCTATCCTGTGGCAGACGATGCCCACGCCCGTTTCTCCGCTCGTGCGCGTACCTATTATTATTATGTCCACACCCGCAAGTCTCCTTTCCTTCGCGACCGCTCCTGGCGGCTCATCAGCACTCCCGATTTCGAGGCGATGAACCGTGCGGCCAGACTGCTGCTGGAGTACGAGGACTTCACCAGTTTCTCCAAACTCAACACCGACACGAAGACCAATATCTGTCATGTCACCTCTGCCCGTTGGGTGCAACTCTCCGACCACGAGTGGCGTTTCGAGATCACGGCCGACCGCTTCCTTCGCAACATGGTGCGCGCCATCGTTGGAACCTTGATGGAGGTCGGTCGCGGTCAACTCACCCTCGACGGCTTCCGTCAGGTAATCGAACAGCAAGACCGCTGTGCCGCAGGCGACAGCGTGCCCGCAAGGGGATTGTTTCTCCAGAAGGTGGAATATTCAGACCCACCCCTCACCCTCCCTGTGAGGGAGGGAGTGGTCACAAAAGATAATAACGATCTTAAATAATCAATTCGCAATACATTCCACCCCCTCCCTCACAGGGAGGGTGAGGGGTGGGTCTTTCCTATGTGGTTAATCCTCGCCTTCGCCTCTGCCGCACTCCTCGGCTTCTATGATGTCTTCAAGAAACAAGCCTTGAAGGCCAATGATGTCGTGGTGGTGCTAACGCTCAACACCCTCTTCGGGTCGCTCATCTTCCTGCCTTTCGTCCTGCTCTCCGCGGGGGGACAATTGTCCTCCGACTCCCTCTTCTACGTCCCCGTTTGCGGTTGGGATGTACATCAATATATTATCCTCAAGGCCGTCATCGTCCTCGCCTCGTGGCTCTGCGGCTATTTCGCCTTGCAGAACCTGCCCCTGACCATCGTTGGCCCCATCAATGCCACCCGTCCGGTAATGGTGCTGCTGGGGGCCATCCTCGTCTTTGGCGAACGCCTGAATCTCTATCAGTGGGTGGGTGTGCTCTGTGCCGTCTTCGGCTTCTACCTCCTCAGCCGCAGCGGCAAGAAAGAGGGCATCGATTTTCGCCACAACCGCTGGATTGTCCTCGCAGTACTCGCATCCGCGCTTGGAGCCGTCAGCGCCCTCTTCGACAAGTACCTGCTGGCACCTGTGGAGACCGGTGGAAGAGGCATCGACCACATGGTCGTCCAAAGCTACTTCATGTTCTATCAGTTTGTGATGATGTTGCCAATCTTGTGGTGGACGAAGAAGCGCACTGCGCAGTCTACTCCCCTCCCTGACGGGAGGGGTCGGGGGTGGGTCTGTTGGAAATGGTCTATTCTGCTCATCTCCCTCTTCCTCTGTGCTGCCGACTTCGTCTATTTCTACGCCCTGACCCTGCCCGAGGCGTTGATAGCGGTGGTCTCCATGATTCGTCGTGGCAGCGTCCTCGTCTCTTTCTTCGTGGGAGCTCTCGTCTTCCACGAGAAGAACCTGCGCTACAAGGTAGTAGACCTTGCCCTCGTTCTCCTCAGTATGGTGTTCCTGTATCTGGGAAGCCGGTAATTGAAAAGTTGAGAATTGAAAAGTTGAGAATTGAAACATTGAAATATTGAGAATAAACCAGTTGGTTGAATTAATTTGTTGTTCATGACATGAGCCTAATCAGTTGGAATAGAAAGCCCCAGCGGGGCTTAATAGAGGTTCTTGAAGTGTCAAGCGTCTCTTCGAGCCGAGCGGCCAGCCAATTCATTGGCTGGTACCAAATGGCAAAGAATATGCGTGCCTTTAGGTACGCGACATCAAACCCCTATCGCGTACCTACGGCACGCAATCTATCAATGTCCTTTTTTCCCTTCCGCCGCTCCCTGTGCGCAGCTCTATTTTTCATTTTTCATTTTTCCCTTTTCACTTTATCGGCACAGCCGATAATGATGCGTGATGTCTTTGCCGCTATGCCCGATTCCGTTCTTCCGATGGTGACGAAGAACAACAGGCTCGACTGCATTGACTTTATCGATAATGATATGGAGGCGAAAGCGCGCAACACCTTTGGTGAATATGTTACCCTCGAGGCACTTACAGCCGACTATGCCCGCTTCCGCACCAGCTCCGCTTCGCTTCTCGAGATGAAGCTGCTGCCACTCTTGCCGGCACTACTTCCTACCGACACCACTGCCGCCGACACCACCTTCCTCCTCTGCCTCGTGAGTACGGCACAGACAGGAGAACCTGACACGCCCCGTCGCCTCGAAGACTCCAATATCCGATTCCTTCGTCCCGACTGGTCGCCCCTCGACTCCCTCGCCGTTCCCTTCTACCTTCCTCCTTTCACGTCTTTCATCGAGGGTCAGGCTCCCGACAGTCTGAGAGCCACCTATGACTCTGCCCTCCGTTCCCTCGACTCCTTCCATCCCGTTCGCCTCGCCCTCTCAGCAGAATCCACAACTTTGACCGCCACCCTGCAGCCCGCCTATCTCGCTAAAGACGAGCGCGAAGCCATCACACCCCACCTCCATCCACTCACCTTCATCTGGAACGGCACCAACTTCGCAGTGGAACCGTGAGGAACAAGCTCATATCATCTGTTATTTATCGCAATCTGGGTTCAAAGATACAACTTTTTCTGAAAACTCGCCTGATTTCGCTGAAAAAGCAGTAATTTTGCGGCGAAAATAAAAAACGATATGCCCGAACAGATAACTCCATTATCGATACTCTATCTTCTGCTCCACGGCGCAGGAACTGCCTTGGCCGTTGTGCTGTTCCTCTATTTGCTGTTGTGTCGGGGCAAGGCCATCGCACCCGACATCACGCCGCCCGCACGACTTCGCCGCTGGGCAGCGGCACTCTTCGCCGTCATGGCCCTGGTCCACATCTGGTGGATACTGTTCTACACGTTTTCTAACGACATCCACTCGGTGATCTACGGGTTGCTCGTAGCCCTCGACTGCATGGCGCTGCCCCCCGTCTTTGTCGGCACACTGCTGATCATGCTGCAGGACCGCCGCCGGCCGCTGTGGCCCATTTTTGTCGTCATAACACCCTGTGCAGTGCTCGCAGTGCTGCAGACCGCCCTGCCATCCATCGACCTCACGACCCCGAACAAGATTTATGGACTGGTCATCATCGTGACCTTTATTATATATATGGTGGTGGCCGTGAGACAATATGGGCGGTGGCTGCGCGACAACTATGCCGACCTGGAGCACAAGGAAGTGTGGATCAGCCTGACGCTGCGCCCACCTCACCGGCTTCCCGCTGGCGGGGCTCCTGTTGTGGCGCGTGGAGACATTGAAAGACCTGAGCACCGACAGCCTCCCATCCCATTCGGCCCTTAGCGACGACGGCCCGAGCAAGCACTCGGCGACGCCGCACGAAGCAAAGAGCCCCTCCTCCAAGGGCGATGCATCCCATATCGGCCAACTGCTGGCGAAGCACTGCGAGGACACACAACTCTACCTGCAGACCGACCTGACCCTGTCGCAACTCTCGGCAGCCGTCGGCGTGAACCGCTACTATCTCAGCCAATATTTCGCCAGTCAGAACACCAGCTACTATGAATACATCCACGACCTTCGCGTCGGTCACTTCATAGCCCGCTACCGCGAGCTTGTCGCTGCACAGGAGCCCATTGTTGCCCAGCAGCTGGCTCGGGAGAGCGGCTACCACAGCTACAGCACCTTCAGTGCCGCCTTCAAGCAGCGCATGCACATGAGCGTCACCACTTGGATGCACGAAGAGGCCTAGGTTTTTGTATCCCGCCGAGACATCAAATAATGATTCTCGGCGGTTTTTTGTGCCCATTTCATCGCCGGTTGCCGATGTCGGTAATGCGTGAATGGGCGAATCAGGAGGGCGGGGCAACTTTCAGCTAAAGCAAAAAACTCTCAGCTAAAGCAAATTCTTCGCTTGATAGGTCTAAATCGCCTCAAACTTCGGCTTTTTTGAGTACCTTTGCGGCGAAAAAAAGGACGGGTGACATTTATGTCTGTGCAGGCACAATGGACCCCTTACGACACTCAAGCGACCTCAGTGGCGTGCTCGGAGCCATCGACCACATGGATATTCGAGGATGTCAAGTGGAAGTAAATCCTTCTGGAATTAGTATTATCTCCATATTGTTTATTAATTATTTTTTTAAAAAAAGAATGCAAAAGTTTTTTAATTGGATGCTTGCCGCCATCCTGATTTGCGGCACAAGTGTAGTAACCACATCGTGTGGTGATGATAAAGACGAAATCCCAGAGCCGGAGTTGACCCCCAACACCTACGAGGTCACTCTGTCTGCTGTTTTGCCCGAAAGCGCAGCAGCGTTCTTTACCCTCGATCTGGAATATACAGATGCTGAAGGCAAGAAAGCTACCGTTACTGTGAAAGCCGGTGACCAGACAGATCCGATGATTGAGGCGATGAAGCCCCAATACAATCAAAAGAAGGAATTTCTTATCTCAACGATGGATTTAAACTCCGAAGAGGCAAAAGTGTTTGACAAGCTCATCATTAAGAACATCAAATTCAACGTTCCCGCCGGCAAGAGCTTCAGTTACAAGGGCACTGCCAAAGCCAGAAACGACTATGCACAGCCCGAAGGGGAGACCTTCGTCTTCATGGCTCCGTTTGTATATCTGAGTTCAAAACGTATTTCGGGTGACGAAACGGACTATTCGGTGTTCACTGAAGAAATCAAAATCTCCGTGGCTGCAGGAGTGGAATCTGACCATGTTAGTGATTTAATCAGAATCTATGATGGTAAAGTGGTGGCTAATGATAGCAGAACCATGAAATAATAATTAAAGCAACAACCAAATTAATAAAACAACAACCAAATTAACAAGTATGAAAAAGATTTTTTGGATGACGGCTGTGGCTCTTGTTGCCGGCCTCTCCTTCACTTCATGTGGTGGTGATGACGAGGAAAATCAAACTCCCAACACTCCTCAAGAGGAGAACACAAAGTTTACGGTCTATGCCTCTGTCACTCTTGACAGGAATCTGGCTGAATTCGGCTATCTGGTGGCTACTTACACCTACAAGGACAAGGAAGAGACCATCCAGCTGAAGAAGGGCGACAAATCAGATCAGTTCCCCACCGCAAACAATTTCGGAGCCTCTGTTATTAATTATATTAATAAACAGTATAGTATCAAATACTCAAACGATGACTTTATTGTCCGTAACGTGGTAATAAAGGATCTGGACATGAGAAAAAACGAAAACGCTGTGTTCAAGATTAAGTTCGTCGTTGATCCCCAGCATCCTGAAGTCACCGAAGAGAGCAACCGCACTTTCGTAATTCCCGATGTGGTGGGATACACCGAAGGCGGCTTTACGATGATTCGTTCAAACTTACGTGGCGCCAAAGGTGTACATGTCGATAAGTTTGAGGACTGGCTTTCAAAGCGCGAACAAGAGGTTACGATTACCTTCGGTCCCAGTTCCCCCAATGAATAAAAAAGACCTTATAGTATAAAGACCCGATTACACATAAAGGGTAAATAACACAACCCATGCCGCCGAGGGTTCGACTCCCTCGGCGGCAACAATTAAATAATTAACAAATAAGATATGAAAAGGGAAGTACTATTTATTTTTGCCCTGCTGTGCGCGGTCGCACAAGGGGCGTGGTCACAGAACGTGGTTAACCTTTCGACGTTGACCAGCGACTATGTGGCTCAGAACGGCGACGTACTGACGGGCACACTCGAGACTAATGGAAAAAATGCCATAAAAATGTCGATAGCTAATAATGCGCAGATTACACTCAGAAATGCAAATATTCTTTACGGTTATGATGCGGATATGCTAGGCCTCAAGTGCGAGGGTAATGCCACTATTTGGCTCGAGGGGGATAACAAAATAGTTGCTAGTCCAGGTGCTTGTTGCATACAGGCGGGTCCTGTAGGCACGACACTCACCATCAAGGGCACTGGTTCGCTCTATGCCACTGCGGCTGAGTATAACAGTGTTTATAGTTATAATGCACCAGCAGCAATCGGCAGCCCATATAAGGGGAGTTGTGGCGATATCTCCATCGAAGGAGGTAACATTACGGCCTTAGGTGGGTTTACCGATGGATATAAAAACAGTGGTTGGTTGGGAGGTGCAGGTATTGGCGGCAGTTCTGGTAGTAATTGCGGTGACATCACCTTCAAGAATTGTACGGTCAAGGCAACGGGTGGTGAAAGAGCAGCCGGCATTGGCAAAGGCACTGCCTTCGAAGAAGGCACAGTCTTCGGTGCAGATGACATAGGTGGAAAGTGCGGTGTCATTACAATAGAAGAAGGTGCCGATATCACAGCCTACGGTGGTGGCAAAGCAGCCGGTATCGGCGGCTCCCAAGCTCTGCCTGGCTGTGAAACAAGAATCTATGCCGGCAGCGTCGTAAGAGCATACGGCGGTAAGTATGGTGCGGGCATCGGTGGTGGCATTGAAGCTGGTGGCGGCCCGCTGTGGATTCAGGGCGGCACCATCTATGCCTACGGCGGCACAGACGCTGCCGGCATAGGCGGCGGCGAAACCGGCAACAGCGGAGATATTGTCATCAACGGCGGTACCATCTATGCCTACGGCAACGGCTGGGGCGTAGGCATCGGCGCCGGCGAGGACGGCAACGTGAATGACGATTGGAGCTCTATCTCCATCAATGGCGGTACCATCCATGCCGAAGGTGGTGAGGATATAGGGCGTGCCATCGGCGGCGAGGACGAAGAAGACTACGATGCTAATGTGCTCAGCTTCGGCCCCGGCCTGTATGTTTACACTCCCTTGGGCTTAGGATTCCCAGATATACCTTTTTATAATTATGAGCGCAATTCAAATTTGCAGAGATGTAGAATCGTTGATATAAAGCCTTGTGAGCATCCCAATCAGGAATTGTCATACGCCTATCTTAACGATGAAAAACATAGATTTTACTGTAAATGGTGCGGATTTATGGATGAGGCCCATACGCTGGAGTTGGACGCTCAAGATCAGTTCTCTTGCACCAAATGCAGTTATAGCGTAGAGCCGCAAACCGTTCATTTTTATGAAATGGTATATAATGAGGGTTCGCAAAAATACGAGTATCAGAAGGTGGCTTCGGAGTTCTTCAAGAATTCTTTAGTCCTGCCCGCACATCATGGCACCGTTCCTGCCGACCGCGTTTTCGCAAGATGGACAGGAGTTGAGCTCGATGCTAATGACGACGGCATAGTGAAAGAAGATTCTTATCATCTGTGGCCTGCTGGCCAATATATTAGTACAGATGCTCCAGAAATAAGTATCAAGGCCCGCTACGTCAATAAGACGCTCGACCTCGCAACGGTTCGGAGCGATCAGACGGTCTATGACGGAGTGACAGTTACAGGCACGCTCAATACCGCCGACTATCCCGTGAAGATCACGATAGCCGATGGTGCAACGGTGACGCTCAGCGGCATAAACATCAGCGGCGTGAACAACGCAAACTACAATTGGGCGGGCATCACCTGCGAGGGCAATGCCACCATCATCCTTGCCGACGGAACGACAAACACCGTGAAGGGATTCTACGAGCAATACCCCGGCTTCTTTGTGCCCGCCTCCTCTATACTGACCATCGATGGCGAGGGTTCGCTGAACGCCAGCAGCAACGGCTTTGGCGCCGGCATCGGTGGCGGTTATTATGGTGATGCGTGTGGTATCATCAACATCAATGGTGGCAACATCACGGCAACAGGCGGTAGATATGCAGCCGGCATCGGCAGCAGTCATAATAATTCCTGCAGCCACATCATCATCAGCGGCGGCACCATCCATGCCACAGGTGGCAATAGTGCTGCTGGCATCGGCAGCGGATGGGGTGGTACCAATCAGGGCGATTTCTCTTCATGCGGCTTGATCTCCATCACCAACGGCGTGACCAGCGTGACCGCCACGAAGGGCTCAGAAGACGCCCCCAACAGCATCGGCGCAGGTGATCATGGCACTTGTCTCAGCTCGGGCGTGGCCATCGGCAACATGGTTGGTGTCGTCACACGGAGCCCCTATAACTATGTTCCCCTTACAGATGAGGCCGACAACAGCTCCAAGATTTCTGCTTTCGAGAACAATCCCAGCGACGTGACACTTTATAGGCGCACGCTCTACAAGGACGGCGCATGGAACACGCTGTGCCTGCCGTTTGCCCTCAACAGCTTTGCAGGCACACCGCTCGAAGGAGCCATGGTGAAGACGCTTGAAAGCGCCAGCTTCAATGAAGAAAGCGGCGAGTTGACCCTGAACTTCACCGCGAACAACCAGACCGCCATCGAGGCCGGCAAGCCTTACATCGTGAAGTGGGCCAGCGGTGACAACATCGAGAGTCCTACGTTCACAAACGTGACCATCAGCACCACAACGCCCACCGACATCACGCCTACTGGCGACGGCAGCGACGGCAGCGTCACCTTCAAGGGTACGTTCGGTCCCGTTGCCATCGGTGAGCGCGGCGACAACACCAAGCTCTATCTTGGTGGCGATAACAAGCTTTACTGGCCCAATGGCGCGATGAGTATCAACAGCTTCCGTGCCTACTTCCAGCTGAACGACATTACAGCTGGCAACCCGTCAAGTAGTGGTGTCCGTGCCTTCGTATTGAACTTCGACGGCGAAGAGCAGACGGGCATAACGACCACAAATTACACGAATTTCTCGAATTCAGACAATGCGTGGTACACGCTCGACGGCAGGAAGTTCTCAGGCAAGCCGACTGCCAAGGGTTTATATATAAATAATGGTAAAAAGGTCGTGATCAAATAACATTCTTTTTATATCTATGAGAAAGACAAACAATCAAACAAACCTCCTTGGGCGCCTGTTCCTGCTGGTGCTCCTGTTGAGTGTGAGCTTGAGTACCAAAGCAGACGATTACTTGGAGAAGGAATCCAACTACACCGCCATGCTTTGGGGTAATGACAAGTTGCAGATCAAGTTACCAACCCAAAATGACATCACCGGTGCGTTCAACCGAGGAGTCACCGACGGCCGCGTCTATGTGACTATCGATGGGGGTGAGCGTCAGCTGTTGCTCTGGTGGGACTGTAACACACACTACTCTGACCTTAGTGCGGCCAAAGTTTTTCATGCCAACCAACCTGGACGATTCAACCTAATGGGTACCGCCTATGGTGTAAAGTCAGATATCACCAAGGATGACGGTACTGTCATGTATTTCCTAAAGCCCGATGCAGAAGATGGCGACCATTATACCACAACTGTAGAGTGGACCGTGCCACGCATATATCGCGGGCATCGTCTGAAGATAGAGGTGTGGTGCCAGATTGATGATGCCACTTCAAGCTGGTTTATCCCCAAGGGTCAGAAGAATCCCAGCTCTTTTTATGTGATGGGCACGGTTGATATGCCTGAAGCCGGTGAAGCCAGTGTGACGCTCACAGATCCTATGCTGGCCACAGGGCGCGACCATGCAAATGAAATCATGTTAAGCTATAGCTTTGTCGTGAACAAAATCTATTCTGCAACGCTCCATTATACCGATGCGGTGACGAACAAGCAATACACACAAACGCTTTCCACCAGCAAGAAGGTGGACTTTGCTTATCTCCCTGCCAACCGCCCCTGGAAGGATATCCACATCAAAGCTTCTGTCCTTGATGTGCAGACCAAGACCGATAATCCTAACGACAAAGTCGACATCGAATCTGAGAAATTTTCGAGCAGTATGCTACACCATCCGCGAGGACTGTCGGCGAAACTTGAAGAGAATGGCTTTGTGACACTGAACTGGCAGGTGGACGACCCCGATCAGGGAGACATCTATGAGGGCGACTTCTTTGAGATTCAGCGCAATCTTATGGGTGCCACCGATGATGACGACCCCTATTGGAAAACAATTTCTATGGAGGTTTCGTATAAAAATAACCAGAAGGACTATTCCTTTGTAGATGAGACGCTGATTGACCAGTATGAAGGCAAGGAGGTCACCTATCGTGTGCGCCGTTCTGTATCTTCGATGTGGCAGTGGATCAACTCTTCCACCTATGCGCAGTATTTAATGTCGGAGATTATCTACCTGCCCCGCATAGCCGGTGCAACTGTCAGTCGTACTAAGCAGTGGAATGATGAGAGTCACATTGCAAAGTTCGACCTTTTGCTCTCCACTTCCGATGGATTAGTTGTGTACAACGACGAGGATTTGGAAGCAGCTCGTCAAAAGATTCTGGACGGGGAAATCGCTCAAGATAAGATTGTTATTCCAATCCGCAACGCAGCCGACTGGGATCGTTGTGCCAAGGCAGTTGAAATGAATATCAGAAAACCAAATATTGTATTGATGTACGATGTCAAGCTGACAAGAGACAGCAAGATGATCGGTAGCGAGAGCAGTCCTTTTGCAGGAACGTTTTACGGCAACGGCCACACGCTGGAAATAGATTTTTTTAATAAAGCAGACTACACGGCTCCTTTCCGCTACGTCGAGGATGCAACTATCAAGGACCTGCACATCACAGGTCGTATTGAATCTGAGTACAAATTCATGGGGGGTCTGATAGCCTGTGTCTATAACAGGTCTGGAAATCCCACGAAAATCTACAACTGTCGCAGCTCTGTCAGCATTGAAACCGATTACTCGGACGACACCTCCAGTGGCGGCTTCATCGGGCGTCAGATGTATGGTGAGCTTAATATCTTTTACTGCCTATTTGATGGTCGATTCTCCTTTACTCGGGGCTCATCTAATAAGAACCACAGTAATGGTGGATTCATTGGCTGGAAAGACGACACCTCCGATAGAGCATACATAAGAAACTGCCTCTTTGCTCCAATAGAAATCTCTACTGGTTATGATAATTGCGCCACCTTTTCACGAGCAAAAGACTTATCTTCTGTGACGCTTGTAAACTGTTATTATACCCAGACTTATGGTTCAGAAACCAATGGTGCTAACGACTGTAATGGCGTTTCTGCCAAAGTGTTAGCTGGATATTTAAATGACTATGGTGTGTATTGGGAGATAAAAGACGACAAAGTAGTCCCTGTCGTGTCGGAACACTACCAATTACCCGTTGCCGTATGGGATCAGCGTGCTAAATTGAAACTTCGTATCAACATGCATGGCGAGAAGGGCGTGGAATCCACTATCGTTGATATCTCCGATAATGACGAAGCCATCAATCATCGCTTCTTTACGTATGAACTCTCGCGCAAGTGTGTCGACTACTCGTTCGATCTGCTGCAGATACGCGGTTCATCGCCATTGAGCATTGTCGGCTACGACAAGGACACGCTGGTTGTCCACGTTTATAAATTTGAGGGCAACAACACCGACTACAGCTTCAACAACATGAACCGCGTCGAGAATCTCAAATGGGAGAAGAAGCAGAGCTCTGTAGTCCTTACGTGGGATACCAGCGGCGGCGAGAGCGACTTCTACCGTGTACTGCGCCGTAAACATACGACTCAGGAAGATGCCGAATGGACCGATACCATTGCCACCAACCTGACGCTGCAGCAGTATGAGGATATCTCAACACAGATACAGGTGAACTACGACTACTGCGTGCAGAGCGTCCTCCAGTGCGAGGGCACGCACATCACGCAGGACATCTGTAGCAATGCTGCCTGCGAAACAACAGGTAAAATCGAGGGCTATATCCGTCTGGCCGACGGAACCTCGATGGGAGGCCAGACGGTGATTTGCGAACCTGTTGATATCCCTGGAACCAGTTCTGAATATAAGGTGATTTCTGACGATTCAGGATATTTCGTGTTCGATAAGCTGCCTATCTACTTCGGCCCAGACGGTAAGGTGCAGGGTGAATACCATGTCTCCGTCATGACTTCTGGCAGCGGAGGAAAATACACCGGACCGAACGAGCAAGGCATCGTATCCTTCAACCGCAACGTCAACTGGAAGCAGGAATTCAACTTCTATATGGACACCTACTTCATCTATTCGGGTAACGTGTTCTACGACACCTCCAGCATCCCTGTGCCAGGTGTATCCTTCCTGCTCGACGGCAAACTCATGAATGATGCCAGCAACCAGTTGATTACCACCGATACGCAAGGAGCTTTCGCCCTGAGTATTCCACGCGGCGAACACAGCGTGCAGGCCGTGAAGGACGGACACACGTTTGCCAACAACGGTTACCTGCTGAATCCCGACGCCCGCGAGGGAGAGGACAAGACACGCTACAATTTCGTCAATAACGTGTCGAGCATTTATATCTGGGACTCCACCACAGTTGTGTTGCGCGGTCGTGTAGTGGGTGGCGACATCGAGGGCAGCAGACCGCTCGGCCACAGCCTCTCGACCAACAACCTCGGCGACTCGCTGAAGATTGTGATGCAGCTCGAAGGCGACAATGCCTCATACATCTTCCGCGACCCCAAGAACGAAAGCCTGAGGAGCACCTCATATAAGGTGGACTTCGGATCGGCTCATGCCGACACCACCCAAGTCACCAAGACGCGACGCTCCATCACCATACGTCCCGATGCCAAGACGGGCGAGTACGAACTGAGGGTTCACCCCGCCAAGTACAAGATTACGGAAGTGTCGGCTCAGGGCTATGCCACCCTGTTCCAGAACGGACAGGTGGGCCAGACGCTCGACCTCACCTTCAATGTGGGGGGCGACACTTGCGAGTACAACCGCATCTATCATGCTATCCCCGATGTGGAGGTGACGCAGTACAATCCCACAGGCGAGAAATACTTTGGTGTGAAGTGGCTTACCGCCCAGGACAACATCGGCAACAAATCGAATGTAAACCTGGTTTATTATACGAAGGTGACGCCCGAAGCCAAGGACAGCATCGTGCACTACTCCTTCGGATATCCCGTATTCATGGCGGGTTCACCCTACGGCTTCATGCTGCAGGCTTGCGAGAAATACTACTGGAACAACGACCCATCAAAAAAGGTCGATATCGTGAAGCTCGACCAGCGCGGCAAGATCATCATCAAGAATGCGCTGACCACTGACTCGAAGACGGCACAATGGGAGAGCGACCTCGACGAGGATGGCGGATGCGACTACATCTTCACACCCGACAATGCCACCTTCACCATGGAGGGTGACAATGCCCTGAAGACATTCGACATCACGCTGCTCTACGACGGCACATACTACGATGTCAAGCCATTCTACGGAAACATTCTGCGGGGCTACGTGATGGCAACCAAGGCCAAGCCCGAAGGCCGCAAGGCCATTGTGGC
Source organism: uncultured Bacteroidales bacterium (assembly GCA_902779165.1). Lineage (GTDB taxonomy): Bacteria > Bacteroidota > Bacteroidia > Bacteroidales > Bacteroidaceae > Physcousia. The sequence goes on from CACZAN010000013.1 coordinate 32,605, forward strand.
AGGAAAGCCACAGTTGTGGGATATCCTGCGCGACCCGCCAGGAGGCAGCAGCACATCTTACATCAAAGAAGGCTCCAAGCTTTCATATGGCTACTCCATCGACGTGACTGCTGCGGCAGGCTTCACCGTAAAGACAACAACCGGTACTGGCGTCGATTCCTACAAGGGCTATGTGCTTGCACCTAATGGATATGGTGGAACCACTGGTACATTGGATAAGTCGAAGTCGAAGACAGGCATTGACTTAAAGTTTGAATTCAACTTCGGACACTCATGGAACTGGTCCTACGGTATGGACATCACCGAGCGTATCCAGACCAAGAGCGGACAGAAGTGGGTTGCCGGCAAGGCCGACCTCTTTATCGGTACCACCGAGAGTTTCATCGTTCAGGATGCCATAGCTGTACGCGTCGTTCCCGACAGTATGTATCAGATTGTGAAACTCCATGAGGGAGGTACATACGAGGCTGTTGACAATAATGGTCAAGTGGTCACCAAGGTGAAGGTTCCAGTCGGTACCACCAAGGTGCTGGCCCAGGGTACAGACGATACCGGCAAGCCCATCTATCTGGTTCGCGACGAGGTGATGTCCATGTCACCTACAGTGACTTCTACCTTCGTCCACTCGCAGCATTATATCGAGAACGAACTGCTGCCCGATTTGTTCAAGATTCGTAATTCGCTGATCCTGCCGAAGGGCACTGACGTGACAAAGGCCAAAGCACTGGCCGACAGCCGTGGCTATGCCACATATATCAGTAACGTGGATGCCGACGACAAGGCGTTTGGTGTGGACTATACAGTGGTTCGTCCAAATAATGAGACAACAGGCGACAGCATCAAGGCCCTGAACCAGGAAATCCTGGCGTGGGTGGGCTTCCTTGCCAAGAACGAGGAGGAGAAGCTGAGCGTAGTTCCTACCGATTTGGTGAAACGCTACGACTTTGATGGTGCAGCAAACATCCAGTACAGCGAAAACTTTACGATGGGTAAGACCATGTCGCGCTACCTGCGTTACCCGGGTGTGACAGGACTGGGTAATCTTTTTGCGGCAACAGGACCTCTGGCCATTATCATGAGTACCCTGGAAGAAAAACTGAAAAAAGAGGGCGGTAGTATAAAAGCTGACCCTGTTCCATATATAGATTATAGTGACGTGTTTAAACATGGAATTGACTTAGAAGTCTCAGGCAGTACCTGGGAAACCCAATGGGGTATTATTCTCAACATCAACGCCAGTGACAAATACAATTCATCGGAGAGCCATTCCAAGGAAGTGGGCTTCACACTGGCCGCATCCAGCAAGTCCAGCCTGACGGTGGACGTCTATCGCACAGGAACAGAATATACGATAGACGAGAACACCAATTACTTCAACAAGATTACTCTGGAGACACTGAGCAAGGTGCGCTATGGTACCCTGACACCGCCGATGATGACCTTTGCAAGCTTCACTAATGAGAAGGTGTATTCCAACTTCGTGTTCCGTACCATTGGCGGTGTGACCTGTCAGCCGTACGAGGGTGAGCGCGTGACAAAGTGGCATCAGCCCGGAATGGTGCTTGACGTGGCCACCATCCCTGCCGACAAGCCCAGAATATGGATTGAGCAGCCTGTGGTGAGCAATGTGCCGTTCGACGAGCCTGCTCGCTTTGTGCTGCACATGGCCAACGAGACCGACTATCCTGAGCGAGCCACGCTGAAGTTCAACTACTTCCTGGAGGCTGGCAGTAATCCCAATGGTGCCAGAGTATGCGTGGACGGAGCGCCTCTCACAGGCGCCGGTGTGGATCTGGTGCTGTGGCCGGCCATCGGAAGCGACGGCAAGCACAATGTGTTTACCAAGGAGATTACCGTCTATCCCAGCAAGGCGTTCGACTATGAGGACATGGCCATCTGTCTGATGGATCCCGAGGACAATTCACGTGTGTTCACACAGAAATTCTCGGCCCACTTCATCCCGACATCCGGCAAGGTGAAGGTGAGTGTGCCCAGCAACAACTGGGTGATAAACACCGAAAGCCCATTCGACGGCAAGCGCAAGGCTTACTACATGCCAGTACGCATAGAAGGCTTCGACGTGAACTGGCCCAACTTCGACCATATCGAACTGCAATACAAGCTCTCCACTCAGGGCGACAACGACTGGGTGAACGTATGCTCATACTATCAAGACAGGGAACTGCAGAAGAAAGCCAGCGGTGTCACCGATACGATACCAAGTTCGGGCGTCATCGTGGCTCCGTTCTATGGCGAGGTAGACCCGATAGAGCAATACTACGACATCCGTGCCGTGACCTTCTGCCGCCATGCCGGCGGCTACCTGACGGGGGCCTCAGAGGTGCTGAAAGGCATCAAGGACACCCGCAGGCCGGAAACCTTTGGAACGCCCGAGCCTACCAATGGCATTTTGGGCATTGGCGACGACATCCTAATAAAGTTCTCGGAGCCTATTGCGGGCAACTACCTGCGTGGAATCAACAATTTCGAAGTGTTGGGTACGCTGATGAGCAACGACATCTCGACATCAACATCGCTGAGCTTCGATGGAAATGCCGTCGCCGGCACGCAGGGCGAACGTAACCTGATGGGTAAGAGCTTCACAGTGGATATCATGCTGAATCCGGCTATCGACCAGCGCGAGATGACCGTGTTCTCGCATGGCGGCGACGAGAAGGGGCTGCGCTTCGGAATTACTGCCGACCGCAGGCTATCGGCTACCATCAACGGCGAGACGCTGGTATCAGACTCCATCGTGGCATTCAACAATATGCTGCATCAGGTGGCCTACGTGCTTGACCAAAGCGGCGAGACGACAACCGTGAAGTTCTACGACGGCAATACGCCTATCGGCAAAAAGGAACTGGCAGAACGCTATGAAGGCGCTACATCGGGCATCATCTTAGGTGCGGACTTTGACTATTCAGAAGATTTACGTTATAAGGGCGAGATGCTGGAGTTCCGCCTATGGAACCGCGCTTTGACGGGCAGCGAACTCTTGAGCTACGGCCAGAAAAAACTCTCGGGCTACGAGACGGGACTGCTGGACTACTACCCGATGAACGAAGGCGAAGGCAGCTGGGCCTACGACAAGGCTCCGGGAAGCATGGATCTCTGGCTGGCAGGCACCAGCTGGAAGCGTCCAGCCGGCATCTCAATGGAAATCAAGGGCGACAAAGGACTGTGCATAAAGCCAGACAAGTTCGTACGCAGCAAGAACCACGATTTCACCCTGACCTTCTGGTTCCACACGAACGACGAGAACGCCACTCTGTTCTCCAACGGCGAAGCCAATTACGGTCAGGCCGACCAGCTCAATATCGGTATAAAAGACAGTATACTCTATGTGCGTTCGCAGGGCTTCGAGAGGAAAATATCGGCCTTTGTATCAGAAGGCAGCTGGCACCACTTCGCCATGACGGTGTCGCGTTCGCAGAACGTCAGCAACGTCTATGTGGACAAAAAGCTTGTCGAGTCATTCCCTGCTGACAGCGTGGGCGGTATCATGGGCAACGACATCACACTGGGTGCTACCTTTGTGGACAAGGGCAAGCATACCAACGTGATGAAGGGGCACATCGACGAATTGGGCCTGTTCTCAAGCGTACTGCCTGTGAACCTCATCAAGGAGTATTCGAACCACACGCCACTCGGCACCATGAGTGCGCTGCTGGCTTATCTGGATTTCGGACGCTCGGAGAAACTGGACAATAACCAGCAGCATCTTGAGCCGACAGGTATCAGCCTGAAACGCTACGTTGACTCGCTGGGTAAGTTAGAGGAACGCCGCGATACACTGCTGTCCGATGAAGAGGTGAAGGCCTTGGCTGCGCGCGACTTCTATGCTCCGATGGTCAGCAACTCGCAGATGGATAACCTGCGGTACAGCTACGTGGCCAACGACAACGAGTTGTATGTCAATGTCAACGAGCCCGACTTCCTGATAGAGAAGACCAACATCTACGTCACCCTCAAGGAAATTCCTGATTTGCAGGGCAACCTGATGGCATCGCCCGTCACGCTGAACCTCTACGTGTATCGCAATCCGTTGCGCTGGGATGTGAAGCGCATCGAAAAGGATGTGCGCTATGGTGAGGGCGTGACCTTCGAGGCCACGGTGAAGAATCTGAGCGGTGTGACGCAGGACTTCAAGTTGGAAGATCTGCCGTTGTGGATCAACGCTTCACAGACACAAGGCGTACTTGATGCGCTGGACGAGCAGACCATCACATTCACCGTCAGCGACTATATTAATATAGGTACATACAACGAGCAGATAGCTCTTATTGGAGACAATATGATGTCGGAACCGCTGCCTATCACGCTGCGTGTGCGTGGCGACGAACCTGACTGGACGGTTCCTGACCGCCTGAAAAAGAACAACCAGACAATGATGATGGTGGCACGTGTGAAGATTGACGGTGTGGTGGCCAGCTCGAAGGAGGACATTCTGGCTGTGTTTGACGATAAACAGCAGGTTCTGGGTGTGGCTCATATTGAGGTCAACGACAATGCCAACGCCAACGAGGCACTGGCCTATCTGACCATCTATGGATATAATTTCCCCAATGGCACAGGGCCCACACTGAACTTCCGCTTCTTTGACGCTTCATCAGGCAACGTTTACAGCGTGACGCCAGCCGACAGCACAACCTATAACTTCCAACAGGATGCCATCGTAGGCACTGATGCTAACCCCGTAGTGCTGCTGAATAACTACAACTACATGCAGGCGCTGAAACTGAAGACGGGATGGAACTGGGTAAGCTTCTACGTGATTCCGAAGGAAGGCACGACGCTGGGACAATTCCTGAACAGTATGTCGAAGTGGGAGGTTGGCGAAGTGATTACGGTAGTCAACGGTACGGAGACGAGGGACTATTACTGTCGTGAGAACGCGAAAGCTGCCAATGGTAAGATGTGGGATAACGAAGATGATCCTATCACCATCCATCCCGAACAGATGTATAGCATCTACTCGAAGAGCGACAAGACCATCTATCTGGAAGGTGAATTCGCTCGCCGCTACATCACTGTCCATAAGGACTGGAACCGCGTGGGCTATAACTCAATGATTAACTTGCCTATCTCTCAGGCTCTGGCCGACTACTTGGAAAAGGCACAGGAGGGTGACGTGGTGAAATCGCAGGACGGATTCGCCATCGCCAGCCAGAGTGCTACGGGACTGGTCTGGAAAGGCAACTTGCAGTATATGGAGGCAGGCAAGGGCTACATGTTCAAGCGACAGGCCGACAGCGAAGTACAGTTCCTGTATCCACTCTACTTCGATGACTCACGCTACAGCAGCACCAGCGAAAGCCGTGCTCCGAGACGCACCTCTGTCAACACCGCAACGACCATGAACATCGTGGCTGCGGTGGATGGTGTCGAGACTGAGAAGGGCGACCGTCTGGTAGTGTTCTGCGGCGCAGAACGAATAGCAGAAGCTACGGCCGACGATGAGAAGAACTACTATCTGAACATCGGCAGCGACTTCAACAGCAGCGATGCCATGACCTTCATGATAGAGCGCGACGGCGAGCCTATTGCTATGACAGGCAGCTCCATCAGCTATGCACCCAACAAGGTTCTCGGCACGCCCGACAATCCTACCGTCATCAGTTTCGTTTCTATTGACCAGATGCCTAACGACGGCAAGTGGTACACAGTTGGCGGTATCGTGATTGGTGAGAAGCCAAAGCAGCGTGGTGTGTATATCCACAACGGCAAAGCTGTAGTGGTGAGGTAATTGAAAATTGAGAATTGAAAATTGACAATGATAATGAAAAAGAGTATAATCGCATTGGCAGCCCTCGCCCTCGTGGCGTGGGGCTGCTCCTCCGGAGAAGATGAGTCTCAGCCACAATCAGCAGAAATCTCCATAGGTACTGATGTACGTCCTGACTGGCAGGGCCCTAACTTCGACCTCTATGAGCAGATCATGAAAGTGGAAGTGCAGATTCAGGACACCCTGACACAGTATGTGTCGGAAGCTGACCTGCTCTGCGCAACCATCAACGGCGAAGTGCGCGGTGTTGCCGCCCCTCGGAAGGTAGAAGACAAATGGTTGTTCCCGATGACCATTGCCAGCAATGATGCAGATGTAGCGGTTTCGCTGTCGTACTACTGCGACCAACTGCACCGCATCTACACCATTCAATGGACAACGTTTGATGCCTCAGTGGCACCGACTGGCACAAATGGTATCTATAAACCGGTATTCATCAAATAATCCATATTTGAAAATGAAAAGACATAAATATCAACAGCCCTCCATTCAGGTCGTCAGAGTGGCGCCCCATACCATGCTGGCAACAAGCAGCGAGGGGGTGATGGCCAACCGTAGTGGATATGGCGAAGCAAAACAATCCGATTGGAATGAGAGTGCGGTCAAAGCCTACAAAAATCCAGTGAACTGGGAGGAATAATTTACAAGGAAACATGACAATGAAAAAAGTTATTTTCAGTATGTTGCTCTTGGCAGGACTGGCGCTGACCGCCTGCTCGTCAGATGATAGCAACACAGAACCGGTCCGCAGGACCTACACCATGACCATAGATGCCACGAAAGGTGCGAATGAAGCCTCCGTCCGTGGCGATACCCGTGCCCTGACACTCGATGGCAGCATACTCAATGCTTCGTGGGCGACATCGGAACATGTTTATGTGCAAGGCAAGTTGTTGTCTGATGAATCATTATTCTGGTTCGAAGGCTCTATCCAGCCTCAATATGCAGGAACAACCACAAAATTGAATGGTACTATCAGCCTTCCGTCAGGTTGGACCATCTCGATTGACGAAGCTATAGGCAAACCTCATAAATTGACCCTTCAGTTCCCGCGTTCTGGCGCTCGGGATTATACAGGTCAGATAGGAACGTTGGCAGATATTGCAGCAAAATACGACTATGCTATAGCCGAGGATGTGGAAGTTGAGGTAAAAGAAGGCCAAGTGCGTGGGGTAGCATCGGCTACATTCGTGAATCAGCAGGCAATCGTCAGGTTCACGCTCTTGGACAAAGCCGACGGCACCACCTTGCTGAACCCAACGGCGCTGACCATCCAATATGGTGGAGAAAGCCTGTCATTGACCATCCCTGCAGACACCTATACAACCAATGGCGCCGGTGTCATCTACGTAGCAATACCAGGATTCAGCGGCAAAGAGGTTACCCTTACGGCAAAAGTCGGTGATGACACCTACACCTTCACCAAATCAGGTATCACCTTCGAAAACGGAGAGTATTACGAGATTAACGTGAAGATGAAGGAATAACACAAAAGTATTACAATAATAGAGAAATATGAAAAAGTATTTTAATCTGCTGCTCGTTGCCATCCTGTTCTGCGGAATGGGGGGATGAGCTCCTGTTCTACGGCATGTTCTATGCGGCTCAAGAAGAGGCTATTGTACGCAGCACCATAGGTGACAGCCTGTATAATGTCATTCACGAGAAGACAGGCGTTGAGCCGGGAATGTCGCACCACTACTACGAGATTATGCGTGCCGACACATCCAGCGCCGCCACCGTGGAATACTACAAACAACTGGCCATAAAGTATCACGAATGCTTCGAACATATTAACGACTGATGAGTACCGTTTACGAGGTGAGGTGTCACGAGACGGGCGACGGCAGCGACTACCTCATCAGGGCTTTCCAAACCCTACAGGAAGCCGAGGCGTATATCCGTCGGCGCAACGAAGAACGTCCGCAAGACGAACTCTACGAGCATTGGTACGTTAACATGAGTTCAGTATAAGATAATGCAAAAAGTTGACGCAAATCGTCAAATCCAAGCCTTGTCGTGCTGGGAACTATACTCGGTCGTCGGAGGAACTATAGTTTGTCGTCGGAGGAACTATAGTTTGTTCGGCTTGTTCTTTCAGGGTATCGTGACACAGGGGGGAGTAGACGAGGCATATATACGTAAAGGCCGATACGTCCTGTCGTGAAAGACGATACGTCCTTTTGCAAAGAGCTATTCACCGTGTTTGCTTGCATATTTGAACCTCAGTTTTTGCGAGGATTGGGTGAAGATTGGCCAAAACAAGTCCTATTTTGAGCCAAAAATGTTATAAATCCGTAAAAAAGTTACGGGATAGGAAAATAATTTGTATATTTGCAGCGGTTTTTCAAATAATTATATCTATGCTGGTTAAATTTGCCGTAAAAAACTTTCGAGGTTTTGCAGATAGGATTGAGTGGGATTTGTCCCATCCAAGTAATTACTCGTTTAATACCTACGCTATCAAAGATGGCGTCGTTAAGAATGGTATTATTTATGGCCCTAATGGCTCTGGAAAGTCAAATTTTGCTTTGGCTATCTTCGATATAGTCTATCATTTGACGCAAAAGTATAAGAAAGAGGACTTCTATAAAAACTACGTGTATGGAGGAGACTCAAAAGGGAAAGTGCTGTTTGAATACACCTTCAAGTTTGGTCCTCAAATTGTGGAATATAGCTACGGCAAGAATATGTTCGGCATGTTGTTTGCAGAATCATTGTCAGTCGACGGAGTGAATGTGTTTAGGCGCGAGTTTGACAAATTAGAACTTGACGAAGAGCAGTTTCCAATCAATGCAGATGCCAAAAAGAACCTTCAGGCTAATGCGAACAATATCTCCATTGTGAATTATCTGCTTACTTCTTATCCACTATCCAAGAATCACTATCTTATTCTCTTGCGTGATTTTGTTAATTCTATGTTATGGTTCCGCAGTCTCAAGGCCAATGAGTATATAGGATTAGATAATAGTATTACGCAATTAGATGAATACATTATTCAAAACAAATTTGTAGAGGATTTTACCGCATTTCTAAATAATGTCAGTGGTCAGGACTTTATATTCGTAAAGCCTAATCCCACCGATAAACTACTTGCATGTAAATTCAAATCTGGAATTGTATTGTTTGATGATATCGCTTCTACTGGTACTCTTTCGCTAGAACTCCTCTATTACTGGCTAAAGAAGATGAACAATGCTTCATTCGTGTTTATTGACGAATTTGATGCATTCTATCACTTCAAATTGGCATATGAGGTTTGCAAGCAACTCTTCAATCTCGATTGTCAGGTGTTTACGTCATCACATAATACTTATTTGATGACTAATGACTTGCTGAGACCGGACTGCAACTTCATTTTGCAGAACAATAAGATCAAGCCCCTACAAGCCTGCACAGAAAAAGAACTGAGGTTTGGACACAATATCGAAAAACTATTCCGTGGAGGAGCTTTTGAGGTATGATACTATTTATATTTGAAGGTAAGGACGATAAGACTTATTTCGAGTCTATCAAACGGCTTTTCTTTCCAGAAAAGTCGGAGACCTTCGTATGTACCTATAATAGCAATATCTACTCTCTTTATACAAAACTGAAGAATCACGATGCGCTGAATGGAAAACTGGAAGTAGATACAGTCTCTGTATTCAAGGAAATCCTGACAGAAAAAGGTGACAACACTTTAAAGGACATCAGAGAAGACGAAGTTTCTGAAATCTATCTTTTCTTCGATTACGATTTCCAAGAGAATTCCAGAACGCTTGAAGAAAACAACAAGCGACTGAGTGAGATGCTTGATCATTTCACAGACGAGACAGACAATGGCAAACTTTACATTAACTATCCGATGGTAGAATCTCTTCGCTATACCAAAGAATTGCCAGATAATGATTATTGGCGCTATACGGTATCTCGCCAGAAATGTCAAGAAGAAAGTTTCAAGCATCAAGTTCACGAGTTCTCATTCTACAAGTCAAACCTGGAATATCTTGTGCTCACAATCAAGCCTGCAGACGACGAAACAAAGATTCTGCATAAGGCAGATACAGCCAAGACGAATTGGCTGCACCTTGTCACGATGAACACGAGCAAGGCCAACTATATTTGTAATGATAAGAACGAACTTCCTGAAGAAGTGAATTCACAGAAAGAGATATATGATAATCAGCTTGCCAAGTATGTAGATACAGAAGAATGCAAGATCGCTATCCTTAATGCATTCCCAATATTCCTATTTGACTACTTCGGCAAAAAAATTGTCAGCGACAGAGAAGAAACAGACAAAACCCAATAAATATGAGCAACAAAGAACCTGATTACGTTTACATATTGACCTGTTCGACCTTTGGTCGCTTGAAACTTCAAGAATCCCAGTTTTCACGCGCTTATCAAGGTGCCAATTATCTCTCGTATTATGGGAATGTGATCGATATTATTGAAAAAGGACGTAAAGATTATGTAGTTTGGAAAAGAATTGTTCCAAAATTTGTTTGCTTGCAAGATAATCGCTAAATTTGCGCCATAAAACTAAAGAATATCGTGTTTGAGAGCCAAATTGAGAATAGTTTCATACAGAAACTAACTACAGATTTGAAATATGTCTATCGTGATGATATTCACGACAGACAGAGTCTTGAGCGTAACTTTAGGGAGAAGTTTCAGGCATTGAATAAGGTGCATCTGACAGATGCAGAGTTTACTCGATTGATGGAGGAACTTACTAATTCCGATGTTTATGCCTCATCCAAAAGGTTGCGTGAACGCAATACGTTTATGCGTGAAGACGGTACGCCACTTCAATATACTTTGGTCAATATCAAAGACTGGTGCAAAAATGATTACGAAGTCATCAATCAGTTGCGAATGAACACCCGCTATAGTTCGCATCGTTATGATGTGATACTTCTGATTAATGGTTTGCCTCTTGTGCAGATTGAATTGAAGACACTCGATGTCAGTCCTCGTCGTGCTATGCAGCAGATAGTTGACTATAAGAATGACGTTGGCAACGGATACACCAATTCGCTGCTTTGCTTCATGCAGATGTTCATTGTCAGCAACAAAACAAACACTTACTATTTTGCTAACAACAATAGAACTCACTTCAATTTTAATGCTGCCGAGAACTATTTGCCGGTCTATCAATGGGCTGATGAGAAGAATAAGAAGATAACCAATCTTGACGACTTCTCCGATGTATTCCTGACAAAGTGTAAGTTGGGTGAGATGATTAGCCGATATATGGTACTTGTTGCCAGCGAACAGAAGATATTGATGATGCGTCCCTATCAGATTTATGCTGTAAAGGCAATCATAAATTGTATCAATGAGAATCGTGGTAACGGCTATATCTGGCATACAACGGGTAGCGGTAAGACACTCACCTCTTTCAAGGCTGCAACGCTGTTGAAGGACAATCCTGAAATAGACAAATGTCTGTTTGTAGTGGATCGTAAAGATCTTGACAGACAGACACGTGAGGAATTCAACAAGTTCCAAGAGGGTTGCGTGGAAGAGAACACCAATACTGATGCATTGGTGCGCAGAATGTTGTCGGAAGACTATTCCGATAAGATTATCGTGACCACTATTCAGAAGTTAGGTATTGCTTTAGACCCGCAGAACCGTGCGAACTATCAGAAGCGTTTGCTTCCTGTAAGAGATATGCGGATGGTGTTCATCTTCGACGAGTGCCACCGTTCGCAGTTTGGCGAGAACCATAAGGCCATTAAAGAGTTCTTTCCCAACTCTCAGTTGTTTGGCTTTACTGGAACGCCCATCTTTGAGCAGAATGCATCCTATACACAGATAACTGGTGAGGAGGCACAATACAAGACGACAGAAGATGTCTTTGAGAAGGAACTGCATGCCTATACTATCACCAATGCCATTGACGACAAAAACGTGCTGCGTTTCCATGTGGACTATTTTAAGTCTGATGAGGACGATAATGTTATTGGCATTGCGAAGAAACAGGCTATCGTCAGAACGATTCTTCAAAAACATAACAACGCCACCAATGAGCGTCGTTTCAATGCACTCTTTGCAACGGGTTCAATCAATGAGGCCATAGAGTATTACCAGTTGTTTAAACGGATACAAAAAGATCGCCAGATGATGGACGAGTCCTTTGAACCTTTAAATATTGCCTGTGTGTTCTCGCCGCCAGCCGAAGGAAATAAGGATATTATGCAGATTCAGGAGGATTTGCAGCAAGAGCGTATAGACAATGAGAAAGAGCCTGACCAGAAAAAGGCAGCACTCATGGCCATCATAGATGATTATAACAAACAGTATGGCACGAACCATTCTGTAGCTGAGTTTGATGCTTACTATCAGGATGTTCAGAAGCGAATTAAGAGCCAAAAATACACCAATCAGGATAATCCACATAAAAACAAGATAGATATTACGATTGTGGTGGATATGCTGCTGACGGGTTTTGACTCCAAGTATCTGAATACACTCTATGTGGATAAGAACTTGAAGTATCATGGACTAGTGCAGGCGTTCTCCCGTACCAACAGAATCTTAAACGATACAAAACCATACGGAAACATCCTCGATTTCAGAGGACAGCAAGATGCTGTTGATGAGGCTATCGCATTGTTCTCTGGCGAAAAGAATGGAGATGTTGCTCGTCAGGTATGGCTCGTTGAACCAGCTGCTGTCATCATTCAAAAGTTTAATGAAGCAGTCCGAAACTTACAGAACTTCATGAATCTGCACAATCTTGAATTTAAGGCAGATGAAGTTGCGAACCTCAGAGGTGACGAGGCGAAAGCTGGCTTTATCAATTATTTTAAGGAGGTGCAGCGATATAAAACACAACTTGATCAATATACGGATCTTATTGTTGTTGATGACAATGAAGACGCAGATGTGGTGTCAGAGTCAACAGCCGCTTATGGCTTTACTGATGATACTATGCGTGCTTTCCGTGGTGCATACCTTGACATAGCCAAGCAACTTAAGACAAAACGCGAAAAGAACGATACACCAGTCTCTGCTGAGATTGAGGATTTAGATTTCGAGTTTGTCCTGTTTGCATCGGCTCTGATAGACTATGATTACATCATGGAATTGATAAGTCATTATGTGGGTGCTCCCTCTATGCAGAAGATGACAAAGGAGCAGTTGGTCAACCTGATTTGTTCCAGTGCCAATCTCATAGATGAGCGTGAGGACATTATCGACTATATTGACGACTTGGATGCCAAAGGCGTGAATGGCAAGACAGAAAAGGAAATAGAACAAGGCTACGAGCTCTTCAAAAAAGACAAGTTTACTAAAGCGATATCTTCCATTGCCGAAAAGCATCATTTGGATATTGAAGCCGTTCAAGCTTTTGTCAATGAGATTGTGGAACGAAGAATCTTTGACGGAGAGAAACTTTACGATCTAATTGCCCCTCTGGAATTAGGTTGGAAAGATCGTGCCAGAAAGGAAGAGGAGCTGATGAAGGACCTGATTCCTTTATTGAAACGAATGGCAGGAGGTCAAAAGATTTCTGGACTTTCTGCGTATGAAGAATAGTATGATAATACTTAAATTGAACTTTATATAATGAATATGAATGACAAGGCTATACCACTTTTAAGATTTCCTAAGTTCATAGATTCAGGATCATGGGATGAAGCGTTATTGGGAGATATCGCTTATGTTTTTCAAGGATTTGGTTTTCCAGAAAGAATGCAAGGAAAACACGAGGGTAAATATCCTTTTTATAAAGTGAGCGACATCTCATATACTGTAATGAATGGGAACATGTTTATTGATGAGGCCTTTAATTATATAGATGATGATGATGTTGCAGTTTTGAAAGCTGAGCATATTCCTATAGGAACTACAATTTTTGCTAAAATTGGAGAAGCTATAAAACTTAACAGAAGGGTTATTACAACAAAAGAATGTTTTATTGATAATAATACAGCAGGGATTAAAGCAAAATCAGGTTGTGCAGATGATCTGTTTCTTTATTATGTAATGTCAAATATTAATTTGTCAGATTACGCTGGTGGTGCTGTTCCTGCTGTTAAAAAGTCAACAATTGAACATATCCCTATATTAATTCCTTCTCTATCAGAGCAAAAGAAAATAGCAGAGTTTCTTTTTTCTATTGATGAGAATATCTCTTTTACATATCAAAAACTCTATCAAATGAGAGAATACAAAAAGGGAATGATGCGACAACTATTTCCAAATAAATAAAAAATATTATGGAGTTAAAAGAGATTGCTAAAACAATTAAGGAAGCGAAAGAAAACATCTTTCTAATATACGCTTTTAATGGGACTGGAAAGACAAGACTTTCTAAAGAATATAAAGACCTCACAAAGGATGTTGATGGCAACCATACTGGGGTATATTATAATGCATTTAGTGAAGATTTGTTTAGATGGAACAATGATGAGCCTAATAAAAATGAAAACATTAGATTAGAGGTCGTTGATAGTAGCCTTTCCACATTGTATCAATATTTTGGTGATGAAGGCCCAATAAAAGATAAGCTTAAAATATACCAACCAAATTATGACTTCCGCTTTAAGTTTATCAATGATAATCAAGAAAAAGGAATTGAATACATTTGGTTTTTTAAGGAAGATGATAAAGATACCTGGATAAAGATATCAAGAGGAGAGGAACGAATATTCATTTGGTGTTTTTTCTTGGCATTGTTTGAGATAGAGGATTTTGAAGATGCGCATAAAGATTATATCTTCATCGACGATCCAGTTTCCAGCTTAGATGATAATAATCTTTATCTTACTGCTATGACTCTATTTGAGTTGTTAGAGAAAACCGTAGATAGTGACAAAAAAATAATAATTTCAACACATCATATTGGTTTATTCTCACTTCTAATAGATTGGCTTGGAAAGGGAGAACATTCTATTAAATTCAAAAAGAAAGAAATCGTACAACACAAAAAGGAATCAAAAGACGGAATCGAAATTTATGAAGTGATAGAAGAAGAAAACCTGTATTGTATAAAAATATTAGAAAGGATTGGTGAGGATTATTTTCTAAAAAGTAGATATAAAGGCGCATGGTTATATCATTTACTTTTAATGCAATTATTGAAACAAGTTATTGATGAAGATGATTTATATTTATATCATTTTGGTATATTAAGACAGATACTTGAAATGGTAGCGTCATTTTTAGGTGAAGGACGATTTGGCTTTGTTTTGCATGAGATTGGTGAACCTAATGAAACTGCAGATAAAATTAATGCTTTTTCTCATAAAAGAGTATATGATAGTGTAAATGCTAAACTAACGGCTGACAATAAAGAAACTTTTATTCGTGTTTTCAACAATCTAATCCATAAGTACAATTTTAAGATATAATTATGACAACAAGTCAACAACAAGAACTCGGAAAAACTCTTTGGGAAATCGCCAATAATCTGCGTGGCGCAATGATGGCAGATAGTTTCCGAGATTATATGCTGTCATTCCTTTTCTGGAAGTATTTGTCAGATAGTTATATCAATGCTGCCAAAAGGGAGTTAGGTCCAGATTATCCAGAAATTCCTAAGGATGTTTTGGTTGCTATGGGTGTAGCAACTCCTTTACAGATATGGTATAAGGAAAATCCCAACGACACGTCTTTGTTTGAAAAGCAGATGAAACGTAAAGTTCATTATGTCATTGAGCCACAATATTTATGGGATAATATCGTGGAATTGGCAAGAACTCAAAGTGACAAATTGCTTCAAACATTAGAAGAAGGTTTTAAATATATAGAGAATGATTCTTTTGACAGTTCATTTAAAGGTCTGTTTTCGGAGATTAATTTGAATTCAGAGAAATTAGGCAAAAACTATACAGAGAGAAACGAACTACTGGCTAAGGTCATTACGACGATTGCGAATGGATTGAAAGAGTTTTCTGCTGATAATGATTCGTTGGGTGATGCATACGAATATCTGATAGGTCAGTTTGCTGCTGGGTCTGGTCAAAAAGCTGGCGAATTCTATACGCCGCAGATGATCTCAACAATTCTTTCACGCATTGTTACTTTGGATTGTCAAGACCCTGCATCTGGCAAGAAGAACAGAATTAACCGTGTACTGGACTTCGCTTGCGGTTCCGGTTCGTTGCTGTTGAATGTGCGTAACCAGATGGGAGAAAGTGGAATAGGCAAGATTTATGGTCAGGAGAAGAATATCACGACCTATAACCTTTGCCGCATGAATATGTTGCTGCATGGGGTGAAAGATTCTGCTTTTGAAATACATCATGGTGATTCACTCGCTAATGACTGGGACATCTTGCAAGAAGAGAATCCTGCCAACAAGATAGATTTCGATGCAGTCGTAGCCAATCCGCCTTTTTCTCTACGTTGGGATCCAACGGAAGATACTGCCAACGACTTCCGCTTTAACCGTTATGGTGTAGCACCACGTTCTGCTGCAGACTTTGCTTTCCTTTTGCATGGCTTTCATTTCTTGAGTGGAGATGGAACGATGGCTATCATTCTCCCTCACGGCGTGTTGTTCCGTGGTGGCAAAGAGTTGGCTATCAGAAAGAAACTGCTTGAAGATGACAACATTGATGCGGTCATTGGCTTGCCTGGCAACCTATTCTATTCAACGGGTATTCCTGTTTGTATCATTGTGTTGAAGAAGTGTCGTAAGAATGAAAAGATTCTCTTCATCAATGCCAGTTCCGATGAGCACTACGAAAAAGGAAAACGTCAAAACTATTTGCGTGATGAGGATGTCAATAAGATAGTTGAAACTTACCAATTCCGCAAAGAAGAGTTACGCTATTCCCGTCAGGTTTCTTTGCAGGAAATTAAAGATAATGACTATAATTTGAACATCACCCGCTATGTCAGTCTTGCACAAGAAGAAAAGCCCATCGACCTGCAAGAAGTACATGATAAGTTGGTAGAGATAGAAGCAGAGATCGTCAAGGCTCGCGATAAGCATAATGAATTTCTGAAAGAATTAGGTCTTCCCCCATTAGTTTAATGAATAGAATCGTACTCATAGGCAACGGCTTTGATTTGGCTCATGGTCTCAAGACCAGCTATAAAGACTTTATTTGTTGGTACTGGAAACAATGGGGCTATCGTTTGTTACATGGGTTAGGCAAAGAAGAGTCTGACGGATTGTGTTCATTTGTAATTAAAGATGGAATCAATGTTCCCAACTGGGCTTCTGCTTTTAAAGGATGGTACTTTAAGAGAGATAATCCATTTGTTCCATGGGATGAAACCGATGCATTCTCTGAAGCTATCAAAGATAGAAGATTATGTGAATTCACTTTAATTAGCCCACTCCTTCAACGAATATGGAAACAATTTTTATTAGGATGGGTAGATGTTGAGAATGAATACTTTTCGTTACTAAGAGAAGAAAAAATGTCAATGGACAAAGGTATTGTTTATCCAGACTTCAAAGAATTGAATGACCATTTAGATATACTGCGTAATAGTCTTGTTCAATACCTAAAAACTGAAAGTGAAAAGGGAGCTCCTGAGATTGCTGAGATTAAAGAAAAAATATATCACCCTATAAAAGAGAGGGAGATATCAGTAGCCTTCAAGAGATTACTTGATAAAACTACATTAGGAGATGTGGATCCCAATGTAATCATGCTTCTCAACTTTAACTACACTAAAACGCCTGAACAATATGCGGCTAAATCATCAAAAGTTCAAGTCAATTACATTCACGGGAAACTTGATTGTCCTGAGAGTGTAATATTTGGTTATGGAGATGAATTGGACGATAGCTTCAAGAAACTACAAAGCATGAATGATAATGAGTGCTTACGTCATATTAAATCCATACGCTATCTTGAATCTGATAATTATCGAAAGTTATTGGAATTTATCGAGTCTGATACTTTCCAAGTTGTTATAATGGGTCATTCATGCGGAAACTCTGACCGCACTTTATTAAATACACTCTTCGAACATAAGAATTGTATATCCATCAAACCCTATTTCTATAAAAAAGAGGATGGAACAGACAATTATCTTGAATTGATTCAGAATATTAGTAGGAACTTTACCGATATGAAACTCATGCGAGATAGGGTTGTTAATAAAACATTTTGCGAACCACTTACTTAATAATAGAGAATATGGGCAAAACAGTAACAACATTCTCTACGTAATAATTTGTTTATTTATTTTGCAAAAGAATATGGCAAAAAGAAGAGAAATAAGAAACAGCACGGCAGAGTTCCTGATATTCCAGATAGAGGGAAAGGGACAGGGAATAGAGGTGTACTATAAGGACAAGACGGTTTGGTGTACCCAGAAGGCGATGGGAATGCTGTTTGACTGCTCAACGGACAATGTGGGACTTCACCTGAAGAACATCTTTGCAAGTGGTGAACTGGTTAAGGATTCAGTTACCGAGAAAATCTCGGCAACTGCCCCTGATGGGAAAAACTACATGACGCAGTTCTACAACCTCGATGCCATCATCAGCGTGGGTTATCGGGGAGTAAGATGGGACATCTCAGCATGGTGCTATTGATAGAGCCGATGGACTATGTTCGCCTTATTCCTATAAAAACGGAGAATTATTTCAAAAACACTACACACTACACGAATTTGTGTTTATAGGCTCACTTTCTGCCTGTTTATGGGCAAAAAAGGGAAAAGTAGTGTAGTGTGTAGTGTTTTTTTGATGGCATTTTGCAAAAAGTTGACTCAAAAACACTCCGAAACTCCGAAACACTCCGAATATAACACATCAAAATGCTATCTCCAGATGGCAAACCGAATATAAGAATCGGAGTGTTTCGGAGTGTTCGGAGTGTTTTTGCGTCAACTTTTTGCAACTTCTCTCCGCTATAACGTCACCTCATCTCCGCTATAACGTCACCTCATCTCCGATAAGACGTCACGTCTTCCACGATAATCCGTCACGTCTTCCGCGATAGGACGTCACGTCTTCCACGAAAGGACGTAAGCGGTCGGACGTATATATGTCTCGGCCTTTACGTATATACATAAACGCCCGCACGTATATATGTCTTTGGCTTCATGAAGTGGCTGCTTTAGAATATTTCATTATTCCAGAGCATCTTCAAGAAATCAAGGACGTAGATGAGTTCCACATCTCCAGATTTGCGGGTAATTGGGGCGAGTCTATTCCGGATTTTTATATGAAAATCGGGAGTATGGTCACGAATTTAATGACTTTTTCAGTGCAAAAGTACATGTTATTTAATGAAATAGCAAATCTTTTGCGAGAAAATACAAATAATGGTCTTTTCCCTATCATTTTTCCTGTCGTTGAGCCACTACGGGATGAGGGATTGGGCGGCGCGGAGGAGGACGCGGTCGTAGCCGTAGATGTCGGAGTGGAATTGGAGGTGGTGGGTTTCGGGGTCGGGATAGGCGGTGTAGTAGATGATGAAGAGGGGGACGTTGGGCTTGATGTCGTGGTAGGTGAGTAGGCGCAGGGGGCGCTGGATGGTTTCTCCATTGCGTTCGCGTTCGCGGAGGTCTTTGAGGTAGTCGCGACCTCGTTCGGACTGTGGCGGCAGGTCCATGGATAGGCGCAGGCGGTCGAGGGTCCATTCGTCGGCATCTGGCAGCAGGAAACAGGCGAGTTCGAAGGGTTGCTCAACGCGGATGCAGCCGTGGGAGAGGGTGCGGCGCTCGCGCTGGAAGGCGGAGGGGTTGTTGGTGTCGTGGAGGTAGACGGCGAAGTCGTTGGGGAAGCGGAAGACGATGCGGCCGAGGCTGTTGCCGGCTCCGCCGAACTGGGCTATTCGCAGCCGCCCGGACAGCATCTGGTCGGATGTGACCTTGGCGGGGTTGAGGGTGTCGCCCGTAGAGCGGTTGATGATGTAATATCGATGGCGTGCGAAGTAGGCCGAGTCTCCGGCGTGGCGGGTGATATCGGTCTTGACGATGTTTTGTGGGATAATCCATTCGGGATTAACCTGCATGTATTTGATGGTGCTGTGGAGGAGGGGCGTCTTGGTGAGTGTGCTGCCGCAGCAGATGCGCATTTTGAGGATGCTGTCTGGCCCGATGGCCCACAGTTGCTGGGCGGCGAGGTTGACGATGATGCGTCGGCCGTCGGTGGCGGGCTGTGGCCTCTGCCAGCGGCATCGTTCGAGGTTGATGGCGAGTTTGCGGCGGAGCTCTTTGCTGGTGGTGGTGTCGATGGCTGCGCGCAGGGCTTCGCTGACGGCTCCTGTGGGGCGGGAGTTGCGAAGGTAGTCCATGCGGTCGTCGGAGGGTAGCTGGCGCAGCGCTTCGGCGTAGTCGGGTGTCTGCACTTCGTAGGCGAAGAGGCGTGCATAGCCGGGTCCTGCGAGTTTGTTGTCCAGTTGGTTGAGCAGCTTGTCGGGGCGCAGGAACCCGTAGCGCTGGCCCGTGCAGTAGTGGACATAGGTGCGCGAGAGGTTGTAGTCGAGGCGGGGCAGCACCTCGTTGATGCTCACGCCGAGGGAGTCGAAGGCGAGGCGATGGATGATCTCGAGGTCATGGGCAATCTGCGGAAGGAGGAAGGCTGCGCTGTCGAGACCAGCCAGGGGGAGCTCGCGGCGGAGGATGGCGAGCAGGGTGTCGGCGTCTTCAGAGACTCCCATTCGGTTGAACCATAGGGGGGTGTCTTCATAGCGGTTGGCAGTGCTGTAGTGCTGGCGCACGATGAGGTGTGCCTTCCAGTCGGAGGTGTCGGCGCTGAGAATCTGCCGGAGGTTCTGCTGCAGCTGCAGGGTGTCGAGGTCATAGACGTAGCGTCCGAAGGCGGAGCGGTCGGCCTCGGAAGTGGGCGTCGTTGAGCAGGACAGCAATGCGGCGCAGGTGCATGCAATCAGAAGGATGGCCTTTTTCAATTTTAGCTTCGCTGACTTTTGTCACGACTCGGCCATTTCAAGCAAGCTTGATGGCGCTCGCTGCTCCAAAAGTTCAACATTTCAATATTTCAATTTTCAATTTTTCAACAATTTCTTAGAGCTTCCATCGGCTAAGCGGACGATGTAGAGTCCTGGACGGAGGGCGGCGAAGTCGCGCCCGAGGTAGTGGCCGTTGAGGTTGTAGTAGCCGGCGAGGACGTCGGAGGCGATGACGGCTGAGGGTTCTGCCTGCTCCATCTCCACCATATCGTGCACCTCCGGAGTCACGCCTTTGTCGGTGCCGATGACGACGTCGAAGGTGTGGATGGTGTTGGTGAATCCTATCGTGGGTCGATGCATGTGGTAGAATGTGTTGGCACCGTCGGGATAGCGGCCTACGGACTCGTCGCCCTTATGGCTGTTGTAGACGAGGGCGTCGGCAAATTCCTTCAGTTCCGGATGGTCGATGAAGAAGGGTGCGTTGCGCTCCACGAACTCCTCAGAGGAGGTGAGCCTCACTTGTTCTCCTTTCTTGTTGCCCAGTTTGAAGGGCGTGTGGAGCTGACTGAGGCTTTCGAGGTCGTCTGCCCAGACGGTGAGGAATCCATGTGCTGGGACGATGGTGTTGAGTGCCGATGTGGTTGGAATCTGATATTTGTTCGGCTCCTTGGGATCGTCGCTGAGGTAGAGTCCAGCAGCGTCGAGGTCGTGGTCGGTGGTGTTGTAGAGCTCGAACCAGTCGTTCTTCTTGAAGTATTCATTGATGAAGACCGTGTTGCCGGCACTCACCTCGTTGATGCGGATGGGGTTGGCGATATCGGCGAGCAGTTCCTCGTCGGGCAGTTTCTCGAAGACAGCGATGATGGCTTGCTGCACGCCTGGGTCGGCGATGTCCTGTATGTCGATTTCTGCGGCTTCATCCACGAGTTTGTAGCTGCCTTTGGTGATGGTGGCGCCCCAGTAGATGTCTGACGAGGAAGCAGAGGTGTTGTGGACTTCTGCACTAATGGAATTGGTGCCGGAGCGCAGCAATTCGTTGGGAATCGTCAGTGTGGTGGAGTAGGCCTGGCTGCCCTCGTAGGTGGTGGAATAGGTGTTGTAGGTCGGAGTGCCTTCTGGCATGTGGTAGCGGGTGAGCTCGGTTCCGTTGATATAGATGACCACGCCGTCATCGACATAGTAGGTGAGGCGGAAGACATCGTTCTCGGTGGGGGCTGTGTTGAGCTGGAAGGACTTGCGGAAATAATAGGTGGGACGCTTGTTGGAGCTGTTGCCGCCGTAGTCCAGTTCGGTGGTGTAGTCTCCGGCGCCGGCCTCTATTCCAACGGTTCCGTAGCCGAAGGGGGCCTGTGCTTTCTTCCAGTTGGTGACGTTGGACACGCGGGTGTTCCAGTTTTTATCGTCGAGCGAGCCTTGGTCGTAGTAGCTCCACGTGTCGTTGAGGGCAACCAGTGTCTCCTGTGTGGAATATTCTCCATTTGTCCGCCAGCCGGAGAAACGATATCCTGCCGGAGCCTTTGCCTCGATGATTGCTGGGGCGAAGAGGGTGCCGTTGAAGCGTCCTGTAGGTACGTCGATGTTGTTGATAAGCAGCTTGGCATCGGGGATGTTGGAGGATATCTGGATGGGGTAGCCTTTGCCGAGTTGGAAGTAGGAGCTGAGTGCGCTGATACGTGCATTGCGGTTGCTGTTGTTGGAGATGGTGCTGATGAGGCTATTGGCAGAACCCCAAGGCGACTTGCCCTCCCAGCTGAGGGCCTCGTTGGTGCGGTTTGCCAGTTCCTGAATGATGGCGCTGCAGCGTTCCGGCTCGAAGACGCTTCCATCGACGATGCAATAGGTGTCGATGAAGCGTTTGCGGTAGGGCAGGTGTTTGAGCATATTCAGATGGATGGCAACGAGGTAGCTCTGACCGCCGCTGTAGCGCGAGTCGTTGAGGCTGTTGGGCAGGCGGCTGACCATGTTGGTCATCTGGAATCCTGCATCTAAGTCAATCATCACGAGGTGGAACTTGCCTCCGTCGGCGCGCGAGCGGAATCCTTTGACATTGTTGCAGTTCGTGAGCCAGTCGGAACTGCCGATGTAGCACTCTGCAGCCATATAGTTGCAGTACTCATCGATGTCCACGAGTTGGCAGATCTGCTTGTAGGTGGTGTCGGCCAGCAACCTGTCGCCAAGGTTCTTGGAAAGCTCTATCCAGCGCAGCATGGCTTTGTTGTCACCGGACTTCTGCTCGTAGCCTTTGGAACCGTTGATTTCGAACTCGTCGATTTCATCCTTGTCGATGCCGTAGTTGCTGTAGGAGAAGTTCTTGTTGCTGGTTTCGCGCATGTTGTAGGTGTACTGGAACACGCCGTTGAAGAATACGTGTACGGGCTGCACAGAGAGCCCGTCGACATTGAATCCGCTGCGGAGGATGCATTCCTGGATGCCGGCATCGATGATTCGGCAGTTGTGGTCGTTGCCGCCATTGCGCACTTGAACGGCTTTGTGTTTGATGTAGGGTTTCTCCTGGAAGAAGGGATAGGGGAGGAAGTTCTGTCCCTCGTACTGCTTGGCTGCCTTCAAGCGGAAGGAGCTGGGCGCAAAGTGGCGGCTCCATCCTCCGGCGATTTCGAAATCCGTCTCTTGCTGAATGGGAGAGGTGGTGTAATCGCCGGCTTCGTCGGGCATCAGATATTCGAAATTGACGGGTCGCTCCCAGGCGCGGTTCTTGTTGCTGTTGTTCTTGTTGTTGCCGTTGGTACCGTTGGTGCCGTCGACATAGACGCCGATGCGGTTGTCGTAGAGGTTCTTCGCGTCGGTGGCCACAGAGACGATGGGCAGGTAGTAGTTGCGGTCCTTATAGATATAGGAACGCGTGACGACAGGACTGGGGAGGAATCCGTCGCGGAAGAGGCGGAACCGGAAGACGGTGGTCTTGTTGATAACAGGCAGACGTCCGTCGAGGTTGCGTATGCCGTTTTCCAGGGTGGGTGTGGAGCCGTCGGTGGTGTAGACGAGGAATGCTCCTTCGGGGATTTTTACTTCGATGTAGAAGGGGTCGGTGAAGACGGTGCCGTCGGGCGCTCCTTCCAGAGACGGCAGTTGTTCGCTGGCAAAGGTGCTGCCAGCGTTCGAGGCGGCAGGGGTGGGAGTGCTGGTATAGGACCATGTGCCGGCACCATCGACGGTGCGGGCATAGCTGCAACGTGTGACGGCGGGCGGATAGCTCTGGCTGTCGATGAGTTCCTGACTGCTGGTGTAGAGGTAGATGGTGCCGCCTTCCGAGTTGAGTTTGAAGGGCACCTGTTTGTAGGCGTTGGTGCTGTAGCGCGTGTCGGAACGGATGGTGTTGTGGTCGAACCAGATGTTCATGAAGCCTCCTGCCTTGACGGTCCCAATTCCAGAAGGCAGCTTGAACTTCACGGGGTCATTGGGGTCATCGCTGATGCTGCAGTTGAAGAGGTTGACGTCTTCATCCGTAGGGTTGAAGATTTCTATCCACCCACCGTAGTTGAACGAGGGGTCGATGAACATATCGATATTGGCCACCTGTATCTCATTGATGATGAGATCCTCTGGCCCTGCAGTCAGGGTACAGCAGAATCCTGCCAAGGTGGTTAAAACGGCTGCAAGTCGTCTGATAAAAAATGAAGACCGGTACATAGCGTATTATTGCTTTTATTGTCTTTTTCTGGCTTTGGCCAGTTGCTTCAGGTGTTTGCGAAGCTGCTTGTTATAGAGTTGTAGATAGGGGGCTGCCGTTGCCTCTGTGGCGCGGCAACTGAGGGATAATTTCTCGGGCCTGCCGGCAAGGGGTGCTACCGCTGTCGGTGCAGAGGGAGAGGTGGGGGAGTAGTTGCGGAGCGTCTTGCCGTCGGTGGTGAGCCAGTAGGTGACGTTCTGTTCTTCCTTCAGTTGGAGCAATGTCTCTACGGGTTCGCCCACATGCCAACTGGTGGAATCTCCTGCGGCGGCAATAATCACAGAGGGGTCGATGACATCGTGCCCGTAGCCGTAGCCGCGATTGCTGCGGAAGAGGTCGAGGAAGAGTGTGGGCAGGATGCAGGTCGAAGCCTCTTCACGGGTGGCCGGCAGAGTGCTGGTCTGCTGCTTGCTGCTCAGCAGGTTGCGATAGGCGGCGAGGCAGGCTGCTGTCTGCTGTTGTGGGTCATAGCTTCCAGCGAGGGCCTGTTCATATTCTGCTGGCGAAAGAGCCAACTGCTGTTCGCGTCGCTGCTGGGTGTCGGTACGATAGAGACGATGGACGAGGATTCCCAGTTCGCGCGGAGTACCTGCGGGCAGGGTGAGTTCATGGTGAACGTAATATTCTCCTGCATGTCCCACGCGCAACACGCGCACTTGTTTCGGGCGCGATGCCTCGTTGACCGACGCCAATGACCACTGGCTGCGGAGTGCCTCTTCCTTTTGGGAACCATCGACGGCGAAGTCGCCCCATACCTGGATGATGTCGCCGCTGCGGAGACCCAGCGGATGTGCGATGGAGGAATCTACGACCTCGATGGAGAGGGCCTTGTAGCAACTGTCGCGGAACGCGGGCATATTCTTGATTTCGCGATCGTGGTCATCGAAGTAGACGTAGCTGTGGCGGGTGAGGCGCTGGTAGCAGTCGGCACCATCATTCAAGGTGGCGATGTAGTCTCTGTCGCCAAATTCATCGATGGCCACCCATGTGGCTTCTTCCATGCGTGGGGTGTAGATGACATTGGCTTTGTAGAAGCGGAGTTCATAGAAGAGCGCTCCGCCCGTGCGGCAGGCATTGCCGAAGTCATCGAGCGAGGTGGCGCTGGTCATGTGGGGATTGAGAAGATCCTCATAGGAACTGATGTCCCGGCGGTAGAGGCCTCCTGCAGGGATTGCCTGAAGACGTAGTTTCGTGAAATGTCCTTCGTTGTCTTGCCACACTTGTTGAGTTGCTGAGACGCTGGGCTCTTCGCGTGTGCCGATAGGTTGTCCGTCGGCTCCGAACTGGCTGTAGATCTTTAGCATACTGCGCTGTCCTCCAATGGTTCCTGGCGTGTAGGAATAATCTCGCCAGGCAAAGGTGCCGAGGTCTGTGGTGCGAAGCATGGGACGGCCGCTCCTGTCAAAATGTGCGCGCTGTAGCAACCGTCCTTCGGAGTCCAGCGTGTCGAAGGTGGTGCTGCCGTTGGCGTAGCGTGTGTAGCGCTGTTGTGGAGTTATGATATCTTCGGATACAGGCTCGTCGCTACCGTCGGGCAGACGGCGGTAGGTGGCGTGGTGGACGAGGGTTCCCTTGCTGTCGTACTCCCACGTTTCGCGATAGATATTGGGAGCGGGAACTGGTTGGCGCAGGGAATCCAACCAGAGGGTTTCGGTCTTGCGTCCGCGGGCATCGTAGTTGATGTGACGGATATGGAAGTAGGCGTCCTCGGAAGGATGCATGCGGCCTTCGCGGTTTCTTCCATAGGATTCGACGAGGCGGCCCTGTTCGTCGTAGATGG
The DNA here is from genome assembly GCA_902779165.1 of uncultured Bacteroidales bacterium. Taxonomy (GTDB): domain Bacteria; phylum Bacteroidota; class Bacteroidia; order Bacteroidales; family Bacteroidaceae; genus Physcousia. Next base: position 58,689 of record CACZAN010000013.1, read on the forward strand.
TGTACTGCACGTGTGCACCGTAGGAGTTGGTGTCGGGCAGCATTTCTGGATAGGTCCAGAAGGACTTCTCGACTTCCCGACCGTAGTCGTCGTAGACGTATTTTTTACATATCGTGCCCACGGAGGAACCCTGCACACGGCGACCATAAGGCATGCGGACGGGCGACCATGTGGAATCCATATTGATGGTTTGCACACGCTTATGCCGGTTGTCGTAGGTATACTGTGTTCCACAGGTGCCCCAGTTATCGTTGATCAGATGTCCGTTCTCGTCATCTGCTTGCTGGCGTGTGCGGCGGCCGAGGGAGTCGAAGGTGTAGATCTGCATGAAAGCGCTGTCGGAATCGAGTTTCGGACGTCCCTTGGCATCCAGTAGCTGAACGATGGAGTCGTTGCCCCAATGGTCCTCGGTGAGCATCACAATGGTGCCGTAGGTGAAGGGCGTGCGCTGGGCAGAGCTGTCGGTGAGCATGAAGGAGGCTTCCTTATGCATTTCTGCTGGAAGGCCAAGTGCATCGCGGTAGGCTCCGATATACTGGTTGGCGCTGATACGGGTGCGCGAATATACGTAGATGAGAGAGTCCTTGGGGTCGAAGACGCGTTCCTGCATCACTTCGTTACCTGTCGGATCGGCAATCATCTGGCGACGACAAATGTTGTTGGCGCGGCGGGCCCACTCGGCATTCAGGGTCGTGTCGGTCTTCAAGGCATAGACGCGCATGAGGTATGATTCCATCTTTCCAGTGCGGTACCTGCCGCTGCCTGTGAAACATTCGATGCGTGTCCAGTGCCCAGAGGCGTTGGGCTCAGAAAGGCGGTAGTAGAAGTCGTAGTGGGGAGCTTCGAGAGAGTCGATGCGGTCTACTGCATCGTACCAGCCATGTTGTTTCTTGAGCAGTGTGCAGAGGATATGGGTCGGGCGCTGAACAGGCTTCTTGGGTTGTACTTCTGTAATGACGACAGGGCGCGATGAGGCTGAGAGCGCATCCACATGCAGCGACGTGCTCTTGCGCTGACGCTGAGCCACTTGCAGACGAAGGCTTTGGGCTGTCAGCTGTTGGCAGCAGAGACCCAAACCACAGGCGATGAACAGCCAGGGAAGGAGGGCTTGGAGACGTATGATGCGTGGCGCGTTCATGGTTGATGCTTTATAGGTTGGCCGTCGCGGTCGGCATAATCTGTTGCGATAATGTCGCCAACGTCATTATAAGTATAGCGTGTGATACAGACTCCGTAGCGGTCTTCCATCCTGAATCCCACAGGATTACCATTCGTGATCGTGGTCAGACGACCAGGAGACGCGGGGTCGTACTCCATACGCTTCTCGTAGATACCATCGACATTCGGCCGTACGTATCCGGCGCCATCCATATAACGGATGGTGTGGTCGTAGCCTTCGGGTGTGTATTTGATGCGAACGACAGTGCCATAATAAAGGGTGGTGTCCTCCACGATTTCCGCTGGCATCCCTAAAGCATCGGTATAACTGCCGACGACGATGTCTTCAGCCAGAGGAACAGGGGTGAAGGCGTACATCATATTTCCCTCTGCATCGTAGGCGCGCTCCTCAAAGACCTGTTTGCCGCTGGGGTCCGAGAAGAAATACCACTGACAGACGCTGCGCAGACGACGTATCCAGCGGGCATCGACCTCGCGGCCGTAGTCGTGAGATGTATCGAGCAGGTAGCTGTTGATGTGGTGATTCGTGGTGGGAGCATTGCCTTGCATGGCTTCGACGTGTTGCCAGTGACCCGCTTCGCTTTTGATACTGAGTTTGAAGTAGAGCGGCAGCGTATCTGCTTCAGCTTGTGAGATGGGGCTGCCTAATCCTTCCAACCAGGTATGGCGGCGCACGATGTGGCGATAAAGCACAGAGTCCGGACGTACAGCCACGATGGTGGTGCCGCCTTCTTCGGCTTTCTGATGTACAACAGATCGGGTGATATGAAGTCGCGTATTGTCGCGGTTACCACTGGCTTGAGCACTGCGCACGGCTGCAGGAATCTCGCGCAAGCCTTGTCCTCTCATAGGCGAAAGGATAAAGAATGCCAGCAGTGCCACCGTCAGCAGACGCCGGAGAATTATTAGGCTATGGACTACAGCAATCTTCATTGAACAGACCATCGGTTGAGTTCGGCTTGGGTGAGCTTGAGTATGTGATATTCCGCTTGTAGACCTTGCTCGGACGCAGCAGGAACTGTGGCCTCATACAGTTGGAAGCCAGCAGCTGCTGGGCGACGGACAGCGATGGCTCCTCCTTCTTCTTCCAATTGCTGCCAAGCGGTTGCAAGTGCTTCGGCGGATTGTCCAAATTGCCAGGAACCGGCACGAATAATGCGGTCGCCATCGCGCAATCCACTGTCATAGAGTGGCGAACGGCGATTGAGAATGTGCAAGTAGGGCAGAGCTGTATGGGTGCCGGTCGTGTCGGGTTTGAAAACGAACTGCCGGTAGTGGTCGTTGATGAGGAAGACGTCAGGACTGTCCTGAGCTCGTGTCTCCCAACTGAACATATCTGTGAACTCCACTCGCTGATAACCTTCAATCGTGGGGTCATAGAAGAGGCTGGGCTGATTCCATTCGTCGACGGGCGAGACGCTGACAAAACGTCCGCGGAAGTCTACGCTGTAGAAGATCTTGTAGTATCCAAAACCATCTTCTTCCCAATTCGGACAACGAACGGGAGTGCCGTCGATGCCCATCGCAGCGCGAGCCACATGCTGCCCGTTCTGATAGTAATAGACCATAGACTTTATGACCACATCGTCTGCACCTAAGCGTTGGCTGGTCAGGAGGTTGCCGTCGGCATCGAAGGTCTGGATGTCGCGATACCAAGCACGAGCGATACCCACGGAATCGATGTGGGCCGGACGGCGCTGCTGGCGTCCATCGTTGTTCACGATAAAGTAGTGAGTCTCTACGGTTGTCGTATCTTTTTGCTGACGGATGGAGAGCTTGCGGTGATAGGACTCCGTGTTGTCTGCCGGGTCATCGTAGTTCAGGGGCATACTTCCTGAGCCAAACCAACTGGTGCTGGTGGTGTCGCCTCGTACGGAATCCACGCGCGCGATATATTTATAAGGTGCAGCTTCGTCGCGGACAGTGGTGGTCGTGATGTTGCCTTCGTGCTTAACGGTGCGCGAGTAGACCAATTTGTCAACGAGGTAGCGCTCATGTAGGATTACTTCTCCGTCTTCATCGTAGTCCCAACACTCGCGGCTGGCACCTGCTCCTCTGAAAGGTTGCTCGTCGGCTGTCAGTCTTTCGACGGAAGTGGGGTAGCCGGTGCGGGGATCGTAGGTGTAGCGCACCCTGGGCGGAACGGAGGCAGCCAACTTCCCACCGATGATGGCTTCCTCGGTAACGTTGCCGCAACGGTCGAACACAATTTGCTGTCGGGCAATAGGCGACGTAAAGTCTGTGCCGTAATAAATGTGTACGTTGGGAACAAAGACCCTGCGGGCGTAACCCTCCGGCGTCAGAACTGGAGTCGGGAGGGTGTCGGCGACGGAGGTAGCATGGGAGTAGGTGAGGTACGTACTGTCCCTGGTAATGCGTGTGGTGATGACGTTCGCGGCAACGGACATCATATTACCATATTCATTGAGTTTGTATCTGCTGATACTGCCGTCGGCAAAGTATCGGATGGCATAAGCCTGAACGCCTTCAGCTACTGGCTGACAGATACCATCGGAGTCGAAGAACATGAGATTGGAGATGCGTCCTTGTTCGTCCCAACGCAACTTGATGCGGTCGGCGCCGTTCTGGCGGAAAGGCATGGACTGACCGCTGCTGGTGGTGAATCGAAGCCAAGCCTGAGGCGACGATCCAACATGGAAGTAGCTGATGACAAGCAGAGTGGAGTCTTTACACATCACCGTCTCGCGGTTGATTTGTCCTTCATTATTTGCTTCGAAATGAATGTGTGTGGCCCGTGAAAGCAGTCTCTCGAAATGCTGGGCTGCTGGGTCGTTGGCATTGTCGGAGTAGAGTTCCTGCAGAGGGAAGCGTGGTGTCTGAGGCAGACGCGGATTGGAAGAACAGACTTCAACGTCTGTGTATGGCCCGAAGAGGCCTGTACGCGTAAGACGATAATATAGAGGTTGCTGTGAAGGTGCGCGTCCTGTCTCTATGCCCACTGGCCAACCATTGATGCGTGTGAAGCTGGCATATTCTGATGAGTAGACATGGAAATAGGTGAAGTAGATGCCCAAAATGACTCCCAGAAGTCCCAGCAAACTGCCGATCAATATTCGTGCAGTTCGCCGCATGCGCTGACGTTCTTTGGCCGCAGCCGCTTTCACCTCTGCCAGCCGGCGTGCTTCCATTCGCTGCTGTCGTCGTTCGATGACCACTGGACACAGGATATCGTGGAGGAATTCTATGCGATCTGCGCCGGCGTAGTTGAAGCGGCGTAGCAGCCGGCGTGTGCGGTCGTTGGCGTCTTCGCCGCAGAGCAGGCTGATGAAATCCTCGGTCAGGGGGCCTTCGGTGGTGGCGCTGCTGACAGAGACGTTTTCGCGATGGCCGTCGTTCGTGATGAGGCTATCCTCCATATATTCAACCATCTCCAATGGCAGTCCATCGATGCTCGAAAGGTAGAAGTCCTTGATAATATCACCGCCATAGAGACTGATGAGCTCGGCGGTGAGGGTCGTTTCTCCCTTCTCCTGCATCTTGATGTACAATCGCTCAAGGAAGAGTGAGAGCACAGCGGAGTCAACAGGAATCTCCGGACGACCGTCGAAGTCGAAGTCCGTGCGGTTGGTGACATTCTCAATGATGAGGCGAGCCACATCGCGTGATACCAGTCCTGGCTGGGGTTGGGTGATGATTTCCAACGCCTGTTCCTCGTTGATGGGCTGGAGGAAGTAGCGGTTGTAGCGCAGCGATGGAATGCGGGACGTGGCGTGCTCCAGGAAGGCGAGATAGTCCTCGCGGATGATGATGACGATGTGAAAATTCGATGTCGTCAGGTAGTCTGCCGTATCTGTTGACATACTCTCGATGAACGAGGCATCGAGGTCAAGCTGCAAAAGGTCTTCGGGTGAAGACGTGGTATCCTGGGATTGAGGAGCTGTCGTTGCCTTGGATGGCGAAGCAGGAGACACGCCCAACTGAGCATCGCTGATATAGTCTGGAGTGACGTGGTTCAGTAGGTCGCCTAATTGACAGAAGAAATCTATGACACGGGCTTTGTCGCGAGCCAGGGTGAAGATTTCCTCGAATTGGTCGAGCACGATTAGCGGTTTGATTTCTTGCCCGTTGGGGAGGAGGAAACGATGACGGTGGAAGTACTCCCAAAGGGTTTCCTCATGGCCTTCGACACGCGGCACCAGCTGCACGATGTCCAGTTGCTGGGCACTCAGCGCATTGCTGATCTGTTCGAGATAAGAGACGGAACTATGGTGCTGGAGGCGGATATTCAGCGGGAAGTAGCCTTGGCGACGTGCCAGCGGGAAGACACCGGCATTGAGCAACGACGACTTTCCAATACCACTTCGACCATAGACGATAGTCTGGTCGCTCTGCAGGATGTAACTCGACAACGTTTTTATCTCCTCTGTGCGGCCATAAAGAGGTTGCCCTTCTGTGTAGGTCATAAGACCCAGCCAAGGATTGCTGTAGGAACTCATAGTATTCTTTATTAGCTTGAAGGATTATTAGAGGGAATTCAACGTTGACATAATGTTGTCGACAAAAGCGCTGAAGTTCAGCGAATCGTCGTAGGACGTTGCATTGTGAGAGCGCAGGTATTCAGGAATCGAAGCTTCGTAGAAATTGAAGCCTTGTTCGCTGAGGGGGTGAATGAACACACGCCCCATACTTTGTCCCACTTGAGTGGCATATAGCCATTCCGTGCGATAGGGGTGCGCTTCATTCTTCTGGAGTTCAATATTATGGGTCAGGATTGGAACGAAGAGCTTGGTGGTCGAGATGGCTTCCTTGATTTCGTTCATGAACTGAACCCCCTGACCGAGGTTCATGCGGTCGTACCACACAGAAATTCCTTTTGCTGTAAGCTGGTTATAGAGTGCCTCGGCCACACGACTGTCAGCACGGGAATAAGAGATAAAGACATCTGTTCCGCGACGAGGGCTCGTGAATAACTTGTCGGACTGTTCGCCCTGACGTTCTTTCACGCGGCGGCATAGTTCCTCAATGAAGTTCTCTGGCGACTTGCGCATCATGATATTCTCCACTCGGGCCAGAAATTCAATGAGGGGTTCGTCGGCAGTCTCATCCACTACCATCATCTTGGTGGTGCTACTTTGTTCCTGGTCGCATGTCATCGTGTACCAGATGAAACGGAAGAGCCAGTCGGAGTAATCGTTTCCGAGCATTAGGAAATATTTGCCGCGCAGTACTTCCATGAGGTTGCGAGGTCGCAAAGAGGGGTCGAACCAATTACGGCAGAAAGAGAGCATATCGTGATCCGTAACAACGTAATCATGCGGACGGTTGCTTACGCGCCCGAACATATAATATACTGTAGGGGTCGATGGCAGAGGAACGCTGCCCACGCGTTCATCCTTGATGCTCTCGGCGGCAGTGATGTCGCCAGTCCCTACGGTCTGACTCTGCTGGGGATCTTTGCTGAATTTCAGCACTCTAACGGCTCGGTCGCCCCATGCTTGCTGCATGGCTTGTTCCACTACAGGCATGAACGATGTAGTGAAGATGAGCGGGAACTGCTTTAGTTCCAGCAGTTGGCGCATGGACTCGGAAGGTTCGAACTTCACCTTCGTGGCAATCTGATCCAACCACGGATAGATGCTGTCGCGCCCTAACCGCTTGTTGAAATCGGTGAAGGCACGGTCATAGACCAATTCAGAGAAGGTCGTGTGACCGTCAGGCACGCGGCACTGACGTGCAACGATATCGATGAGTGTCTGGTTCAGGTCACCCTTCTGATAAAGCAGCTTGCTGCCAATCACTGGGATGACTTTACCGTCCATGATGAGGTCTACCAGATATGCTAACGTCTGGTCGTCGACGTCCAATCCGAGGTCGAGGTCTAATTCAAGATTCGGATCGTCCAGTTGAAGATCGAATTCGTTGTCCATAACAATAGATGTGCTATGTTCAAGAAAAGAATTATCTGTTCTTAAAGGTTATTCTTGCCACAGCCTTTTCACGTTACCCGTTTGCTGATGGATGGTCACGTGGGTGTCGAAGTGCTTGTTGAAGAGTGCGTCGGACAGCACTTCTGTGGTGCCGAACTGGCAGACGGGAACCTCTGAGGTGAGCAGCGTCTGCTGGGCAGTGGCTATGGTCACTTTCGCATTAGCGGGTACGTTGACATACACGCCTTGTTCCATCTTTTGCTTCTTCTTTTCAGTCTCAGGGTTGATTTCAACCTGCGGCAGGCTGCCTGTGGTGGTGACTGTAATCCAAATGGGTTCGCCGCTGAGGTCGTCGGCATCCACGAGTCCCAGCCTGCGCGAGAAGCGGCAGAGCAACTGTCGTTCTGTGGCTGCTGCCTGAGCCTCGGGCGTCTGAATGGAGGCTGGCTCATAGTCGAAGGACATCACCTCGGTGCTGATTTGTGTCTGTCCCTTGAACAGAGACTCCAGCGCGTAGAGCTGCTGGTCCAGATTGTCGAGCATCAGCTTCAGTTGAGTTCCGTCCTTTGGCGTGTTGTCGGCTTCACCGCGAATGAGAGCGTTGCGGCTGTCGCGAATCTCATAGATTTCCTCTGCCGTGAGTTGTGCCATCTTTGCCGTACTGCCGGCAGAGAGAATTTCGTGAGTCATGTGGTCGCGGCCATTGATGGGTGCTGGTGCAGGCACGCTCTTGGGCAACTCTGGTGTGGGTTCCGGTTCTGCTTCTGTATTGATGCTGAGCAGCAGACCATCGTCAGTGAGACTCACCAAGGGAGCAGACGTCTTGGACCTCACCTTGATACTGAAAGCCTTCGAGGGGTCAGGCACTCCGTAGGGAATCAGCGAGATGCTTTTCAGTGTCCACGTTGTGGTTTCTGTCGTGGGTACGTCGGGTTGTCGCAGATAGCGATCAGAGTAGTCCGCAAATTCCCCTGGCTTTGTCACCGCTTTCTCTGCCACGAGCACTACTTCGAACACGGTCTTAGGCAGAAAATAATTCACTCCGTCCAAGGTCGAACCTGGCCGGAACTGCGAGATTTCTGTCTGTGCTACAGCGGGAGTGGCAAGTAGCAGCAGGAGCAAGGATATGAATGATTTACAGTGTTTCACGTTTCAATCAAGGATTATTTCGAATAGTTAACCTGTCAATTCGTCAACTGTTTGTTAGCTGTTTTGCTTCTCTATTTCTTGGAATATAGCATCAAGCATTCCTTCTTTCGTCTTGCAGACTCCCCAGTCGAAAGTGAAGCGGATACCTTCTGCCTCGAACCATTTGGAGAGAGGTTCTGTCTGGCTGTGATAAACGGCGAAGCGCTTACGGATGGTCTCCTCGTTGTCGTCTGCACGTCCTTCAATTTGTGCACGGCGCAGCAGACGCATCATCAATACATCTTCGCTCACGATGAGCTCAATCATCATTCCGAGTTCATGACCGCGCTCTGCAAGCATCTTCTTGAGGGCTTCTGCCTGTGCGATAGTGCGGGGAAAACCGTCGAAGATGACCCCTTTTCCGGCGGGCAGTGCATCGTAGGTCTTTGCCAAGATGTCTATCATCAACTCGTCAGGAATCAGCTGTCCCTGGTCTATATAGCCTTTGGCGACCTTGCCCAGTTCTGTCTCGTTCTTGATTTCGCCACGAAGGACATCGCCAGTGCTGATGTGTCCCATCCCGTAGCGCTCTGCAATCTCTGCACTGTAGGTTCCTTTGCCCGAACCGGGGGCTCCAAAGATAATAATGTTCTTCATATTTATTCTGTTTTTGGGTTATTATTCATTTGTGAGTTTTCAATTCTCAATTTGTTAACGTATAAATGTCTTTTGTGTTCCGGCCATATCCGTCGTAGTCGAGTCCATATCCGACGATGAAGTCGTTGGGAATGTCCATCGCACGGTAGTGGATAGGAATCTCCACCTTCAGGGCATCGGGTTTCACCAGAAGGGAGCAGACACTGATGCTGGCGGGATTCTGGAGCTCCAGCGTCTCAATCATGTGAGCCATTGTCATTCCGGAATCGATGATATCTTCGACGATGACGACATGTCGCCCGGTAATATCCTTCTGCAGCCCTATTACTTCACGAATCTGGCCTGTGGACTGTGTGCCTTGGTAGCTGGCCAGCTTGATGAAACTTACTTCGCAGGGGATGGGGATTTGACGCAATAAATCGGCTGCAAAAATAAAAGCTCCGTTGAGTACGGGAAGGAACAATGGATTCTTGCCTTCCATGTCTCGTGTAATCTCATCAGCAACGCGTTTGACTTGCTTTTGAATTTCTGCCTCAGGGATACTGATGGCAAAAGTCTTGTCTAAAACATGTAGTTTTTCCATAATCTTGGTTTTTTTCGGCACAAAAGTAGTGATTTTATTTTGAATTTCGCACTCTTTGCAGTATTTTTGCAGCGAAAAACGATAAAAAAGGCAATTATGAAGATTCTGACGGGCGGACAATTCCGCGAATTGGACCTTTTTACAATCCAAAACGAGCCGATAGAGTCGCTTCAGCTTATGGAAAGAGCAAGTCAAGCTGTTGCCGCAGAAATTTTGCGCCGATGGCCCGACTCGAGGCAGCGGGTCTATGTCTTTTCTGGTCCAGGCGGTAATGGCGGCGACGGCCTTGCTGTGGCACGATTATTAGCAGAAGCGGGTAGGGTGGTGACGGCCTACCTTTTTAATGTTCGTGGACAACTGAATCCCGACTGCGAAGCTAATCGCAATCGCCTGATGGGGCGCGATGATGTTCAGCTGGTGGAAATAACATCAGAACTGGTGTTCCCTGAGTTGCACGCCGATGACCTTGTTATAGATGCCCTTTTCGGCACAGGGCTCTCGAAACCGCTCAGCGGAGGATTTGCACTTGTCACCAAGCGGCTGAACCAGAGCCAGGCTACTGTCGTTAGCATTGATGTGCCCTCGGGTCTGATGTGTGAGGACAATGCATATAATGACACGTCAGCGGTGGTCCGCGCCAATCTCACCCTGAGCATCGAAGTACCCAAATTGGTTTTCTTCTTTTCTGAGAACCAGCGCTTTGTGGGTGATATTTCTCTCCTACCCATAGGACTCAGTGCCGAAGGACTGGATGGTCTGAAAGCCTATCTATGGTTGACAGAGGAAGCGGATATTCGTTCGATGTTGCGTTGCCGTTCACGCTTTGCCCACAAGGGTACGATGGGTCATGCCTTGCTCGTCTGCGGATCTCGTGGAATGGCGGGTGCAGCCATCCTCGCTTCGCGTGCAGCCTTGCGTACAGGTCTTGGCAAATTGACGCTGCACACTCCCTACGCCTGCCTCGATATCATTCAGCAGGCTGTGCCGGAGACTGTAGTGCAGATGGATGTGGATGAGAATATTGTCACTTCGGCTATAGATGCTGCTGGCTATCAGGCTATTGGCGTGGGACCTGGTATCGGTCGCAATCGCTATACCGCTGTCGCCCTCCACGACTATCTCTTGCAGCAAGTCGGTCCCATGGTGCTGGATGCCGATGCCTTGAATATCCTCTCAGAAAATAAGGAGTGGCTCCATGATGTGCCATCCGAGAGTATCCTGACGCCCCATCCCCGTGAGCTCGACCGGCTGGTAGGTTACAGTCAGACCAGCTTCGAACGCATGAATCGTGCCCGCAACCTCGCTATCACCTATGGGCTCTTTGTGGTTGTCAAGGGGCATTACAGTCAGATATGTACGCCTACGGGCGACGTCTATTTCAATACTACGGGTAATCCTGGAATGGCCACTGCTGGTAGCGGCGACGTCCTGACAGGAATTCTCACGTCCCTGCTGGCACAAGGTTATCTGCCTGCTGAGGCGGTGCAGTTGGGTGTTTATCTTCACGGGCTGGCTGGTGACCTCGCAGCCGAGGAACTGGGTGAGGAATCGCTCATCGCCTCAGATATTATCAGTCATCTTCCTGCCGCCTTCAAAAAATTAAGATAATGGAAACGAATTTCATAGATTACGTAAAAATCATCTGCCGTTCAGGCAAAGGCGGACGCGGTTCTGCTCACATGCATCGTGCCAAATATGCCCCCAATGGAGGCCCGGACGGAGGAGATGGCGGACGGGGTGGTCATGTCTATCTACGTGGCAACCGTAACTATTGGACACTCTTGCACCTGCGCTACGAGCGTCACGTTTTCGCTGGACACGGCGGTAATGGTGGCAAAAGCGGTAGTCACGGAGCTGATGGCGATGATCGCATTATTGATGTGCCTTGTGGTACGGTCGTCTATAATGCAGAAACAGGTCATTTCGTCTGCGATGTCACTTCAGACGGACAGGTCGTACAGCTACTGCAGGGAGGCCGGGGCGGATTGGGCAACAAGCACTTCGCCACTGCTACGAACCAGGCTCCACGCTACGCCCAGCCAGGCGAGCCGATGCAGGAAATGACTGTCATCCTCGAACTGAAGATGCTTGCCGATGTGGGACTGGTTGGCTTCCCTAATGCCGGCAAAAGCACCCTCGTCAATGTCATCAGTTCTGCCCATCCCAAAATTGCGGGCTACCCCTTTACCACACTCGAACCCAGCGTGGGAGTTGTCCGCTATCGCGATAACCGTTCCTTCGTTATGGCAGATATTCCAGGCATCATTGAGGGTGCCAGCGAGGGTAGAGGACTCGGACTTCGATTCCTGCGCCATATTGAGCGCAATGCCTTGTTACTCTTTATGATACCTGGCGATACGGATGATATCCGCCACGATTACGAAGTACTGCTCAATGAGCTTGCTACCTACAATCCGGAGATGTTGCAGAAGCGGCGAGTGGTGGCCATCACCAAAGCCGACCTCCTCGACGACGAGCTCATCCAACTGCTCTCTGCCGACCTCCCGCAGGATGTACCCTTACTTTTTATTTCTGCAGTCACAGGGTTCCACATCACGGAACTGAAAGATTTCCTATGGCGTGAACTCGAGCAGTTGCACCTGCACGACGACGTCGACCTCACAGCCGAAGCTCCCGTCCATCACGCTTCTCTCGTCCATCGCGACAAGGATATCAGCGAATTTGACGAACTGGGAGATGTCGATGATTTTGAGGACACGGACGACCTTGAAATCGTGGATGACTTCGATGACCTCGATGATGACATCGAGTATGTGGACCTGTAACTCGTTGATTTTTTACTGCAAAACCGAATTATTATGGCAATAGTAAAAGTTGTAAAGGGCTTGAAGCCCAAATTTGGAAAACATTGTTATCTGGCTGACGGAGCTGTCATCGTGGGTGAAGTGACACTGGGTGACGATGTGACGATATGGCCGTGCGCTGTGCTGCGTGGCGACGTGCATTATATCAAGGTCGGAAATCGCAGCAACATCCAGGACAACTCCTGCGTGCATACCTTGAATGGTCGGGCTCCTGTTGAAATTGGCGAAGACGTAACGGTGGGGCACAGTGTTACGTTGCATGGCTGTACGATTCTTGACGGGGCACTCATCGGCATGGGGGCCACCGTATTGGATCACGCTGTGGTGGGTAGAGGGGCTATAGTGGCTGCAGGTGCGCTGGTGCTCTCTGGTACTCAGATTCCTGACGGCGAGTTGTGGGGTGGGGTGCCTGCGAAGTTTATCAAGCGGGTAGACCCTGAGCAGGCGCAGGCGCTGAATAAGACATATGCTGCGCATTACATCGAGTATTCGGATTGGTATCGTGAAGCTGACAAAGATCCGAAGAATACACAGAATGTGCTGAACGGAGAAGACTATGAGTGACGGTTAACATTAAAATGTTTAACTATTAACAATTAACACGATGAGAATTCATTTGTGGGGTTGCTTGGTGGCAGTCGTGATTGCGTTGACGGCCAGTTCTTGTACAACGAAGGGCGGACGCGATCAGGAGTCGGGGGGCAACAAACCAGTTGCCAGAGGACTGCCGTATGAGCTGGTGATGGTTGTGCCGCGGGGCCTCTACACGGGTGAACTGAAGGACTCGTTGGATGCTGTATTGCTCGGTTCTACCCCTGTGTTGCCGCAGCACGAGCCTCTTTTCCGCTTGGACGTAGCTTACACAGATGCGAACCTCACTCCCTGGCGTACCTTTCGCAACCGGCTGATTGTGGAGACTGATGCGCATGTGAAGGAACCGCAGATGGGTGTGGCGCGCAATGTGATGGCCCGTGGTCAGATAGAGGTGAAGGTTTCTGCTCGCACAGCCCATGAACTGGCAGAGTTTATCAGTGTGCACCGCCAGCGGTTGACCGACCTCTTCGTGGAACACGAGTTGGAGTACGAGGCTGAGAACCTGCGTAGGAGGCACGACCCGATGACTGGTGATTCGCTGAAGGCGCTGTGTGGCCACACGATCTGCGTGCCGCCTGCATTCAGGGCATCAAAGGTGGCTCGCGATTTCCTGTGGACAGGTACGAATCTCAACGACAAGGACCAAAACTTCATCTACTACACGTATCCTTGGGACGGACTGCCGCTCACTCCAGAACGTTTTGCGGAGAAGCACGACAGCGTGCTGAGGGCGAATGTGCCAGGAGCCCGTAGCGGTCAATGGATGCAGACGGCGCGCAGTGATGGAAAGTATCTGTTGCTCGCGCGCACGCGCACGCTAAATAATAAGGTGGTGCAACAAGTGCATGGTCTATGGGAACTGAGGGCTGGTGCACTGGGTGGTCCCTTTGTGGCACTGGAGCAAGTAGACACTGCTGCTGGTCGCGTGGTGGTGGTGGAGGGGTTCGTCTATTCTCCGCATTCGCCCAAACGTGATATCCTGCGCCAGATGGAGTCCGCATTACGTACGTTTGAATAGCCATTTGCTTCAATGTGAGGGGCTAATTCTAAAAAAAACAAGGGGAAAGCGTAAATTGTTGTGTTTTTTTTTGGTGCAAGGGGTAAAAAGCTGTATCTTTGTCCCCATAATTGTTCTCTAACTCAATTCAACAATATTCTATTATGAAGAAATTCTACTCTATGATTGCTTTGTTGTTGATGGCGCTTTCCGTCTCTGCAGCCCCTGTAGATCAGGAGACAGCCCTCGGCGAAGCACGTGCTTTCCTCTTGCGTAATGTCAAGGGAAAAGCTGGAATGAAACTGGCTCCGGCTCGTCAGGTACTCTCCCTTGGACAGGCCAGTGAAGCCTATTTCGTTTTTAATGTCGGTCAGGAAGAAGGCTTCGTCGTGGTCAGTGGCGAGGACAGTACTCCAGCCATTCTTGGATATGCCGACAAGGGATCGTTCGATGCTGAGACGTGTCCCGCTTCCGTCAAGTCGTTCCTGCAGGGCTATGCTGAGGAGATCCAATGGTTGCGCGTTCACCCTCAGTCGACAACGCGCCTGAATGTTCCCCGTTTCGTCAACGTCAAGCGTGCCATCAGCCCGCTGTTGCAGACGGGTTGGGATCAGGATGAGCCCTTCAGTAACAGTTGCCCTATTTTCCTAAGAGAGGAGAATGGACGTACCGTTACGGGTTGCGTGGCTACGGCTATGGCACAAATTATGAGGTATCATCAGTGGCCTGCCGCCACGAAAGCAGAGATACCTGCCTACGATTGTGCAACAACGTTCGCGGGTTATGACCCTATTCATGTCGCTGCTGTGCCCGCAGGCACCAAACTGGACTGGGCCAATATGCTGTATTATTATTACGGTGTGGAGAGCGATGAAGAATACGCTGCCGTGGCCACCTTGATGGCTGCCGTTGGCGCTTCTGTTCAGATGGATTATAAAAACGACGCGAATGGTGGTTCATCTGCATCTAATTCAAAGGTGGCTACCGCTCTGAAGACTTACTTCGACTATTCGCCGAATGTACGCTATCTGCATCGTGCTGATTACTTGATGGATGAGTGGTATGAGATGCTCTACAACGAATTGAAGGAAGGTCGCCCTGTGATGATGGGCGGTCGCTCCTCGGGCACAGGCCATGCTTTTGTTGTTGATGGTTACAGCAGCGACGACTACTTCCACATCAACTGGGGCTGGGGTGGCTACTGCAATGGCTACTTCCTTCTCTCTGTCGCTAATCCTGGCAGCACCCAAGGCGCAGGTGCCACAAGAACTCCTGACGGCTACAGCCAGGATCAGGATGCCATTGTTGGCATAGAACCGAACAAGGGTCAAACACCGATGGTGCTGGCTCGCATGATTTCTGAGTTGCTTTCGGTCAGCGGCAATGAGATAACCTCCTCTTATTACAGTCAGGTTGAAGGCAAAAATACCTTCAATATAGGTCTCGGATACATCAAGGCTGATGGCTCTATTCAGCCCATTGAAGGCTACACCACTCAAGAGCTGGATTATTACTATGGCTCAGCAGGTTGGGCTTTCCCCGTGAAGGGCCTTTCTGACGGAACCTATAAGATTCTGCCGGTTTCCAAACTGTCATCCGATGCAGAATGGAAGTCCTCAGTGAATCCGAGAAAGTCGTATGTGCTGGCAACTGTGAAAGGCAGCGAAGTGTCGTTGCAGTTGATTCAGCCTGTTATCGACTTCCATGTGACAAAGTTCTCCTATGACGAGGTGCCCACTCAGGGTCGTCAGATGCAGCTGAACGTGGAGATTCAGAATAATGCAGATGAGTACTATGGTCCGCTGTACCTGCAGCTGAAGGAAGGCGATGCACAGCCTTCAGTATCAGAGTTGGGAGTGACGATTCCCGAGAAATCCACCACAACCGTTACTTTCTTTATCACTCCTTTCAAGGATACTGTTTATGATATGTATGTTACTGATGCAGAAGGTAAAAGCTTCGGTCAGGGCCGTTTGGAAGTGGCTCCCGCTCCTTCAGAGAATCCTGTAGTAACAGTTGAGGATTTGGCCATAACGAATGGAGAGGCTCCTGGTGAGGGTGAATACTTCGGCAAGGTTTATGGTATCATGGCAGGTGACGTCAAATTGAAGAATCCCACTTCTGCAGAATACAACGACAAGATATTCTTCTACCTCCAAACGTTCGATCCAATTACTTTAGATCCTTTGGATTCGCAATATTATTATGAGGACATAAAGTTGCCGGCTGGAGGTGAGACTACCGTTCACTTCGAGTTCCCCTACGCTGCAGAGAACTATTTGCATTTTCCGATTGTTCTGGCAAGCGATGGTGCCACGCCTTTACGACAGCAACAGGACGATGTTACATTGCTTCTTCCTGGAGCCATTGTTTACAACCTCGAGGATGAATGCGAAGGCTTTAAGGTCGAAAGCACATTCACAGTTCCCGATTGGGCTTGCACTGTTGACTTCGATAAAGAAACGGACTTCACGGAGTTGATTTGCAACAATCCGAATGTCGTCTATTTCTTCAATTCTGAAGTGGAGATTCCCGCTGCAGTGAAGCAGAACGGTATTAAGGGTGACGTAGCCAAGAAGGTGATCCTCACTGATGGTTATCCCTTCCACACACCATTCAACTTCTATGCAGAAGAGGTCGAGTACCACCGCACTTTCAATCCTACGCTTAATATGGAACAGGGTACTGGTTGGGAGACCATCGTGCTACCCTTTGATGTCACAACCATCAAGAATGGCGATGCTGCGCTTGAGATTCGTGAGTTCAGTGACGAGAGCGGCCAGAATGCCATCTTCAAGAGCGTGGAAGCTATACAGGAAAACACTCCTTATCTGATCGGTAATCATGGTAAGCTTGCAGAGGTTGTCTTTAATGGTCAGAATGTCTCGTTCTCTACCGATTTCGCAGCAGTCCTGACGGGTGCAAACTTCAAGATGCAGGGTGCACTGGCTGATGAGACATTGGACAACGCTTTGACCCTGAATGCCGAGGGTACTGACTTCGTGAAAGCCGACGGCAAAGTCGCTCCCTTCCGTGCTGTCTTCCTGCCAACCGCAGGAGCTAACGTCAAGTATGACAAGGTGCATATTTCAGCAGAAGGTGTGGCTGTGCGTGATATCCAGACCACGTCGACAGATACGCCTTGGTACAGCATCGATGGTCGCAGCATCCAGCGTCCCGTGAAAGCTGGAATCTACGTTCGTGGAGGCAAGAAAGTTGTTGTGAAGTAATAGAGGTTTATAAATCCTCATAAGCAGGCACCTGTGAGACAAACTCATAGGTGCCTGCTGCTATGTTGATGTGGCAACAGACCGTCTGCAACCCGTTGGAGACGACCAGCCACTCTACGCGCAACACAATATTATAGCGGTAGATTTGGTCAAAGACTTTCTGGCTCAGGGTCACGGTGGGAGCCTTGTACTCAATGATCATCCGAGGTTGGCGGTCGGACCCATACAGCACGCTGTCGCAACGGCGTGCTGTTCCGTTCAGTGTCAGCGATACTTCGTTGCCTAAGAGCCCTGCGGGGTAGCCTTTCTGGCGAATCAGAAATGACGTGAAATGCTGTCGTACCCATTCCTCTGGGGTCAGTCGGACGTAGCGACGACGCAACGGGTCGAACACTGTAGGATGTTCTGTCGACTGGCCGAACCTTAAGGGGGCTGCAGGCAGGTTCAAAGGGGGGTATTTCTGCTCAAAATCCATTTTCATGGTGCAAAAATACGATTTATTTGTCTCTCTGGCGAATAAAATGACTGCGAATCGTCATTTTCCCAATGAAAATTGCTAACTTTGCACTCGAATAAACAGCAGAAACTATGAAAACGAAACAAGAAATCGTAGAAAACTGGCTACCTCGCTACACCAAGCACCCGCTCGAAGACTTCACAGATCTCGTTTTGTTGACCAACTTCAACAACTATGTGGATATCTTCTGTGAGCACTTTGGCATTGAAACTCCAAACTATGATGCCAACATGAGAATGGCTGTGGCCGACGGCATCACGTTTATCAATTTTGGAATGGGGTCCCCTAACGCAGCTATCATTATGGATCTCCTGAGCGCCATAAAGCCGCGTGCCTGCCTCTTCCTGGGCAAGTGTGGCGGCATTCCTCAAAAGGTGAAGATGGGTGATCTTATCTTGCCGTTGGCTGGAATCCGTGGCGAGGGAACCAGCAACGATTACTATCCTGCTGTAGTGCCTGCACTGCCTGCATTTATGCTTCAGCGTGCCGTCAGCTCCGCTATTCGCGACGCTGGACACGACTACTGGACAGGAACGGTTTACACCACGAACCGTCGCATCTGGGAGCACGACGAGGCTTTCAAGGATTACCTCCGCTCCACACGTGCAATGGCCGTAGATATGGAGACTGCCACCTTGTTTGTCACGGGTTTTGCAAATCACATTCCTACCGGTGCACTGCTCCTCGTCTCCGACAACCCCATGATACCAGAAGGTGTAAAGACAGCAGAGAGCGACCGCCATGTGACTCAGGAATTTGTTCACGACCACGTTATTATAGGAATTCAGGCCCTGGAGAAAATCAAGAAGGAAGATAAGACCGTCAAGCACTTGAAGTTCGACTGGTAGGTTGATTTCACGATTTGACGATTTGACGATTTGATTATTTTGCGATTTGACGATAGAACTGAAATAATAAAAGGAGTTTTTCTGTGGCAAAAAAGGCTGGAATTACATACGAAGAGATCGTACGACAAGTACAGGCCGGCGACTTCAAACCCATCTACTATCTGATGGGCGAGGAGGCCTATTATATCGACCGTGTTTCGGATTTTATCGTCCAAAAGGCTCTCACAGAGGATGAGCGGGATTTCAATCTCACCATTCTTTATGGTCCTCAGACGACAGGAGAAGAGGTCGTGAATGCAGCTAAGCGCTATCCCATGATGGCAGAGCGACAAGTGGTGCTTGTGCGTGAGGCTCAGACCCTCGAACACCGCGACGTTCTCAGCTATTATGTCCAGAAGCCTCTTATGTCTACCGTTCTCATCCTTTGCCACAAAAATGGTAAGCTCGACGGCCGAACGAAGCTCGCAGGCGATATCCAGAAAGCTGGAATACTCTTCGAATCGCGCAAACTTTATGATAGGGAACTACCCTCATTTGTAAGTTCTTATGTGCGTCGCAAGCAGCTTGAGATTGCGCCAGACGCATGCATGATACTTTGTGAACACGTAGGAGCCGATCTCAATCGTCTTGCCGGAGAGCTCGATAAGCTCGTTGTGGCGGTAGGAGAGAAGAAGGTCATCGATTCTCAGCTCATTCAGGATCACATTGGAATTAGTAAGGATTTCAATGGATTTGAACTGGTGGCGGCTTTAGCGGTAAAGGATGTCATGAAAGCAAACAGGATAGTAAAATACTTTGACAGCAATCCAAAGAGTTTTGCCCTTCAGCCTGTTCTTGCTTCCATGTTTCGTTTTTACACTAATCTGATGATTGCGTACTACGCTCCGGTGAAGTCGGAGGAGGGGATTGCTGCATGGTTGGAGCAATCCGTCTGGCAGATCCGTCGAGATATTCTTCCCGCGATGCATCATTATACCGCGATGCAAGTGTACAATATTTTAAGTGAAATACGCAAAACTGATGCTGCCTCAAAGGGGGTAGGAGGCCAGAAAACCTCCGATGGCGACCTCCTCAAGGAGCTTGTTTTTATGATTCTCCACTGATTCTGTATCTATTTTGACTTAATCTGGAACAGGATTTTTAGCCTTTATTTTGCTTGATTCAAGCTTCTTAGCACCATTTCCTGCTGCGTGAGAATCGCGCAAAAATCATTTTCTGTACAATTTTTCGAGTAGGATAGGTTCTCGCCATTTTTGGGTGCGCAAATTTTGTATTCACGTTCTTTAAGATTTCAAAAGGAAAATCCACCGCCCTCTTCTGTCTTTATTTGTAAATTTAGATTTATAAACCAAAACCATCTCAGGAGGGCTCTAATATGCAATACAGATGTAAATTTACGTTTCAACATTCAAAATACACCTGTTTGAATTTGTAAATGATTGAATATTCAAAAATGAATAATTAAAGATAATATACTAATAGTCAGAAAAATAATAATGAATATTGGCTACTTAAACCACGGAAGGTTTGTCGTGGATTGCGAATCCGTGTTATTTAGGAATGTATAACCGATAAAATCTCCCGATTAATGTAAAGCAGTCCAATATTATACAATTAATAATTAAAGAAGATGCTTCAACGATTTAGAAATTGATATTAAGTATTTGCATCTACAAACCTAAAGTGACTCGAAATGTAATTCATGTTTCTTAACTTTACAAAAAACAACAATTCACAAGAAAAAATTAAGATTTTGATTCAAAAATTTGGTGGTTTAAATTCTTTTTTCTTACTTTGCACCGCCAAACAGAGGAAACACCCCTCCTAAGGACCCAAAACTATACTCAGAAAACGATAAGATGAAAGAGAGAATTCGTCAGATACAAGATCGCGAAGGGATGTCGCAAAAAGACTTTGCCGCAGCTATCGGAATCTCGCAGGCATCTTTGTCGAGTATTTACAACGGTCGTACCCTTCCTACTAACCGTCATGTGGAAGCTATTCACAAGCGGTTCCCGGAAATCAGTACCAACTGGATTATGTTTGGCGAAGGAGAAATGCTGTTGTCAGATGCTGATGCAGCTCTCAACTCCAACCTCACTGAGGACAGCTCTCAGGCAGACGAAAGCGTTCGTCAGGAAGAAACCCTGGGCTCCTCTTTAGATAAATCGTCTCGCAAATCAGACAATCGTGATTATCAAGGAGACCTCTTTTCCACCGCACCTGTTGTACGTGAAATAGTAAAATATATTGACAAACCGCAGAGGCGCATACGTGAAATACAGGTTATTTATGACGATGGGATCCTCGAAACCTTTGTTTTGAAGTCTGATAAGTAGGAAAGAGGCATAAAAATAAGCCCAGCCTCCCCTAAGAGACATCCATTTCTGACATATAAGTCACCTTTTTGACATATAAGACACATTCATATATCACTTTTACCCAAAGAATGCTGGCCGCGTCATTTCCGTTTCTACTCCTTATTTTCTTCAGCGGCCAAAAAGGGAGTTCGAACCCGTGAGGGCCAGGCTCCCTTTTTAAGTTTAAAACCATCATGCAAACGCCCCCCGCCTTCATCCTTGTCTGGATGTGGCGGGGGTTTTGCATTGATAATTCTGTTCCTGCGCCACTTTTTGCCTTTTTTCTTTGGTGCTTCGGTTGTGAAGTCGTATCTTTGCGCACAGAAACCTATAATAATATATAATAAGGTATGAAAAAGTATGTTTTGGACTTGCTTCTGAAGCACATTTCTCAGCCCCGACCCGGTTATGTGGTGTTGCAGCTGACGAGTCCTTTCGGTGCGTTGCCCGAAATGCTTCCGGGGCAGTTCGTGGAGGTGCGTGTCGACGGTTCACCATCCACGTTTCTGCGCAGGCCCATCAGCATTAATTTAGTGGATCGCGAGGCGAACGAGCTGTGGCTACTTGTGCACGCTGTTGGCGAAGGCACAAGGGCGCTGGCACGCCTGGAGGCGGGTGCAACGGTTAATGTGGTGTTGCCTTTAGGTCGCGGATTTACGATGCCGGAGGATTCTTCGTGGCAAAACTGCGCTGCACAGTCTTCTGCAAGTCTCGCTGCACAGTCTTCTGCAAGTCTCGCTGCACAGTCCTCTGCCAGTTGCGGGGCACAGTCCTCTGCCAGTTGCGGGGCTCGTTACCTGCTGGTAGGTGGAGGAGTGGGAACGGCACCGCTGCTTTATTTAGGACAGGAATTGGTGGCTCGTGGCTGTCAGCCTACATTTCTGTTGGGTGGACGCTCTGTCAATGATCTGCTGCAACTGGACCACTTCCGTCGTTTCGGCGAGGTTTGTTTGACCACAGAGGACGGCAGTGCGGGCGAACGTGGCTTCGTCACCCAGCACTCGCTTTGGCAGCAGGCTTCTTTCGACCGAATCTGCACTTGTGGTCCTAAACCTATGATGATGGCCGTTGCGCGTCTGGCACGGGAGAAGGGGATTCCCTGCGAAGCATCACTCGAGAACCTGATGGCCTGCGGGCTGGGAGCCTGCCTCTGTTGTGTGGAGGACACCACCGAAGGCAACGTCTGTGTCTGCAAGGAAGGCCCTGTATTTTCTACCGATAAACTCAAATGGTAAATTCCTGCTTTATGGCTGACTTAAGAACAAAAATAGGAGCTTTGGAGCTCAAGAACCCTGTGATGACGGCCTCTGGCACTTTTGGTTACGGCTTGGAGTTCGCAGACTTCGTGGACCTCTCACAGATAGGAGGAATTATCGTCAAGGGAACGACCCTCGAACCCCGGCAGGGCAACCCTTATCCCCGAATGGCGGAAACAGCCCAGGGAATGTTGAATTGCGTAGGCCTGCAGAATAAGGGTGTAGATTACTTCTGCGAACACATTTATCCTGAAGTACGCAAGATCCAAACCGCCGTGCTCGTCAACGTAAGTGGCAGCAGCCCAGAGACGTACGCAGAGTGTGCACGTCGCATTGCGGCACTCGAGGATATTCCAGCTATCGAACTGAACATCTCTTGTCCGAACGTTCGACAAGGCGGCATGGCTTTTGGTGTCACCAGCGAGGGTGCAGCCTCTGTGGTGAAGGCCGTGCGTGCCGTTTATCCTAAGACACTCATTGTCAAGCTGTCGCCCAATGTAACCAGTATTGCGGACATCGCTCGTGCGGTGGAGGCTGAGGGGGCTGATGCTGTTTCGCTCATCAACACATTGATGGGAATGTCTATCGATGCCGAGAAACGTCGCCCCATATTGAGCATTGGAACTGGCGGGCTGTCTGGTCCTGCCGTGAAACCTGTAGCTCTGCGCATGGTTTGGCAGGTATATGAAGCTGTGAAGATTCCTGTTGTGGGACTGGGCGGCATCATGAATGCCACAGATGCAGTGGAGTTTCTGTTGGCAGGTGCCTCGGCTGTCGAAATCGGTACAGCGAACTTCATAGACCCGACCGTGACGGTGAAGGTGGCGCAGGGAATTGAAGAGTACCTCTCCTGTCACGGCTTTGCCTCCGTTCAGGATATCATAGGGGTGGCACATCGATTGTAATTAACGTATTTCCACCTTAAACTCTACTCTCTCCAGTGCGCCTCAATCGTTCCGACCGCCGTGTCCTGCTGCTTCTGTTCGCCGTCGTCATTGCTTTTTGGGGCGGTGTACTGCTCGACCGCTGGCTTTTGCAGCCTCGCAGCAGCCTCGTCTCTCTTGATGAGGTGGCGATGGATTCGCTTGATGCAGCGTGGAGTGGGGCCGACAGCTTGCAGATGAGTGGGGGAGGGTATCTTGTCCGTAAAGGCGAAAGTGACAATAATTCTGGCTATTACGCTGTTCCCGTTCAGCAGTCAGAGACTTTCCCTTTTGATCCGAACACGGCTGATTCCACCACGTTCCTTCGCCTCGGACTCGCTCCCTGGCAGGTGCGTAGTATTTATAAGTATCGTGCTCGGGGCGGACGCTATCATCGCCCCGAGGACTTCAAGCGTTTGCCTGGTATGGCGCCCGAGTTGTGGAATCGTCTGGCGAGTTTTGTTCGTATTGGCGAGCCTTTCCGTTATTATGAGCGCGAAGATCTCGACCGCGAGCGCAATGCCGGTCGCGTTGCCGGGCGCGAAGCCGAGAGATTGCCTGAGGATTCCTCCAGCTATCCTTATCAGGAGAAATTCAGCGAGGTGGTGCAGCTCGACTTAAATGCAGTGGACTCCGCCACGCTGAAGAAAGTGCCTGGAATTGCGTCCTATCGAGCCCGCCAAATCCTGAACTACCGCGACCGCTTGGGTGGTTTTGTCAGTAGCGATCAGCTCTCAGAAGTGGAGGGCGTTCCCGTTGAGTTGCAAGAGTGGTTCACGGTAAAGAAAGGCGTCTTCCGCAAGATTAATCTCAACAGTGCTTCTGTCGGGCAGCTGGCGCGCCATCCTTATGTCGGTTCAGCCCGTGCGAAAGCTATTGTCAACTACCGCCGTGCTCAGGGGCGCATCCGCTCTCTCGCCGACCTCAGCCTTCTCCCCGACTTCTCTTCCGAGGTCATCGCGCGGTTGGAACCTTACTTGGAATTTTAGCGAGTTCAAGGGTTCAAGAGTTCAAGGGGTTCAAGAGGTTCAAGAAGTTCAAAGGGTTCAAGAGTTCATAAGTTCAAGGAATGCCCTAGCGGGGCCTCTCTTAAACCCCTTGAACTCTTTGAACTTCTTGAACTTCTTGAACTTCTTGAACTTCTTGAACCTCTTGAACCCCTTTAAACCCTTTCGGGTCTTATGGGGCGGTGATGAACTTGCGGCCGTTGCGGACGTAGATGGTGTTGGGTTTCAGGGCCGTGACTCTGCGGCCAAAGAGGTCGTAGACGGGTGCCGCAGTGGAGGTTGCCAGCTGCGGTTGTGTGCGAGGAGCCTGCACGGGGGTGAGGTCGTAGTCATCGAGGTCGCCGATGATGGTGCCGTACTCAGCCCAGTCCGATGCCTTATAGGCCGATAAGGCACTCTTGTAGACATGGATTCTGGGCTTGCTGGAGAAGAGGTACGACGAGATGGCGGGCGGTGTTGTGGGTTTGACAAAGACATCCTTGACTTCAGAGTCGTAGAAGGCTCCCTTTGCCAGCGTTTTCACTTTCTCGCCGATGACCACTCGTGCCAGTCGCTTGCAGTAGGCGAAGGCGTCTTCGCCAACCGCTGTCACACCGTCGGGGATAGTGATGTCCTTCAGTCCGGTATTGGAGAACGCGCAGTTCTGAATGCGTGTGATGCTCTTCGGCAGCTGAATGGCGATGAGTTGCTTGCTTTGGTAGAAGAGGTGGTCACCGATGACGTTGTTCGCTGTCCTGTAGCTCTCGTAGTATGCCATTCCGCCGCTTTTGACGGTGGCGTCGGAGATGTCGATGGAGGCCAGGTTGCTTTCGTTGATTAGCTTGCGTATGTATTTGAAGTCCGAGCCGTTGATACTGCCTCCGATGGTGGCTTTGATGACCCTTTGCGAGAGCGAATCATCCAGTGTGCCCGCCTTTTCGAGATAGACGTATTCAGCTCCCTCGCCGGCTTTTTCGACCTCGTGCAATGTGCCTCCGGCATCCATGGAATAGATGGTGAAGTCTGGATCCACGCAGGATGGGATGCAGAAATGATAGGCATTGGCGGCATAAACCATCTTGTTCTCGCTGTTGAGCATGATGAATCCCACGCCTCCGGAGCCTTCCATGGCAAAGAGGGAGTCGGCTTGCAGGTAGGTGTAGCTCGATGGCTGCGACCCTCCCGGCAGGTAGCTGGTGAACTGTCCGAGTTCGCCGCATTGTCCCACGGTCTCTGAGTCGCGCCGTTTCTTGCCGCCCGTAGTGAGGAAATCGGTCGTCAGCACGTAGTCCGCGCGGTCTTCCACGAAGAGTATCTCGCGGTTCTTGACGGGGTACTTGGCGATTTCGGCCAGTGTCTTTTCGATATCAGACTTGCGGACGGTCATTTTGTGGTCGCCGTAGTCCTCGATGGGGTAATTGGTCATTGGGACGAAGAATCCCCAAGCGGTGAAGAAGTCCGTGAGGTCTTCCTGTGCCACCTCACACACCTTGCGCACAAACTTCAGCGAGCTGACGTTGCCGCCGCCCCAGCATTTGATGGGGTCGTCGCGCAGAGCCTTGAAGAGGTTGGGGTAGAACGAGGTGTTCTTCTGTGCGAGGTGGTAGTAGAGATACAGCTGCCAGTACATCCTCAACTGGCTGTTGACGTTGCGGATGAAGAACGGGGTGTTGTAGGCGAACTCGTCCATCACGTCGGCCAGCGGCGATCCCACGGAGGTGACGAGACCGTCGTGGAAGCGGATGTAGTTGGAGAAGAGGTTGTTCGAGGCCTCGGTTCCGCCTTCGAGGTTGATGGCTCCCTGGTTGTTGTGGCCGCACTCGTGGGCCGAGCACCAGTCGTCCATTTCCCAACGGATGACGAAGCTGTTGCGGATGCAGTCCACGGAGTTGTAGCAGGTGCGGTAGGGTGTGGAGTTGGCGTAGCCCGCATCACTCGAAGTGCCCTCGATGGCGAAATTCGGGTTGTTGTAGTAGGTGGGGTAGATATCCTCGCCGCCCGTCAGGTAGAAGGGGGCTCCGGCACGCTCGCCGTTGGCCACCTGAGCGGTGTAGCCCATCAGTTCCTTCTGCCACACGGTGAGGCTGTCGAACCAGCAGATACTCCGCTCTATGGATTTGGGCCACACGGTTTTGTAGGTTGATTTCTTGAAGTTGAAGAGTGCGCGTCCGCCCTTGATGGTGAAGAGGGTGTGGGTGGCGGCTTTCAGCAGAGCCTGGTAGTCGGTGTCGCTGTGGCGGGCCACGTCGTAGTATCCGTTGACGACCCCGCCTTCGATGTGTATTTTCAGGCTGGGCCACTCGCTGAGCATCTTCGTCTTGGACTTGGTGTCGGCTGTGTAGAGGATGTAGTAGAGGGCGTTGGCCACCCCGTCGACGATGTTCAGTCCCTTCTTCAGCTTGGTGCCCGTTTTGGGATTCGAGATGAGGTCGTTGTCCACGCATCCGGCGATGTAGAGGGTGGCATCAGCCGGTATGTCGTCACCGACGAAGACATAGAGGGGTTCGAGTCCGGTGCTGTAGATGCCCGTGGGGTTGCCCATATACGAACCGCCGGTGCTCTTCATCTGTGTGTTCCAGTAGGCGGCATCGCTGAAGGCAGCGTAGTTGTGGATGCGGAATTCCTGCTCGTAGGCGGCCCACTGCCCGTTCTTCACCTTCACGGCAATTTCCGTCATGTATTCTGGCATTCCGGCTTCGGTCATGGCGGTCGTCAGTGCGTCGTCGCTCATGGCCTGGCAATCGGCTTTCAGCTGGGTGCAAGCGGCATCTTCGAAGAAGTTGCTGCAGAGCTTGTTGACCGCGTCGCTCTCGTCGTCTTCCATGGGGTAGGTGTCTTCCAGTTTGCCCCGGAGGGTGAACTGCTTCCAGTCCGAAGCCTTGTAGTCGGTCAGTGCCTCGGAGTACACATACACCGTTGGGGTGCCGCCGAAGAGGTAGGCGGGAACATTGGGGGGCGACAGGGGTTTCACGTAGGCTTTCGAGATGGGAGAACTCCAGAACACGCCCTGATCCATCTTCGCCACCCGTTTGCCGAGGACCACCGTCGTCAGCGAGCTGCAGTAGGCAAAGGCGTCGCTGCCCAGTTGCGAGACGCTGTTGGGGATGTCCACTTTTCTGATGCCTGTATTGGAGAAGGCATTGCTCAGGATGGCGGTGACGCTGGCGGGCAACTCGATGGTTTTCAGCTTCGTCAGACCGTGGAACATCCGGACTCCGATCACGTTGTTCTCCGTTTTGTTGTCCTCGTAGTAGGCTACGCCGCCCTTCTGAATCTTCACTTCCGACAGGTCCAGCGACGTCACTCCGCCGCTTGTGATCAGTTCTCGCAGGTATTTGATGTCGGTGCCGTTGATGCAGCCCGTCACCTTCAGTTCGCTGTCGCTGGCGGGCAGCAGTGTGGAGAGCGTTCCTGCCTGCTCCACGTTCACTTCGCTGACGGCCAAAGCGGTGGTGGCGCTGCAACAGACGACGGTCGTCAGCAGTACTTTCAGAATTCCTTTTACGTAGTTCTTTTTCATGTCATTGATTCGTTTTAAGTAGGTATTCAGAATTATTATACATTATCCTTGTCTGTAGGTGAGTTCCTGTTTTTTTATTTCTCACTGGCTTTGCCGAACTCCGTCACGACTCGGTCATCTTCAAGCAAGCTTGGATGGCGCTCGCTGCTCCGTCGCTTGGTGCATCTTTTCCTCTTTCCCTCAGTCTCTTAGCCCGCTAAGTTCCTTCGAAGAAAAGAAAAATCTGCATCCATATAGAAGATAAAAAAACATAAAACTAATTATGAACACCTACTTACACTTCATATATTTGCGCCCCTCCTTCACGATGATGCCGCGCGCTGTTGATGGAGTGCTGATGCTGCGGCCCTGGAGGTCGTAGGTCTGCGCTGCATGCAAGGGGTGTTTTCCGCTTTTCGTCCCTTCCACTCCCAGACTCTCGTCTTTCACCACTCTCAGCGTGCCGTCCTTCAGCAGTGAGCTGGTGTCCCAGAGTTGTGTCTCTGAGGGCCGTTCGGGTACGATGGTGCTGAATCCGGTGCCGCTGAGGGTGCCCAGCGAGGTGAAGAGCTTCATCGTAGTGCCGTCGGGCAGCGGTTCGTCCTGTTTCAGGTCCAGTACCAGCGTGGCGCCGTTGATGGCGCAGGTGCCGTTGATGCTAATGCGGTTGAACTTCACCTGGGTGCCGTTATATGCAATGGGGAACTGCACTTCGCCGCCCCTGGCTACGGTCAGTCCGGCGGTGAGTTTCAAGGTTTGTGAGCTCACGAGAGTGTCGCCGGCACAGAGCGTGGCTCCCGACTGCACTGTCACTCTCGAGCCAATGCTTCCGCGCCCCATCAGCGTGGCGCCGTCCTTCACCGTGTAGGCTCCTCCTCCCGTGTGGGAGCCGTTGACGATCAGCCGTCCGCCTTCCACCGTCGTGGTGCCCGTGTACACGTTGGCGCCCGTCAGTCTCCAGTCGCCGCTGCCTTCTTTCACGATGGTTGTGGTGCCGTAGTACTTCTCGGCGGTGTTGCTGGCGCAGTCGTTGATGGTGCCCGCGAAGGTCTCGTTGGTGTTTGCTCCGCCTATGCGCCAGGTCATCTTGTGGCCTGCCGTCTGCTTGCTGCTGCCGCCCAGTGTGGATTGTGCCGCGCCGCTGAGTCCTCCGATGTGCAGGTCGCCGTTCGTCTGCCAGTAGATCATCACGATGGCTCCCTTCAGTTCCACCACGCCGTTGGGGATGCCGGTCTTCGTGTCCAGCATCAGCTGGTTCGAACTGCCCGTGCCGTTGCCGATGAGTCGTCCGTAGAAGCCCGTCCAGTCGCCCTGCAGGTACTCGCGCACCCACGAGATGCGGAAATCTATGGTACCCGTGCCCGTGAAGGCACTCTTGATATAGCAGTTGCGGTAGGGCTCGAATACCGACTTTGTGCCCTCTGCCGCCTCGATGGGGAAGACGTATGTCGTGTAGTTGTCGTTGGCGTCCTTGGTGGCGAAGGTGCCGCCTGCCAGCACCAGCTTCTGGCTGCTGCCCAGCTGCAGCTTCTTGTCCTCCAGCGTGCCTAAGTAGGGCAGATACAGCGTGCCGCCGCGAACGATGGTGGCTCCTTCATATCCGAAGAAAGCCTCCGAAGCGGCCTGCACCTTGCCTTTTCCGCCAAAGCTGACGCTGGCGGGGCCTTCGATGCGGCCGTTCATCGTCACCGTTGCCGAGCTGTTGGCCACGTCGAACTCCGTGTCGGCGTAGAGGTTCGCGCTGCGGTTGGTGCTGGTCGTGGCGCCGGTGTAGTTCCAGATGCCTCCGTTCCATATCCAGTTCTGTCCGAATTCCGACGAGGCTCCGATGGCGCTGGGCACCTCGCCGTCCTTCAGGGTGCTGAACGACAGGGTGCCGCTGTGCAGCACGGTGGCGCCCGTGTAGGTGTTCGTGGTGCCCAGCGTCAGGGTGCCCTTGCCGGCTTTGTTCATCGAGGTGCTGCCGCCGATGGCTCCGCTGCCCCTCAGGCTGATGTCGGCATCCGTGTTCACCACCACGGCCTCCGGCTCCACGGTTTCAGTCAGCGTGATGTCGGCGTCTTCCGCTGCATCGATGAGCACCTTCTTTCTGTTCGTGAAGAGCTGTCCGCTCCAGTTGGCGTCGGCGAAGTTCCACTCGCCCGTTCCCTGCTGCCAGCGCAGGTCGGGCTGGTAGTTCTGTATATCCACCATCTCCACCTGCTTCGGCTGTGTCTTCACCGTCAGCACCGCCGTGTAGTCGGAATATAAGTCAGCGTCCTTCAGGGCGCGCATCCTCACTTCGAAGGAGCTGCCAGCGGGCAGGTCGCTGAGTGTCAGCCGTTCGCTGCCTGCGGGTGCCTGCGCTACTTCCTTCCATTCGCCCTGCTGTTTCATCTCTACGCAGAAGGCCGTCTCGCCCTCCGTGAAGTCATACCATTGCAGGGTGATGCGGCTGTCGGTGGAACTGTGGAAGGCCAGCAGCACCGGCGCACGCAGGAAGGGCACTCGGTTGCTGCGGGTGAGGCTGTTGATGTAGTTCTCGATATTTGCGTAGCCGTTGTCAGCCAGCAGCATGGCATCGTCCTTTGCGGGATTGGTGCCGTTGGCGTTTTCCCATTCGTCGGGCATTCCGTCGCCGTCGCTGTCGGCAGGTTTGCCGAAACTGGTCAGCTTCCACGCCGTGGGAGCGCCTATCGGCAGCTGGGCCTCCGACGAGATGATGCCGCCCTCAGTGCCTAAGGACCGCACCTGATGCACCATATAGCAGTCCGCCAGGTCGCGGTAGGGTAGGGAGGCGCCCACCTCCGGCAGCAGCGAGTCCACCAGCTGCGTGGCCTTCCATGCCGGCAGCTCGGGGTAGTCATAGGGCAGCGCCTCGAAGGTCGGGCCGCCCGAATATTCGCTGCGCGGAATCTCATAAGGGTTGAAGAGGCCGTCGGCATTGCGGTCCTGCCAGTTGTCGGCCGCGTAGAGGTGGAACTTCGCGTTGGCGCCCGTCATCGCGTTGCCGCCGCCGGCGGGACCGTTGATGAACAGGTTGTTCGTCGCGTTGGCGAAGGACGTGCCCTCCGAGTCGCCGCCCATCAGGTAGCAGCCGCTCTGCCAGTTATACACCAGGCAGTTCACATACTGGTTCACCCCTTTGATCTTATTGTTGCGCGTGTCGTTGTCGCAGTAAAGGTTGCGGTAGAGCGAGATGCGGTCGGCCTGGATGAGTCCGCCGGCAGAGTGCGTCAGCAGACCCTGCCCGATGATGCAGTTCTGGATGGTGATGTCGGCGGGTGCCGAGCCCTTGTTGTCCCAGTTGATGCTGAAGGTCTCGTCCAGCCCCCAAGCCACCGAGCAGTGGTCGAAGATCATCTTCGTGCCGTTGGCAATTCCCAAGGCGTCCTTGCCCGACGAGCCGCCCTTGCCCATGCGGAATTTCATGTGGCGGACGATGCAGTTGTCGGCGCCGGAGAACGAGACTGCGTCACCGTAGACCACTACGCCCTCGCCCGGGGCCGTCTGTCCGGCCACCGTCAGGTTCTTCGCGAACGAGAGGCGCGACGTCAGCTTGATGATGCCCGCGACATCGAACACCACGATGCGGTTCGGCTGACTCACCGCATCGCGCAGCGAACCGCTGCCGCTGTCGTTCAGGTTCGTCACGTGGTACACCTTCCCGCCGCGCCCGCCGATGGCGAAGCGCCCCCAGCCCTCGGCGCCGGGGAAAGCCAACTGCTGCGCCTGAACAGCGGCACACATCAGCACCGCCAGCCCCCACAAACAGAGCCTTTTCATTATCATACCAGCTTTCCAATCTGTATTCATACCAGCTTTCCAATCTGCGTTCATACCAGCATTCCAATCTGCGTTCATACCAGCTTTCCAATCTGCGTTCATACCAGCATACCAATCTGCATTCATACCAGCATACCTATGTTATATATAATAGCAATGTTGCCCTCGGGCGCTCCTTTTTTGCGCTCCCAGAGCCGATTTTTCATACTTTTGCGCCGCAAATTTACTCATTTCCTATGTAACCGCCGTGAATCTTTATCTTTTTTAACAAAAAATCAAGTTTCGCACCTGATGCCGTAGGCATCCGACACCCTCAACACGTCCAGCGGTATCGGCCGATACGAATACACGTATCGCCTGATACATAAATATATAAAGACCGATACAGATATATGTCCCGGCCTTTGCGTATATACACAAAAAGCCCCGCCACGTTTCATAACGAGGCGGAGCTTCATTCAATTTTTCATTTTTCATTGCTCATTTCCGACCCCAACTCCCCTCCCCGGGGTAGTGAGGAATCAGGGGATTGACTGCGCTCGACCTATGGTCGCTTCATGCTTGAAGAATGTCAATAACCCCGAACGA
>CACZAN010000014.1 GCA_902779165.1 uncultured Bacteroidales bacterium
GGTGCAAAGGTACGAAAAATATTTCTTCATGCATCATATATGCACCATTTTTTTGGCTAAGCATGCATCAGGTTCCCACGGAAGTTTTCATCTGCGCCGTCGAACTCCTGGTCGTAGCGTCGCATCCAGCCGGTGGCGTAGCCCACGTAGATTTCGTTGGGCCATGCCTGTGCGTCGATGCTCGGCACTAATGTTACGGGAATTTCCATAAGCGTGAATTTTTTAATTTGTTAAACAATTGGGTTAGAATATCGTTCTCTGTGGGGTACATCGCGGGGCATTCCCACGTGCAGGGAGCGCGATGTGGGGTACATCGAGGGCTTTCCCAGGTGCAGGGAGCGCGATGTGGGGCACATCGAGGGCTTTCCCACGTGCAGGGAGCACGATGTGGGGTACATCGAGGGCTTTCCCACATGCAGGGAGCGCGATGTGGGGTACATCGAGGGCATTCCCACGTGCAGGGAGCGCGATGTGGGGCACATCGAGGGCTTTCCCACATGCAGGGAGCGCGATGTGGGGTACATCGAGGGCATTCCCACGTGCAGGGAGCGCGATGTGGGACGCATGGACGCACAGATACGCGACAAGGCACGCAGCAGCCCCGCTGTGGGACTTCTGCGTGCCTTGCGGACACATTTCGCCTCGGCGCCCTTTTCCGCGCCTGTAGCCGATTTTAGGGGGGGGTAACTATGCCGCCCACTACCAAGCAGTTACAGCCGCTCAGCGTCAGCGTCCGGGCGGTGTCGGGAGTGTGGGGTATGTGGAGGTAGCGGGGCATGAGTTGTTATTATTTTATAGGGATGTAGGGGTAGCTTTTGTAGGGGAGCGTTATTCGGCAATCTCCATCATGTCGAAGTACATCAATCGGGTGTGCTCGTCCTCGTCACGCTTCGTCAGGTGCAGGAACCCGTTGCGCTCATAGAATGGGACGGCAGAGAGGTAGGCATCGACGGTGATAAAGCGGAAGGCGGAATTTGAAGCACTATGATGGAGCAAGTCCTTCACTATATTCAATAACCTGTGCCCGACATGCTGCCCGCGATATTCCTTGGAGACGGCAAAACGCCCTATCTTGATAGTGGGGTAACTGCGGAACTGCTTGCTTTGGGGAAAGTTCGAGCGAATCTTCTTCCATCGGCTGCCAATCACCTCATCCTTGCTCACTTTGTCGTTGAGAATACAGAAATAAGCCGCAATACGCCCATCGTCCTCCAAGATGAACGTATTGGCTACGCGCAGTTGGAGCGACGGCTTTGCGTCCTCGAACAGGAAATTGTTCAGCTGCTCGTCTCCGCAGTCGAAGTCGGTCAACTCATACTCGGGTGTCAGGCGAACAAGATTCATAAATCAGATGCAAACGTTGATGTACTTCTTTGCCTCGGCCACTTGTTCCTGGAACTTCCTGCGAGCCTCGGCACGCTCTTCAGGAGTTCTATTCTCCACCTCCAGCCTTCGCATCTCGAAGTTAAAGGCATCCTCGCCCTTCAGCACGGGGGTTTCTCTGATAGGTCTTGCCATGATAAATACGTATTTATGTGAAATTTCGGCTGCAAAGGTACAAAAAATAATTCAAAAAAACGCATTTGGGGAAGATATTAACACGATTTCTGTGAAGAATACTATTCAATTTGTATAGAAAGCGTTATATTGAGGATGGGAATAGTCCCAGAAAACAATTTAATTCTATTAAAATGATGAACAGAAAAGTTTTGTTCTGGCCGTTGGCGGCGATGCTGCTGACGGCGTGTGAGAAAGGACTCGACGAGGGCATCGCGGATGTCGCTCCGGCGGGTCAAGTAACGAACTCCGTGCTGCAGGTGCGGACACGCTCCGGCGGTTCGGCGGGAGAAGAGGCGACGGTGGCGTACCCCATTGCGGTGTATGTCTTTGCCGGCGAGGAATGTAAGACCGTTCAGACCATTGGCGACGAGGGGCAGACGCTGAACATCCCGCTGGTGGAGGGGACGTACACGGTCTATGCCATCGGCGGGGCTTCTTCATCAGACTATGTGCTGCCGACAGCTGATGATGCTTTGGCGACATCGGCCATCGTGCTAAAGGACGGCAAGACGCACGGCGACCTGATGGCGGCACAGGCCACGGCCACGCTCGTTGATGGCGGCACGAACACCGTCATCCTCGGCATGACGCGCAAGACGATGCTCATCCAGAGCGTCGAAATCAAAAAGATTCCCACGGCGGCAACGGCGGTGAGCGTCACCATCGCCCCGCTGTGGCAAGCGCTGTGTGTGGGCGGGACATTTGCCACAGCAGGCACCAGCAGCACCATTGCCCTGACTCGTCAGGAGGACAACCGCACGTGGACGCTCCCCTCCCTTTCTGGGGAGGGCTCTTCTGCCGCTCTCCCCTTCCATCAAGGGGAGGGGCCGGGGGTGGGGTCTGTATTCCTTCTCCCTCCCAGCTCTCAGCCCGCCAGCGTCTCGGTGAACATCACCATTGGCGGCACCACCAAGACCTACACCTATTCGTGCAGCGACCAGCTCGAAGTGGGCTACAAGATCAACATCGACGGCACCTACACCGAGGCTGTGGGCGTCAGCCTGACCGGCACCATCACCGGCGCTACATGGCTGGGCGAAAGGACTATCAGCTTTGAGTTCGATGAAAGCGGTTCGTCAGCGAGTGAGCCCAATAATCCATCCGACCCGAGCGAACCCTCTGAGCCGTCGTCAGACTTCCCCGCCGTGGGCGACACCTATCAGGGATGCTATGTTTTGGCGGTATCAACGATTGACGAGACTTCGGCAGAGCTGACGCTGCTCTCGCCCAACGAGCAGGCAACAACGACCACTGGGAATGCCGATGCCGCCCTTGCCGCCCTCGGCGCAGTAGGCATCAGCGACTGGGCCGTCCCCACCAAGGCGCAGATGCAACTCGTAGAGGCGAAGCTCCTGGCCGACGATGCATCGCTTGCGGGCATGAAGTACCTCTACCGCAAGAGCAACGACGGCCTCGGCTACCGCGCCCTCGGTGCTGCAGAGACTGCCTGGCCCACCGCCAATACGACGGACAGCTATCGCCTCCGTCCCGTCGCCGTAGTATCCATCACCAAAGACTGAACCATTATGAAGAAGATTCTGTTTTTTGCGCTCGCCCTGCTCATGACAGCGTGCGAGAAGCCCATACTCAGCGAAGAGGATATCGTTTCGACGCAGGATGCCAACGTCATCCTGCACTTTAAGCAGTATGAGCAGGAATCGTTCACTCGCGCCGCCACCGACATCACGGAACTATGCTCGCGCCTGAACATCGCCATCTTCGACGCTGACGGCACGAAGGTCAAGACCGTGGCGCAAAAGGAAGGCGATAGCGGCTACGGCACTGTCGCCCTGACACTTGCTGCCGGGACGTACCAGCTGGTAGTCATCGCCCACAACGGCGAAGGCTCGGCCACCATCACCTCGACGGAAAAGGTGACCTTCCCCAACAACAAAGTGACCGACACCTTTTATTATTATGGCGACCTGGTGGTGACCACAGAAGTACAGAGCTATGACCTCACGCTGACCCGCGCCGTCGCCATGTTCCGCCTGGTGTTGACCGACGAGGAAATGCCATCGAACGTCGCCAAGCTGAAGTTCTACTACCTCGGCGGCTCCAGCACGTTCAGCCCGAAGGACGGCTGCGGCTGCGTGAACTCGAAGCAGACGGAAATACGCCCTGTCAGCAACGACGACATCTACGAAATCTTCACCCTGCCCCACACCGAGGACGATGTGCTGACCAAGCTCACCGTCACCGCCCTCGACCAGAACGACAACATCATCAAGGAGAAGGTCTTCGAGAACGTCCCCGTCACCCGCAACCAGGTGACCCGCTACACCGGCAGTTTTTTCGGTAGCGGCGGCAGCGGCGGCTCGTCCGACGGCACCATCCGCCTGACCGCCGACCCCGACTGGGACAGCGTGAACGGCTACACGTTCTGAGGCGCTTTTGACACTCAGTCATTTGCAAGATACACGACTGGCCATGCTTGCATGACCAAACCTCTATCAACTCCGAGAGCCGAGGCTACTGTGCCCCGGCTCTCGTTATACTTCCATCATGTCTTACACTATCCACTTGAAGTACACATAGAAAGTGTGAACTTTCGTCAATCATTGACACCCATTGTCAACTCATTCCACGATGTCACGTTGGCTAACGCCGAGCTAAACCTTCTTCAAATGAGGTCACTTCCTTGCTCTTTCCCTCTCGTTCTTCAGTCAACCGTTGTAAACTCTTGTCAACCTTTGTCAACCCGGTCCACGAGATGGCAAAATAAAAGCCCTCAAAATTCTCCGCGGTAGAAATGCGTTGCAAAGATAAGCGGATTTTTGAGAACCACCAAAAAGCAAGTCCGAAGTGTTAAAATCTAAAAGTGGTTGATATACAAAGATTTATCTCTATGTGTTTTTCATTGTTTGTGGTTGTTTAGAGGTGTCTAAATACAAAACGAGAATGAGAATCGCTT
Organism: uncultured Bacteroidales bacterium; assembly: GCA_902779165.1. Classification (GTDB taxonomy): domain Bacteria; phylum Bacteroidota; class Bacteroidia; order Bacteroidales; family Bacteroidaceae; genus Physcousia. The sequence goes on from CACZAN010000014.1 coordinate 4,475, forward strand.
CGCAGCCTAAATATTGACGGTTGGTGACATTTGTGTAGTGTGTAGTATTTTTGGAAGATACGCGCGCGCGTGATAAAAACATGAAAAAATCAACTGAATCTACTGCAAACGAGGATAATCTATTAGAGGTGTGATAGTTAGATTGCAGTAGATTTTTCTGAATCTATGTTGTTTGCAGTAGATTTATCTGCTTATAAACTCGGTTTTTTATGCTTTTGATGACAACTTTGCGGTGTCGAAGAGGAAAAGGGGAGTGGAGTTCCAGAAAAATCTGAGGGTGGAACTCGCGAGTTCCACTGGTGGAATTCCAGAGTTCCACTGCTGGAAGTCGAGAGTTCCACTGCTGGAAGTCGAGAGTTCCACTGCTGGAAGTCGAGAGTTCCACTACTGGAACTCAACTTTGCGGCTTTAAATAATTCGAACGCAAAGAGACGAAGTCTCAAAGAAATCCATTCCCTCTCCGGCTGTGGCGGAGTTAATACATACTCAAGTTTCGCTTGTATGCCAACCAGCTGTAATACAAAGCCCCAGCGGGGCGTGACAAAGGTAGCCAGCCGTTTTAACGGCTGGTATAAAGCGGCCTGGAAAAAGCGTGCCTTTAGGTACGCGACATCAAATCCCTGTCGCGTACCTACGGCACGCTATCCATCAACATCCTCAATACCAGCCATTGAAATGGCTGGCTACCATTGTCAGATGCCTACGGCATCACTTCCGAAACTTGAAATACATACATAAGTAGGTGAACAAAATTATTTAACTAATATTGAACACCAACTTATAAAAAATCTACTGCAATATATATTATTGACTTGCAATATGTTATGGCGGTTTGCAGTAGATTCAGTTCATTTTTTCATGTTTTTATTACGCGCGCGCATGAACAATTGATTCAAAGTGCGCTTTATGTTCACGAAATCAAATCTTCAGGTTTCGGAATTCCGAAGAGAGAACGAAGATAGAATGAAGATAGAACCATTGTCATTCGAACGTCCATTCTTCCTGCCAGCGGACGATGGGCTTTCCGTCCTCGAATTCGATGGGGAGCCAGATGTAGCGGGCGTTGCTGGGACGGCGGGGGCGCCAGATGTCGGCCATGAAGATGTATTGGTCGCCGACGGGGAGGATGAAAGTGCTCTGTCCGCCGAAGGTGATTTCGGCCTTGGGGCCGCGACAGGGGTTGGGGTGCTGGGTCCAGGGTCCCCAGATGCTGGGGGCAGAGAACATGCGGGCCTCGTTGGGTGCCCAGCCGGTGCAGCCGGAGGTGATCATCCAATAGGTGCCCTGGTGTTTGAAGATGGCGGGTGCCTCGTTGTGCCCGGCGGGTGCCACACGGGTGTAGCGTCCGCTGTGGTGGAGGTAGTCTTCAGTGAGTTCTGCAATGTGCAGCGTCAGGTTTTCCTCGGAGGAGAAGATGTGGTAGGCTTTGCCGTCGTCGTCGACGTAGAGGGTCATGTCGCGCGACATCTGACCGCCGGCGAAGTCGCGCTTGACGATGAGTCCCTTGTCCACGGCCTCGCGCCAGGCTGGTGTCCAGTCCTGATAGTGGAAGGTGCCTAAGGTGTCGAGGACGGCCTGGTGCTCGGAGCTGAATTCCAGGGGCCAGATGCCGGCGTCGGAGCGCTGGGAATAGAGGAAGCGGTAGGGGCCTTCGGGGCGGTCGGCAACGGCGACGCCGTAGCGGGCGGCATCATAGCCTCGTCCTTTGAGTTCGAGATGGAACCACATGCAGAACTGCTTGGTGGTGGGGTTGTAGATGACCTTGGGTCGTTCGAGGATGCAGCCGCGCTCGATGTCGGAACTGCTGTCGTCGCTGACGCTGAGGGCCACGCCGCAGTTGTGCCAGTTGAGGAGGTCCTTGGAGGAATAGCAGGTGACGCCGACGAGGGCATCGGAGGTCCAGTCGGACTTGTGCTCGCCGAACCAGTAGTAGGTGTCGCCGTAGTGGAGCACACCGCCGCCGTGGGCGTTGATGTGCTGCCCGCTGTCGTCGGGCCAGAGTTCGCCGGAGCGGATGGTGGTGCGCTGGGGCTGGGGTTGCTGACTGAGGAGCGCCGTGGGGAGGGCGAAGAGGGCGGCGAGGCTGAGTGAAAGGAAGAGCTTGTTCATACGTGTTGTGTTTGTTGAGGTGGGTTGTTTTCTTGTGAGAGGAATGCGAGGATGCGGGGGAGCTGGGCTGTGGCGACGCTGCGACCGAGGTCGTAGGTCTGGCGCATGAGGCGTCGGCTGTGGGAGATGCGCCCGATGGGGAGGGTGGCATCGGGGCAGAGGATGAGGGTGTTGCCCTCGGCTTGCTGGCTGGCGATGTAGCGCAGTTCCTCGTTGTACATCTCGTGGCGGTGTTCCCAGGCGGCGATGAGAGCTGGATAGCGCCGGAGGTTGCGGCGGATGAACCACCGGTAGCTGAGGGGCTGCTTCTGGTAGTCGGCGGGTTGTGTGAGGACGACGAGGTTGCGACGGAAGCCTTGCTGCTGGAAGTAGCGCAGGGGGATGGAGTCGGCAATGCCGCCATCGATGAGCCGCTGGTCGCCGATGGACACTACCTTGGAGACAACGGGCATGGAGGACGAGGCGAGGATCCAGTCGTAGAGGTCCTCTCTGAAGCGGTCGAAGCGGCGGTAGACGGGCTGGCCGGTAAGGACGTCGGTGCAGACGAGATGGAACTCCATGGGACTGCGGTCGAAGGCCGCGATGTCGAAGGGGTCGAGGTGCTGAGGAAGGGTGTAGTAGGCAAAACGGGGACCGAAGATGCCGCCGGTGGTAAGGAGCGACCAGAGGCTGCAGTAGCGCGGGTCGTGGGCGTAGCGCAGATTATAGCGGAGGACACGTCCTGGCTGACGGCTCTTGTAGTTGCAGCCGAAACAGGCTCCGGCGGAGACGCCGACGAGTCCGTCGAAAGGCACATCGTGCTCGAGGAGTACGTCGAGGACGCCTGCGGTGAAGAGTCCCCGCATGGCTCCCCCTTCTAATACCAGTCCTGTCTTCATTGTTGCCGTGGGTGTGGTTTTTGCCTGTTTTCGGGCTCAAAGTTATTGATAATTTTTGAAACCACGGGCAAGATGGTGGAAGAAATCTGCTTTTTCTCAGTTTTTTTGTATTTTTCTTGGTGCGAGAGGAAAATATTGCTACTTTTGCAGCGCAAAACGGTAAATGATTCTTACGTAGAACTATAAAAAAGGTGATATCGTGAAACTGAACTCCCTCTTGAAGGATACGGCCATCTACGGACTGAGCAGCATCGTGGGCCGGTTCCTGAACTACATGCTGGTGCCGCTCCACACGCATTATATGCCGAAGGCTACGGGCGACTATGGTGTGAGCACCAATGTCTACGCCTATACCGCGCTGATTCTGGTCTTTCTGATTTTCGGTATGGAGACGACGCTGTTCCGCTATACCAACGAGGAGCGCGAGCAGCCGGACACGGTGTTCTCCACGGCCTTTGCGTTCGTCGGTTTCCTGTCGTTGCTGTTCCTGATAGGAGTCTTCGGTTTCATTACTCCGATATCCTCGGCATTAGGCTACGGCGATCATCCGGAATACCTGCTGATGATGGCGGTGGTGGTGGCGATGGATGCGCTGCAGGCGATTCCGTTCAGCTACCTGCGCTTCCAGAAGCGCCCCATACGGTTTGCGACGCTGAAGCTGTTGTTCATCGTGCTGAGTATTGGGCTGAACGTGCTGTTCTTCATGGGGTTGCACCAGACGTCGGTCTATTATGTCTTCCTCATCAACCTGCTGTGTACGAGTTTCATCTCGCTGCTGTTTATCCCTCAGCTGATGAAGATTCGATGGCACTTCGACGGTGCACTGCTTCGCCGCATGCTCAGCTACTCGTGGCCCATTGTGGTATTAGGTGTTGCGGGCATCCTGAATCAGGTGGCCGACAAGATTATCTTCCCGCTGGTGTATCCCGACGAGCAGCAGGGCAAGGTGCTGCTGGGAGTCTACGGCAGCGGCGTGAAGATTGCGATGATCATGGCGATGATTACGCAGGCCTTCCGCTATGCCTACGAGCCTATTGTCTTCGCCAAGTCGAAGGATGCCGACAAGGGTGAATACTATGCGATGGCGATGAAGTTCTTTGTCATCTTCACGCTGCTGGCATATCTGTGTGTGATGGGTTACATGCCGATTCTGCTGTATATCATCGGCGAGGAATACCGCGAGGGGCTGGGCGTGGTGCCCATTGTGATGGCGGCGGAAATTATGATGGGCGTGTATTTCAACCTCTCGTTCTGGTACAAGCTCATCGACAAAACGATCTACGGCGCCTGGTTCTCGCTGGCGGGCTGTGCGGTGCTGGTGGCCATCAATGTGCTGTTCATCCCCACCTACAGCTACTGGGCTTGTGCCTGGGGCGGTTTTGCGGGCTATGCTACCTGCATGGTTCTCAGCTACCTCGTAGGGCAGCGCAAGAATCCTATCAATTATCCGGTGAAGGCGCTTGGCTTATATACGCTGCTGGCCGCTGCACTATACTATGCAATGACACTTACGGAGGCTTTGCCCGTTTGGGCGCAGCTGACGCTGAACACCCTGCTCATCGTGGTCTTCCTGGCTTATACGGTGAAACGCGAACATCTTACCTTACCATCACGCCGGCTTCGATAAAGCCGAGGATGTTCTGCTCGGGCATGATGTGATAGAGAAGGAGCTCCAGCGGCTGTCCGGCAGGAGTCTGGAGGGTCGTGCACTCTCCCCGCACCTCATGATAGACGGCTCCGGGGACGAGCCAGCGCCCATCCTCTCCGGCAAGGGGCAGAAACATCGTATCGCGATGGGCTGCCGCCAGTCCGCGCTGCTCGACGACGAGCCACAGTCCCCGATATTCCACGCGTTCCGTGAAACGCACGCCGAGGGAGATGGTGCGCCGCGTGGAGACGCTGTCGGGCGGCAACTGAAAACGAAGCGTGTCGAGGGTGCTCCAGCCTCGGGGGTCGACGGGATGGTACTCACAGAGGGGTGTCGAAGGACGGCAGCCCAGGAGTACGGCGGTCAGGGCGAGGCTCAGGACGGAGCTGATGAGGAATCGTTGGGAGCGCATGAGCGGTCGCGGTTCTTTTTCTTTTTTTTCTTCTTGCGGGCGCGGTCGAAGCGAGTGAGGTCCTCCTGCGTGGCGAGGTCCACGGGGCCGGCAGGAGCCGGAGCCACGGTCTCGTCCAGAGCGACAGGTTTCTCTCCGGCTTTGTTCATGGCCACGATTTCCATGGCGCGCTCGGCAGTGATGGTGGTGAGGTTGGCAGCTATGCGGCGATCGCTGCTGTAGGTGATGAGCCCCGACAGAATGTCTGCCTTGAAATAATAGAAGGTACCGTCCTGTGTCTCGAGGTGCACCTCACGACTGGGCAGCCGGCGCGAAGCCTCGACATACTGGTCAACCTCAAAGTTCATGCAGCATTTCAGCTTGGCGCACTGTCCGGCCAGCTTCTGGGGGTTGAGCGTGAGGTCCTGGAAGCGGGCGGCAGCTGTGGAAACGCTGGAGAAGTTCTTCATCCAGGTGGTGCAGCAAAGCTCACGGCCACAAGGTCCGAAGCCCCCGATGCGTCCGGCCTCCTGGCGCGCACCGATCTGCTTCATCTCGATGCGCACGTGGAAGGCCTCGGCCAGCACCTTGATGAGTTGACGGAAGTCCACACGGCCGTCGGCGATGTAGTAGAAGATGGCTTTCAGTCCATCGCCCTGATATTCCACGTCGCCGATTTTCATCTCGAGTCCCAGTTCCTTGGCAATCTGTCGGCTGCGGATCATGGTATCGTGTTCGCGGGCCTTGGCTTCCTCGAACTTCTCCATGTCCACGGGGCGGGCCTTGCGGTAGATACGCTTTAGCTCCTCGGGATTCTTGGGCGGTGTGCGCTTCATCTGCAGCAGGACGAGCTTGCCGGTGAGGGTCACCGTTCCGATATCATGTCCGGGCGATGCCTCTACGGCCACGATGTCGCCTTTCTCCAGCGGCAAATGGTTGGAGTTATGGTAATACCCCTTTCGGGTGTTCTTGAACTGCACTTCGACGAGGTCTGTCGTCTCTGCGTTGCCGGGGACGTCGGCAAAGTAGTCGAAGACATTGAGCTGGCAGCTCTGCTTTGGACAACCCCGATACGAGAGGCCGCGGTCGCCGAAGAAGACAGATCCTGCCCCTTCCCTCTCCTTGAGAGAGGGTGCTGAATCTATTGTTAATTGGTTATCTTCCATATTAAATGAATATTTCTTATCAGGTAGGCACTCGCCTCCCTCACAGGTGGCAATGGAGGAAACGATAGAGTATCGTTTTCAAGATTGCCTTCATAGCATTCGGCAAGTGTGAGATAGGTGTATCCTCATCTCGCAAATTACCGTTTAGCGCGTGAGGCGAGCCGAGAGCAGCTCTATTATTTGATTAGCAGTACAATCATCTTCAGCGCCAAGGTGAAGAACACCATGCGAGCGTTGACATTCTGTGCGATATCGGTTTCTGCGCTTGCCAGTTCCTCGGTAATGGGAATGACGTTGCGCTCATTGATGAATCGGGCGAAGTTGCGGCTGAAGGCAGCCTCATCGTCACTCTGGTCATTGAGTGCGGGCTGGTGGAAATTGAAGACGAAGTTCTCGCGGACCTGTCGCTGGCAGAAAGCTAGGAAGGTCTTCTGCGGCTCGCGACCCATAGAGGCGACCTGCTCGGCCCACTCCCGCAGTTCCTTCACCTTACGCTGATAGCTCAGGCGCATCAGCATCTGAAAGAGTTCCAGCGACTGCCGCTCGTCCTTTGGCGGGTGAGCCTGCCGGTATTCCTCGCGGGAGAGGGGCGGCACAAGCAGGCGCTGCGTGCGGCTGAGGATGGTGCCCAGTACGAGGTCGGGCTCCTCCGACACCATCAGGAAGTGGGTTCCTGCGGGCGGTTCCTCGAAAAGCTTCAGCAGTTTGTTCGCCGTCTCCTGGTTCATCTTCTCCGGTAGCCAGACAATCATCACCTTGCGCCCGCCCTGGTTGGACTTCAGCGCGAGCTTCCGCTGAATGTTGTCGGCCTCAGCGACGTAGTAAGTGGCCTGCTGATTGGCAGCATTCAGGTCTTCCAGCCAGTCGTTGAGGTCGAAATAAGGGCTCTGCAACACACGCGCGCGCCACTCCTTAATATATACGTCGGAGATGGCGGCCTCAGGTGTCTTGATGCGGGTGCCCTTGACGAAAGGGAAGGTGAAATGCAGGTCGGGATGTTCCAACTTGGCGGCCATCTTGCAGGAAGTGCACTCGCCACATGCCGAGCCGTCCTCGTTGGGATGCTGACAGAGCAACGTCTGGGCGAAAGCTACTGCCAGCGCCAGTTTCCCCGCACCGGCAGGACCGCAGAACATCAGTGCATGCGGCACGCGGTCGGCCTTGAGGTCGGCAAGCAGACGCTGCCAAATTGCTTGTTGGCCTATGAAAGGCTCTCCCCCCGCCCTCCCTGTTAGGGAGGGAGCGGTTTGTACTTGACTGGCCGTTTGCTCTTCCATATCTTATGATGATAATTTATTCTTGATAGTGACCGCTCCCTCCCTAACAGGGAGGGCGGGGGGAGAGTCTTAATACACTTCTTCTGCAATCTTCTTGATGCTGTCCACCGCGCTGAGCGTGTAGAAATGAAGAGAGGGCACGCCGTGGGCGATGAGGTCGCGACACTGGTTGATGCCCCACTCAATGCCTACCTGCTTCACCTCGTCGTCGGTCTCGCAGCGCCGCAGTTCCTCTGAGAGCTCGAATGGCAGGTCGCAGCGGAAGGTCTTGGGGACCGTGGAGAGTTGCGAGAGTTTTGTCAGCGGCTTCAGCCCGGGAATGATGGGGATGGTGACTCCTGCCTCGCGGGCCTGGCGCACGAAAGCGTAGTATTTCTCATTGTCGTAGAAGAGCTGGGTGATTGCCACCTTGGCACCTCTGCGCTGTTTCTCCAAAAGAACGAGGATGTCGCTCTCGAGATTAGGAGCTTCCTCATGTTTCTCTGGGTAGGCTGCAACGCCGAACTCGAAGGGTACGCCCCTGACTTTCATCGCCGTGCCGTCGGAGAAGTAACCTTCGTTGAAACGGTTCACCTGTTCGATGAGCTCCAGAGCGTGAGTGTAGCCGCCTGGAGTCGGCTGGTACATTGACTCTTCCTTCGCTTTGTCACCACGGAGGATGAAGATGTCAGAAATGCCTAAAAACTGCAGGTCGAGCAGCGCGTATTCGATATCAGTCTTCGTAGAGCCGGAACAGACGATGTGGGGAATTACTGGAATGCCCCAACGCTGCTGGATGGCGGCGGCAATGGCGATGGTACCGGGACGACGACGAACGCGACTACGCTCCACCAGACCTCCTTCCACCTCGCGATAGACGTACTCCGCACGGTGAGTGGTGATATTGATGTGGCGGGGCTTGAACGGCGCCAGAATCTCAATGGTCTGGAACAGCGACGATGTGCCCGTTCCCTTCAAGGGAGGGAGGACTTCGAAGCTGAAGCCAGGAACCACCCCCGTGCCCCTCTCGTCAGGGAGGGGAGAGGGCTGGCGCGAAGTGCCTCTCGAAGTTTCGTTCGAAGTATCGTTATTTGAATAAAGCTTTGCTAACAATTGGAAAATAATGATTTGTGATTATCCTTCTACCCGCAGGTCCTCCCCCCTCCCTAACGGGAGGGGTCGGGGGTGGGTCTTTTAGTTTTTGCAGCACAGCGGCTTCAGCTGCTTGAAGAAGTCATTGCCCTTGTCGTCGACGAGGATGAAGGCGGGGAAGTCCTCGACCTCAATCTTCCAAATGGCCTCCATTCCCAGTTCGGGATATTCGACACATTCGATGCTCTTGATGCTCGACTGCGAGAGGACTGCTGCCACGCCGCCAATGGTGCCGAGGTAGAAGCCACCATGCTTCTGGCAGGCATCTGTGACGACTTGCGAACGGTTGCCCTTAGCAATCATCACTAAGCTGGCGCCCAGGCTCTGGAACTCATCCACATAAGGATCCATGCGGTTGGCCGTGGTCGGGCCCATGGAGCCGCAGGGATAACCTTCGGGTGTCTTGGCGGGACCGGCATAGAGGACAGGATATTTCTTGAAGTACTCAGGCATCCCTTCGCCTGCATCGATGCGGGCTTTCAGCTTGGCGTGGGCGATGTCGCGCGCCACGATGATGGTGCCATTCAGGTTCACGCGGGTGCTGACGGGATATTTCGTCAGTTCCTTGCGCACGGCGTCGATGCCCTGGTTCAGGTCGATGACGATGGTGTTCTTGCCTTCGCCGGCCTTGGCATATTCTGCGGGAATCAGCTCTGCGGGGTTGCTGTCCATTTTCTCGAGCCAGATGCCGTCGCGGTTGATCTTCGCCTTGATGTTGCGGTCGGCCGAACAGCTGACTCCCATACCAATAGGACAACTGGCGCCATGACGCGGCAGACGGATCACACGGATATCGTGGGCAACGTACTTGCCGCCGAACTGGGCACCGAGCCCAATATTGTGAGCTTCCTTCAGCAGTTTCTTCTCCAGTTCGACATCACGGAAGGCGCGGCCGGTCTCATCACCTGTCGTGGGCAGACTGTCGTAGTACTTGATACTGGCAAGCTTCACCGTCAACAAGTTCTTCTCGGCGCTGGTGCCACCAATCACGAAAGCGATGTGGTAGGGCGGACAGGCTGCCGTGCCCAAGCTTTTCATCTTCTCTACGAGGAACGGGATCAGCGTGCCCTCGTTCTGGATGGTGGCTTTGGTCATGGGGTAGAAATAGGTCTTGTTGGCCGAGCCGCCGCCCTTAGCGACCATGACAAAGCGGTATTCCGCACCCTCGCAAGCTTCGATATCAATCTGAGCGGGCAGGTTGCAGCGGGTATTGACCTCGTCGTACATATTCAAGGGGGCGTTCTGCGAGTAGCGGAGGTTGTCCTGAGTGAAGGTGTTGAACACGCCGCGGCTGAGTGCTTCCTCGTCCTCAAAGCCAGTCCACACCTGCTGGCCCTTTTCGCCATGAATAATGGCGGTACCGGTATCTTGGCAGAAGGGGAGGATGCCCTTGGCAGCCACTTCGGCATTACGGAGGAACTGCAGGGCCACGTACTTATCGTTTTCGCTGGCCTCGGGGTCGTCGAGAATTGCAGCGACCTGAAGGTTGTGCTCGCGACGGAGCATGAATTCCACATCGTGGAATGCTTGCTGTGCCAACAGTGTCAGCGCCTCGGGCGAGACTTTGACAATTTCTTTGCCTTCGAATTCGGAAACCGTTACGCCTTCCTTCGAGAGGAGACGGTACTCAGTAGTGTCTTTGCCCAGCTGGAACATCGGGGCATACTTGAATTCAGGAATATTAGCCATGATGTATGATGTTTTTATGTTTATATGATTGAGGATTCTTTGTTTTCTGGATGAAGATTCCGGCCGTCTGAGCGGATTATCGGGGCAAAGGTAGGAATTAGTATGGAATTGGCAAAGAAAAACGGCGAAAAAGTGAGACGGAAGGAGCTAAAAGAGAGGAAAAAGCAGGGGAAAGGGGCTGTGAGCGCCAGCTGTTAGATGAAAAAGTTTTTATTTTGGTCGCGCGAGGGCTATATAGAAGATAGCGGTCACCGACGTTGCCGGTGACCGCGAAAGATATTACTAAGGAATCTGAGAAATCAGAAACGGATGCGGGCAAAGATGGGATAGTGGTCAGAGAGAGTACGACGTGACATCTTTCCATTCATGTCCTTCCGCCAGTAGCCATCAGTGAGGACGGCAAAGGCATCAACAGTGGTTGCTGGCGTGACGAGGATGTGGTCGATGCGCTCTGTCGTGTAGAAATGATAGTCGAAGCCGTTGTAGGTGCCATTCTCAGCAAAGCGGTTGGCAGCATTGGCGTAACAATCTTTCAGGATGCCAGACTGGGTGAAAATAGAGTACAGCTCATCGGTTTGAGGCACATTGAAGTCACCCGTAAGAATGGCCAGTTTCTTGCCGGAGTCGGTCATCTGGGTGATGCGCTGCATGACGAGTTTTGCAGATTCCGCACGAGCCCGGACGCCTACGTGATCCATGTGAAGATTAAGGAAATAGAATTCGCGCTTGGTCTGGCGGTCACGGAAATGGCCCCAGGTGCAGATGCGGATGCAGGCTGCATCCCAGCCGAGAGCCGGACGGTCGGGAGTCTCGTTGAGCCAGAAGTTTCCTTGTTCGAGGAGCTCCACGCGGTCTTCGCGGTAGAAGATTGCGGAGTATTCGCCTTCTTGCTTGCCGTCGTCGCGTGCAACACCTATCCACTTGTAGTCTTTCAGTCGTACATCGAGGTCAACAAGTTGTTCGTGAAGCCCTTCCTGTGTGCCGAAGAGGTCGGGATGTTCCCAGATAATCTGGTTAGCAATACTTTCCACACGACGGTTCCAACCGTTGCCGTTGATGCTGTCGTGCTGGTTTTTGTTGCGTAGATTGTAGCTGCCCACGGTCAGCTCCTGCGCTGCCGCGCTAAAGCACAACAGACAACCGAACAGGATGATAAGAAGTTTTTTCATAGTGGTTATTGTTTTAAAGGGATTGAAGTTTCGGAAGTGATGCCATAGGCATCAGACAATGGTAGCCAGCCATTTCAATGGCTGGTAATGAGAATGTTAACAGATAGCGTGCCGTAGGTACGCGACAGGGATTTGATGTCGCGTACCTAAAGGCACGCTTTTTCCTGACCGCTTTATACCAGCCGTTGAAACGGCTGGCTACCATTGTCACGCCCCGCTGGGGCTTTGTATTACAGCTGGTTAGCATACTAGCGAAACTTGAGTTAAAGGGACTTATGGGGCCTATGAGGCTCATGAGACCTATGGGGCTCATGAGAAAGAGTTTTCAATTTTCAATTATCAATTTTCAATTCCTATATTTGTCTTCATCCTTATCCTCGAGCATCGAGAGATAGGACTGATAGCGGGAGGCCGCTATTTCGTGACGATCGAGAGCGGCAAGAACAGCACATCCCGGCTCATGGGTGTGAGTGCAATTACCGAATCGGCAGTCGCGCCCCACCTGAAAGATTTCCCTGAAATAGTGGCTGACCTCCTCGGGCTCGAAGTCGAAAGTACCGAAACCGCGGATTCCCGGGGTATCGATGATGCAGCCGCCCTCTGGCAAGTCATACATTTCGGAGAAAGTTGTTGCGTGCTGACCTTGGTCGTGAGCCAGGCTGAGCTCAGCCGTTTTAGCTTGGGCTGAGGGGACGAGGCGGTTGAGGAGGGTGGACTTGCCCACTCCGCTATTGCCGCTGAAGAGCGTTGTCCTGTCACGAAGTTCTGGCAGGAGGCTTTCAAGGCCTTCGCCCGTCGCGGCCGAAACAGCCACACAGGAATAGCCGAGCTGGCAATAGAGTGCCATGACCGCATCGAGGTACCGGCGCTGGTCGGCATCGTACAAATCCACCTTATTAAAAATAAGGAGGACGGGCACCCTGTATGCTTCGGCAGAGGCGAGGAAGCGATCGATGAAGGTGGTGTTGGTCTCAGGGTGAGCAATGGTGACCACGAGCCCGGCGAGGTCTACGTTAGCGGCAATGATGTGGCTCTGCTTCGAGAGGTTCGAAGCACGACGAATGATGTAGTTGCGGCGGTCATGGATTTCGGTGATAAAAGAACCGCTCTGGGCTCGCCCCTGAGTGGGAGGGGATATTTCGACCCAGTCGCCAACGGCCACAGGGTTGGTACTACGAATACCGCGAAGACGAAAGTTCCCTTTCACCTTACACGCAAAGAACTGGCCGTCGTCTGTGCGAACGTCGTACCAACTTCCTGTATTCCGAACAACAAGACCTTTCACCTGTCGCCCATCACACGGTCATAATTTCCTTCTCCTTAGCAGCAAGGAGGGATTCGATTTGCTTGATATATTTATCATGCATCTTCTGAAGGTCAGCTTCGCCGTCCTTCTGATTGTCCTCACTGAGCCCGTCCTTCACGGCTTTCTTCAGTTGCTCTATTCCATCACGACGGGCATTACGAATGCTGACCTTGGCTTGTTCGCCTTCTTTGCCGCACTGTTTGGCGAGCTGTTTGCGGCGCTCCTCGGTGAGGGGCGGAATACCGATTCGGATGATTTCGCCATTATTCTCAGGCATGATACCCAAGTCGCTGTTGATGATGGCCTTCTCTATAACCTTGAACATCGATTTGTCCCATGGTTTGATGGCGATGGTGCGGGCATCGGGAGTGGTGACGGCGGCGCACTGGTTGATGGGAACCATTGATCCGTAGTTGTCAACGCGAATGCCGTCGAGCAATTTGATGTTTGCCTTTCCTGCACGAATATGCGAGAGGGCATCTTCAAGATACATCACAGCCTCTTCCATTCGCTCCTCGGCGGCGGAGAGGATTTCTTTCATGTCTGCCATATTCTGGTTTTATTGTTTAGTGTTTAGAGTTCACGTTGGGTTGGGGCTTAGGTTTTATTCTTTCGGGACTGAGTTGAGGGCCAATTATGGCATTCCTCGCTCTTTTGTGGGACAAAGATAAGTGTTTTTGCTGATTCAAAGTGCCTATTTATTGAAAAAAGTGCTCGAAAAAAGCAAAAACTTCCAACTTTTAACTATAAACTTTCAACTTTTCCCTATATTTGCACCCGAAAAAGCCCTTTTTTGATGAATTCAGACGCAACAATACAATATTGGCTCGGCCTTTTGCAACCCATCTCGCTCGATGAGATGAGTGGCATCAAACTGATGAACCGCACAGACACCAAATTCGTCACCAACAAGGCGAAGCTGGCACAGTTACTGGAATTAACCCAGGGACAATATTTTGCCCAGCAGATTGAGGGCTCACGTATTGCGAACTATCAGACTACGTATTGGGACACACCCTTGCACCGTTTCTTCCTGGAGCACCACAACGGCCGCGCTCCCCGACAGAAGATTCGGGTTCGCACCTATTTGGATTCAGATACGACCTTCCTTGAGGTGAAGACAAAGAACAATCATGGTCGCACAAAGAAAAAGCGCATCACCGTGCCCTCGCAGGAAAGGCAAGACGTAGTAGACGCCGGTGGCAGCGAGTTCACACAGAAGCTGACGGGTGCCACCTTTGATAATATCCTCCCCACCGTGCAGAACCAGTTCCAGCGTATCACCCTCGTCAACTACGGCAAGACGGAGCGTCTGACTATCGACTTCAATGTCGCTTTCCACAACTACGAAACAGAGCATGACGCCCAAACAGGACAGCTCGTCATCATCGAGCTGAAGCGCGACGGCAATGTCTTCTCTCCCGTACTCGACCTGTTGCGTCAGCTGCGCATCAAGCCCTCCGGCTTTTCAAAATACTGTATAGGCAGTGTGATGACAAATGCCAGCCTTAAGAACAACCTTTTCAAGGAGAAACTCGTTCGCATCCGCAAATATGTGGGCTCCAGCTTCCCCCAATAATCCCCTTTAGAAATAACCACAAACTAAAAATATTATGGATTTTACTCAAATTAACTACACGCTGGGCAACCTCTTCGGAGTCACCCTCTTCGATCCACAGCAGTTCATCTCTCTGGTGATTCGTTTTTCCATCAATCTACTGGTCGTGCTGTTGATTGCTCGCAAGTACTACTACCCTCGCAGTCTTCGCCGCGACTACATGTTCATCTTCATTCTGATGTCGATGAGCATCTTCCTGCTTGTTAGTCTGATGGACGGCGGAGGAATGCAACTGGGAGCAGCCATGGGCTTGTTTGCGATTTTTGGCATCATGCGTTTCCGCACAGAAGCGGTCCCCATTCGCGAAATGACCTACCTCTTTATGCTCATTGCTCTGAGTGTCATCAACGCGCTGGCTCACGGTGACTATCACCCGAAGGCTGACTACTGGGACGGTGTAGGAATTGTTACCATCCTTTTTGTCAACGCTGCTTTTGTCTGCATGGCTGCCCTCTTCGAGAGCTCCAAGGTCATCAGTCAGGAATGCTCCAAGATTATCCGCTATGACAATGTCTCCCTCATCACTCCCGAAAAGCGCGAAGAGCTGAAAGCAGATCTCGAGAAGCGTACTGGGGTGAGAATTACTCGAATCGAGGTGGGTATGCTCGACTTTCTCAAGGACAGTGCCCTCATCCGTATCTTCTATAATGATCCCGCTGACGTGGGAAACAGCATTGCGCGCTATGGGCGTATGCCAAAGGAGATGTAAAGGGAAGTTGAAATGTTGAAATGTTGAAATGTTGAAATATTGAAAAATTGAAAAGTTGAAAGACACACTATGAAACGCGTACTCATTATCACGCTGATGGCTGCCGGATGTGCCGTGTCCGCAATGGCACAAGGGAGCGATGAGACACAGACGACCAGTGGTTTGTGGCAAGAATTCAGTGTCTCCAAGGTGCTCCCCTACAATTGGAGCATTGACGCAGAGGCCGGTTATCGCACAACCAACAATTTCTCGGACTTTGACCGTTTAAACGTTGGATTGGGCGTAAACTACAAGTTAGGCAAGTACTTGAAATTCGGACTTGGCTACGTCTTCATTCGCAAGCATTATCTGGAAAGCATGGAGTATAAGTACAAAGGTGACTATGAGTTCTCCAGCTTTCAAGGCACCACCTTCACCGACGATGAGGGCACGGACTATGCCTATAAAGGCTACAACCTCGATGCCGCGAACTGGGCTTCGCGCCACCGCGCATTCTTTGAGGTGACTGCCGACAAGCGTTTTTGGAAGACTTTGAGAATCTCGCTGCGCGAGCGCTATCAGTACACCCACCAGATGGCTCGTAATGTGGACCGCACCAAATACCGCGACCCATCGTACGATGCCACAGGAGCCATCACGGAGTATGACGAAGTGACCTCTGAAGTCAAGGAGAAAGCCGCGTGGAACCGCCATCTGTTGCGCTCACGGCTGAAGTTCTCTATCGACAAGAAAGGCTGGGACTGGGAGCCTTTCGTCTCAGCAGAATTACATAACAACCTTCGTGAGAAATGGCATATAGATAAGATTCGTGCGAGCGCTGGCGTTGAGTACAGCGTCTCCAAAACATCGAAGATCGCTGCGGCCTACATATTCACCCACGAAAACGACGACGACGGCAATGAGAACGAGCACAGTCTCAGCGTCAGCTATCGGTTCAAATTCTAATAAATAATAAATAGGATTATAAGGCGTGCAAAGCCTGAACACCCGTAAAAAAGCACATAACGATATGAAAAAGTTTCTATTATCCCTCTTGTTGGCGCTGCCTCTAACAGTTGCGGCCGACACGTACAACTACCTCAACATCACCTCTACTGAGTCTGTGCAGAGTGTGGCGTTGAAGACCGTGAAGAAAATTATCTTCGAGGGCGCAAACATCAAGGTCATCACCACCGGCAATCAAACTGTCGAGGCTCCTCTTTCCACCCTCTCGAAGATTACATTCACAGATATTGCCGTGGGCGTAAAAGATGTCGCCCAATCTGATCGTCTATGCATCGAGCACGGACGTATTGTAGCACAAGGTAATGGACTGCTCCTGCTGTTCAACGCCAGCGGGCAACTGGTTCGCCAGATGCCGTCCAACGACGGGCGCCATGAAGTGAGTCTCGACGGACTGCCTCGTGGACTCTATATCGCCAAACTCGGAAACCGAACCGTTAAAATCCTGCACTAATAAGCCATGAAAAAGATACTGTTTACACTCCTGCTGGCAGTAGCGGCAACTGCTGCCAATGCACAATGGATACGCGTCTGGAACGCAGGTGAGAGCACCCGCTATGCCATCAGCAATGCGGCCTCTCTCCCCTACTCTTCTGCCGGTTCTACCCTGACGATAGGCGGCGACAACTACTCCACTTCCGCAATTGACAGCATCACTATTGTCAATCCTGTCACCATCACATGGAACGGCAACACAGCCACCGTAAATATTCCCGAAACAGCGGAGGGCGTTTCGGCTCAGGTCAGCGGCGCCAATGTCGTGATCACGAACACCTGCACCACTATTGAGCACGAATTCATCCTTTCGGGCAATAGTACTGCCGGCTCATTCACTTACTACGGCGACTACAAGACGAAGTTCCACCTCAATGGACTGACACTCACCTCCTCAAAGGGTGGAGCCATTGACATTCAGTGCGGCAAGCGCATCGACCTCATTCTCGAGGACGGTACCACAAACACCCTGTCTGATGCCACCACGGGTGATCAGAAAGCAGCCTTTAATTGTCAGGGACACCTCGAAGTGTCAGGCGGCGGTTCGCTCAGCATCGCCGGAAACTGCAAGCATGCCCTGCGCACCAATGAATACCTGCAGCTGAAAAAGACTACAGGACACATCACCATCACCAAGTCCGTCTCCGACGGCATTCATTGCGGAGAATACTTCCAGATGAACGGAGGCACGCTGGTCCTCAGTAATATTGCCGGTGATGGCATTCAGGTGGAAACCGATGCCACGTCCGACGAATCTCTCAACGGACAGTTCATTATGAACGGCGGCAGCATCGACCTCACCGTTTCAGCACAAGATTCCAAAGGTATCCGACTCGATGCCGTAACGGGCTCTTCCATCGTACCGGAAATGCACTTGCTCGACGGTACCGTGACCGTGAACCTCACCAGCGGAGCATTAGGTTCCAAAGCCATCGCCAGCGACGGAAACCTCACGATTGGTTCCAGCGGCACATCGCCTGTCATCAATGTAACGGTGGCTGGAGGCGTGTACGTTGACCCCGACACTGAGGAAGAAGACCGCGCTACTGGTCTGAAGGCCGAGAAGACGCTGACCATCAACGGAGGAAATACGACTGTCAACGCTACTGGTACGAAGTCTCGTGGTGTACGCACCTTCAACCTGATTTCCAACGGAGGTGTGCTCACCGTGACTAATTCCGGCTCAAAGAGCCAAGGCATCAAACTCGACGGCTCAAATACGAACCCCACCTACTACCAGAACAACGGTGGTACGGTCAATTGCAATAACTGGAAATTCTAACGTCCCATGAGTACCCGATGTATGCGGGCATTGCTCTTTTGCACCCTCGCAGTAACCCTGAACTGTATCAGTGCTGCGGCAGACTTTGTGCGCACACGGCAACTGATGAACTTCGGCTGGCGCTTTCATGCCGGCGATATTGCCGACGGCCAGTCGCCACAGACGACAGATGATGACTGGCGGCAGGTGAATCTTCCCCACGACTTCCAGATCGAACAGCCGTGGGTGGTTCCCGGAGCTGATGAGCGACCTGATGAGAGCGACCCCGGTGCCAACGTCCGCAGCCGACTTTCGGCTCGTGGCTTCAAAGCAATGGGAATTGGCTGGTATCGCAAGCATTTCACTCCCGACGCTTCATGGCAAGGCAAGAGGGTCCTCCTCGACTTTGAAGGAATCCTCTACACGGGCGACGTGTGGCTCAACGGCCAACCGATCGGAAAGACGGACTATGGTTACCTCGGCTTTGAGGCCGACGTGACAAGACTGCTTCGGTGGGGAGAAGACAACGTGATAGCCGTGAAGGCAGACACACGCGATGCCCTCAACAGCCGCTGGTACACTGGTGCCGGACTCTATCGCGACGTACATCTGGTGGTCACCGATCCCGAAATCTTCTTCACCCGTCATCCGCTTCGCATCGTTGCCACGCCCGACAGTTTGGACAGCAATGCGGCAAATGTCAGCATACAAGCAGAGGTGACAGCCTTTGAACGCGGACTTAAGACACTCTCCTTTGATGTTCGCATCCTCGACCGCGAAGGGCGGGTTGTGGCAGAGCAGACAACCGAAGTCCCCTTCCGCAGCAACCAACGGACCAGAGAGTATCAACTGACCAACATCCGACTTACAGGTATTCATCTCTGGGAACTCGACGAGCCGTATCTCTATACGGCACAGGTCGTGGTGCGTTCCACGACAGGACGTCTGGCCGATAACGTCCAGTCGCGATTCGGCATACGAAAGGTCGAGTTTTCACCTTCGTATGGACTCAAGCTCAATGGCCAAAAGGTTATCCTGAAAGGTATTGCTAATCATCACACCCTCGGGGCACTCGGTGCTGCCGCCTATCCGCGTGCGATTGAGAAACGGCTACGGTTGCTGAAGGACTTCGGATTCAACCATATCCGCACCAGCCACAATCCTTACAGCGAGAGTTTACTGAACCTCTGCGACTCATTAGGCATACTCGTTGTCGACGAACTCTACGACAAATGGCTCACACAATATTGCGGAGGACGCGCAGAGTGGACAGAACTATGGCAGCACGATATTCCCGAATGGATTAAGCGCGACCGCAACCACCCAAGCATCGTCTTTTGGAGCCTCGGCAATGAGCTGCAGACCTACGCCAACCTGCCTTTCGGCGACTGGGGTGTGACGCCTTATCGAATGATGAAGCCGGTACTGAAGCGTTACGACGACACCCGCCTCATCACCGTGGCCATGCATCCTCGCGGCCGCTCGCATGAAACCGACTCCCTGCCCGCGCCACTCGTCTACGAGACGGATATCGCGGCTTATAATTATAGGTATATGTACTTCCCCGGCGACGGCCGCCGCTTCCCTTGGATGATGTTCTATCAGAGCGAAGCCACGACGGCAGCCATGGGACCCAACTACTTTGAGATGGACCTCTCGAAGGTGATTGGTCTCGCCTATTGGGGTGCTATCGACTACCTCGGAGAGAGCCAGGGCTGGCCCGCAAAGGGTTGGGCACAAGGAGTTTTCAATATCGACCTGAGCACCAAGCCCAATGCTTATCTCGCCCACAGCATTTTCCGCGATGACGAGCCCGTGGTTCACCTCTGCTTCCAGGAACAGAGTTCCGACATCGAATGGAATGGGGTTAAGCAACGCATACGCCGCCTCACGGACCACTGGACACGCACCCCGGGCGATAAGCTGAACCTCACGATATACACGAATTGCGATGAAGTGGAACTGTTGGTGAACGGCCGCAGCCTCGGACGTAAGCAGAACGACCGCAGCAACCCGAAGGTGCGCAACCAGATTCGATGGGACGCCCTGACCTACGAAGCAGGATACATCGAGGTGCTTGGCCTCAATGGCGGAAAAGTCGTCTGCCGTCATCGTGAGGAGACAGCAGGACCGGCTGTCGCTCTTCGCCTCATCCCCGACCAGCAGACCTGGCGCGCTGATGGCATCGACCTGCAGCATGTCGTGGTGGAAGCTGTGGATAAGCGGGGACGCGTTGTTCCCAACGCACAACTCGACGTGCACTTCGACCTCAGCATCGAGTCCTCTACCGGCACCACGGCAGACGCCCCGTCTCCCACCCTCGTGGCCGTCTCGTCTGGCAACCACTATAGCGACGAGTTGACATGCGTGGATCACCGCAAACTCTACTACGGAAAGGCGATGGCAATCCTGCGTGCCGGCACCAGTCCAACGACTGTCACTCTCACCGCTACGGCAGGGGGATTGAAGGCTGGGAAGTTGAAATTGAGAATCGAATAGTGAGGACTGAGACTTGCCATGAAACGTATTATTCTTTCCCTCCTTCTTTGTGTAGGCTGTGGCTATGCCGCAGCCCAAGATGTCATTGACCTCTCCGGCACGTGGCAGCTGCAATCCCGCCTGGCAGCAACTACAATGACCCTTCCAGGCTCCACCCTCACCAACGGAATTGGCGATGAAGTGACCGTCAGTACTCGCTGGACCGGCTCGCTCTATGACTCCTCCTACTACTTCAATCCTTATATGGAGCGCTACCGCAAGGCCGGCCAGATGAAGTTCCCCTTCTTCCTCACTCCGGCACGTCACTTTGTGGGCGAGGCCACCTATAGCCGCATCGTCAGCATACCCCGTACGTGGAAGGGCCGGCAAATCACACTCTATCTGGAAAGGCCGCATATCGAGACCACACTCTTTGTAAACGGCAAAGAAGTTGGTCATCAGACGAGCCTCAGCGTTCCACACCAATACGATGTCACCGCCTTCCTCCGCCCAGGTCACGACAATAAGATTACCATCCGCGTGTATAATGGCATCGAAAATGTATGTGTCGGACAAGACAGCCACAGCGTTACCGACCAGACTCAGGGCAACTGGAACGGCATCGCAGGACGTATGGAGCTGAGGGCCGAACCGCTTATCTGGCGACGTCGCGTCGCTACCGATCTCACCACCCAGACCGCCCACATCACCATCAATGACCGCGAATATGAGGTACATGTCCCCGGGGCCCGCCCCTGGAGCGAGCACTCGCCGCAGCTTTATACCGCTACTGTAAATTATGAAGGCTCCCCCATCCGCGTGACTTTCGGCTTCCGCGAGGTGGCAGTCCGCGGACGCGACATCCTGTTGAATGGCCGTCCCATCCGTCTCCGCGGCACCGTGGAGAACTGCTGCTTCCCGGAGACCGGTTTTCCGCCAACGGATACCGCCTCATGGATGCGTGTCTTCAGCAAATGCAAGGAATATGGATTGAATCATCTGCGCTTCCACAGCTACTGTCCGCCCGAAGCGGCCTTCGTCGCTGCAGACCGTCTTGGCCTGTACCTTCAACCCGAAGGACCATCGTGGCCGAACCACGGCGTGAAGCTCGGTAATGGGATGCCCATCGACCGCTATCTGCTCGACGAGTGTCGCGCCATTGTAGATTGCTACGGTGCCCACCCGTCCCTGATCATGGTGGCAGCAGGCAATGAGCCCGCAGGGCACTGGGTGGAATGGGGCAACCGCTTCGTTGAGACGATGAAAGCCTATGACCCCTCACGCCTTTACTGCACAGCTTCCGTTGGTGGAGGATGGGAATGGGATACAGGGTCTGAATATCATGTCAAAGGTGGCGCCCGCGGACTGGAATGGAATCGCAGGCAACCCAGCAGCGACGATGATTTCGCCGAGGGACTGGACTTCCCTCGTAACTACAGAGGTGCAGAGCCCAACCAATCCCCGATTATTGCACACGAGCAAGGACAATGGTGCGCCTTCCCCGATTTCAAGGAGATTCCGCAGTACACTGGCGCATACAAAGCCAGCAATTTCGAAATCTTCCGCGACCTGCTTCGCGACCACGGAATGGCATCTCAGGCCGAGAAGTTCCTCCTGTCCAGCGGCCGGCTGCAAGTGCTGGCTTATAAGTACGAAATAGAACGCAATATGCGCACGTCAGGCTACGCTGGCTTCCAGCTACTGGCCCTCAACGACTACAGCGGTCAGGGCACCGCCCTCGTTGGCCCGCTGAACGTCCATTGGGGGGAGAAAGGATATTGCACCTCGGCAGAATGGCGTGAATTCTGCAACGAGGTCGTGCCTTTAGCGCGCCTTCCCCGTTTTACGTTCCAGAGTACAGACACCATTCACTTCAACACCTTATTATATAATACTACCGACAAGGTCTTCTCCCAAATCCGGTATACCATCAGCGACGATCAACATATCCTGCTCGAGGGAACTAAGCCCGTAGGGCAGGTCATCTCGTGGCAACCCAAAGAGATACAGCAGCCCACGAAACTGACATTAACCCTGTTTGCCGGCGAATACCACAATCATTATATTTTGTGGGTTTATCCCGATGTGCCAGCAGGGCAAGTGCCGTCCTCCCTCCTTATCACCACCTCGCCCGACTCCGCCCTCTCGGCCCTCGCGGCAGGCAAAGACGTATTACTCTGTGCGGCAGGCAAAATCCGTTATGGTGCCGATGTGGTGCATCATTTCCTCCCCGTCTTCTGGAACACCTCGTGGTTCAAGATGAGACCACCCCACACAACCGGCACGTACATACAATCCGAGCACCCCATCTTCCGCGACTTCCCCACCGACGATTGGCAAGACTTGCAATGGTGGGAACTGACAAGCCGCGCGCAATGTATGAATCTTGCGCAGTTCCCTGCTGATTACCAGCCCATTGTGCAGCCGATAGACACCTGGCACCTCTCCCGCAAGCTGGGTATGCTCCTTGAGGCGCGTGTGCTCCGTGGACGACTCTTGCTCACCACCTTCGACATCCTCTCTGCCCTCGACCGCCGCATCGTAGCGCGCCAGTTGCGCCAGAGTACCCTCCGCTATATGACATCTTCAGACTTCCAGCCCTCCTTGGTTCTGGAACCTGAGGTGATCCGCAACCTCTTTGAACACGAAGCGCCCTCCGTG
The DNA here is from genome assembly GCA_902779165.1 of uncultured Bacteroidales bacterium. Lineage (GTDB taxonomy): Bacteria > Bacteroidota > Bacteroidia > Bacteroidales > Bacteroidaceae > Physcousia. The sequence goes on from CACZAN010000014.1 coordinate 27,463, forward strand.
AATATGTTCACCAACGAATCACCCGATGAGCTGAAGCCAAAGCTACAGAATCCGTGATTCCAAAACATCCCCATCTATGCCTCATCCTTCGTTCGAAGATCTTTTTGCCGAGCACGGCATCAAGCCAACAGCCAATCGCCTGCTGGTGGCCCGCGCTTTGAACGACAGTCTGCGCCCATTGTCGCTGGCAGAACTCGAAGAGCGGCTGCTGACCATGGACCGATCCAGTATCTTTCGTGTACTCTCCCTCTTCCGCAACCAGCACTTAGTACATGTCATAGAAGGAGGCAGCGAGGGCGTCCGTTATGAACTCTGCCAGAGCCACAACCACTCGACAGACGACGACCAGCACGCACATTTCCATTGTGAGCAATGTCATCGCACCTTCTGCCTTGAAGAGGTGCCCCTGCCCAATATCCATCTGCCCGAGGGTTACGAGGCCTCCTCTGTCAGCTTCATCATCAAAGGCATCTGTCCCGATTGCGCTCGCACCAACCATCCTTACGCCCACATCCATACCCATCTGGCCTAACCCTCCATCCCATTATTATTTTTCATTTTTCAATTTCCATTTTTTCAATTATACATTATACATTATCAATTATACATTATACATTATCTTTCATGACCTACGAAGAAGCCATTGCCCAACTCGAGACATTAGCCCGGCAGGCAGAGGACGGAACCCTGCCCATCGACCAGCTGGCCGCAAAGCTCAAGGACGCACAACAGCTCTTGAAGTTCTGCCAGCAGAAACTCACCGCAGCCGAAGAAGAGGTGCAGAAACTCCTAAATGCGTCAAAAACCAACGACTGACAAGCCCTTACGAGTCACTTTCCCAACAATTTGTGCGGTCGTTACATACTTTTTGTGTAATTTTGCGGCCGATTTTCTAAACAACAAGCAAAGATGAAAGAAATAGACTGGTCGAATCTCTCGTTTGGCTACATGCCTACAGATTACAATGTGCGCTGCTATTATCGTGAAGGCGCTTGGGGCGAAATCGAAGTATCGTCCTCTGAAATCATCCCAATGAGTATTGCCGCAACCTGCCTCCACTACGGACAGGAAGCTTTCGAAGGCCTGAAGGCCTACCGCTGCCCCGACGGCAAGGTTCGCATCTTCCGTCCTGAAGAGAACGCTGCCCGCCTGCAGTCTACCTGCCGCGGACTCGTGATGCCCGAAATCTCCACCGAATTGTTCATCGAGATGGTGAAGAAGGTCGTCCGTCTGAACCAGCGCTTCATCCCGCCTTATGAGAGCGGCGCCACCCTCTATATCCGTCCGCTGCTTATCGGCACCACGCCTCAGGTGGGTGTGCATCCCGCCTCGGAGTACCTCTTTGTGATCTTTGTCACTCCCGTAGGTCCTTACTTCAAGGGAGGTTTCTCCACTAATCCCTACGTCATCACCCGCGACTACGACCGCTCCGCACCTCTCGGCACCGGTTGCTATAAAGTCGGTGGAAACTATGCCGCCAGCCTTCGTGCCAACAAGTGGGCCCACGATCAGGGCTACAGTTGCGAGTTCTATCTCGACGCTAAGGAAAAGAAGTATATCGATGAGTGCGGCGCAGCCAACTTCTTCGGCATCAAGGATAATTGCTATATCACCCCGCTCAGCCACAGCATCCTGCCCAGCGTGACGAATATGAGCCTCATGCAACTGGCCGAAGACCTCGGACTGAAAGTCGAGCGTCGCCAGATTCCCTTGGAAGAACTCGAGACCTTTGAGGAAGCAGGCGCCTGCGGAACAGCAGCCGTCATCAGCCCCATCGAACGCATCGACGACCCGCAGACGGGCCACAGCTATGTGTTCGCCAAGGACGGCAAGCCCGGTCCCATTTCTTCCAAGCTCTACCACAAGCTCATCAACATCCAGTACGGCATTGAACCCGACACCCACGGATGGACGAAGGTGGTCATCGAGTAAAATGGCCTAAAGACAGCTGAATGGGCAAAGGTAAATTAGCCAAATTCGCCGATATGGCGAGCTACCCTCACGTCTTCGAGTACCCTTTTTCGGTAGTCGAAGACGTGCCTTTTGAACTACGCGGACGTTGGCACGAGGCGTTCTTCAAGAACCAGAATCCCATCGTCCTCGAACTCGGTTGTGGACGTGGTGAGTACGCAGTAGGACTCGCCCGCCGCTATCCCAACCGAAACTTTATTGGTGTTGATATCAAGGGAGCACGCATGTGGAGCGGAGCCACAGAATCCCTGAACGAGGGACTGACGAATGTCGCCTTCCTGCGCACCAACATCGAAATCATCGACCGCTTCTTCGCCCCCGGCGAAGTACAGGAGATCTGGCTCACCTTCTCCGACCCACAGATGAAGAAGGCCACCAAGCGTCTCACCTCCACTTATTTCCTGCAACGCTACCGCCGTTTTCTTCTGCCCGACGGCATCATCCACCTCAAGACAGACTCCAACTTCCTCTTCACCTACACCAAGTATGTGGTAGAGCGAAATCACCTGCCGTTGGAAGTATGTACCGAGGATCTCTATGGTGCTGCGACTACGACAGATCCTTCCTCCTCCCTTGACCTCTCCATCCGCACCTACTACGAACAGCAATGGCTCTCCCGCGGTCTCTCCATCAAATACCTACGTTTCCGTCTTCCTGCTTCGGGCGACCTTCAGGAACCTGAAGTGGAAATACCTCTCGACGACTACCGCAGCTACAATCGCGAGAAGCGGAGCTCGCTCACGACTGCTAAATAATCTTCTTTTTATTTGTTCAACAACGTTCGTGCCGCTTCGATAAGGGTGTCAATGCCGCGAGCACGATCTGCCTCGCTCAGCGCCATCTGAATATCCGGCTGAATACCGAATTCAATCTGATTCATCTGGGCATCATACATCGGACAGGCCGAGAAGCGGACCGACCAGCCGTTCGGCAGTTCTGAATTGAACGGCATTCCGCTGCCGCCACCCGTCTGGTCGCCCATTACCGTAACAAGCGGACAGCCCTTGACATCACGGATGAAGGTGTTCGTGGCACTATAGCAATGACGGTTCGTCAGCACTACGGCACGCTTCTGCCATCTGATGCCCAGCGACGGCTCGATGTATTCGGGCTCCGGCTTTGAGAAATCAGCATGTCCCCTCCCCGTCTTATGAGCAATATATCCCACCAGCCGGCGTTCGTTCGTGAAACGCTGTGCCAGCAGTTCCGCATAGGTCAGGCTTCCGCCGCTGTTTTCACGCATATCCAGAATAAGGCCATTGCAGGTCGAGAGATATGACAACACCTCGCTGATGTTTCCATCACCCAGGGCGGTCTGGAAACTGCTGCAGACCACATAGCCGATATTGTCGGGCAGGATGCGATACTTCAGCGACGAGGCAATCTTGTAATCCGTACCTAAGTAAGCATCCTGCAACTCCTGCGAGAAATTCCTCGGATAATCCTCATACCAGCTCCAGTTGCGTCCCACATCGTGTGCGGCATAGAGATTCACGTGTCCGTCGCGCAGCTCCGAGAGCATCGCGGCAAGCACCTCAAACAACTGTGCATTCGTCATCGACTTCGACAACCGCTGGCGGTAGCGGGCCCGCATGATATTCCAGTCCACCCCGATGGTCTCTTTTTTATAGTCGAGGAAGCAGTAATGCTCATCGATGATGGTCCACAGGGCATCGAGATTCCCTTCGGGATTGTTGTCGAACTGCGCTTCCTTGACACAGGAAGTAATGAGGAGGGAAAAGAAAACCCACCCCCAGACACTAAACGTCAAGGAGGAGAGCAGGCTGCGCATTGTTGTGTTATGAAGCATAAGAGATAATTTTTCGTTATTTCGAGATTTCGACATTTCGGCATTTCGAGATTTCGGCATTTCGATATTACGAGATTTCGACTTCTTTCCCGCAGGTTTCCCCTCCCTAATGGGAGGGAGCTGGGGTAGGCCTTGGACGCAGGATGTCGAGCTGACGCACCCAGCCAATAAGAAATGCATGACTATAGGTATGACGACGAATCTCATTCGTGCGGCTCTGCCGGAAATCCGCGAGGTAGGCCAGCCTCAGCGTGCAGCGTCGGAAAGGCAGGTCCACCGCCAGCTGGTTTCTGAGGGTGGGCGCGTTAAAGGGCGTGGTGAGGCAGATATTATGATCACGGTTTCCCAGCGTAAAGATCTCGTAGTAGCTCTGCCCGTAGGCTGGAGAGAACATCATCCCTATCAGAGGAATATCCATCTGATCGCTAAGCACCAGGGGCTGCTTCCACAGGCGGAAACGCCAGAGGAAAGCCGCCGAGGCCGAGAGGTGCATCTCGGCAATCGCCTGTGCGGGGTTGTTGCCATTACGGGTATTATAGAGTCCGCCAAAAGAAGCGCCCACCTGAGGACCGAGGAGCAGGCGGAAGGAGCGGCCTCCCGCTGTCGCGAGAGCAGAAGGTGCCACGACGGCAGAGCCACAGAAGCTATAGTGCCACGCGGCATCGAAGTGTACTACGCCGCCGAGGTAAGTAGCCTTTTCGGGAGCGTTCGTAGTGGAAGTGAAGTCTGCCTGCAACAGCGTCTGAAAGGTGACGCACGAGTCCAGCAGGTGGGTGACACGCTGGGTGCCGAAGAGGAAGTTCAGCTGCAGGCCGCGGTAGTTGAGGGGCGAGAGATAGGTGTCCTGCTGTCGCGCCCCGCCAACGCCGAAGAGGGTGGTACGCGACGCCCGGCGGAAGGACATGGTCTCCTGGGCTGCAACAGGGTCGCAACAGAGCAGGCCGAGCACACAGCCGATGAAGAGAAAGAGGCGGTTCATTCTTCGAAGAGGTTGAATTGTCCGGTGATGGGGTCGATGACTGGATGATCTGGGTCTGCCGCCACGGGCTCCTGGGCTTCTTCCGCGTTGTCTTCGACCTCTATGTTCTCGAAGTCCACCGAACCCTCAGAGTCCTCAGAGTCCTCTAGGTCTTCATTACCTTCCGGCTCCTCATCTCCCTCCGGGAAGCGGGTGGGCTCCAGCTCCTCGATAGATGCCACGCTGAGGGTCGTAATACGCTTACCCTTCGCTTTATAGCTCTTCTGTCCGATGAACTGTTCGGCATCGATTTCCATGGGTTCGCGGAAGTCGTCGGGAGCGCCGTAGGTGACCAGCAGTCGGGGGAAGGGAACGTCGGAGAGCAGCAGCAGACGGCTCTCGGGATTCTCGCCCAGCAGGTTCTGATGGCGGACAGTAGCTTCGAGGGAGAAGCGCTTGAGGTAGGGGAAGCCCTGATCAGCATCGAAGAGGGCTGCCGTCCACACCTTCTGCGCATCGAACTTCTCGATGCGTAGGATATTCTGCTCGTAGTGGTTGTTGAGGTCGAAGTTGGTGGTATAGAACTCACCATTGTCGAGAATCACCAGAATCAGGTCTTCGGAGTGGAACTCACCGAGGTACTGCCCGTGGTCGTCGTAGTTCAGACGCTTCACATCGTGGTCGAACCACACCTTGCGGCCGCCCAAAGTAGAACTGCCATGACTCTTCAGGCCGATGCGTTCCACGTCGAGTTTCGTCAGCAGGTTACCCAATGAACTGCGTCCCTTGATCATGATGTCGCTGAAGCTCTTGTCGAAGTAGATGCGCTTCAGCTTGGGGTTCGGCTTCAGACTGACCTTGATGACTTCGGCCTCGCCGTTGGGGTTGGCGGTGAAGTAGGCGACGCGGCTGCCGGGCTTACCCCGTGTGAGGTCGTACTCGCGGTCGCGGGTGATGCTGGTGACATTGAAGCGCTTGATGAAGAATGCTCCGTCGCGGCCGTCGCGGTACACACAATTATATATGGTACGTGTGTCGCCTTTCTTGAAGATTGCCACGTGGATAATCTGGCACTTACGCTTCTCGGCCTTGCTGCGTTCGGTCTCGCCGACGAATACTTTTTCCCCGATACGGATGACCTTGTAGGTGCCGTCCTTATAAAAGATGATGACATCGTCGAGGTCCGAGCAGTTGCAGACGAACTCGTCCTTCTTCAGGCCCGTACCGATGAATCCTTCCTCGCGGTTGATATACAGCTTCTGGTTGGCCTCTACGACTTTCGAAGCCTCGATGCTGTCGAAGCTGCGGATTTCCGTGAGGCGGGGATGATCCTTGCCGTATTTGTTCTGGATAAAACGGAACCAGTTGGCCGTCACCTCAATCATGTTCGCCAGGTCGCGGTCGATCTCCGCCACCTCATCCTTCATGCGGGCGATGGCCTCGTCGGCTTTGTCCTTATTGAATTTGGCGATACGTTGCATCTTGATTTCCAGCAGCCGGAGGATATCCTCCTTCGTCACCTCGCGCACGAACTGCGGATAGAACGGGGTCAGCCGCTCGTCGATATACTCGCAGAGTTCATCCGTGCTGTTGGCGTTCTCGAAAGGCTTGCCCTTATAGATGCGTTCCTCGATGAAGATGCGTTCGAGCGATGCAAAGTGCAACGCCTCCATCAGCTCGCCGCGACGGATGAGCAGTTCCTTGCGCAACAGCTCCTTGGTGTTATCGACCGAGCGGCGCAGCACCTCGGAAATGGTGAGGAAACACGGCTTGTTCTCATCGATAACACAGCAGTTGGGCGAGATGCTGACTTCGCAGTCCGTACAGGCATACAGGGCATCGATGGTCTTGTCGGAACTGGCCCCCGGCATCAGATGAATCAGGATTTCCACGCCCGCCGCCGTCATATCCTCCACCTTGCGCACCTTGATCTTGCCTTTCTCGGCGGCCTTCAGGATGCTGTCGATGAACTGGCTGGGCTTCTGCGGCGAACCCGTGGTCTTGCCGAAGGGTATCTCCGTGATGGCGAGGGTCTTGGGGTCGCGCTTCTCGATTTTCGCACGCACCCGCACCACGCCGCCTCGCTGGCCGTCGTTGTATTTCGACACATCGATGCTGCCCCCCGTGGGGAAGTCCGGATAGAGTTGGAAGGGCTCGTCGTGGAGATAAGCGACAGCCGCATCGCACAGCTCGTTCAAGTTATGAGGCAGGATCTTCGAGCTGAGTCCCACGGCAATACCCTCGGCCCCCTGTGCCAGCAGCAGCGGGAACTTCACGGGCAGCGTGATGGGCTCCTTGTTGCGGCCGTCGTAGCTGAGCTTCCACTCCGTCGTCTTCGGGTTGAAGACCACATCGAGGGCGAACTTCGACAGGCGTGCCTCGATATATCGTCCGGCAGCGGCATCATCTCCCGTGAGGATATTGCCCCAGTTACCCTGACAGTCGATGAGCAGTTCCTTCTGCCCCAGCTGCACCAGCGCATCCTTGATGCTGGCGTCGCCGTGGGGGTGGAACTGCATGGTGTGGCCGACGATGTTTGCCACCTTGTTGTAACGTCCGTCGTCCATCCGCTTCATCGAGTGAAGGATGCGGCGCTGAACGGGCTTGAAGCCGTCGGCCAGATGCGGCACAGCGCGCTCCAGAATTACATACGAGGCATAGTCCAGGAACCAGTCCTGGTACATGCGGTTCAGATGGTGGGTGATGCCGTCGTGCATCGTCGTTTTTTCTTCCATTCTATGGACTTTTGGGGCTTTTCGCCCGCAAAGATAGTGAAAAATTGAAAATTGAAAATTGAAAATTGAAAGTTTTTGCTTCTCCGAACCACTTTTTCCCACTTTTTCCTTACCTTTGCGCCCGAATTTACGAAATTCAAGCATATAAATCCATTAAACCATAAACTTTAAACATTAAACTGCGGCAAAGCCGCGCCAAGCAAATGGCACAACAAGAAGACGTTTTCAAGAAGATTGTTTCGCATTGCAAGGAATACGGTTTCGTGTTCCCCTCCAGTGATATCTACGATGGTCTCGGCGCTGTCTACGACTACGGTCAGAACGGTGTGGAGCTGAAGAACAACATCAAACAGTACTGGTGGCAGTCTATGGTGCTGCTCCACCAGAACATCGTCGGCATCGATGCCGCCATCTTCATGCACCCCACCACCTGGAAGGCCAGCGGACACGTAGATGCGTTCAACGACCCGCTCATCGACAACCGCGACAGCAAGAAGCGTTATCGCGCCGACGTCCTCATCGAGGACCAGATGGCGAAGTACGACGAGAAGATCGACAAGGAAATTGCCAAGGCTGCGAAGCGCTTCGGCGACGCCTTCGACGAGGCCCAGTTCCGCGCCACCAACGGACGCGTGCTCGAACTCCAGCAGAAGCGCGACGCCCTGCACGAACGCTTCCAGAAGGCCATGAACGCCAACGACCTCGATGAACTGAAGCAGATCATCATCGACGAGGAAATCGTATGCCCCATCAGCGGCACACGCAACTGGACCGACGTGCGCCAGTTCAACCTGATGTTCAAGACCGAGGTGGGCTCCACCGCCGAGGGCACCAGCACCATCTACCTGCGCCCCGAGACGGCCCAGGGCATCTTCGTCAACTACCTCAACGTGCAGAAGACGGGCCGCATGAAGCTTCCCTTCGGTATCGCACAGATCGGCAAGGCCTTCCGCAACGAAATCGTCGCCCGCCAGTTCATCTTCCGCATGCGCGAATTCGAGCAGATGGAGATGCAGTTCTTCGTCAAGCCCGGCACCGAGCTCGAATGGTTCTCCAAGTGGAAGCAGACGCGCATGGCCTGGCACCAGGCCCTGGGCTTCGGAGCGGAGAACTACCGTTTCCACGACCACGACAAGCTGGCCCACTACGCCAACGCCGCCACCGACATCGAGTTCCACATGCCCTTCGGTTTCAAGGAAGTCGAGGGCATCCACTCCCGCACCAACTTCGACCTCAGCCAGCACGCCAAGTACAGCGGCAAGAAGATCGAATACTTCGACCCCGAGACCAACGAGAGCTACACCCCGTTCGTCATCGAAACCTCCATCGGTGTGGACCGTATGTTCCTCAGCGTCATGTGCCACAGCTACTGCGAAGAGCAGCTCGAAGGCGGCGACACACGCGTCGTCCTGCGCCTGCCAGCAGCCCTCGCCCCCGTGAAGCTCGCCGTGCTGCCACTCGTCAAGAAGGACGGGCTGCCCGAGATCGCACAGCAGATCGTCAACGACCTCCGCTTCCACTTCAACTGCAAGTACGACGAGAAGGACACCATCGGCAAGCGCTACCGCCGCATGGATGCCATCGGATGCCCCTACTGCGTCACCATCGACCACGACACGCTCAACGACCATTGCGTCACCCTGCGCGACCGCGACACGATGGAGCAGCACCGTGTGCCCATCGCAGACCTCCAAAGCATCATCGAGGACAAAGTCAGCATCACCAGCCTGCTGAAGAAACTGCTGTAACCTTTTTAATGTATAATTGATAATGTATAATGTATAATGAACACGCCGTGTCGGCGTTTGAGTTATCAGGCATTATCAATTATACATTGCCAATTATACATTATACATTATCAATTATACATTAAATTATTAATGCGCAGCCGATTATACATTATACATTTTACATTATACATTTTTGCGGTCATCGCGATGACCGTAATAACCTCCTGCTCCTCCGACACCGAAGACTACAACGCCTACGAGAACTGGGAGGCACGCAACAAGGCGTGGTACCAGCAGATTGCCGACTCCGCACGCACCGCCATCCAGAGCGCACGCGCCCAGTACGGCAGCAACTGGGAACAGCATTGCGACTGGCGAATGCTGAAGTCCCTTCAGCGCAGCCAGACCAAGCAGAGCGGCAACACCACCGACAGCGTCTGTGTCCACATCCTCAAGCGCGGCACAGGCGACGTAAGCCCCACCTTCTCCGACACCCTCCGCATCAGCTTCCGCGGGTGGCTGATGCCCACCAAGAACGCAGGGGGCGAGACCGAGGAACGCTGCTTCACCCAAACCTACTACGGCGACTACTCTCCCGCTACGGCAGCACCCCAGTTAGGCGCCGTCGCCTCCTTCGCCGAGGGATTCTCCACCGCCCTGCAATACATGGTGGTGGGAGACGACTGGATGGTCTACATCCCCCAGGAACTCTTCTACGGCGCCGAGGCCAAGGATGTCATCCCCGCCTACAGCGCCGTCAAGTTCCGCATCCAGCTCGCCGCCATCTACCCCGCCGGCACATATATCCCCGATTGGCGGTAGGGAAGGGATAATTGAGAATTGAAAATTGATAATTGATAATTGCGTGCCTTTAGGTACGCGACATCTTATAGCAGCTGGTGTGCTTTTTTCTTCAACGCAGAGGCGCAGAGACGCGAAGATTTTTTGAGATTTATGAGATTTCGTTGCAGCTGTTCCTCACGCGCTTAACGTCGATTGCTGCGACTAAGTAAACTTGTCTTGCACTCTCTGAGCGCTGTGAAGTCAACTTCGATAACAACACTCAACAGCGCCACGCAGGCTGTGATTGGGAGGTCGCAGAGGCCTACGGGTTGAGTATTTATTTGTATTCCAGCTTGAAGGAAAAACTCTGCGTACTCGGCAGAGCACAAACCTTGGCGCTTGCGCCGTTTGTGCGCCCCTGCGCACTCACGCGACAGCGTCAAAGGACATGCTTTGCGTACTCTTAAAAACCGAGTCTCTGCGCCTCTGCGTCTCTGCGTTGAAGAAAAAAAATATACTATAAATTCGAGTTCCAGCAGTGGAATTCCCGAGTTCCAGTAGTGGAACTCGCGAATTCCATAGGTGGAACTCGCGGAGATGTATATACGTCGCGGACGAGATGACCAGTCGTGCCGGCCGCGACGGCCCGTCGTCGCGGGCGAAGCGACGGGACGAAAAAGAGCAGCCCTGCCTTCATCGGGCAGGGCTGCAATCTTACTAATCCGCCACAGATTCATCAGATTGAACAGATTCTATAATTCCTCATCCGTGGAATCTGCGTAATCCGTGGTTCATTGAGAATACGTCATTCAGACCAGTCGTCGTCCCAGTCAACGGAGCCGGCGCGGCCGCTCTTTACCAGGTTGTTGAGGTTGTTAGAGCCATCAAACGTTGCGGCATCGTCATAGAGACTGGTGTGCTCTGATGCGGAAAGCAGGTGCTGTTCCATTTTAACTTCGCAACAAATCATTGCGGGTTCAATATATTGCTTTTTCATTGTTCTTGATTTTATTAATGGTGAATACTATTTATTTTACAAGCACTTTACGGACAGAGCCATCGGACATACGGATGATGTTCAGACCCTTCTGTGCACTTTGAATCTGCTGACCAGCAGCGTTGTAGCGAAGCGTTACGGTCGTCTGGCCTTCTGCCTCAGCTGCGCGGATAGCTGTTTCGATATCATCAAGGGTAAAGCCGAAGGACTTGACGTCGCCTGAAGGAACGGTCACATATACGCGATAAGCAGAAGAATACTGACCAGTTGCACTTACCCTATAGAAGCCGAGCTTATCATCTTTCTTCTGAAGCACATAACTATTAACTGGAACTTCAGTACGCGTAAAGACACCTGTCAGATAGCCAGCAGGATATACGTTAGTCTTAGCTACGCCATAACCTTCAAGATTCGTTGAGAGGCATCCAGATTCGGAGTATAATATATAAGGAGTATTGGCCGCAGGAGTATCTTCCTTAACCAGAGTAAGATTTGTGCCGCTGACAGCTGAACATGAATATGCAACAACGCCACTGGGTAATGCCGGAGTGAAGGGGAATATGCGGGTTGCTATCTCACCAGCACCAATGCTGACCTCAACGCTTGCCTTAGTTGCCGCATTGATGTTAAAGTTCTTATATGTTTGAGCAGTATAAACACCGGTATCACCATTAGAACCAATCAGAGCACCTGCTACGGTGTTCTTAAGATTATAGATACCATTCGTTGTTGTCGCTATGACCTCAACAGCCAGGGCATTCTCTTCATTATCCGTCACACGGATCTGATTGTCATTGCCTCCATCATAGACAGCACCTGTGCAGAGGTAGTGCTTGGTGCCAGCGTCATCAATGATATACAACTTATATTGGTCCTTTATTCCAGTGCTCTTGAAATGGATAGCCTGGTTGTATAAGGAGCCAGCATCGTCGGTATATCCGATAGCATAGCCGCCAGAAGTTTCATTACCCGCCTTGAAAGTCACAGTCTTTTCTAAGCCATCATCAAGGTAGAGGTTGAAAGCATCACCTTCAGCGGGTACAGTCAATGCCACACCTTGGAACGTCTCTATTGCTTCTTTCAGATCATCGATTGCATCCTGAATATCATCTCCATATTTAGAGGCATCATTGTACACAGTTTGAGCATCACCAATTGCATCAGAAAGCGTTGAAGCAGCTGATGATGGAATTTGGAAGGCTTCGTCACCAACGTTTGTGGTTGTCAGAGCAGTAGCACTTGTTATCAGGTCGCTCAAGACGGGCTTCAAACCAATAAAGGACAAAGTGAAGTCATCCACTCTTAATAATGAGCCATCATTTTTACGTCCAGCTCTGGCTCTAATTGTCAGCGATGAACCAGTTACATCTCCATTGACAGAAACGCGAATGCCATTGTTTTCACCTGTCATGTTTGTATCAGTTGAACCGCTGCCTGCTTGTAAATTTGCTGATGTTCCATTATAACTTGCCAATACGGCTGTTACTTCATAACGTCCATTTGGTAAAGAAGATATTGTCTGCTCAACATTGCAATCCATCCACCATGACTGCCTATTATTAAAATAATAATTGCCTTCAACATTACTCATAGAACCTTTGGCCTTAGCACCATATTGACTACCTTTGTTTGGAATTGTCCATCCTGCAGGATTACTAGTTTCGCTCTTATCATTCTCGAAACTCGGATTAACAATCTTGAATGTAACCTCGAATGAATGGTCTGCATAGGGCTCTGCACCAGAGATCACATAAGTCTGGCGGGCAGTCTCCAAAGCATCATAAACATCATTCAAACCACTCACATTAGTACAATCTTCTTTGCCTGTTGTTGCTGTGGAAATTGCTGTTTCTATATCGCCCTTATCACCTGCAGAGTTATCTTTTACATCAGTAACATCATCAATGAAGCCATTCACCCTCGTATATGCAGCCAGAATGCCATCATAGCTGTCAATGAGAGCTTGAAGGGCGTCCTTGGCTGTATTTACATCATCGACAGATGAAGTTGGAACAGCCTTGGCTAACTCAGTTGAAATTGCTGCTTCTGCTGCATCTGGCAAGGCTGTTGCATCAAGAGCTGCAAGAGCATCGTGTACTTCCAGCCATTGCTGCTGCGCCAATTTCAATGGGTCAAAATATGTCAACTTGACATTATCCACAAATAGCACTGGAGAGTTCCCAGCACCTTCATTCGCAGTTTTCTTATAGCCAAAAGAGATATTTACATCTGTCAGTTCTGCGAGTTCGAAATCAATGCTATTGGCTGTCCATGTATCTGTTGCGTCTGGCCATCTGTAAGCAGTCGTAGGAGTAGTTCCGTAAGAAATGCCACAACGTGACGATGCATTAGAAATACTTGTCGAGACATATGAATCAAATGTCAATCGATATGAGCCTGCAGGTAAGGGAATAGTTTGTGATAAAGTATTTTCAACATTATTACACCAACTTGTTTGAATCATTAGAAGCGAGTTGTTGCTTGTTGTTACAGAAGACCCATTTTCAGGTGATCCAATAGCTTGCCCACCATCAGCACCATTGCTCTTCACATATAGAGTTTTATCAAACGGCATTGTAAACAATCGTGCATAATCGCTAGTCTCCGTGGTACCCACATCCCATCCCGAAATGTTATAGACATTTACAGCACCACTGACAAGTGTTGATCCTGATGTGGGCTCGGCATTAGATTTGGGGGCAGAACCGCTTCCAAGGCTTGTGCCATCAAATATTGGTGAGGTCTCAAATCCATTGTTTTGGATGAATGCAGAAATGTCATCTCCAGCGGGATCATATGAGTATTCAGCTACTTTTGTGTTGATAGCAGAACGTAATGAACTAATAGCACCATCTATGTCGTCTTGATAATCGGGAGAGTCATTTATTTCATCATAAACACTTTGTGCTGTTGCAATCTCAGTTGTCAGAGTTCCAATTATACTGTTAATACTAGTTGCCTGAGCGATAAGATAAGCCAAGGTTTCCTTATTTATATTTGTGTACTTAATGACGAAGTTGTCAAACAGCACAACCGTGTGTGAGGGTCTTGTTTCACAAGCAATATTAATTCTTACGTTGGTTGTATTCTCTAGAGTGAAATCAAATGTTCCTGTACTCCAGGGATTTTCAGCAAAATACGTTGAATTAGCTGATACCTTTGGAATTGCAACTTGTTTTTTACCAAAAGTAGTACTTGCATCACTACTAACCGCACTGACTGAAAAGTTTCTTGTTACATCAACGGAACGAGCAGCCTTATAGTCAAAAAAAATGCTGTATTTTCCTTTTGGCAAAGCCATATCAGTGTTTTGGCGTATCGTTTGGGTTTTTGATTCACTTGCGTTACTTCTAATCATCAAATAATAATACCCATCAGAGGGAGATGTAGAGCCATATGTATAGACTTCTGATTCAGCATTAAATACAGCGACACGTGCATGGCTTATCGATATAATATTCCAGTCATTTGTAAAAACGCCAGTCGCACTAATATCCCCAGTTGTAGCATTGGCAGCCTCAAATGACGGATTCGTCATGTACGTACTCGTCACATCCGTCTGCGCACATAGATTCCCCACCCCACTCACAAGCAGGGCGATTGCCATAAGTAATTTTTTTCTCATTTGTTGTTTAATTTAATAAGGTTTGTAAATAGAGTTAGTAATATATGCGTTGATGGGGAGGAAGCCATTACTAACCATGTGGGAACAAGAAAAGCGCAGGCTTCAACCATTGCTCCTAAGGTTCACCACAAACCTCACAATCTACGGTAAAGCCGGCGCTCGATGCGCAAGCTTAATAGATTGTGAGATGGGTGGCCTTTTAGGGAGCCTACCTGATAATGCTCGTTCTGCTTTTCGAGGTGGTGATTCTAGGAGCAATTGAGCAAAAAAAGGGGTGCAAACCCGCAATTTTCGGGCAACACGGGGGCAAAGATAGGAATTCTGTGTGATGTGGCAAAGGAATTTGTGGCGTTTTTCCTGATTTCGCCCGCCTTTCCTTACTTTTTGCCTTTTTTTCTTTGCCGTTTCGCAGAAACGAGGTATTTTTGTGCAGGAAAAAGCTGAATAGAAATATTTCGTACATCCGAAACTTAAATATTAATGTAGATATGAAGAGGATAGGTTTTAGCTGCAGCATGGTTGCAGCTGTGATCATGGGATGCTGTGCTCCCGCCCAGGCGCAGATTACAGAGCGACAGCGTCCGGCCGAGTGGTCGAACCTGGTGCCGGGTGCCCGCTTCATGGACCGTTTCCGTCCGATGGAGGGCAGCGAGCTGCGCAGCGACGTGTGGGGTGCGGACTACGTGCGTCCGCGACTGGTGGACAACGGCATCGAGGATAAGTTCTGGAGCTACTGGGGCGGCAACATCGTGAGGGGCGAGGACGGCGCGTGGCACCTCTTCGTGGCGGCGTGGTTAGAGGCGTCGGAGAAGGGCCACATGGAATGGCACGACTCATGGGTGGTTCACGCCACAGCGCCCACGCACCACGGCCCGTTCCGCCCGAAGGAGATTGTGGGGCGCGGACATAATCCTGAGATCTACCGTACGGACGACGGCACGTGGGTGCTCTACGTCATCGACGGGCGCTATACCTCGCACCACATCAACGGCCCGTGGGAGAAGGGGACGTTCGACTTCGACCCGCAGGGGAAGCCCATCATCGAGGGGTTGTCGAACCTCTCGTTTGCGCGGCGACCCGAAGGGGGCTGGCTGATGGTGTGTCGCGGCGGCGGCATCTGGACGAGCGACGACGGACTGACAACATGGCGTCAGGTGTCCGACGGCTCGGTATATCCGAAAGTGGACGGCCGCTTCGAGGATCCTGTGCTCTGGCGCGACTCGGTGCAGTATAACCTGATTGTCAACGACTGGCTGGGGCGCATCGCCTACTACCTGCGGTCGGCCGACGGCCTGCATTGGCAGGTGGACGACGGCGAGGCTTATATGCCGGGAATAGCGCGGCACAAGGACGGCTCGCGCGAGGAGTGGTTCAAATACGAACGCATGCGCATCCTGCAGGATGAGCAGGGACGGGCGATACAGGCGAACTTCGCCGTCATCGACACCATCAAGTGGGACGACAAACCGCTGGATCGCCACAGCTCGAAGAACATCTGCATCCCGCTGGATCCGGGCCTGCTGCTGACGGCGCAGGCGAAGGGGAAGAAGATGGAGGTGCGCATCCGCGCCGAAGAGGGCTTCGAGCCGACGAGGGACCTGGAAGTGGGCAGCGTGCAATGTGGTTCGCCACGCGAAGTGGACTACGGGCGCGGGGCTGCACCCGTGGGGCAGCGCGCCGAGGGGGGCGACCTCATCCTGCAATTCCGCATCAAGGACATGAAGCTGACGGCTGATGACTTCGCTATCAAGATGCTGGTTCGCCGCAAAGACGGCACAACGACGTTCGGATTCGCCAGACGAGGAGAGAATGACAATTGACAATTAACAATTAACGCGAGGACGATTAACAGATTAACTCTTGACCCTTGGCCAATTGACAATTCGTCTTTTTCGTGTTTTTCGATGTTGTATCAAAATCAGCTGAATCTGTGCAATCTGTGGTGAATTTATAATGACGAGGTGCATTTTTTTGCGTTTCGTGCGCGCGCATTCATATTTTATTTGTACCTTTGCGCCCAAATTCGCACATACATGCATACAAGAGAAGAAAAACTGGAAGCGTTCGGGCGGTTGCTCGATGTGATGGACGACCTGCGGGAGAAGTGCCCGTGGGACCGCAAGCAGACGAACGAGAGCCTGCGGCCGAACACCATCGAGGAGACCTACGAACTGGCAGATGCCATCATCAAGAACGACAAGACGGACATCTGCAAGGAGCTGGGCGACGTGCTGCTGCACATCGTCTTCTACGCCAAAATCGGGTCCGAGACGGGCGACTTCGACATCGCCGACGTCTGCAACAAGCTCTGCGACAAGCTGATCTACAGACATCCGCATGTGTATCCCCCGGACTCTCCCCCCGCCCTCCCTGTTAAGGAGGGAGCAGAATCATTTGATGGCTGTATTCCCTTATCCTCTAAGGTAACCGCTCCCTCCTTAACAGGGAGGGCGGGGGGAGAGTCCGCTCTGACCGCCGAAGAAGTCCTCAAGAACTGGGAGCAGCTGAAGGTGAAGGAGAAGGACGGCAACAAGCGCGTGCTGAGCGGAGTTCCCGACGCTCTGCCCTCGCTCATCAAGGCCTACCGCATCCAGGACAAGGCACGCGGCGTAGGTTTCGACTGGGAGACGCCCGAACAGGTGTGGGACAAGGTACGCGAAGAGCTCGACGAGCTGGAAGTGGAGCTGAACCGCAACGACAAGGAGAAGAGCACACAGGAACTGGGCGACTTCATCTTCGCCGTCATCAACGCCGCCCGCCTCTATAAGCTCAACCCCGACACGGCCCTGGAACTCACCAACCGCAAGTTCATCCGCCGCTTCACCTACCTCGAGGAACACAGCATCCGCATCGGAAAGCCCCTCACCGAGATGACGCTGGCAGAGATGGATGCCATCTGGGAGGAGGCAAAGAAACAAGAATAAAAAGACTCTCCCCCCGAACCAGTCCAGCCGGAACACTTAATAGTTCCGTCTTCCCGGCACCCTGTTAGGGAGGGAGCAATTACCGGACAAGGATTAAAAACAAAAATATTTCAGAATGAGCGAAAACAAAACTTCAAAAGAAACCGCTCCCTCCCTAACAGGGAGGGCGGGGGGAGAGTCCGGATGCGGACTTGCTTCTAAGTATTCTCCCGCCGAAGTGGAGGGGAAATGGTATCAGTACTGGTTAGACAATAAGCTGTTCAGCTCCAAGCCCGACGGCCGCGAGCCCTACACCATCGTGATTCCGCCACCCAACGTGACGGGGGTGCTGCACATGGGCCACGTGCTCAACGAGACCATACAGGACATCCTCGTGCGCCACGCCCGCATGGAGGGAAAGAACGCCTGCTGGGTGCCGGGCACAGACCACGCCAGCATTGCCACGGAGGCTAAGGTGGTGAACCGCCTGGCCGAACAAGGCATCAAAAAGGCCGACCTCACCCGCGAGGAGTTCCTGAAGCACGCCTGGGCATGGACCGAGGAGCACGGAGGCATCATCCTCAAACAGCTGCGCAAGCTCGGATGCTCCTGCGACTGGGACCGCACGGCATTCACCATGGACGGACCGCGCAGCGAGAGCGTCATCAAGGTCTTCGTGGACCTCTACCGCAAGGGACTCATCTACCGCGGAGTACGCATGGTGAACTGGGACCCCAAGGCCCTCACCGCCCTCTCCGACGAGGAAGTGGTCTATAAAGAAGAGCACACCAAGCTCTACTACATGAAATACTACCTGGCAGAGCGTGTGCCCAGCGATTTCGTCGCCGGGGAAGGAGCCGTCGTCCACAAGGACGAAAAAGGCTACTACGCCGTTGTCGCCACCACACGCCCGGAGACCATCATGGGCGACGTGGCCATGTGCATCAACCCCAACGACCCGAAGAACCAATGGCTGAAGGGCAAGAAGGTCATCGTGCCCGTCGTGGGCCGCGTCATCCCCGTCATCGAGGACGAATACGTGGACATCGAGTTCGGTACGGGCTGCCTGAAGGTGACTCCCGCCCACGATGTCAACGACTACATGCTCGGCGAGAAGTACAACCTCGAAGCCATCGACATCTTCAACGACGACGCCACCCTCAGCGACCGCATCGTCGCCGCCCAGCAAGCGGCTCTCGCCGCTAATAGTGTGTCCGATGATTTCGTCATCGGATTGGAACGCTACGTAGGCACAGAGCGCTTCGCCTGCCGCAAGCAGATTGCCGAAGACATGGTTGCCGCAGGCCTCATGGAGAAGATTGAGGACTACGACAACAAGATTGGCTGCAGCGAGCGCACAGGCGTGCCCATCGAGCCGAAGCTGTCGATGCAATGGTTCCTGAAGATGCAGCACATGGCCGACATCTCCCTCTCGCCCGTGATGAACGACGACATCCAGTTCTACCCCGCCAAGTACAAGAACACCTACCGCCACTGGCTCGAGAACATCAAGGACTGGTGCATCAGCCGACAGCTCTGGTGGGGACATCGCATTCCCGCGTGGTATATCGACCAGCCCCTCTCCAACTCCCCCCGTGGGGGGGAGGGATTCCCCTGGGGCAAAGTCATCGTGGCCGAGAACGAGGAAGAAGCCTACAAGCTCGCCCTTGAAACATATCCTATTCTCAAAACTCTCCCCCCCACGGGGGGAGCCGGAGAGGGGCTTGGTTTCACACTTAAGCAGGACGAAGACGCGCTGGACACCTGGTTCTCCAGCTGGCTGTGGCCCATCAGTCTCTTCGACGGCATCCGCCATCCGGGCAACGAGGAAATGAAATACTACTACCCCACGGCCGACCTCGTGACAGGTCCCGACATCATCTTCTTCTGGGTGGCCCGCATGATCATGGCAGGCTACGAGTACGAAGGCAAGATGCCGTTCCGCCACGTCTATTTCACAGGTATCGTGCGCGACAAGCTCGGCCGCAAGATGTCCAAGTCCTTAGGAAACAGCCCTGACCCCCTCGACCTCATCGAGCGCTTCGGAGCCGACGGCGTGCGCATGGGCATGATGCTCAGCGCCCCTGCCGGCAACGACA
Organism: uncultured Bacteroidales bacterium; assembly: GCA_902779165.1. Taxonomy (GTDB): domain Bacteria; phylum Bacteroidota; class Bacteroidia; order Bacteroidales; family Bacteroidaceae; genus Physcousia. Next base: position 47,074 of record CACZAN010000014.1, read on the forward strand.
TCCTCTTCGACGAGGCACTCTGCGAACAGGGCCGCAACTTCAACAACAAGATCTGGAACGCCTTCCGTTTGGTGAAGGGATGGGAGGTGACGGCCCCCCTGTCGTCCCCCGAGGGGGACACGGATGCCAAGTCCGCTGCCAACAACACTATAGAAGCCCCCTCGGGGGCCGTAGAGGGGGCCAGTGCCCTTGCCACCCAATGGTTTGCCGCCAAGCTGCGCCTCGCCGCCGAGGAACTGGCCGACGACTTCTCGAAGTACCGCCTGTCCGAAGCCCTGATGACGGTCTATAAACTCTTCTGGGACGAGTTCTCCAGCTGGTATCTCGAGATGGTGAAGCCCGCCTACATCGACGGCAAGCCCCAACCCGTAGACCGCGCCACCTACGACGCCACGCTCCAGTTCTTCGAAGTCCTGCTGAAGATGCTGCACCCCTTCATGCCCTTCATCACCGAGGAACTCTGGCAGGCCCTCTACGACCGCCAGCCCGGCGAGAGCATCATGCGCGCAGAACTCCACCTGCCCGCCGCCACCGATGCCGACCGCCAGCTCTGCGCCGACTTCGAGGCCGTGAAGGAAGTGGTCACCTCCATCCGCGCCGTCCGCAGCCAAAAGAACATCGCTCCACGCGAACCATTGACCTTAGAAATCGTTGGCAAGAAAGAAGAACTGGCCATCTTCAATTTCGAATCTTCAATAAAGAAGATGGCCAACCTCTCTGCCATCAACGCCGTTACGGAGAAGAGCAACGGCAGCGCCAGCTTCCTCGTGGGCACCACGGAATATGCCGTACCTCTGGGCGACCTCATCGACCTCGATGCCGAGCGCAAGAAGCTGGAAGGCGAACTGCAGCACCTCGAAGGCTTCCTCGCCAACGTGGAAAAGAAGCTGCAGAACGAACGCTTCGTGCAGAATGCGCCTGCCGCCGTCGTAGATATGGAACGCAAGAAACAGGCCGACGCCCAGCAGAAGATTGCCGCCTTGCGCGACACACTCGCAAACCTGTAAACAGCAAAGTCTTGAAATGTCGTGGCCGAGGTCGAGCAATTGACCCCGGCCACGAACTTCTTTATCCACCATCTGCGAAGCGCTTTAAATTCTACGGCGAAGCGGCATAACTTCCGCCGCGAAACAACATAACTCCCCCCTTGTTCAAATAAAAAACCCGCAGGGAATCACTTCCTGGCGGGCTTGGTTTATAAATAAGTTAATTAAATTCTTTTTGATAATCAGCCTCTTGAAGGCTGGTGAATGTTGTGAATCAGTTCAGACGACTGCTAAAAACAGAAGCGTTACTGACGATTGCTGCAATTGCTACAATTGCGAAAGCAATAATTGATGTTACTGTACTCATAGTTTCTTTCCTTTCTTTAATTTTTGTGTTATCCTTTATTAGTTTGATTAATGTTGGCCACGCTTGGCCTTTCTTTTTCTTTTGCGCTGCAAAGGTACGGACTTTCTCAGAAATACGTATCAAAACTATGTCGAAAAACATAAAAATCGGCCTTTTTGTTGATTGTCGTCAATAAATATATGTTATATAACATGATTTTTCTGCCATTATTACATCCCCCCTTCTGCCATTATATCATCAAAAAAGCCCCCTTTCCTGCCACTTTTGCACCCTTTTTCGGGGCATCCCGTGCCCTTTTCGAGGCATCCCACAACCTTTTACGCGGCATCCCGTGCCCTTTTCCCCGCCCTTTTACGCATGCCAACGAAGAATCCCACCCAGCCAAAGCCCTGACTGCGTGGGATTAACCGCGTCTCTCGCGCGCGTACGCGTACCTTATTATATTTTATCATCACCTTCTTTCCTCCTACGCTACGCAATCCATTCTTTACATTTTGATTTTGCCTACTGCAAAGAGGGTGAGCAGCACGAGGAGGAGGAGGGTAATGAGGGTGAGATGGCAGGGGCTGTTAGGGGGCTTCGTGACTTCCTTCGCCTGGAGCTGCGAGCTATGGTTGGCTTGACGTCTGCTGTTGTGTGTGGTCACGGACTCCACATGACTGCTGTCGGCGATGTTGGAATGGAGGCTGATGCCGCTGATGACGACCTTGGTGGTTTGTGGGCGCTGCTGTCGGCAGGTTCGTAGAGGGGTGGCGGCCTGACCGTTGCCGATGCCTTCTGTCCGCGCGAGATGGGCGTACCCTTCGTCGGTTGCTGTCACCACTATCGGCTCTGGCAGTTGCGTGGCCACGATGCTGTCGATCTGTATGACGATGTTGTGCAGGAATTTGTCTGAAGCCGTAGTGGCGGTGTGCGATACGGACGTGAGTTCCTCGTTGCCGGTTTTTTCTTCTGATATGCTCTTCGAGGTGTGGCACGAGGCCAGTGCGAGTGCGACGAGTGCGGCTATTGCCAGATTCCTGTACTCGTTGAATGCATCGAAGCAGGGGCATGCCTTGGCAGCGAACTCGCGATGTCCGTGTATGGTAGCCTTCGGGAACCGTGCTTTCAGCTCTTTGATCAAAGCCCGTAGTGCCCGTTTCTGCTCGGGTGTTCGTGTGTCCTTGGGTGTCTTGCCGTCGGCGGCACATCCTCCGATATAGCAGATGCCGATGGAGGCGCTGTTGTGGCCTGCGCAATGGGCTCCTACCGCTTCGAGCGGACGTCCCTCGTGGATGCTTCCGTCGCGATAGATGACATAGTGATAGCCTATCGTTCGATACTTCCTTGCCTGGTGCCAGCGGGTGATGTCCCGGGTGGTGAAGTCCTGCCCTTCAGGCGTGGCAGAGCAATGGACGATGATTTCAGAAATGCTTCGCATAAGGGGAGGGGAGTTTTGAGTTTAAAGTTTAGAGTTTAAAGTTTAAAGTTTGGAGTTTGGAGTTTAGAGTTTAAGGGGGAGAAGGGGTTTGGGGTTCTACGGTCTTGTGGTGAGTGAACATGGCGCCCACCCCGAAGATTGATGCCGTAAGGAGGAGGAACTGCGCTATGAGGTACAACACGGAGTCATGGATCTCGCCCGATGGGGGCACCACGAATCCTGCTATTCCGAAGCCTATGGCGGCGAGGAAAGAGGTCACGGCCACAGCTGTCTGTATCTTCGTAATTGTTTTCACAGCCAATCGTTGATTGTTAATGTGTTAATCTGAATCCGAGTGAGGGCGCTTGCCCTCAACTCGGTTCAGATGAGGAATTAGGGTTCGGGCTCTTCCTCTTCGCCTTCTCCGCCGTCCTTGGGCGTCCAGTCGGCGGTGGTGAGGCCTTCGAGCTGCGCTTCGAGTGCGGCAGCCTGTGCGGCGCGGCTGGGGACCTTGTGCATGGAGACATCGGAGCGGAGGTTCTCGAACTGCTTGGAGGGCACGAAGTTCACGTTGATCTCCTGGATGTTGTCCTCGGTGAAGGCCTTGAGACTGGCGGCTCCGGTGCTCTTGCAGGAGAGGTAGAGCTGTCCGAGGTCTCCGAGCGAGATGCGGTAGCTGTCCTCCATGAGTTCCTTGATGCATCCGACGAGCTTGGTGACGATGGCCACGATGTCGGCGCGGTCGTAGTTGCAGCCGTGCTTGACCATGTGGTCAGCAATCTCGCTGATGCTCAGCGTTCCTCGGCTCTGCAGGAAGGCGTATGCCTTCTTGGGGTCGCCCTCGTGGGCGGGGTTAGCAAGTAGTGCTACAGAATAATCCAGCATAGTTTTCTTAATGACCCGTCCTACCTTTGTTGTGGGTAGTGCGCTTGTGGCGCTAGCGGGATTTTTCTAAGGGTTAATAGTAGTGTTAATTAGTGGCTTCGGGGGAAACAGCTTCGAAAATCGGACTATCGCCTCTCGGGCGAGGAAGTAGTAGTCTCTCGGGCGAGGAAGTAGTAGTCTCTCGGGCGTGGAAGTAGTAGTTGGTCGTCGCAGGGACTACGGTTTGTCGTCGCAGGGACTACGGTTGGTTGTTCGGTGGTGGCGGTGTCGGTTTTTCTCCGTTCCTTGGCAGCTGCGCGCTCGCGGCCTCGGTTTTTCCCTTTTGCCGATGCAAAGGTACGACATCGGGGGAGGGCGCTGGTGGTCTTTGGTGGACATCGTCGTGCTTGAAGAAAAATTATTGCATTTCATCTGGTAAATCTATACAATAGTCTTCGACAACATATCTGACAGCTCTTGGCGGCAGCGTTTGCGAGCGTGGCGAAACGCCCATCGCGGCAAGTACTTCTCTGCGCGAGTTCAGATACCTGCGAAACGTGTTGGCGCTCACGCCAGCCAGCCGTGCCAGTTCGGATTTATACATTGCTTTCATTGTGCTATCTCCTTTAAGTAAAGTTCGCTAAAGTCCTTGCAGCCCGGTGGCAGATGATGATGCACCAGCGAGGGCAGAACCTTTTGCAACTGGAGGAAGAGGCGTTCGCCGGGGGCATCGTTGTCGGGGTACATGGCGAATTTGGTTCCAAGTTTCAGGTTCAAGGTTTCAAGCAGTTCTGCATCCTTCCTTTTCAGTAGCGTTGCCGACGGGATGGCGATGGCCTTATGGCCTGCCGAGAGCATTGCCCAGCAATCCGAGCAGCCTTCGGTAATGAAGAGCGTCTCGCCGGGCTTCAGCAGGTTCAGTACGGGCAGGTTATAGACGCTGCACTCAGAGCCTTGCGGGAAGCGGAAACGGGGTTGCTCTGGGTCGTTCCCCATGTAGCGGCGCTGGATGCCAATGAGTTCTCCTTGCTGATTATAATAGGGTATCTGCAACCAATCACGGAAGGAGTTCAGTCGGCAATACCTGACTACGGCTGGGTGCAGCTGGCGCTTCTCGAAGAGGAACTTGCAGGCATCGGGCGACAGCCAGGGATGCTCGAAGTATCGGGCATAACGCTGGGCATCGAAGGGCTTTACCTCGTGCTTCTTTTCCTTTGGCTTATACTCGGTCAGAATCACGCAATTCTCATCAGCCAGCCAGCGACAAGCATCGAGGAAATCCTTATTCAGATACTTCATCACCAGGTCGATAGGCCCGCCGGATTCTCCGCACACAAAGCAGCGGAATGTATTCTTGCTCACCTTAAACGAAAGGCTCGCATGATGATCGTCGTGGAATGGACAGAGGCACTTGTGCCTGCTGACTTGGAGTCCAAGTCGCTCTGCGACCCCCTCAATGGGAAGGTCGCGGAGCCGTTGAAGTTCAAACTTATCCACCATTTGATTGGACAATTTTACGATTTTACAATTTTACGAACTTTGTGCCAGCCCCTCCCCTTCCTCACGGTAGCGAGAGAATCAGCGGATTGACTGAATGTCAATCTGCCCCGAGCGATCGAAGCAGAACTCCTCTGCTGAGGACGGGCCAGACCGGGGCTGGTTTTTTTATCCTTTAAGATACTTTTCCGTCTTGGTGTAGAGCGCGGTTTGCGGGTCGTAGGTGATGAATCCGCGATTCTTCCAGACATTGAGCTGATGGGCTGTACCTTCCTTGCTCTTGCCGATACTCAGCCGCAAAGCCTCGAGTTGTTGTTCGCTGAAAGTCTTTCCTTTCAGGCCGTCGAGCATATTCTTAGGGCCGCTCTTCTGCGCTTCATCCGTCTGAATATCGCCGCCATGGAACATATCGCCAAAGACCTTGACTTTCGACCAGAGATCATAATAGCAGAACCATACGACGTAGTCACCAATACTGCGCGTCCACGTCTGGTCGTTCAGTATCCATAGTGTGGCACCCTTCTTCCATGCGGCGAAGATGCTGCGATGCGAGAGTTCAAAGAGCGTGTCGTCGTCTGCCAGGTCGGCCAGACGCGCCATCTCCTCGGCCAACTGGTCTGCAACCTTGTTCAGCGGTTTCACTACGAAGCGCCCCTTGCAGTTGTCTAAGCGCACGATGTATTCGTCGAGCTTGCTAAGGAACTCTTCATCGTAAGCACCCTGGCGCGGGATGCGTCCCTTGCGCTCGCCGCGTGCCTTATAGACAAACGGGATACGTCCGAAGAAACCATTCGTGAGGTCCTTCTTATAGAACGAGCGCGCGGCATCAGGCGTCGAACTGAACGTGATATTGACTCGGAGCAAGGGATTGCCCGTCACACCGTCGGCCGTGGCACGCAAGGCCCCCGCACGATGGCGGTCGTAGATGTTACGGACGGTTTGGCTCACCTGCTTGTGGCCGCCACACATCTTGTCGGCCATCTCCACTTCGGGCAGGTTCAAGTACTGGGTGCGTCCGCCCTGTTTCTCCAGCGCCATCGCATTCTGAATGAACGCAGGGTTGGTCAGGTCGGCAGGCGGGAACCAGAAGCTGACCTCTGGACGTTCGGGCTTCTCCTTGTTCGCGCCCTTAGTCTTCATCTGACGTTGCCACTCGACGAGTTTATAATATTCCATCTCATCGTGGTCTCGAAATGAACGCTGAATAGCCTCGATAAGATGAGTCAATTGGGCTTTTCCGATACCTGAAGCCCCAATTAAATGACCCATCTGACCGCAAAGTTCATAGTATTGATTGTCTGAATACATGAACTCCACACCCGTTAAGTGGGCTGCCAGGGCAGGAATTGCCATAGGAACAAGCGGTTCGCGCATATCTTTGGAGGCCTGAGAGAGAAGAAGTTTGCAAAATTCCGTACCTTTTGAAGGTCGGGGCATAGCCGGAGCTGTGTTGCTAAAAATGTTATAATTCATTGCTTCTTAGAAAATTAAATCATTAATGAATACATGCTTTTTGCTCTGTCGCAGTCTCAGTCTCAAATCTCAGTTAGTAAATAAGGCATCTCAGCACTCTCTTTTATACATCTATATGTCTAATTATTAATAAGTTATATAGCATATAAAAGCAGATTCCAATGTGAATTGTGACATTTATCCTAACTGAGACTGAGATTTGAGACTGGCATGAGCCCTTACTTCTCTATGAGGCCTGTGAGCGCCGCGCGCAGTTCGTTGCACACCCCGATGGCAAAGCTGTCGATGCTGAAATCCCTGCCAATCTCCAAATTCTTGAAGTTCGGGCGCAGCGAGCCGTCGTCCCTACGGGTAATGGTGATGAACTTGCCATCGAAGACCTGCGGATTACGCTTCCTGGTTGCTGGCAGCGCCTCGACGAACGTGTAGTGGTAGGCCTGATCGCGCGTGAGCACACCCTGGTAATCCTTTCCCATCTTCGCGATGCGGTCGTTGCGTAAAAAAGTTTTCACATCTACACAGAGATCTGTGTTACGGTTCCAACCCTGTTCCTTATTTATTATTGTAGGATTGGTCGTGTCGGTTATAGTTTTCATAACCAAAGTTCTTTCCGGGAATGCCCTCAGTCTCACATGAGGGTGCCCTCCGCACGACCAAGAAGTGAGACTGGCCTACGGTCCTTCGCTTGACCTTTTTCCTCGTCGTTTGGTGCTGCAAAGGTACGGCAAAAAAAAGAGCAACGGAAACAATCCGTTGCTCGGTGGGAGTTTGGTGGGAGTTTGGTGGGAGTTCTGCCCTTTTTTACCCCCTTGGTGGGAGTTTTTGGCGATTTTGGCCTATTTTGGGTAGAGTTTGGGAGAGTTTTGGGTAGAGTTTTTGTCGCATCATACGCCTTCGCCAGAGAGCAGCCTGTCCATATTCAGAGCAATCTGCAGGTAGTCGAAGAAGCGGACACCCCTGACGGGAGCATTATTGATATCCCACATCGAGACAGGCTTAGAGAAACTCTGAACCGCCATGCGCGACAGCTCCTTTGCCACGGGTTGGTGCTCGTGCTGGGGCAGCAGGCGGGCAACGCGGGCGCAAAACGAAACCAAGTCACCCTCTTCGGCCACCTTATGATCCACCATCTTGCGTTGTACGGCATACCACTGGCGGGCATGTTTCACCTGCGGCCCAATCTTGATGATACATTGGTCAACAGCCTCAGCGCTCAGTTTCTTCACGGCATTCATTTTGTTGCGAGTACGGCGAATCGACTGCAGTAGCTCACGCGACGAGGCTTTCGCCGAAGACTTCTCGACACCCACCACACGTCCGATAATCCGGAAGTCCATCTGCTCATTCAGCAAAATAGCATCATACTTGCTGTTACGAGGCACTAGCCATTTCTGACCATATTCGTCCGTAAACAATGTTTTCACTGTACAAGTTCCGTCTATCATCGCCAGCACATCGTCGCCATCGCCGCCCACGTCGCCGAAACGAATCCTCAACAGGTCGCCGTCCTCATAGTTCGCCTCGATCATCGAGTCGCCAGACACCGGCACAAACATCTCCGGATGATGGCCGGCCAACGCCTTAGGTATCAGCAGATAGTCGTCAATCGACTCATCGCCCAGATCCGAAGGTATACCACACTTCACACTACTCAGGCTCACGCCAACAGGCGTATTGCATACCATCGCGTTCACGCCTGATGCCCGTATCAGCGCCAGCGTCGCTTCAAAATCTTCTATCTCTTTATTATTCATCGGTATTCAAGATGATAATGATAAACAGGTTCTGAGCCTGTATTATTTGGTACAAGTTCCTATTCCAGATGTTTCCACCTGATGATGGAAAATTTGCGGTCGCAGTAATGCAAATTGAGCCATGGATAATCTATTTAATTCCCATAAAATCACTCAAAGGCCTGATTTTCGCTCTAAATGTATTCTTATCCTCTTTGAGGTTGGGGATATGCTTCATAGGTATTGTTTTTGATGCGTCAAAATGAAGCACCACATAATAAACTGCATTGCGCGGTTCAAAGCCATATTGTTGTAGTGTTTCGCGTGTCCATATTTGAAAATGGCCCTTATTTTTCAACTTAAAAAGCTGTGCATCATCGCCACCCGTATGAAGGAGTACATATTGCAACCGTTCAAAGCCAGGAGTGACAAGCAAAGAACCCTTCGAATCGCCAGCACGCAGATAGCAGATGCCAGTCTCTATCATCTTCCGATAAAGCTCTGGGCGGGCATGGTTCACCATCACCATCACTTCTTCTGGATTCTCAGACATCTTCTTCAATATCTTTTCAGCCGCTACAGGATCACTAATTTCCTGTCGCCTGCGGACTCCATAGTCAAGATACTCTTTCGATTGGTCAATGCCTATGAATCGCCGTCCCAGTAAGTTTGCTGCAATACCAGTGGTACAACTACCGGCAAAAGGATCGAGGACAACATATCCGCGTTCCGTACAAGCTTGCAACACTCGGTATAACAACCTGAGAGGTTTCTGAGTTGGATGTTTCCCACATGTCCTTTCCCAAGCTCCAGAAGAAGGGAATCGCCAAACGTCTGGCATTTCTTTACCGCCGTTCATTTGTTTCAACTCTTCATAATGAAAGCAATGGATTGCTTTCGGTTCTTTTCTCGCCCATACAATATATTCAGCAGAGAAATTGAATCTACCACCATAGGGAGTAGGTGGAGGGTCTGATTTTTGCCAAACAACAATGTTCAAAACCTGGAATCCCAACTCTATCAAACATTGTTCTACAGAATAAATATTGTGATACGTCCCACACACCCATATTGTACCACTATCTTTGAGGATATCTCTACACTTTGATAACCAATTCCGATTAAACGTATTGATATTCTCTACTGATGCAACTCTATCCCACTCACCTTTATCACAGACTTTTATTCGCCCATTTTGCAAAATCTGTTTTTGACTTGAGAGAAAATACGGAGGATCAGCAAAGATAACATCTACCTTATCCTTCATTTCAGCTAAGACACAATTTACATCGCCTTGATAAAGGATAAAATTTTCGTTATTGTTATAATAGGGTAAGATCATTGCTTCCTCTTTCCGATTTCTATCACTTTGCTATAGATGTCGCGGACTTGAACACGATATTTCTCAAATTCAGTATAATTCCCATTGTTAATATGGATTTGTCCCTCCACGACCGCTCCAGACTCCGAGAGCTGTGAAGCCCGATGCTGATTACTGAGCAGCGGGTTATCCTGAACATCTTTGCTTGACATAACCCAATAATCAATCTTATCGCGCCAAACTGCTATCCATACGAAAACATCGCAACAACCGGGTTTGAGCTGCTGATAATTCATATCGAATTTAGATTTGCTGTTGCTGGCCAGTGCTTTATTTGCCAACGTGTCACCACCTATCTTTTTAACAGCTCGCGAAGCTTTTACTTCAACATGAATGTCACCTAATAGCAAGTCGTATTCGCCAGAATAAGTGGGGTCTAATGACTTTGTCGGTATCTTGAACTCAGGAACGTGTTCCATTAAATGTTGTTGCCCCCATGTTTCACCAAATGTACGTGGTGCCAGTTCAAACAGATGTAAGTATTTGTTACGCTGTAAATACTCTGCCCGTATTTCCAAATACTCATCTAATGTAATGATTTCTTTTGCAATGAGATGAGAGATGGTGTACTCAAATTTATTAAATGGGTATACAGTATACAGTTTGTCTAATACGGAATCACTTAACTGTACTCTTTCTTCGGTGGAAAGATTCTTTTTGTATGATTCAAGTTCTTTAATTAAAGTTTCCATATTATTTTGCTTCTTTTATTTTTTCAATCAATGTTTCTATTGAAGCTCTATATTGCTGTAGATCTTTATAATGATTGTTGGTTACAAAAATTTGACCTTCAGGAACTTTTCCACCTTTCCCTCCTTGATGTTGCGTACCCATATACAATTTCCCATCAGGTAAAACAATGCTATCTTTAGGTTTCCTACGAGGAGCATTTTTAGGTCTCATGACAATTTTTGAAGAAGGTATAACCCATATATCTATATCGTCAAGCCAAACTGCAATCCAGATAAACACATCACAGCATGAAGGTTTAAGCTGCTGAAAATTCATTTCAAAGCTTAGCTTTTTAATTGCGTTGGATATTTCTTCTTCTGTACCCTGCGGCTTTTTTAAGGCTTTTTCTATTAAAATGCGATCTGGGTCTTTGTCTGCAACATGTGACGATTTTACCTCAATTTTAATACCTTCATTATTTTCTGTTGGCAGCCATAAATCAAACAGACTAGTGTATCCATCTTTTTGGGGTGGATCTGTGAGTATTCCTTCTTTTTTTTTCTTCAACCAATCTTCTCCCCATGTCTGGCCAAAAGTTCGAGGTGCCATCTCAAATAAATCCAGATTAGGATTTCTCTTAAAATACTCGTCTCTAATACTCACATATTCTTCATATGAAAGGTCACCTTTTTTCAGAAGAACGGAGAAAATGTTGGTATAACGATTGAATGGGTATTTTGAGCACGAATCCAAATGTCTTTCTTCCACAAGTTGTTGTGCAGCTTGTGAAAGTTTCTTCTTTAATTCTTCTATTCTTTCTTTAAGTTTTTCCATAATCCGAATTACAATTTAGAGTAAATGTAGATCTGCTCTGTTGGCGTGATACCAAAAATTGAATATACGGCACTATCAAGACGCCGTTGATGTTCTTCCGAATAATCTGCCGATTGGAAAGTTGTCACCAAATCACTAAGTTCTCGATCTTGTTCGGTAGTTAATTTAGGGAAAGGCAACGCCTGAAGATTACCCTTCAAAACCTTAATGTCGGGAAACTTCATGGAATAGTAATAATGATATAGTGTCGAGTTTAATAGTGCTGCAACACTTTTTACAGTGATGCCGTCTAAATCGGGAATAAGGATATTAGCACTATTTAGGCAAAGGCATTGTTTGTCATCGTATGCCACAATGGGGTATTTTGCAATAAACCTGTAAATCAATTTCTCTGGAGCACGGAAATATTCAATCTTAGCACATTGTTGGAAAGTCTCTGGTGCAAATAGGATGTATGCAGATTCTTCTTCAAGGGAGAATGGCTTTACATGCTTACCAGAATATACAGGTTCTAGTCCAGGTCCTATTTCTTTTTTTACTTTTTTCTTATTGTCCCCGGTAACGATTCCTAGTGCCCATAGACTATGTGTTAAATCATCATGACGTGATAGCTCCATTTTTTTTATGATGGATTCATCCAACGTATTCATCGCCTCGATAACGATATTACCATAACGGCAATCTTCATCAGATAATTGAATGTCTGTTTGGGTTTCGCCATTTGTTACACGATAAGTTTGGCTTTCGGTACGACCAGAAGTCAATTTAATGCTAAAGAAATCTGTGAAGACCCCATCAAATCGTTTATTGTACAGGTCTATTTGACGAATGGTTGCAGAAGATAAGATGTAACTTCGTATATCGCTATGAGCCTTTATTTTCAACAAAGATGTTGGAAGAAGGAAATAAAGAGTACCTGTCTCTTTCAGACGGCTCAAAGCTTCTATCAGAACCATTGAAGCTCTTTCTTTCGATTTTACCAAAGGATAACTTGTCGTATATCTACCAGCCTTGTCACTACCCCATGGAGGATTTGTGTATATATTATCAAATCTGAGAGGAATATCTTGCAGGTCATTTTCGAATAGGTCCTTCTTGAGAAAGTCTATACAATACACATGAGGAGTGAAAACAACATCCGAATACTTGGCAAGCAAGTTAGCCGAAGCTATCATCACAGCAATGGGATTGATATCAAAGCCATAGAGATTATTCGGATTATTTGTTGAAACGCCTAGCAGGAAAGCACCACTACCACAACATGGATCTAAAAATGTTTCATTCTCGGACAGCTCTTTGTAGTCAAGCATGTATTCCACCACTTTCTTGTTTGTGTAGTACTGTCCAGTAACATTTCGTTCACCTTCTGTTATCCACGATTGATATATGAATCCCAAGATATCCTCTTTTGAATCCCAAAGCCCATCAGGCACAGGAATCTCTATGTAATCTAGCCCCTGATACTTGTTCAGGAATTTCTTGACATGAGGTTGGTGGATAAGCCGCCTATGAGTAAATAACGAAATAATAAGAGAGTACATGATACTCTCTATTGAACATGGCATCTTAGAGATAATATCAAGTAGCTCATTGGCTTTTTCATCATCTACATAATTGACAGCTTTTACATGCTTGAGGGATCTAGTTTTATTCGCCCTTTTCGTCAATTTTTCTTTGGCATCACTACTTAGCTTCTTCCAATTATATGCGGTTGCTTTACTTATCGTTAACATATGATATATGATATGCACAATTTTGGCCACAAAAGTACAAATAAAAAGCGAGAATAATTCAGTTCTCCTGAAAAATCACATTATTATTCGCAAGAGGAAACCATTTTTAACAGATTGGCAAGGCAGAATGACGGTAAGCGAAGAGCCTTCTCGAACATGTTATCAGAGCAGAGACTCATTTCACGATCTGATAGCCGGCGACGACGGCGACGAGGCCCAAAGCAAGGCTGGCAAGGGTGTAGAGGACGGCGGAGAGGGGTGAGCCATCGCGGCCCAGGAGGAGGTTCTCGTTCATAAAAGTGGAGAAGGTGGTGAAGCCGCCACAGAAGCCGGTGACCAAGAGGAGCTTGGCGGTCGGGGAAATCTGCCCGCCCAGCGACAGCCCCGAGAGCAGCCCTATGAGGAAACAGCCCAGGACATTGACGGCCATCGTCCCCCAGGGGAACGGGGTTCCCACCCACGACAGCAGGGCCTTGCCCACGAGGTAGCGGGCTCCGCCTCCGAAGAAGCTGCCGAGGCAGACAAGGAATAGTTCTTTCAACATCCGGACGGGTTGCTTTTGGTTCAGGGACTCACCGCCTCCTCCGGAACACACCATCAGGCTTTCGGCGGGGGCGGGACGGTGTCTACGGCAGGATGGTCTGATTCCTGACGTGCTCGTAGTCCTCGGGGGTGTCGATTTCGTAGGAGTAGTAGTGGGTGGTATCCACCACGCGGAAGGTGTGGCCCTGGGGTATCAGACGCTCGAAGGCGCGCTCGTAGAAGACGTCGATGAGGTTCTCGCGGAGTATCATCTGGTCGAGTTCGCGGTAGAGGGCCTGGCTGTAGGCGGCACTCATCTTCTCGATGCCCACAGACTCCCCGAGGGCATCCTCGGGCCGGCAGGTCTTGTTGATCTCGGTGATGTGGAGGTCGGCATCGACGATGACCTTGATTTCCTCCTCGCCGCACTTGTGGCAGTTGACGGCCAGGGCGGATTCAGGCTCCTGGGCGATGCGGGCAACGACGGCGGGATCGCAGAAGATGTCGCTGTCCATGAGCAGGAACTCCTTGCCTCGCACGACCTCGCCTGCCATCCAGAGGGAATAGATGTTGTTGTTGTGCTCGTAGTCGGCGTTATGAAGGAAATGGAAGTGGAGAGCGGAATAATGGGAGGTGAGGAAATCGCGGATCATGTCGGCGCGATAGCCGGTGACCACCACGAACTCGCTGATGCCTGCCTGACGCATGGCCTCGACGGTACGCTCCAACAGGGTGCGCCCTCCTACCGTGAGCAGGCACTTAGGCTGGGTATCTGTGAGCGGGCGCAGACGTTTTGCCATTCCCGCAGCCAAAATGACTCCAATCATTGTATTGCTTTTTGGGGGAAGTTATGCCGCTATGCGGCGGAAGTTAATGGAATTTATTGAAGTTTTGGAACTGTATTCTTCTGTGACCAGAGGTCACTTAACTTCTGTCGCGCAGCGACTTAACTCCTGCCGCGCAGCGGCTTAACTTCTTTAACTTCTATCTCTATACACTTTCAGTATTGTATCTACCACGGTCTGGGTCTGTTCCTTGCGCCCCAAGGTGATGCGGAGGCAGGATTCGAGGCCCTTGTCGGTCATGAACTTGATCTTGTAGTCCTGAACCTTCAGGGCAGCCATGAGGGCATCCTTGATTTCTATGGGGTACTTGATGAGGATGAAGTTGGCGACGGACTTGTAGACCTTGAAGCCCGGCAGCTGGCCGAGTTCTTTCTTATAGAGCTGGCGCCCCCATTCCATATCGTCGGCCACCTGACGGTAGTGCTCGTCGCTGTCGAGAGCTGCCAGGGCCACAGCCTCGGAGAAGCGGTTGTAGCCGAGGTATTTGTTGACGTAGCTGAGGAACTGGTCGTGGCCCTTGCCGATGAATCCGAAGCCACAGCGCAGGCCGGGCAGCCCGTAGAACTTCGAGAGGGTGCGCGAGATGATCAGGTTGCTGTATTTCTCCACCAGCGGAGCGATGTAGGCGGTATCGGTGGAGATGAAGCTGGCGTAGGCCTCGTCGATGAGCACCATCGTGTCCTCGGGGATATGCTCCATGATGCGTCCTATTTCGTCGGGCGTCAGGCCGTTGCCCGTGGGGTTGTTGGGCGACGCCAGCAGCAGCATGCGCGGATGCACGCGGTTGGTGTAGGCAATGACCTCGTCGATGTCGTAGGCGAAGGTGTCTGCCTGCTCGTGGAGGGGATACATCTCGAAGGTGCCTCCGCACTCGCTGGCCACGCGGTTGTAGTACCACCAGGAGAACTCGGGGATGAGGATCTTCTTGTTGTCGCCCAGCATCAGGAAGTAGTGGATGGCATTCTTCAGCATGTCCTCGCCGCCATAGGTCAGCAGCACCTGTTCTTCGGGCACGCCGTAGATTTCGCTTACGCGGACGGAGATGACACTTTTCTTGCCCTCATCGTAGATACGGGTGTAGAAGCAGAGCGTTTTCGGGTCGAAGTTCTTTATGGCATCGACCACCTTCTGGCTCGGCTCGAAGTTGAATTCGTTTCTGTCGAGAAAATTCATAGTTCTATCTATTATGTTGTTAATTCTTGCGTTGTTAATTCTTGTCTAATTTCATCAGCAGGAGTCCTATCAGGATCCAGAAAATCTCGCGCACACGGCAGATGATGCTCACGAAGATGCCGAAGGCTGCCGACAGGCCGAGAGCCGCGATGGAGAGCACGAAGCCGCCTTCCTGCACCCCCAACTGCATGGGCAGGAATCCGATGAGGTTGGCAAAGAGCGTCGTGAACGAGACGATGAGGAAACCGTGGAGGAACGTGAGCAACAGCCCCGAGAAGCCTCCGCCGCAGTCGATGCCGAAGAGCAGCAGCATGAACATCACCTCGCTGCTCTGGATGACGCGCGAGAGGTATTCCAGCAGCAGGCTGTAGTAGAACGCCCGTTTGTCCTCGGCATGGAGGGCGGCAATCTGCTCGTCGATATTATGCAGGGCCTCGGCGTGTTTCTCCTGGAAGCGGCTGCTCCAGCCCTTCAGGCCGGGGATGTGGCCTATCCAGCGGATGACATTGGCGGCCAGCCCATTGCGGTAGCCTTTTGAGAAGAGGTAAAAGGCGACGAGGCAGAAGGCGATGACGATGCCCAGCAGGATGGCGATAGTGCGGTTGATGGGCAGGTCGCCGACAGCGGCCAGCGCCAGGTAGATGAAGATGCTGGAGAACCAGTACCAGAAATGGGCGAAGAAATGCATCATCGCATAGAGGATGACCGACGAGGTGGCACGCTGATTGCCGATGTCCTTCGACAGCTCCATGATGCGGTAGGGCTCGCCGCCCAGACCTCCCACGGGCGTAGCGTAGTTCAGGGCATAGCCGGTGATGGTCAGGCGGTAGATGCGCCAGAAGCTGATATGCCTGCCCTCTTCGCTCTTGCTGCAGATGATGGCGCGCCACGAGAGGGCGTTGATGGCATAGATGATGATCCATACGCCCACGATGGGAATCAGCCAGTAGCCCGCATGGCAGATATACTGCCACAGCTCGACGAAGCTGACATCGAAGGTGAACAGCATCACCACCACGGCAGCTAAGCCGAGGAAGAAGAACAGGTTATTCAGTTTTTGCTTCGTCCACTTCATGGGGTTACAGCATTAAAGGGTGTCGGCAATCTGACGGGAGAAGTTCTCGTGGCGGCGCCGGACGTATTCCGTGAGCAGGCCCATGGCGACGATCTCGAACACGAAAGTCAGCACGGGCACATCGAGCAGACAGAACACGAAGAACCAGAAGGAACGGAAGTTGAAGGTCAGCAGGCCATTCCACTTCATCAGCGCCAGGGAGTTGTCGTGGAACTGCCGGCGCGCCGCCTCCGGCATCTGATCCACGCCGCCATACTTCTCGCGCAAGGTGGCCATCAGCCGCTGGAACTGCGGCGTGGCCTTCTCCTGCTTCAAGGTATAGCCGATGTATGATTTCTGGAACGAACGCTCGTAGGCGGGCGTGTCTGCCGGCAACTGCTCGTAGATCTCGCGCTGGCGGGCGGAGTTGTCGAGCTCGCTGCCCTTCTCGCCCTTCAGGAAGAAGAGATGCACCTGGATATAATAGTCTGCAAGTCGCTGCTGGGCTCCCATGCCCTGGAAGCCGGAGACGATGGCTATGGCATACACCACCAAGGTGACGATGAGGGCATTCTGCAGCGTGTCGGGGATGCCCAGCCAGGAGAATTCCAGCTCGTGGTGCAGATAGAAGCGCCACACCAGAGCATGGTAGATGGGGATGAACCACGTGAAGCCTGCCAGCCCGTCGAGGATGCGACCTACATGGCTCTTCTTGCCCGTCAGACGGGCCAGCTGCCCGTCGGTGCAGTCGAAGAAATCGGCCCACATCAGCAGGAAGATGCCTATGAAGTTGTACAACAGCCCCAAGGCACCATCGTAGTAGAAACTGCCCTGGGCAAAGAACCACGCGCTACCCGCCCCAATGAACATCGAGGCAATGGTGACGGAGTTCGGATGTATATCGAAATGAGCGAAAAGACGAGCCAGCTGGAAGCAGAAGGGACGGATTACATGAAAGTCGAGCCAGTCCTCAGTCTCGGCGGATTTCAGCGTCTGATAATACTGTTCTGTCATAGAATCGAAAACTTTGAACCGCAAAGATAAGGACAAAACTCTATACGGCAAGCGATTTGTCCAAAACTTTAAACATGTTTAACAGTATCAGCGGGAATAGAGAAGGTCTCCGCCGGAGGTCTGGCCGGCGGCATCGATGGCAATGGTGGTGCGCTGGCTGTTGTTGAAGAGACGCACGTGGGCGCGGCCGGAGGCATCGAGCTTCAGCTCGGGATTCCAGTAGAGGGTGCGACGGTAGTCCTTCTGTCCCTCGGCAGGGGGATTGCGCTGGTAGTCGGGATGATAGAAGTCTTCCTGATAGGCGAAGCCGTGGAGGATATAGCGGCGGTCGCGGTAGGTGACGCGCTGTCGCTGGTCGGGGAACCGGCGGATATCCAGGATGACCTCGGGCTGGTTGGACTGCTCATAGCGCTTGTCGCCCTCACGACGTGCGGAGTAGTCGGTATAGATATAGATCTTGTCGATGTTCGTCAGCATGGTGAAGCGTATCTTGTCCAACGGTCCGTACCAATAGCTCTCGGGCTTGCCGTC
Organism: uncultured Bacteroidales bacterium; assembly: GCA_902779165.1. Classification (GTDB taxonomy): domain Bacteria; phylum Bacteroidota; class Bacteroidia; order Bacteroidales; family Bacteroidaceae; genus Physcousia. The sequence continues at coordinate 65,152 of CACZAN010000014.1, forward strand.
GTAGTAGATGCGTGTGGGATAGTGGCGATGCATGCCCATATCGCTGATAAGGCTGCCGGTGACACCGACGAGGGAGGCATAGACACTCTGGCTGGGCATGATCAGGCCGGCATCCAGGCCGTTGTTCAGCGCGTCGTAGGCATCGATGACATAGGCAGGTTTGCTGAGGTCCACATGCCGCAGGCCTCCATGACGCATGCGAACGGTAATCTGCTCGAGGAGGTTGGTGCCGTCGGTGAGCAGGCGCGGCGAGAGGTAGGTAGTGTCGCGCAGGGGGGCATTGTGTACCTGGTAATAGGTGTAGGGCTTGATCCAACGGGGATAGGGGAAGTTCAGGCGGACGTAGTATTCTGGGGGCTCGGGGATGCGATGGGCCATGGCGTCGTATTCCGTAAAGTTGTCCACAGCCACCCAGACGTGCGGCTTGCGCCGACGGAGGCCGTCCCATTTGTTGTGCCATTTGGTGGTGTCGCTGGCACCTAAGAAGAACACACATTCCCCCTCGAAGCGCGGGAGGTCGATCTGGAAGCGACCCTGGCGGGTCTCGGCCTCGCCCACGAGGAAGTCGCGCTCGTCGTAGGGGTTGACGAACTCCGCATGCACGCGTACCTCTTTCTTCACGGTACCCATCTCGATAAACCTGCGGGCTGCCAGCTGGCGCTGACGACGCTGCTGCTCCTGATAACGGTTACTGGAGCTGAAACTGAGGACGTTATAGTCCGTGTTCTCCCAGTCGTTGCCCTGAAGGGAATAGATGCCGTGCTGAGTATCGCTGATGGCTCCTATCTGACTACGGCGCTCGTAGATGGGGCTGAGGTTCCAGGCCATGTTGCGGCGGCTGAAGCCTGGCATGCCCAACGTGTAAGTGGTCGGATCCGTATTGGTGACTCCCGAGGGCCGACCGTCGGCATCGAAGAGGGGTGCAGATTGCTCGTCGGACAACGTAGGGGTGCGCTCGGTCATGAAGCGCTCATGGTCGGCAGCTACCTCATCGTGAATCTGGTCGCGCTCATAGTCCATGCTCCAATAGCGGTTCACGGTTCCGGATACCATCTGGGTGTGTTCGGCGGGATGGGTGATTTCCCACGAACCCTTGACGGCCATATCCTGCCAGTTGAAGCGTCGCCAGCCCTGGGTGAGCATCAGCAGGTCGAGGGCCCGGCGATGTTCCTCGTCGTCGCTCTCGAAGAAGTATTCGGGCTGGGGCACAAAGCCCTTGATCTCCGAGGCCAGCAGCATCTCGGTGAGGATGGTGCCGCTGTCGAAGGTGTTGTCGGCATGTACGGCATCGCGGACGGTAAGCGACACCGTCTGGTCGGGAACGAGGTGGGAGGAGGTGACATCGAAGTCGATAGGCTGGAACGGCTCATACTGTTCACGCGCACCCGTGACCATCAGCGTGGGCTGCGAGAGGTCGGGACGGGTGACAAAGAAGAGGCGGTCGGCATAGATATGGCCGATGGAGTCGAAGACGGTAACCTGATGGACGCCGACAGACCCACCTCCCTGCCCCTCTCTGTGATGGAGGGGAGTGAATTGAATTTGAGCGGCAGAGGTGCTACTTGCGTTAATCTCTTTAAAGAATTCGAGACGGCCCTCGCACATAACAGTAACGCCAAGGGGCTGACGGGAGGCCTGGCCCTGGGCCGCGATGTCGAAGAGCCAGTCGCCGGTGGTGCTGTCGCGACGGACTTGGAGGGCTACTCCCTCGGCCTTCACGGGCTTGATGTCCTGCGCCACAGTCTCAGGTTCCTTGGCGTCGCGGGGCTGGTCGTAGGGTGTGAACACAGCTTTGTACTTCTCTCCTTCCTCGGGCGTGAAGACAAAGGTGCCGCGGCCTCGGTTCTCGGTGACAGCGGTGGCGAGGATCTGCTTCCCATGCAACAGCTGAAGGGTGCCCTCGCGCACCTCGCCTTCGCTGGTGGCTGCTTCGAAAGCCACACGGCAGGGGACTCCCGCCACGAGGTTTCCGCCCTCGGGGAAGAGCGAGAGGCGAAGCTCGGGGGCCTTCGGTTCATCCTTGAAATAACGGCGAAGGGGACGGAATGTCATATCGCGGTAGTAGTCGCCATCGACCTTGGGTTTGTCGTAAACGGGGAAGACTCGGGAGTAGAGCTTCTCGTAGTCGCGGAAGAAATCCTTGGCCATCGCCTTGTTGTAGAACCAGTATTCCGTACTCCAAACGTGGTAATGCTCGGTCTGACCCCAATTGAGCTGCCAGCGGGTGTAGGCGCGCAGCTCGAAGTAGCCGGAGTAAAGGGTGTCGGGCAAGGCGAAGAATCCGTGACCACGCCCGTCCTGCATCTCCACAAGCTTACGCTCGACGAGGTAGCCGTCGTGGTTCCAGAGCTCGCAGTAGAGCACGCGGCTGATGCGGCTGGGGCGGTCTTCGTTGGTGCGGCGGGTGTAGGCGGCAAACCAAATGGTGTCGCCGAGGAAATAGGAGGTGTTGTCCATGTGGATGAAGACCTTCTCCTGCGGTATCGACTGCCCGAAACGATCGAGGCGGTCGGCCAGACGTTCCAGGGGAGGAAGGGCTGCTTGTGCGGCAGCGATGCTGTCGAGGCGGGCCTGGGTGCGTTCTACGGTTCCCGAAGCTATCGCCGCTTCTTCCGCCGTACGCTTCACGACCTCGTTATTTGCCCAGAAAGTGCTGTCGTAACCGGCCTGAGAGATGCTGCTGAGCATATTCTCGCGGGCGCTGGTGATTCTCTTCTTCTGCTTGTGGGTCAGGTGTTTCTGCCCTTCAACATTAAAGAGAAGGGTGCGCGTCTGGAAATCACCGAACTGCGCCTTGGCAGAAAGGTCGGCCACTTCAGGATATTTATGGTCGTAGCGGTAGTCGAGGTGGATATCAAAGGTCGCCGGAATGACGGTAGCGCTACGCAGCTCACCCTTGCCGAAGCGCAGCTTCAGGTTCTCTACCTGCCCGTCGAAGGCCAGGACGCTGAGCGTGAGGCGGTCGACATAGAGCACCCCCGTCATGATCGGCAGTTCGGTTACGGCATGTTCCTTCTGGCGGAACGTGAAGCGATAGAGGTGCTGGTCGTCGCCGTCCACCTGCTCCATGGTGATATCGTAGTAATGCTGGAGATAGCCTACGCCTGTGGACAGGGCACTCACCTCCTCCGATGACATCTCAAGGACATTTCCCCGAAGGTGGGGTCCATAACCGTCATAGACGCCATCGGGCAATGGCGTTATCAGGGAACGCCAGAACATGGCATCCTTCGTCAGAGGACCTATCTCCAGCAGGTGGTGGAGGTTCATGTCATCGATATTAGAACGGTTCCACGCAGCCTGATCCAATCGTCCATGACGTCCCGTGAGGAACTGCATGTTGCGCAGGTTGTTGGCCGAGAGGGCCGTGATGAACGCCTCCACGATATCCTGCTTCTGGGTGAATATCGAGGTCTGGCGATAGAAATACTGCGCCTGCTTGTAGCGTCGCTTGCCGTAGGACTTCTCCATCTTACGAGCCACCTGCACCAGGATGCCTTCCACCGCAGTTACGGTGACCTCAGAAAGCGTGGATGAGAGCAACTGCATCTTGATGACTGAGGGCAACTGTCCGGCTTGCAGCACGATGGACTGTCGGCCCACGCAGGTGATGCGTACCTCATCGGAAGAGTCGCAGCGGATGCTGAATTCCCCGTCGAAGTTCGTGAGGGTGTTGTTCTCCTCGGAAATATAGATGCCAACAAGCGGCAGCGTCTCCTCCGTATCTGCATCCACGATACGGGCGGTGAAGGTGGTGTCCTGGGCAAAACTGCCTGCCAAGCAGATGAGGGCCAAAAGAAGAAGAAGGGATAAGCGTTTCATAGGGCGAAGTATTATCGGTTGGGAGGAATGGGAAGTTATGGAATTATTGATGGTATCTTGGGAAGAATGAGAGATGATGGGAAAGACGGGAATCATGGAGAGAGGCGTTCTTGCAACATCTTCTGCTCTATCTTTGAGAAGCGCCGGAGCTCCTTGCGAGTGGGCTTGGGAGCGCGAGGAAGGGTGCGAAGGGAAGAAGAAGACCCATCTCCGACTCCTCTCTTTAGGGAGGGGAGAGGCTGCGCGCCGCCCTCTTTCAAGCCGGAGGACGCCCCTCCCTGACGGAAGGGGTCGGGGGAGGGCCTTTTTTGTCCTTTCCTCAACAGGAACGCCTGATGGGCGTTAAGTTTCCATTTCCACACCACATAATCGCGAAAGGCGGGCAACTGGCGGCTGATGGCAGCATACACGGAGTCTGAGGAGAGGAGGTCGGTGAGAGCGTTGACACGAAGGAGCTCCTCCATGTCGGCAGAGACGACGGCAGACTCATCGAAGCGCGGATTCAGCGTAGGAAGTTGCAAGGCACGCGCGCCACTATGGATACCCATCCAACGTCTGGAAGTTCCCTCGAAGACGATGTCCAGCAGGCGGGTGGTCTGCGGCAACGCCTCGAAGACGAGCACCAGCTCCTCACCCTGCTGTTCTATACGAAGGAGCGCGTGATGGCCGTCGGCTTCGTCTGAAGCATATGTCGCCGCAGGAATCTCCCACTCTAAAGGGTGGATCACGACACGCGTCTCCACTACCCCAAACTCCACGGCCACGAGTTTTTCTGCATCGTAGGCCGACAGCAGGGCTCGCGGCTGGAACATCTGCACATCGGGTCTCTTCTGGGCCCCAAGCTCAGATGTACACAGGAGTAGTGTTGCTATGATCAACGTGAGTCTCATATTCTTTTCAGGGGAGGGAGAATATCCTTAAATGGTGGCTATGACCTCATCCAGCGGCTGCTCTGGATTGAGAATGCCAAAGCCGTCTTTCTTCAGTTTCAGCTTACGATGTTTCACGGCCGAGACCGTGATGAGGTAGATCTGCGCTATCGCCTGATTGGTAAGGTGCATACGGGTCATCATGCAGAGTTGGATGTCTTCTTCCCGGAAATCGGGATGCTGCTGTCGCAGCCGGCTGACGAAACCGCCCGTGATGCTGTCCAGCGTCTCCTCCATCTCGCGCCAGTCGCTCTCGCTCAACACAATCTTCTTATCGCTTTCGGAATGCAGACGTTGGAGAATCTCGCTCTTCTCGATGATGAAATTCTGTAGGACTCCCACCATCTTCTCCTGCTGTCCCAGACGCTCCTCAGCCTGTTCGCGCTCACGCTTTTCAGCCAATAGGTGTTGCTGCTGGATGGCTTGGCGATGACGATGGATACTGACGAGGAAAGCGATGACCAGCAAGGCGATGATGACGACTGCAGCCAACAGCCATTGCGCCAGACGCTGGCGGTAGACCATGCGTTCTGCCTGTCGCTCCTGCTCGAGGTTGGCGCGGTGGTACTCGTCTTTCTGTTGCATCGCTTCGAAGAAGACATCCTCAGCGGCAGCAAAGGCGGAGTCCACATAAACAGGAGCGGTCTCGATGTCGCCTTCCAACAGAGCGATCTCTGTGAGGTGGCGCAGGGCTACATAGCGTGCCTTGGTGTTACTGTGGGTGTCTATCTGTCGATAGATTGCGCGTGCCTGCTTCAGCGAGTCGCATTGCAAATAGCAACGGGCCAGCACGAAACGGGCCTCACTATCTGAATCACCACTACTGAAAGTCATTTGGCGCGCCATATCCAGCGCCTCCGCCTCGCGCCCCTCTGCCAAGAGTAGATTGGCAAGTCCTGCAAGAGCGGAGCGTTCTTCGTCAGCAGACTGCATTTCACGAGCCTTATCTAAACAATAGTAATATAAGGATTGCGCCTGCGCGAGGCTGTCGGTCTGTTCCAAAAGGCCAGCTATCGTCAGCTGAATCTGCAGGCGTTCGGCAACGGAACCTTCAGCGATATCAAGGTATTGCAGGGCCTGTCGGGCTGTCTGCAAAGCAGTCACCTCATCCGTCCATTGAATCTGACGGGCAAGGAGTAAACAGGCGCGCGAAGCCGTAGCGGCATCGCCTTCGAGTTCTGCCTTACGGACGGCTGTGCGAAGCAGATCGGCATAGGCCTTGGTACTATCGGGATACTCACAGGCCACGCGTTCAGCCTGTGACAATGACTCACTGGCGGTGGGTTGCTGACGACACGACATCAGCAAGAGTGCTGCGGCCAGAAAAGTCATCAGCGACAGAGAGAAAAAGGATGTACCCGACGTATTGTGCATAATAGTGCTGAAATCTGCGGCAAAGATACGGCCTTTTTTTGAGCTGACAATGAAAAAGGTGTGGAAAAATGCAGATTCTCAAAAAACTATTTAACACAATGAACGTTAGAGGCTTAAGAGGCAACGTGCAGAAAAGAGGTGTGGAAAAGTGTGTCGAGTCAACGTAGGGAAAGGTCCTTTTTAGAACCTCCGCAGGCGAAGAAGGGTATCGGCGCGCTGAAGGATAAGGTCGCTGTGGTTGAGGGTATTTATATGGAAACCAGGGTTGAGAGTATGGATTCCCCAGACGTCGAAGAGCCCTTTCGACATTTCTTCATTCGTAATCCATGCGTCGGTATTATTATCCACCGAATGCCTGGAGCTGTGGGTCATATCGAAGAAAAGGAGGGAGTCGCCACGATGAGCAAAATGCGAGAAGTAATGCTTCTGATGCAGACGGTCGCTCCATTGTACCAACTGAAGCTGGATAGAGATATAGATGAGGCTGTCCTTGACATCGCGCTGTTCAAAGGGCGTCTCGATGCGGGTGAGGTGCCACATGCCGTCGAGCAGGCCATTCATCGGAGTCTTGTCGCAGGAGACAAAGAGGAGAGATAACAGGAAAGAGGCTGCCAAAAGAAGGCAATGGGTCTTATTTCTTAATGCACAGTTCATAATTCACAATTCATTATATATAAGGCATCATTCATAATGCACAGTTATCACTATTTTCAACTTTTCCGCTCGGCGCCTTGCGACGCTTCATGTCTGAAGAACTTTTCAACATTTCAATGTACCATTCACTTTAACCTCAAAGCCCTACTGATGGTGAGCTGTCCACCCACGCTGTTTCCGATGAGATCCCCGTGATCGAGTGCGATTCCGAGGATGCCAGTCCAGCCTTGTGCCCAACGGGGACGATAGGTCACCTCAGCAAGGGCATAAGCCTGCTTTTTGATGTCTGTAAAGGGCCAGGAATAGGTACCCCAGTTGCGCGTCAGCGACAACAACGCCCTCCAATGCCATTCAGCAGAGGGGTCTCCTGCGAGTCCGAAGTGTAGGGCGCGAACACGATTATTGAAGAAGCGGAGTTGATTGGGTTGACCTAAAGCGGTATTGTACAACGGCGAGGTCAGCAGGGGATTGCCCAACGTGAGACCGTAGTTCTGCCAACCGGCATAATTCATATTGTTGTAATAATCATCATTTCCGGCAATTTTCTCGGGCAAGTTGGGAGCGGGGTCATGGAGGATTGGACCTGTCTGGTCTGTAGAACCCAGGTATTCAACAACGACACTACTGATGGCCGGGTTGCGAGGCAGGGTGACTTCGGCACCTATGAGCATATCACGAATGCCATACTGTACCGTTAGCATCGAATGGTCCTCGAAGAAACGTTCCCAGTAAGCGCGGGCCTGCCATTTGCTGCCATGATATTTCAGCTGCATAATCCAGCTGCCGAGGTGGTTGCCTTCCACATTGGGGTCGCTGCCATCCGTGGCATCGCTGCCTCGACAGACGAGGGCATTCCAATAAGCGCGCAGGTTCGAACTGTGGTGAAAAGTAGATCCTTCGACACGACCAGACACCACGCCATAACTGGTGCCGCCGAATTCTGCAGCCATATTCAGCCCGATTTCATAGGTCAGCGGGAAGATATCCGGACGCCCGAACTGCCAATGGAGGGCCTTCTCGTGGTAGAGTGTATGACGCGTGTAGCGTGCTTTGGGCGCCACCCACTCCTCCTGCCAGGAGCCGTCGGTCTTCCATCCATAGCTCCCATGCAGTTTCCACATCCACCAGCCTTTGGTTCCAGGGAAAGAGAACCAGTCGATGTCCAACCGTATCTGAGGTATGGGGCGCGCGTTGATACCATAGGTCATCGCACCCGAGCTGAGTTCCGAGTTCTGGGTCTCAAGCGGTAATTGTTTGGCGCCCAGGGTCAGCCGGATTTTCTTCCATGCGCCTTCGACATAAGCCTGTTCGAGCACAAAATGGCGGGTGTGGTGGAACGCAATGGCAACATCCAGCCCATAGCCGATACGCCATTTACGGTTGGCATCCAGCTGGATGTCACGCTCTATGCGCGCGCGTTCATAAATAGATGTGGGCTCTGTACTTCCCAAACCATAGCGGTTGGAAGTCAGCCAGAGTGGTGCGTAGTCACCTGACGAGGCGGTTCCCGAGAGTTCAAAGGTCACCTCGGTCTGGTGCAATAAGTCACGCTCCGTAGAGTCAGGGAGAGCATCATCCATATTCGCGGAGGGGGCAGCGACAAGCGTGGATACCGTCGGCAACAGAATGCTCAAGAGGAGGTAGCGGAATGAATAACGCATAGTTCTTTTCATTATTATAGTACGCTGACAAGCCGACTGAAGAGCCAGATGTCTTCTGGATGAGTAATCTTTAGGTTCACCCGCTCGCCCCTGGATTTATACAACGGCCAATGGTTGAGCTCAGCCATGAGGGTGTAGAGCGACTGAGAGTCCTTGATGCCTTTGCGCTGGGCCTCGTCGAAGACCTCCACAAGGGCGGATAGGTGGAAGGTGTGGGGCGTCTGTGCTCCCCAAAGCTCCTCGCGAGGGATCATGCTCATGGACTTGATGGCATCACCCGTCATGAATGCTTCCTCACCCTGTAGGGCTGCTATCGCATTCCCGTGGCGCTGGCAGACGGTGATTGCATCGGCAATAATCGCTGAGGACACAAGCGGACGCACCCCGTCGTGGACAAGCACGATGGGATCAAAGGATTCTGAGAGCGGAGTGGAGGGAACATCCTCGGAACTCGGAGGAAGCGGACGCAGGTATTGTGCTGCCAGTTCTTCAACGCCATTTCGGATGGAACCGAAACAACTCTCGCCAGCTGAGATGGTGCCACAAAACTTACCGAAAGCCAGTTCTGTAGCGGTACGACGAACGAGGTCGGCCCAGTCATCACGACAGACAACATAGAAGGCATCTATCAATGGGTGACGGTCGAAGGCACGCATGGTGTAGGCGATGATAGGAATACCTTCGATCTGCACATACTGCTTGGGTACGCTCTGTGCGGCGCGCATTCCATCGCCGCCTGCCAATAGGAGAGCTATATTCTTTCTTTGCATATCTTTATGTGGCCAATTATCAATATTTCAATGTTTCAACCTTTCAATCACATCTTCGCACAAGCGCTCATGGCGGCGACGCAGGCGGAAGAAGACGATCTGCAAAACGATACCCTCAAAGAGGAAGTACGCCCAGACGCAGTTCAGCAGCGCCGTGAGGTAAAGCACCCCGATCCGAAGGTCAAAAGTCAGCATCTGACAGGCTGGCATCATCGGACGGCTGCGGTTCACAAACATTTGGCGGATGTCCTCAGGAATGTCCTGCCCGTAGTGCTCCTGCAGCAAATCCAGCATCTGCTGGCAACGGGGTGTCATATTCTCCTGTCGGATGGTATAGCGGATATAGAAGAAGAGGTATAGTTTCTCGAACCAATCTTTGCTGCGCCAGCGTAAGCTTGCATAGCGCTGTTTGAGCTGACGGCTGCGATCCAGTTCGCTGCGCTGGGCACCCAGTTGGAAATAGAGGTGTTGATTTCGGTAGTAGTCTGCCAGATTCGCCTGATGCACGTGGCACCAATAACCTGCATACGCTCCCAACAGCCAACCCCAGATGCCCCAGGTGGGCGTCAGGCGGATGGCCAGAGCCGTGTAGATGAACTGGAACCATACATCACCGGCAAAGCCATCGAGGATGCGACCTATCAGCGTCTTCTTACCCGTCATACGGGCCAGTTGTCCGTCGGCACAATCCAACCAGTTGGCCACCACGAGCAAGCTGATAGCGACGATGTTACTCTTCAGATCTGTATGAACGAAGAAGAACGCCGAGGCAACGCCAAGAACGATACTTAGAAGCGTCACGGCTATGGGGTGAACATGTAGGACACGGAAGAACTGGGCCCACAGGTAGCCAGGAGTGCGTGTGAACAACAGTTCGAAACGCCCTTCCGTATCCTCCGACTTCATCGTCGCGCGGACATTATCCCAGAAAGTATGTTTATTTTTCAACTTTTATATCTTTTCATTCTTCACTTTAATCATCATCACGCCCAATCCTGTGAAAAACAGTTCACGGACACGAATGATGATACTTATGAATAGCCCTGTGCCACCCGACAATCCCAGCACACCCGTGGACAGCGCGAAGCCACCTTCGCGACCGCCCAGCTGCAGGGGAATGAAGAACACCAGATTCGCCAACAGACTGGTGAAAGCCAGGATAAGCACGCTATCTGCGTAGGTCGACCAGCTCAGCAAGGAGCCCATGAGTACCAGCAGGAACATGACTTCCAACGACTGCAGCATGCGACCCACATACTCCAGTAGCAGACTGACGTAGAAGGTCACACGGCTCTGGCTGTGAAGCTGCGCTATCTGGTCGTCAATGCGATGCAGGTCTTCGTCGTGACGTTCGGAAAAACGCGTGGACCAACCGCGCAGCCCCGGCACCTTCGTCATCCAACGTATCAGGCGTACCATGAGGCCGTAGCGGTAGCCGCGCAGGAACAGGTAGATGGCCGCTAAGCAAAACAGCGTTGTCACCACCAACACCAATGCCATTCCTCCTCCCAGCGGTTTCAGAACCAGCCACAGCACAACAGCCGTCAACCAATACCAGAAATGCGAGAAGATATGCATCATAGCGAACAACACCACCGACGAGGTCGCCCGTTGGACACCCACATAAGGTGTCAACTCCATGATTTTATAGGGTTCACCACCCAGCAATCCCACCGGCGTGGCATAATTCAGGGCAAAGCCCGAGACCGTAATCTTCATCAGCCGCAAGAAGCCGATGGGCACCTCGCCGCTCTCGCCGAGGATGATGCGCCAGGTGACTGTATTCATAGCATACAGCACCACCCACAACACCACAATAGCTACCAACCAGTAGCCTGCCCGCAGAATGTCGGCCCACAAAGCAGACCAACTCACATCGAAGGTCAACAGCATCACTATGACAGCCGTCAAACCGACGCAAAAAAGGATATTTCTAACCCTATTTCTCATAAAAACGGCACAAAGATAGTGCAAAATAAGAGAACTTCACACATTTTAGCATAATTCTTGCTCTGCTTTCGCACTTTTAAGCTACATTTGTCGCGGATTTGGCCATTTCAGGCCATTTACCTCTCCAGAAAAGTTCACTTTATTTATAAACCTTATTAAAAAGAAAAGCAAAATGAGAAAGATTCTGACCCTCATCGTTGCTGCTGCAACCATCAGCTTCGCTTCCTGTGGAAGCAAGACCACAAGTGCCACCTCTGAAATCGACAGCATCGCTGCCGAAGCCGCTGTAGAACAAAGCGCTCCCGCCGCAGAACAGGCACAAGCCGTTATCGCCCTACTTCAGGAACAAATCCAAAACGCAGACCAAGATCAAATCAAGGCTATTAGTGACCAGATTGCCCAGAAGGTAGCAGAGTTCATCGCCCAGGGCGACGAGGCTGCTGCTCAGACCTACATCGAGACCATCAGCAACTTCATCAACACGAATGCCGAGAAACTGAAAGCCATCGGAGCCTCCACCACAATCACCGAAACCATAAGTGCTGTGGAAGGCGTTCCCGCTGGAATTATCGAGTCCGTGACCAACGCCGCTAATGGCGTAGCTGCCACCGCTACCGAGCAGGCCGCTGCCGCTCAGGCTGCCGTTGAAGCTGCTCCCGAAGCCGCTAAAGCTGCTGCCGAGCAGGCTGCTGCCGCTGCACAGCAAAAGGCACAAGAGGCCGCTGCTGCCGCTCAACAGCAGGCTAAGGACAAGGCCAACGAGGCTATTGATAACGCTGCTGCAGCTGCCAAGCAGAAACTCGGACTCTAAAACCGCTTATGGCAAATAACAACGAGCAGAAGCCGGGGCAGGTTCAAGTGAACATGACCCCGGAAGTCGAGAAAGGACTCTATTCTAATCTCGCAATCATGGGATTCACTCCCACGGAATTCATTATGGACTTCGTGTTTCATCACCCTGGGATGCCGCGCGCGAACGTACAGAGCCGGGTCATCATGTCGCCGGTTCAAGCCAAGCGCCTGATGCGTCTGCTGGAGCAGAACGTGGCCAATTTCGAGAAGAACTTCGGTCCCATAAAATTGGCCGAGGACGCTTCTGCATCCAATGCTCCCATCTCTCCCTTCAAGGTGAACTAACCGGTCCCTAATTGACTTTATAATATGGGAAAAGTATTGATTATTGGCGCCGGAGGAGTTGCTACGGTAGCCGCACATAAGGTGGCTCAAAACCCCAACGTGTTTACTGAAATCATGATTGCCTCGCGCACCAAGGCGAAGTGCGACAAGCTGGCTGCCGACGTGGAAGCCGCCACGGGCTATAAAGGAATAAGGACCGCGCGCGTGGATGCCGACAATGTGCCCGAGCTGGTGGAACTGCTTAACAGCTACAAGCCGGACATCGTCGTGAACCTCGCCCTACCCTATCAGGACCTCACCATCATGGAAGCGTGCCTGCAGACGGGGTGCAACTACCTCGACACAGCCAACTACGAGCCGAAGGACGAGGCACACTTTGAATACTCCTGGCAATGGGCCTACCGCGAACGCTTCGAGAAGGCTGGACTCACGGCGATACTCGGCTGCGGCTTCGACCCGGGCGTGACCTCTATCTATACCGCCTACGCCGCCAAGCACCACTTCCAGGAAATACAGTATCTGGACATCGTCGACTGCAACGCCGGCGACCACCACAAGGCCTTCGCCACCAACTTCAACCCCGAAATCAACATCCGCGAGATTACGCAGAAGGGACTGTATTGGGAAGACGGCAAATGGGTGGAGACAGAACCGCTGGAGATTCACAAAGACCTGACTTATCCAGAGATTGGGCCACGCGACAGCTACCTGCTACACCACGAGGAAATCGAGTCGCTGGTCATCAACTACCCAACGATTAAGCGAGCACGCTTCTGGATGACCTTTGGTCAGCAGTACCTGAAGCACCTCGAAGTGATTCAGAATATCGGCATGAGCCGTATCGACGAAATCGAATACGAGGCACCCTTGGCCGACGGCACTGGAACAGCGAAGGTGAAAATCGTGCCCCTCCAGTTCCTCAAGGCAGTACTTCCCAATCCGCAAGACCTGGGCGAGAACTACGAAGGCCAGACTTCCATCGGCTGCCGCATCAGAGGTATTGGCAAGGACGGCAAGGAACACACCTACTACGTTTACAACAACTGCTCTCACCGAGCCGCATATGAGGAAACAGGAATGCAGGGTGTCAGCTATACGACCGGCGTGCCCGCCATGATTGGTGCCATGATGTTCCTCACGGGCCAATGGGTGAAACCTGGAGTTCATAACGTAGAAGAGTTCGACCCAGATCCCTTCATGGAACAACTGAACAAGCAGGGACTGCCCTGGCACGAGCTGCACGATGTGGACCTGGAATTATAATTCCTCAAGTCCCACAAAGGAATAAACCCTAAACAAACGATAACATTAATGGCAAAAACAGAAGAAAAAACCAAGGACGAAAGAGCTGCGCGGTTGGAGGCCTTATTAATGGCCACAAAGAAGATTGAGAAAGATTTCGGAAAGGGAAGCATCATGCGTCTGGGCGCCGAGCCCGCCGACAAAATCGATGTCATCCCCACGGGGAGTATCGGACTGAACCACGCGCTGGGCGTGGGCGGTTATCCCCGTGGACGCATCATCGAGATCTATGGTCCCGAATCGTCTGGTAAGACCACGCTGACCATTCACGCCATCGCAGAAACGCAGAAAGCTGGTGGCATCGCCGCCTTCATTGATGCGGAGCACGCCTTCGACCCCACCTATGCCAAGAAACTGGGTGTGAACCTCGAAGAGTTGTGGATATCGCAGCCCGACAACGGAGAGCAGGCACTGGCCATCGTAGACCAGCTCATTAGCTCCAGCGCCGTGGATCTCGTCGTCATAGACTCCGTAGCAGCTCTCACACCTAAAGCCGAAATCGACGGCGACATGGGTGATAACAAGGTCGGTCTGCAAGCCCGTCTGATGAGTCAGGCCCTGCGCAAACTGACGGCCACCATCTCCAAGACCAAGACCTGCTGCATCTTCATCAACCAGTTGCGCGAGAAAATCGGTGTGATGTTTGGCAATCCCGAGACCACAACTGGCGGCAACGCCCTGAAGTTCTATTCCAGCGTACGCCTGGACATCCGCAAGATTCAGACCCTCAAGGATGGCGACGAGGCTATTGGCAACCAAGTACGTGTTAAGGTCGTCAAGAACAAGGTCGCTCCTCCTTTCCGCAAGGCCGAATTCGAAATCAGCTTCGGCGAAGGCATTTCCAAGGTCGGAGAGATTGTGGATCTTGGCGTGGAATACGATATCATCAAGAAGTCCGGCTCATGGTTCAGCTACAACGACTCTAAGATTGGTCAAGGCCGTGATGTCGTGAAGAAGCTGCTGCGCGACAATCCCGAACTGTGTGAGGAGATTGAGGCAAAAATCGCAGAGGCGCTGGAAGCCAAGAAGGACGAAGCATAAGTTCACACAAATGAATGATTGGGGTCTTCTGAGCCCTCCTCTATAAACACTTAGCCCAGGGTCATTGCCCTGGGCTAAATGTTTTCTGTTGTTGCAAGGCTGTCGCCACGCAAACTATCGGACTACGCGGTGGCCGTTGATGATGTAGATGGATTTCTTCTTTCCCGTTCTGCCATTCACGACTTCACGTCCGCTGAGATCATAGATCTTACCATTAGCCACCTTGCCTCCCGCGATGTCCCTCACTCCGACGGGCGGGTTGATGGTGAGCGTTCCGTTGACGTATTCGAAGGCGTAGTTCTGCGCCTGTCCACCACTCACACGGATCTCGTATTCACCCCAGGGACTGTCGGGGGTGGCATCGCATTCAATGACAGGCAGCTGGATCAGCACCTCTGCAGTCTCCTTATTGCGGAAGCCCTTGATTTCGTACTCGAACTGCGGATTCACCTCTCCTATTTCACGGGTGTAGGATTTCGCGGTTACCGTCAGCGGCGCAGGCTTAACAGTATAAGTCCCAGCCACCAGCTGCACATTCGACGTCGTAATGGTTCCTGCCTCGATCGCAATAGGATATTCGCCCACCGGCGAGGCCGACTCGACCTCACATCTGAGGACAGGTTCTCCGTTAATCGGTGCTCCCGTTACGGAGTAGGTCAGTTTGGTATTGGAGTAACCATAGTTGCGTTCACCAGGGTTGGGAGTCACGGTCGGCACACCAGTGTACTCGGTCTGGGCATAAGCGCTCCATACCTCATGGGTCTCGTAGGCACTAAGCATCGTCTTCGGCACAAAGAGGGTTGCCGACTTTGCCAAGCCGGGAGCGCTGGCGCTGACAGGAGCGTCTTCCGCCAGGAGAGCGATGTACTTCACCTTGCAGCTGGTAAAGGCGCCGTCAGCAATCGTCTTCACATTCTTCGGGAGGTAAATCGAGACCAAGGTCGTTGCGCGGAAGGCTCCCGCAGGAATCTCCGTGAGACCCGTGAAATACTGCAGTTCATCAAAGCTGCTCATCGAGCTGTTGCCCTTGAAGACAGTCGCGATATCCGTTACTGCAGCAGCCTCTTCATAGCTCAGTTCACCGTCATCATCGGTGTCCCAGTTAACCACACACAGACGCTTCGCTTCCTTATCTTCAAAGTTGATGAGATGCAGTTTGTCACGCAAGCCGCGCACGGTTGCTTCCACCTGTTCGGCAGTAGCGGTGATGTTGTCGTAGACGGCCTGCTCAGCCTGGGTGTCTATCGACTGGGCATTAGCCAGCTTAATGAGCCGCTTCAGGTCGGCAATCTCCTCGTCGAGTTGTTCTGCGGCCTTCACGTCGCTGAGGGCAATGAAAGCCCACTGGCAGTTACGCTCGTTGCCTTCATAGGGGATATCCCAATAGGTGCCCCAAGTGATGTCGTCTTCGGCGTCGGTTGCATGATCATTCTGAATACCAAGAACTTCGCCTTCCACGTAATCCGCCATGATGGTTGCCGGAGTGGAGAACGTATAGACATTCTCCAATCCTTCTACGGCCGTGAGCTGCCACCAAGAGCTCTTATCGCTCAAACGGCTGGTGGGACCGTCGACGAAGCAGGCCTTGACGCCCGACCCTACTTTGCCATCCGTTGTAGTGCGGAAGAGGATATGGTTGGTATTCGGGGTATCATCGCTGTAGAGATAGTACACACCCTCGCCCATCGAATTCTGTCTGCGGAACTGATAGACATAAGGCTGACTGCCCACAACGGCCTGCGTGCCGTATGCTTCGCCGCCGCAGAGGTACTTGCGCGTACCTATATTATATATATAGCCGTCGGTATTTAGTTGGATGGGCGAGTACTTCGGATAAGTGCGGGTACGAGCTTCAACAATCGTGCCGAACCTCTTCCATACGTTCATGATCTCATAGCGTTCCAAGGTGCCGATAGGCACTTGCAGGGTTAAGGCGCTGAACCGAAGGCCTGTGAAGGCCTTGTTGTCTACGTACACACTCTCCGGTTCAGGATTAGTCATCGTGACTGTACGCAATGACGAACAAGTCTCAAAGGCGTTGGCATTGATGGTGACGACATATTCCGGCAGGGTTATCTCAGTCAGCTTTTTGCAGCCCGAGAAGGCTTGCTTGTCAATCGTTGTCAGAGAAGTAGGCAACTCGATGGTTTCCATTGCCGAGCATCCCATGAAAGCGGTGCTGGGAATGGTCGTCAGATTGACGAAGTACTTGATGATACTGAAGTCCTTCACCTTCGTCAGGCCCTTGAACTTTTCACCTATATTGGTGACCATCTCGGCCTCAGCCATACTGAATTCTCCGTCGCCGTCGATATCCCAGTTCTCAAGACAGATCTCCATCAGCGTCTCCTCGCTGCAGGTGATGATACCCAGTTTCTTGCGCAGGGTACTTTGGGCACGGATGAGGTCATCATACGTGGAATTCAGGTCATCGTAAATCTTTTGCTCGAGGGAGGCATCAATCTTCTGTGCCTTTGCCTTCGCCAACAGTTCTTCCAGTTTCTCTGCGGCGGGGACTACACCATAGGTCTCCAGATAGTCCACAAACATCCACTGGCAGTCTGCCTCATGACCCTCGTAGGGTACATCAAAATAGGTCGCCATCGTGCTGCTGCCCTCTTCCAGATAGTGGTTCTCGTGGTCGAACTGTATGCCCCAGTAGGCGTTGGCATCATAGTCACTGTAGCCCTCGGGCACCTGGAAGGTATAAACACCTTCAGCCACCTTCTTCACCGTCCAGTAGGCGTTTTCGTTGAGGTTGGCGTTGACCACGGTGTACTTCACATTTTCACCGAGCTTCGAGTTGTTCGTCTTGCGGCCTGTATATTTGTAAGTGGAGGTAACGTCGGGGCTGTAGATGTAGTAGAGTCCCTGACGCTCGCCCTCACCCTCGTAGATGATGAATCGCATGGGCTCCTCGCTCAGGACATTCTGTATATCGTTGTATTCGCCCTTCGAGAGGTAGCTCTTCTTGCCCACGTTCCATAGATACACCTCCCGGCCGGGAGTCAGCGCGATGTATTTGTCATCGCCTATGGTGCGGGCGAGATGGATGTTTCCGAACTCCTTCCACTGGTCGGCATTCTCGTAGAACTCACGTGTTCCCTGCAGCGCATTCAAGGTGGCAGAGGCCAGCTTCATGCCGCTGAAGACATTCTGACCGAGCTGGATATTCTGGGGAGTCGTACTCTCCACGGTGAAGTTCAGCAGCTTCGTGCAGTCCGCAAAGGCTTCATCACCCAGACTCTGAACGCCAGCATGGAGGGTGATAGCAGCGAGTGCGGAGCAACCTTTGAACGTGCGGGCCTGGATGGCGGTGATCTTTTCGTTGATGCCGAAGGCCTTCATAGCGCGGCACCCCATGAAAGCTTCTTCGCCCAGCGCCGCCACACCTTCAGGCAGTTCCACGGAGGTCAGCGCGCGACAACTGCTAAAGGCGCGCGCTCCCACCTCCTTGATATTCTCCGGCAGCATCAGGCTGGTGAGCGTAGTGCAGCCCGAGAAGGCGTCGTCGGGAATCTTTGTCAGTCCCGTGAAGTTACACAGCTCATTGAACGTCTTGATACTCTGGCCCTGGAAGACCGTGCCAATATCCTTCACGGCAGCAGCCTCATCGAAGCTCAACTCCTCATCGCCGTTCTTATCCCAGTTCGCCACACAGAGTTTCTTGACCGCAGCATTCGCAAAGAGCACCGCTTTGTCGCCGAACTCCGCAGGTTCCATATTAATGACGGCTCCCAGACCGGAGCTGTAGCCGAAGCCACCGTTGCCGCCAATACCTTCCTCGCCGGGAGTCAGCTTCGCCAGCAAGTAGTAGCCGTCGGGGCCTCCACCACCCCAACCCCAGTTGATGTGGTAGTAGCGGTTACCGTCGTAGCCGTCGCAGACATAAGCGTGGCCGCCGCCAGACATATAAACCGGCAGACGGTGGGCCACCTGGTCATAGATGATGGCATCGAATTCCGTAGCCGAATAGCTGCTGCGCCAGATTGCCCGGCAGTCGTTGCGGTAGCCGAAATACTGGATGCAACCTGTCGGCACGTCGCTGGAGTAAGCTCCCGAACCGCTGTTCGAATAGTCCATCTTCACAGCCGAGCCGCACAAATGCATCAGCCAGGCCACAGCCTGCTTCTGCTTCGTAGTCCCCTTGCCGTCGTTATAGTTGTCGATCATATTCGCCCAGTCGATTTCGGCACCAGCCGGCACACCTTCGTTCTGCAGCTGTTCGCCCGTATCAGGATCTTTCTTGCGACCTGTCCAGCCAGGCATGTCAGCCAGTGTGACATTAGTGGACTTAGCGCGGTTGTAGTAGAGCACTTGCGCCATAGCCGTAGCCACACAGCCGGTGACCGAACGGCCATGTCCGAAGAAGTCCGGACAATAGAGGTTGAAGGGGTCACCCTGATTCCATACCGTCGTCATCAGGGTAGCCACAGCCGGATGAGTGGGAAGTGCTGCGGCAGCCATCGCCTGAGGTGTCTGCTGCAGATACTGCAGCTCCTCGGCATAGCCTTCCAGCCACTCCTTCATGGCCTCTGGCAGCGCCTCGTAGTCGAAGTGCCCCTGATCGCAGTAGCCCAGCACGGGTTCCGTGCGATCGTCGCCAGAAGCGATAATGAATCCCTCGTCCTCCCCGCGGTCAAAGACATAATAGAGTTCGGTGGCATTAGCCGGAGTCCCATGGCGGGGAGACAACCGCCTACGGTTATTAACGGGCGACAGCCGTTTGGCACCCTTACGGCTTTGCAGAAACTGCTCTGCACGTTGCTGGGCCTGTTCACGAGTAATGGGTTCGGCGTTGATGCCCACAGTCAGGGCAAGCATTAGAAGTAGTAATACCGTTCTTTTCATAGATATCTATTGGTTTAGTTTTTTGGATGCTTTGGGTTCTTATTATCGCATTTTCGCCCGCAAAGATACAGCTTTTTCACCAATCCCCACCTGTTTGTGCAAGGAAATCTGCATATCACGCCCCCTTTTTCAAGTTTTTTCAAACTTAGTGCCTATTATCATTCCTGATGACACGACGCCCGTCCATAATAACCGCAGAAAAAAGCGTCGCCTAACTGCCTCACGGTCTCGGCGACGCAACATTATAAAAAATAAGTCCATCAGTTTGTTGGGCGGTACTGCCACGATTCTGTAGCAGTTCGAAGCCGTGAGGGGTCTTGTTCCCCATGTCACTCATCGCAGCGAAAGCACGGCTAACCAATTTTTCCTTTCTAACAATATTCTACGGGCTGGCGCCTGACGGCGATAAAAAAGCCCTACCAAAACTAATGCATTCATTACGATATTGCGTTGCAAAGTTACATATTTATTATAAAATAAATGTCTGTGCCGAAACAGCACAGACAAAATTTAAAGGGTTTTAAGATAAGATTTAAAGGGAAAAGACAAAATCTATAGCCTTCTCAGATAAGATTTATAGCCTAAAAGAACTGAGTTGTCGTTCTTTGGGGCTTTTGTCTCATTACCTTTCCGATGCTTCCCGGCGGAAATCGGAAGGAGACATGCCAAAGTGCTGACGGAAGCGGTCGCTGAAGTAAGTGTGACTGCCGAAACCGCATTCATCGGCAATCTCGACAATACTCTTTTCCGGCTGCTCGATAAGCCGGCGGGCGGCACAATCCAGACGCAGCTGAAGGATGTAGCTGGTCAGTTTCACATATTTGCTGCCCTTGGAGAATGCGGCACCGACACGTTCCTTCGACAACTGGAAGCGGTCCATGATAGTCTGACGCTCGAACTTGGGATCAAGGAACAACCGCTCGCTGATAATGACATCGTTGAGATACTGGAACAGCTGCTCGTCGGTGAGGGAGTTGAGATCGGGCTCGGCCTCCGAGGTCTTTGGTGCATGCGTCCGTCTTTCCTCCCAATACTGTTTCTTATAGTTCATCGTCTCTGTAATCTGCTGGGCCAGCAGGCGGTTCTTATGTCTGATAGCCCTGTTCTGGTAGATGACCAGAACGGCAAAAACGATGACCAGCAGGGCGAAGATGCCGATGCCGACGGCTATCATGTTGGCACGGGCGGCATTCACCTGCTGCTGCTCGGCCTCCAGACGCAACTGCAAGGCATGATAACGGGCGATGTGCTCGCGGGCCGTGGCGTCGTGCACGCTGCGCTCGATCTGGGCATAAGCCGAAATCATGTTGCCGTGCTCGCCCAATGCGGTGTAGGCTGCTGTGGTGAAGTTCTGCGCCTGACTGCGGTAGAAGCGGATGTAATCGCCCCTACTGATGGAGTCACGCGGCTCACGGTGGCTACCATCGTGGTAGGCCGCAGGATGCTGTTCATAGTCGTTAAGATGTTCGATGATACTGCGGGCCAGGGGCAACGTCTCGGCATCACGGTCAAGCATGCTGAGAATCATTATCTTCCGCTTCAAAGCGATAATCAGGGCATCGAGCTCATTGAAACGGAAGCCTGGCGAGAGGCCAGGGGTGAAACTGCGGAGTACATCTATGACACTGTCGAGTTTTGCCAGTCCCTGCTCATAGTCTCCCATACAACAGAGTGCTGCTCCGATTTCCGCTTCCGAACGCAGGGCATCGGCCTTTGCTTCAGGACTCAGTTGGCGACACACATCCACAAGCTTACGCGACAGTTCTATCCATCCTAACGTATCCTGCTGCAACCGGGCTGTACGGGCCAGCACCTCCAGTACGTCCTGCTGCTTATTCAGGTCGGCTGCGACGGAATCGTGCCTGAGCAGGCGCTCGCCGATGGCGCGCGCCGTATCCAAACAGACATCCTCCGGGCCGCCGAGCAGCGAGTCGAGCTCTTGCCTCATCAAAGTCGAGCTATAGATTCTTGCCCTGAGCATATCAGCGCGCAACTCACTGAGATTTCCAACGATAACTGCCGAATCGAGAATCCGCAACGCCCTCGCCGGTTGATAGCCATAAATGGACATTGCAGCCTTCTGGGTATAAAGCGTGTCTTTCGACCGCGGCACATGGTTGCCGCCCGCACCTTTGCCCCTGCAGCCTATCATCAGAACCACACCTACTATAATATATAATATGTGTAAAGCCTGTCGCATGTCTTTCCAATCCTTTCTTTTACGCTGCAAAAGTAGCAATAAGTAGCGAATTGACCAAGGAAAAATAGCAAAAAGAAATAAAAGAAGAGAAAAAAAGAATAAAAAGCAGCAATATGACTGCCGTTCGCTGATTCTGGAATCAAATAGACACAGGAAATGAATAGTAATATCGAAAAGCTCACATAAGTCTGTTTAAATATGATACGGCATTAGATTATATGCCGTATACTTAGACAAGTCTGGCTAAATAAAGTGAGGGAATTGATACTTTTGCCTATGTTTTAGAATAATTTTGCCAATTGTTGCCTATGTTTTTGAATTTTTTTTACTATTTTTTGCCTATGTTTTAGATAATATCTGTAAATTTGCATAGGAAATCCAAATGAAACAACCAAAATCTATTGCGTATGAAGTATTTTATGCATGTTTTCTTCAAAAGATGCCTCGCCGCAGCAGCGGCCTTCCTGATGGTCGGTACGGCGATGGCGCAAAGTGACGTCACGATGGAAGTGACGGACATTTACGGCGATACGTTCAACGTGCCCCTGAGCGGCGACATGACCATCTATGCGCCGCAAAACAATTACAACGAGACGTTCCTGGTGATGTGCGACGCAGCTGGAACTCCCGTGTGGAGCATCCCGATGTCGCAGTTGTCGTCCATCCGCTACCTCGGTGCTCCCGTTTCCACAGCGACGCCCGAACTGCCTGAGGAGTACGAAGACTACCCCTACCTCACGTGGCAGATCCAGGGCAAAGACTACCGCGTGGTGCGCCCCGGCGAGTGGCACCTGAGTGCCGACCTTTCGACGCTGACTTTGCGGATGGCCGACGGCAAGAGCTACCGCATCCCTCTCAGCGCCATGGATGCCATTCGGTTCAACGAGCAAGTGGGGCTGGCACACTATATGCAGAAGTGGGCCGAGGAAGCACAGATTTACAACTGGGCCTTCTGGAACGGGTCGATAGAGGCTCAAGACAGGATGCACATGAACTTCTATGCCTACGTGCCCGAACACCGCCAGTTGAACTGCTCGCTGCTGGTGCCCGACGATGAGGCGCTGGCGCAGTGGGTGGATGTTGTCAGTCTGGCGAGCCTGAAACCGAGGATGCTCAACTTGACTTACAAGAGAACTGGTAGTTTTCCTATAGGCTATACACTTTACAGATACGACCCCTTCACCGGCACACTCAACACATCATACGCGCGTATGGAGCAGGTCTCAGAGGATGATATTACCAACCGCCTGAGCACTATGCTGCAATCTCACCTTATTATCCATCGCCCTGAGGACGGCACGTTAGGTCTGCTCAGTGGCAACGAATACTTCCAGGCGATGGACGGAAGCATCGTCCGGGCGGTGGTCGAAGGCGGACAGCTGAAAGCCGTGCAGGGCACTTTCCAGCTCTGGAACCAAGCACGAGGTATCACCAAGATGCAGCTGGACGAGTCCGTGGAATTCCCCGAAGGATTCAAGCCTCTTCCCTTGGACCGCTGCAACATCAAGGACCAACGCGCAGTGGATGGAGGATGGATCTACCGCATCGACTCCCCGATGGAGGCCACACCGATGTCGGCCTACGCCGTCCTCTCTGCCGACGAGACGGAGGCCAACCCCTTCCGCCGATTCCTCGAACTTTGTACGCCAGATTTTAATTTCATCGATTTCATGTTCCCCAACCTCAGGAGTTCCGATCGACAGATTATGCAAAATCACCTTAGGCCATTCATCCAACAAGGCGGCAACGACTTTAACCTAAGCTACGTCAGCGGAATGCCCTTCACCCTCTACGTGCCCACGAACGAGGCCATTGAACAGGAGATTGCGGCTGGACGACTCTTCACCTGGGAAGATATAGAAGCCGACATCTCGGCCTGCACGCCTGAAGGGGGTGAGGTAGCCGAGAATGACCGGCTGCGCATCAGCCAGAAGGTGGAAACGGTGCTGAACTTCATCCGCGCCCACGTACAGTTCGGAGTGGAGATTGCCGACCAACTGCCTTTTGAGCGTACTCACAACACCGCCTTGGTGCTGCCCAAGACCCTGCGCACCCCCACGCTGACGGTCAAAAGTTCCGGTAAGGGACAGCTCAGCGTGACCGACGAGCTCGGACACACCCGCAACGTCCTCGACGCCCACAAGAACATCTTCGTCCGCGACATGCACTGTGTCAGAAACTATAAGGATGCGAGCCCTACAGGGATGACGACCATGAACGGTATAACCCTCAACGAATATGCTACGGGCGTCATCCATCAGATCGACGGCGTGCTCAGCTACAAAGCAGAATAACCTATATCTTCATCAAATAGATACACAGATATGACTATGAAAACAAGAATCCTACATATCGCCATCTGGCTGCTGGTCCTCGCCCCGGCCGCCAAGGCACAGACCGACGACTCATCTGTCGTCAACGCCCTGCGCACCGAGGGGAACTACAGCGTCTTCGCACGCTTGGTGGAGGCCTGCGGACTCACCGAACGACTCAGTCTGATTCGCGATGAGGCATACGAAGAGGCATACCTGTCAGGCAGAGTTCGTGATATCAGCAACATTGAGACGGAAGGCCCCCAAACGGGCACCATCCCCGAGCACCGCTACTACGGCTTCACCATCTTTGCTGAGACCGACGCCCTCTGGAGCCAGCTATTGGGCAAGGCTGC
This sequence comes from uncultured Bacteroidales bacterium, assembly GCA_902779165.1. Lineage (GTDB taxonomy): Bacteria > Bacteroidota > Bacteroidia > Bacteroidales > Bacteroidaceae > Physcousia. The sequence continues at coordinate 89,511 of CACZAN010000014.1, forward strand.
CAGTGCCATCACCCCCGCCGACGTACAGAGCTACCTCGTACAGCAGGGCATCAGCGAGGGCAACACCAACGACCAGTACTCCAGCGAAGACAACGCCCTCTACCAATTCGTCACCTACCACATCCTGCCTCAGAAGCTGGCCAAGGACAAGCTGGTCATCCACTACAATGAGCTGGGCTATAACTGGATGACTTCCAAACATTTTACCATAGCTGTGGAGGAAATCTACACCACACTGGGACGCCCCCGCTTGCTGAAAGCTTTCGAGAGCGCTGAGAGCGAAGGCATCTGCCTCAACCGTTTCCCCGTGCTGCGCAACGGCCGCGGGCAATTTGGCCCTGATGGTGAAAATATCAACGATTACCACGAAAGCGGTGTCTTCCAGCCCCTACGGGGCAAGAGTCTTACAGCGGACGAGAACGAGGGTATCCGGGTGGGAGAACCCGTAGTTGCACACAACGGATACGTCTATCCCCTACCACAGGTGCTCGCCTGCACGGAGAACGTCTGCCGCCAGCTGCAGAACCAACGCATGCGCTTCGACGTCGGAGTGCTGCTGCCTGAAATGGCCAATAACGATATGCGCCGTCCCATGACCTCATTCTATTACGGCCACCCTCGAGACAAAGGCTTCCCCACGAGCGGAGAATACCCCTACTTCGATAACCTGTATATTGGTGAGGGATCCCGCTTCTACTACCTCAGCGGACTGAACAACAACTGGATGAACTACGAAGGCGATGAGTTCATGGGCATAGGGCGGTTTGACATCACACTGAAGCTGCCACCCGTGCCTGCCGACGGCACCTACGAACTACGCATCGCCATGCAGAGCGCTTCCAATTCCCGCACCATCGTGCAGATGTCGTTAGGCGCAGACCCGGAAAACCTGCCATTTGTCCGCACCGTGGATATGCGGCAGTCGGGCACTACGCTAAACACCTCCTATGGAAACTATCAGAAAAGCATCGGGTGGGAAGCCGATACGGACGACCCCGTGTATAATCGCTCCGTCGATGTGCGCCTGCATGAACGAGGATATATGAAGGGCTCCAACAGCTACTCTGCCCAACCTGGTAGTAGTGAAGCCTTGCGGCGCGATGAAAGGAGTCTGCGCGGTGTCCTCTGGGAGGGCAAGGTGGAAGCTGGGAAACAGCTCTACTTGCGTTTCGAGAATGCACTAGATAATGATAACAAACAATTCTTCTTCGACTACATTGAGTGGTGTCCCAAGGAAGTTTACGACAATCCCGAAACTCCAGAAGATATTTGGTAATTACTAAGCACATCTATGATTATGAAAAAGCATATTATCATCGCTTGTATAGCGCTCGCGGCTACGACCGCCGCCGAGGCGCAGACGACCTTCACCGAGGGCGACTTCACATATCAGGTGCTCGACGGCAATCGTCTGGCTGTAGCCGGATGCTCTCTTGACGGCGTTATTGCCAATGTGCCGGAAACCGTGAGTCACGAGGGCACTACTTACACCGTCACCGCTGTGGCCGATAGTGCCTTCATCGGAAAAAGACTACCAGCCATCGGGCTGCCGAAGACCATCACTGCCATTGGCAGCGGAGCATTCGACAGCTGTTCTATGACCACCTATATTCAGATTCCTGCGGGCGTCACGTCTATTGGCCAGAGGGCTTTCGCAAACTGCTCGTCGCTGGGGCATCTGGACTTGCCTGCCGGACTGACGCAACTCGCCGATGGTTGCTATAGCTATTGCAGCGGCCTCTATACATTAGGAGACAATAAATTGCAGGGTATCACCGCCGTAAGCTCCCAGACCTTCTCTGGATGCCAGAGCCTACTCGAACTGCCGTTGGAAACGCCGCTCACCTCCATCGGCGACGAGGCTTTCTATGGTTGCAAGCGCCTGCGCGAGATTCCCCTCTCGAGCGAAGCAACCAATATCGGAGCATCCGCTTTTACCAACTGCTCCCAGCTCACCGGCATCAACCTCTCGCAGTATAGCGGTTCCATCGGCATCAGGGCTTTCAACGGCTGCAACAGCCTGCAGAGCCTGACATTGCCAGCCAACAACCCCTACTGCCACGTCTCAGGAGGAGGCAAGGCTATCGTGGGCGCCGACGAGGAAGTCATCACCGTACTTCCCTCGCTGACGGAACTCACCATCAACTACCCTGCCACGGGCGAGAACGGGGTGATGAACGAATCCTTCAGCGAGTTGCAGAAGCTGGAAGTGCCATGCACCTGGACGGGTTCGCTTGAGTATCTGGGTGGAATGAACCTGCGTGAACTCACCATCCGTGCGCCATTAGTCTTGCCTCTGAACGGTAGCTTTGCTGAAGACGGGCTTCAACTCAACGTCTTCGACTACATGATGGAAGAGTATGAGTCGTTTTTCAAGAGGAACTACTGGATGGCAGAACACATGACACTCCATGCCATCGACCTGCCGACGAGCAAGCTCTATGTGCAGGAAGTGATGCCGAGATACCCTGAAGCCCAAAGCTATCGGGTGGGCAACGAGGCTGTCGTCTGGACACAAGACTTCAACACGGTTCTGGAAGAAGCCATGCCACAGTATTTCAAGAACGAAGGCACAGCTGAAGACCTCTCGGTCTATCGTGCTCACTTCATCGACCGCTATATCAACGAGGCCAACCGCTTTGACGTTTATAACAAATGGCAGGGCGAAGTACTGCGCTGCATCGATGGCACCGTGCGCCTGACCGACCGCTTCGATGTCAACGATTACTACAACTGGTATGCCCACAGCGATACGACCCTCGCTGGCACGTACTATCTGCTTGACAGGAGGGGCACCATCACCGCCGCCGCCCCCGACTCTTCGGGCAATCCCGTGTGGCTGATTGATAATGGTGAAACAACTTCCTCAATAGACTATGCCCTCAACTTGCTGGCAGGAATACCTTACAACATCTACATCCTATTCCCCAGCCGTCATCCCCTGGCCACCGAGGAAAACCCCTGCAACAACAAGATTAACTACCAGATGACCTATAACGACGGTTCCACGAATTCTGCCGGAAAGACTTCTTTGGCACGTACGAAGAGGGGGGATGCGACCATCGAATACAATGGCGAGCCACAGAAAGTACTCGCTGCAGAAAACTTCACGGTGGCCGGAGACTACGGCAACACGCTCAACATCACTTCTGCCGCAAGAAGATCAGAACTCCGCAATGGCTTCACGAACACCATTGCGCTCATCGGCATATTAGTCGAGCCACTAACAAATCTGGAATGGCTGACTACGGGAGTTCAGGAGCCTGATGTTAAGGCTATTGTCGTCGAGCGCTACGACCTCAGCGGACGCCGCATCACTCAACCACAGCGAGGCATCAATTTGCTGCGTATGAGTGATGGCACCACCCGCAAGGTACTCATTCCATGATTCGCTATACCAAGAAAGAAGAACGATGGAACGTCGGCAGCCACGCCGCAGGAATTATCTTGGGCGTGGTTGTCGGCGTACTGTTTCTGGTGTGGTGCGCCAGGGCCCGCGACGGCTGGGCCACGGCAGCTGTCATCCTCTATCTGATAGGGATGCTCGGCAGCTACATCACCAGCACACTCTACCATGCCCTGCCGCAGCGGTGGCACGCCCGCGAGGTGCTGCGCCGCTGGGACCACGCCGCCATCTACTGGCACATCGCCGGTTCTTACTCACCCGTAACCCTGATCGCCATGCGCGATACCGGCTGGTGGGGCTGGGGCCTGTTCATCTTTGTGTGGGCTGCCGCACTCACGGGCTCCATCATCAGTTTCCGCGGGCTGAAGGAGCACAGCTATGTGGAAACGGCCTGCTTCGTCATCATGGGCCTCTCTGTGCTCGTCGCCTTCAAGCCCCTGCTGGAGTGCGTGGACCTCATCGCCGTCAACTGGCTCATCGCCGAGGGAGTGTTCTATGTCACTGGAGCCGTAGTCTATGCCTTCTCGCATAATCGCCCCTACATCCACACCCTCTTCCACTTCTTCGTCCTCGCCGGCAGTATCTGCCACATCATCTGCGTCTGGCGCGTCCTCGCGCAGTTCCTGTGACTTCGTAAGACTTTTGGAGTCATACACAAAAACACACCGGCCATGAGATTGGTCGGTGCGCAAAAAAAGAAGGGTGTACCCAACGGGCACACCCTTTTTTGCAGTTTGCTTTCTTACTCTGCGGGAGCAGCGGCACGCTTCTCGGCGATGCGAGCTTTCTTGCCCGTGAGGCCACGCAGATAATAGAGCTTTGCACGACGCACCTTACCGACTTTGTTGACGGTGATGCTGTCAATGTTCGGACTCGAGATGGGGAAGATACGCTCCACGCCCACGGTGCCGCTCATCTTGCGAACCGTGAAGCGCTTCTGATCCTGATGGCCGCTGATCTTGATGACCACGCCGCGGTACAGCTGGATACGCTCCTTGTTTCCCTCGACAATCTTGTAAGCTACGGTCACCGTGTCACCAGCCTTGAACTTGGGGAACGACTTGCCAGTAGCAAATGCTTCTTCAGCAATTTTAATTAAATCTGCCATTGTTCTTGAAATGGGTTAAATTGTTGTTGTCGTCGAGCGCGGGCTTAACAGGGAACTCTGCATCCTGCCAGCGACCCACGCCGAAAGCGGGCGCAAAGGTACGGAAAAGTTGAAAGCGAGAAGTGGAAAAGTGGAAAGTATTTTGCGCAATCGGCCCCGATTTAAGATTTATTTGCACTTCGCCTGCCGCTATCTCATCCTTTTTTCCTACTTTTGCACCCGAATAATGTACATTACCACCATATAATAATATGAAACGCCACCCACTTTTCCCTTTTCAATCTTTCCGCCCGACCTCTGATCGCTTCGACACTTCGAAGAATAGTTCAATTTTTCAATCTTTCAACTTTTCAACATTTCTTCTCCTCCTGCTGCTACTCAGCAGCTGCCGCAGTTCGCACTACGTGCTGCAGAGCATCACTCCCCACCGCATAGAGGTCACAGCGGCACTCGACACCCACCCAGTGGCCGCTGCACAGCAGTTCATCGCCCCCTACCTGTCTGGAGTTGACAGCCTGAGGATGCCATTGGTAGGACACAGCGCACAGTTCATGCCCGGCCACAGACCCGAGAGCCTGCTCAGCAACTGGGTGGCCGACGCCCTCGTCGACGGCGCCCGCCGCCTCGGATACACGGTGGACTTCGGACTATGCAACATGGGAGGCCTGCGGGCTTCCATGCCCCAAGGCATTGTCCGCAGGGGCGACATCCTCGCCATTTCGCCCTTCGACAACAAACTTACCGTCCTGCAAATGCGAGGGACCGATGTGCAGGAACTGATGCAGAACATCGCCGCCGTCCGCGGCGAGGGACTCAGCACCGCAGTACGACTGGTCATCACGCCCGACGGGCAGCTGCGCAGCGCCACCATCGGCGGACACCCCATAGCACCCGACAGTATCTATTCCATCGCCACCCTCGATTACTTGGCCGACGGCAACGATCGCCTCTATGCCCTCCGTAATTCCATCGAACGAAGCGTCACCACAGAACTCATCAGTGAGACCCTGATGACCCAGCTACGAATGCTCGAAGCCCAAGGCCGGCAGGCTACTTCCGCCATCGAGGGACGCATCATCGTGGAAGGAGGTGCCGGTCAGCAGCCTGCAGCCAAGGCCACCAGCATCATACCGGCCACCGCTGACACAGAAATCACCCTCTTCGATGCCGCTGCCACCAGCGCCAAGTCCACCTCCCTCCTCATCGTACACACCAACGACACCCACTCCTGTATCGAGCCTCTCAGCAATCTCATCCCCGACACCGCCCACGCCAACAAGGGTGGAGCCCTGCGGCGCACCGCCCTGATGCAACAGCTGCGGCAGCAGGATCCCGACCTGTTGCTGCTGGACTGCGGCGACTTCTCGCAGGGATCCGCCTTCTACAGCCTCTACCACGGCGACGTGGAAGTGGGACTCATGAACCTCATGCACTACGATGCCGCCACCATCGGCAACCACGAGTTTGACTTCGGCCTCGAGAACATGGCACGCATCTTCCGCCTCGCACAGTTCCCCATCGTCTGCTGTAACTACGATTTCAGCGGCACACCCGTCGAGGGCCTCGTGCGCCCGTACATTATTATAAAACGCGCAGGCGCGAAGATCGGCATCCTCGGCGTGTCGCCTCAACTCGAGGGACTCGTCAGCGCCAAGACATGCACGGGCGTACGGTACACCGACCCCATCGCAGCCGCGCAACCCGTGGCCGACTACCTGCGCAACGTGGAACGCTGCGACCTGGTCATCTGCCTCTCGCACCTCGGATGGAACATCAGCGGCGTCAGCGACGAAGAGTTCATCGCCGCCACACACAACATCGACCTCGTGCTGGGCGGCCACAGCCACACCTATTTCACCGCCCCCGAAGTCCTGAAGAACAGCAACGGACAACTGGTGCCTGACAACCAGATGGGAAAGAACGGACGCTACGTAGGAACGCTACGCCTGAACCTCCGCAAGAAAGCAAAATAACCACCCAGCAACACTTTCTACCTAAAATTAGGTACTGCACCTGCAAAAAAATCAAAAAAAATTTTGAGGAATCACCAAAAGTAAGTACCTTCGCGGCGTTGAAACGCTGAAATATACAGTTATCACACATTCATTAATAACTCTAAACTCTAAACAAACTATGGCTTACGTAATTGGCGAAGATTGTGTAGCTTGCGGAACCTGCATCGACGAATGCCCCGTTGGCGCTATCTCTGAAGGCGACATCTACAGCATCAACCCCGACGAGTGCACCGAGTGCGGCACCTGCGCAGACGCTTGCCCCTCCGGCGCTATCAGCCTGCCCTAAGGCTCACAATCCCTCAGAAAATCATCCCCGCACCCATTGTGCGGGGATTTTTTGTGGTAAAAAGGCATGAGAAATGCAAATAAATCTTAAAACAGGGTTGTTTTGGTAAAAAACTTCCAACTTTTCAGCTCCCATCTTTCAACTTTTGCGTACCTTTGCACCCGCATTCGCAAAAACGATGCCCGATGGCGGGATAGCTCAGATGGTTAGAGCGCATGATTCATAATCATGAGGTCCTCGGTTCAATCCCGAGTCCCGCTACCACCCACTACCCTTTTAGCCACCCTTATGGGTGGCTATTTTTCTTTGGCAACCGAGAAAACAGGAGAAAAGAGAGGTCCGCCGGACAGGTTTTGCATGTTTTTCTTGGCTACTCGGCAGAGAAAGGTTATCTTTGCGCCATGAAAGACGGATATCACATCGTTTTAGACAGAATTCTGCCCGCCGGCGAGGCTGCAGAGGAAGGTAAGGCGGCATGCCGCGTGCATCTGCTGGTGGCCGACGTGTCAGAACTGATGGCCGACGAGGAACTGCTGGCCCAGCAGACAGCCACCTTGTCGCCCCAGCGACAGGCTAAGGCCACAGCCATCGGCAACCTCCGCAACCGCGCCCTCTCCGTAGGTGTCGCCCTGCTATTCGACCGCTTGCTGCAGGAAGTGGGACTGAGGGAAAAGGACATGGAATATGTGGAAGGGGAACACGGGAAGCCAGAAACGGTGGTTAATTTCAACCTCTCGCACTCCGGCCGCATGGTCGCAGCTGCCATGATGCAGCCATTCCGCGGCTCTACGGACACACCTCCAAGCCCTATTCATCAGACACCTCAATCTTTCCGCTCGGCGCCCTGCGAGTTTCTTGAAGTACCAAGCGACAAGGTCGAGCGCACGCTTGAAGAATCTCTCAATTTTTCAAGATTTCAAGAATTCAAGATTTCAATTCAACTCGGTCTCGACATCCAGCACATCACGCGCTACCGCCCGGAGCTGGTGCGCCGGATGTTCAATGATGACGACCGTGCGCGACTGGCAGCCTGCACCGACGAGACAACGAGGCAGCGACTATTCGCACAACTCTGGTGTCGCGCAGAAGCCTTCGCCAAGGCCACCGGCGAGGGCTTGCGCTGGCCCTTCCCCACGCCACCCACCAACGCCCATTTCACCGACTTCGAAGTCGGCGAGGAGTACTGCGGAAGCGTATGCGTAATTGAGAACTGAAAATTGAGAATTGACGGCTGCGCTTTGCCCATCAGCCCCATTAGCCCCATTGCCCCATTGCCCCCATTAGCCCCATTGGCCCCAAGTCGACCCCTTAAACCCTTAAACCCTTAAATTCTTAACCCCCTTGAAAATTGAGGACCTTATCGCACAGGGCGAGCACCAGCAGCAGGACTTCAAATACAAAGTCACCGACGCCGTGAAGCTGGCACGCTCAGTCTCCGCCTTCGCCAACACCGACGGCGGCCGGCTTCTCATTGGCGTGCGCGACGATGGCACCATACACGGGGTACGTTCAGAGGAAGAAATCTTCATGATGCACGCCGCCGCCTGCAAATACTGCACCCCCGAACCCACCATCCAGTTCGAGACCCTGCACGTACCCACAGAACCCCACGGCGGACGCCTCCGCACCGTCGTCGTCTGCACCATATCCCCCTCCGCCCAACGTCCCGTTTTCGCCCTCGAAGACGGACGGAAAACCGCCTATATCCGTGTGGCCGACGAGAACATCGTTGCCTCACCCGTGCACCTCGCCATCTGGCGACAGGAAGCCCGTCTGCAGGGCGAAGCCTATGCCGACAGCCCCGCCGAGCACCTGCTCCTCACCGCCCTCGCCCAGCACCCCAAAGGACTGCCCCTCAATCCCCTGCTGAAAGCTGCCCTTAGCCCTCACCCTTCAGCCCTCAGCCTTCAGCCCTCAACTTCATCCCTCCCCCGTCCACTCGCCATCACCCTCCTCGCCCGCTTCATCCGCTTCGGCCTCGCCCGCATACAGCGCCGCGACCAATCCTGGATCTTTCTGCCGCAAGAGACGGAATAATCCTTTTCTCATCCGGCAATTATATGCTCGAAAGTTTTTTGATTCACGCTTAAAGAAGTGATGTAAGGAGCGTTATTGAGGCATTTAGATACTGTTCTAATGCGTTTCGGCAGGTACTCTATGGCAAAAATCATCTTTTTTGCCCCGATTTAGTGATTTTTCACGCGCACGAACCTTATTTATAAATAAAAAATGAATATTTTTGTACTCCGTTAAGGCGGAAAAGGCCTGTATGAAGGTGCAGTTTGAAGATTATTTCAATCGTAACAAACAAGGAATAAAATGTTAGGAGCAATTATAGGCGACATTGCTGGAAGTCGGTTCGAATTTAATCCAATGAACAGATATCATTTTGAGCTGTTCACGAAGGAGTGTGACTTCACGGATGACACCATCTGCACTGTGGCTGTGGCAGATGCTATAATGAATGAAAAAGATTTCAGCGAGTGCGTACATGAATGGTGCCGCCGCTATCCTTATCCAATGGGAGGCTATGGTGGCTCCTTCGCCCGATGGGTACATAGCGATGAGCCGACGCCATACAAAAGCTATGGCAATGGTGCTGCAATGAGAGTCAGCCCCGCTGCTTGGTTAGCAGACAGCCGGGAGATGGCGCTGGAGTTTGCGGCAAAGACGGCAGCCATCACTCACAACCATCCAGAAGGCATCAAGGGAGCACAGACAGTGGCGCTGGCCATCTATAATGCACGTCAGGGAATGGATGTCAAGGCTGTTTTGGACAATTGTGTGAAGTTCTCAGGCTACAACATAGATTTGGAATTGGATGACGTTCAGAACAAGTTCGACGAAACCTGTCAGGGAACGGTGCCTGTTGCTCTTTGGATCATCGGACAAAGTACTGACTTTGAGGATGCCATACGCAGAGCTGTTAGCCTCGGAGCAGATGCTGATACACTTGGAGCAATTGTTGGCAGCATAGCAGAAGCTATCTGGGGAATACCAGAGGATATCAAGCAAGCCGTTGTGCCGTACCTCACAGATGAAATGAAAGAGGTCGTTGAACTATTCTATAAACGTATAAGCTGATTATCTATGTCATTCACCTACAAATATCCAAGACCGGCAATAACTGCAGACTGTGTGGTGATAACGAGGGAGGCAGAGCCGAAGGTGCTGCTCATTCAGAGAGGCGATGAGCCTTTCAAGGGATGTTGGGCTTTCCCTGGCGGTTTCATGAACATGGATGAGACGACCGAGCAATGCGCCATACGTGAGTTAGAAGAGGAAACGGGATTGGTGGTATCCACCCTCCAGCAAATAGGAGCATACTCTAAAGTAGACCGTGATCCACGAGGGCGAACGGTCACCGTTGCATACCTGGTTCGTATAGATGCGCCCCTTGCTGTCATGGGCCAGGATGATGCAGACAAAGCGGAATGGTTCCCCCTGTCAGCTTTACCACCTCTGGCATTCGACCATGAGGATATCATGCGGGATGCAGTTAAGGTGGGTTCTATAAATTAGCTTTGGATAGCTTTGAGACAATTTTCGAGCAGATTTACTTTCAAGGCCGAATGGGCGAAGAGGGCCTTTAGAGGATTGCCCTTGGGCAATCCGTGCTCCTCGGCCATGCCAGCTATTCTGGTCTATGGAACGGAACTATTGCCAGGCAATGTTGGTATGATTGCCGGCGCTTTCTTCGGACTTTCTTTTGGGTTAGGAGGTATTGGCTCTGCCATCTTTGGTTGGTTGGCTGATATTACAAGCATTGAATACGTATTCCAGCTGACGGCTTTTCTGCCTTTGTTGGGTATTGTGACCTATCTGCTGCCAAACATTAAAGAAGAAAATTGACATAAAGGATCATCAGAGAAGCCATTTTATGTTCATTATCGAAGTTTCGGAAGTGATGCCATAGGCATCTGACAATGGTAGCCAGCCATTTCAATGGCTGGTAATGAGGATGTTAACGGATAGCGTGCCGTAGGTACGCGACAGGGATTTGATGTCGCGTGAAACGGCTGGCTACCATTGTCACGCCCCGCTGGGGCTTTGTATTACAGCAGTTTAGCATATTTGCGAAACTTGAGTTCATTATCGTTTCTCTAAGTAAGTAGATGATCAAACTCAAGTTTCGCTCGCCCTTTGTTCGCTTCGACTCTTCGAAGAACCATTGTCATGCCTCGCTGGTGCTATTTGTTCATACACTTTCATATGCGAAAGTATTTCTAATACACTTTATCACTTTAATTTTGTGAAACTATTGAATATCAATAGATAACCTGTTTTGCTAAAGTGAATATCCGAAATTTAACGTGTAGAAATCCATATATGTTTTTCCATATTTCGCTCCTTAAAGTGAATATTTCGTGCATTTTTCCTTAAAAATGATGGGGGTTTTATTAACATGATGGGGATTTTATTATATTTCCGATCTCTTCTCGGGATATGAGATTCGGATGGGAGATAGTTCTTCATGCTATTTTCGCCCTATTTTATACACTTTAGCACCTAAAATTTCACTTTATTGCACCTAAATATTCACTTTATCACATCAATTTCATAGTTACCTACCCCTATTTATTCACTTTAATTTGTCTATCTACACGTTAATAAATGACTTATTATTCTGATAATAAAGGTTATAGCATTTTTAAAGTGATAACGTGTATCAGAAATACTTTCGCGTATGTATTTCTCCAAGATGTCAGGCCGTCCTTCCCCCTTCGTCCTGTCATCGAC
>CACZAN010000015.1 GCA_902779165.1 uncultured Bacteroidales bacterium
ACGCTTTTTCCTAGCTGCTTTATACCAGCCGTTGAAACGGCTGGCTACCATTGTCACGCCCCGCTGGGGCTTTGCATTACAGCTGGTTGGCATACTTGCAAAACTTGAGTTTACGATTTTATGAAATCAGCATTTCACGATTTGAATATTTGTGATAGGATGATTTTGGGGATGCAATTATGGTGGAGAATTCTTTGAATTCTTGTAAAGAAACTTTAAAAACGGCTGCAAAGATAAGTTATTTCCATCATATTACCACTCGAAAATGCAAATATTTTTGTCTTCGTGCGCTTATATCCCATCTTTTTACTACTTTTGCGCTCAGAAACTTTTTAAATAATACAATTGATATGAAAAATCTCGGTCTACGGAGCCTCCTCCTGACAGTGGCTCTTGCCAGTGCCTTCGCGGCTACTGCTCAAACAATGAAAGAATGGGATGACGTCAGCGTCACCAATCTCAACCGGCTTCGCGCTCACACCCTCGATATACCTGTGGCTTCGGCCACGGAGGCAGCAGCGGCCTACACTCCGACAAACGCCCTCGAGGCATCGCCTTACTTCCTCAGCCTCAATGGCACCTGGAAATTCAAGTGGGTGGGAACTCCTGAGCAGGCCAGCACCACCTTTATGCAGGATGACTTCAATGCTGCAGGCTGGGAGGATATCGAGGTGCCCAGTGCCTGGCAGGTCTATGGGCTGCGCCATAACAAGCAGTGGGATAAGCCGTTGTATTGCAACGTGGTATATCCTTTCTCCTATGACAAGAACACCTGGAGCGTGATGGCCGACCGACCGGGGTGGTTCACCTACAGGGACGCAAAGAAAAACCCTGTGGGCAGCTACCGCCGCGAATTCACACTGCCCGCCGACTGGGACGGGCGCGATGTGTTCCTGCGCTTCAACGGCTGTGGCCACGGATATTATGTGTGGGTGAATGGTGAGTTCGTGGGCTACGCCGAAGACAGCTACCTCCCCAGCGAATGGAATATTACTAATAAGGTACGCGCAGGAGTGAATAACGTCAGTGTGCGCGTATATCGTTTCAGCAGCGGCAGCTTCCTCGAGTGCCAGGACTACTGGCGACTGACGGGTATCACCCGCGACGTCTATCTCTGGAGTGCTCCCAAGACACGCATCGGCGATTTCTTCTTCCGCACTACGGCGCTGAAGAGTAACAACACCTCGGCAGAGGCCGCACTGACGGTGGCTATCAGCGGCGAGAAGCCTAAGAACAGCACGCTCGAAGTACAGTTGCTGGACGGCACGAAGGTGCTTGCCGAGCAGACAACGGATATCTCCAAAACTGGCGATGTGCAGCTGCAGCTGACAGACATCACCGGTATCACTGCCTGGAGTGCTGAGCTGCCGCAACTCTATGACCTCGTGATCACCCTGAAGGAAAACGGCAAGGCAACGGATGTGCGCTGTCTGAAGGTGGGACTGCGGACAGTCAGCGTGCGCAACGACGGCGCACTGCTCGTCAACGGCAATCCGGTCATCTTCCACGGAGTCGATCGTCACAGCTTCAGTGAAAATGGCGGTCGCACCCTGACGAAAGAAGAAATTGAAACCGATCTCTTTCAGATGAAACGTCTGAATGTGAACGGTATCAGAACCTCGCACTATCCCAATAATCCCTACCTCTACGACCTCGCAGACCGTCTGGGAATTTATGTATTGGCAGAGGCAGATGTGGAATGCCACGGTAATACAGGTCTCTCTCACGAAGCTGCATTCAGAATGCCTATGGTTGAGCGCAATGTGCGCCACGTGCTGACCCTGAGGAACCACGCCTCCATCATTATCTGGAGCGCCGGCAACGAGAGCGGCAACGGCAATAATTTCCAGGCTGTGATGGATAGCATCGGAAAACTCGACCCCACACGTCTGACTCATTATGAGGGCAATAGCACATGGAGCAGCATCACTTCGACGATGTACGGCAACCTCGGCTTCATCGAAAGCACGGGTCGCGACCGCCTGAATGACTTCAAGAACGGCAAGAGCGGAATTCGTCCGCATGTGCAGTGCGAGAACACGCACGCAATGGGCAATTCGATGGGTAATCAGCGCGAGTTCTATGACCTCTACGAGAAGTATCCGGCACTCTGCGGAGAATTCGTATGGGACTGGAAAGACCAAGGACTGAAGGTCGGCAGCAACAACCAGACACTCACCTTCGAGGCGCTGGGCCGCAAGAGCAAAGTTGACGTCCGTTCCATTCTTGATATCTCGAAAGGGGAGTACTGGGCCTACGGCGGCGACTTCGGCGACAACCCCAACGACAATGATTTCTGCTGCAACGGTGTCGTGCTGGCGGATAATACTCCGACGGCCAAGAGCTACAATATGAAGAAGATCTACCAACCCATCGACTTCTTCCTGAAGGACAGCGCCAGTGCCACCTTCACCCTGAAGAGCAAGCTGCAGCAGCGCCCCCTGAACGATGTCATCGTCTATTATTCGCTCCTCGAGGACGGTATAGAATACGCCCACGGCACCATTGATGAAATTAACCTTGCTCCAGGCGAGACCACAGAGGTCATGCTTCCTGAAGCCAAGCGTGCCATTGCTGCGCCCAATAATCCTGCCGCAGAGTACTTCGTTCGTTTCACCGCTTGTCAGAAAGCCGCTACGGAGTGGGCTGATGCAGGCTTCGAGGTTGCTCGCGAGGAGATACAGATCCGTCAGGCTACTGATCGCAAGCCTTACGTGGCAGCAAAGGCTGATGCCCTGCAAGTGGAACAGAGCGGCAGCAGCGTGACGATTACTGGCGCCACCTTCTCTGCAGTGTTCTCAGGCGGACAGCTCTCTGCCTATACCGTTAATGGCCGCAGTCTGCTGGCAGCCCCCCTCACGCTCAACGTATTCCGCCTGCCGACGGATAACGAGCGCGGGCGCACAGGTACTTATGATAATATGGGAATCCGCAGTCTGAAGAAGACCGCCGGTCAGCTCAACGTCACAGAGGCTGAAGACCGCAGCAGCGTCACCGTAGAAGTCACCAACACGTATGCCGCCAGTGGAGGCAACCAGTTCGTGCTGCACCAGACGTTCCGCGTGCTGGCAGACGGAGCTATTCTGCTGAATGCCGCCTGCGATCCCAACCCCAAGGGCGATGAGCTCCCTCGTATGGGACTTCGCACAGAGCTGACCAAGGACTTTGAGAACATGACCTGGCTCGGACGCGGACCGCAGGACAGCTATCGCGACCGAAAGGAGGCTGCGCTCGTAGGAGTGCACCACAGTCGCGTCAGCGATGAATGGACGAACTACGTACTGCCCCAGGAACAAGGAAATAAGGAAGATGTGCGCTGGATGGCGCTGACGGATGACAGTGGAGTGGGACTGCTCGTTGTTGCTCCAGAGCAGATGGCAGCCTCCTGCGGGCACTGGCGACCCGAGGACAACTACACGAAGTCCGACAACCGCAAGAAACACCCCTGCGAAGTGAAGTTCATCGACAATACGGTGCTGAACCTCGATGCCTATAACCGCGCTTTAGGCAATGCCTCCTGTGGTCCTGATGTCATTGACAAATACCGCACACGTGCTACAAAGACTTACTTCTCCTACATCTTCCTACCGATTCTTCAGGCACAGACCGACAAGGAACTGGCAGAGCGTGCGCAGGTGCTCTCTCCTGTTTGTGCAGCTGTGAAGATTCAAGCCGAGAAGGGAAGGGTTACGCTCAGCTGCGGCACCCCAGGAGCCACCATCTATTATACCATCGACGGCGGCGAGACGAAAGTCTACCAGAAGGCCTTCGACCTGACGAAGGGAGGCACTATACGTGCTTGGGCTACAGCCGACGGACTCATCGACAGCCCGATAGAGGAAGAGACGATTGCGATCTATGTCTCCAAGGCCAAGTGGACTGTGAAGAGCGTCAGCTCAGAGCAGGGAGGCAATGAGGCAGCCAAGAACTGCATTGATGAGAACGCGTCGTCTATCTGGCACACAAAGTACAATCCCACCACGCCCTGTCCCCACGAAATTGTGATCGATATGGGCATCTATTACAAGGTGTCGCACTTCGTGTATCAGGGACGTGAAGATATGGGCAACGGACGTGTGAAGAAATATGAAGTGTATGTCAGTTCTGCCAGCAATGTGTGGGGAGAGCCCGTAGCTACAGGGGAGCTCAAGAATAACTCTGAGGTACAGCAGATAGAACTGAAGAGCCGTCCCATCGGACGCTACCTCCGTTTCATTGTGCTCTCGACGCACGACAACGCTGGCTATGCCAGCTGTGCTGAGCTGGGCATCATTCCCGAGGCAGAAGCCGAAAAGCCGGAAGCTCTTAGTGCAGCCTACACCACCACGTCTACTTCCTATTACTACTTACGCCACAAGGCCAGTGGCCTCTTCCTGCATTACATCGAAAAGAGCAATAACTTCGGACTGGGCGCTGTGGACAGCGAGAACCTTGATGATCTCAGCTACGTTTTTCGCTTCTCTAAAATCGGGAAATTCACTTCCTACGTGGGATTGAATACCAAGTCTCCAGCCCGATATATCACCCTCAGCGGCTGGAACGTCAATGCAGCCGATAAGCAGGACCTCGACGACCATGCCCAGTGGATACAGACAGAGCAAGTGGCAGATGCCACCGTTTATCTGCGTGGTTTCGAGATGGACGGCAAGTATTTCAATTTCGACAGTAAGCGCGCCGGTTCCCTTGTCTATTGCAACAAGGACAAACCCGCGGAGTTCGAAGTTATCAACCAGAAGAACATCAATCAGTGGGTGGGAATCACTCAGGTTGTGAGCCCAAAGAAGTCTGGCGGCAGGTCCTATGACCTTAACGGGCGTCCTGCGAATCCACATCAGCGTGGTATCGTAGTGGTTGATGGTAAGATTAAAGTTGAAAGTTAAACCACATAACATAAAATATTACAGATTATGGAATTAAAAATTGCAGTCCTTGCCGGTGATGGCATAGGTCCAGAGATTAGTGAACAAGGTGTGGCGGTGATGAGTGCCGTGTGCGAACGCTTCGGCCATCAGGTCACTTATGAATATGCCATTTGTGGCGCAGATGCGATTGACAAGGTGGGTGATCCCTTCCCTGAAGAGACGTTCCAGACGTGTATGCGAGCCGATGCGGTGCTCTTCTCTGCGGTGGGCGACCCCAAGTACGATAATGATCCTACGTCCAAGGTGCGTCCTGAACAGGGACTACTCGCAATGAGAAAGCGGCTGGGGCTGTATGCTAATGTGCGCCCTGTCGAGACCTTCGATTGCCTGATCCACAAGTCACCCCTGAAGGATGAGCTGGTGCGTGGCGCTGACTTTATCTGCATTCGCGAACTGACGGGCGGCATGTACTTTGGAGAGAAGTACCAGGACAACGACAAAGCCTATGACACCAATTTCTACAGCCGTCCCGAAATTGAGCGGATTCTGCGTGTGGGTTACGACTATGCGATGCGGAGAAAGAAGCACCTGACGGTAGTGGACAAAGCCAATGTGCTGGCAAGCAGTCGGCTGTGGCGTCAGATTGCGAAGGAGATGGCTCCTCAATACCCTGAGGTGCTGACGGATTTCATGTTCGTGGACAATGCCTCGATGCGTATGCTTCAGGAGCCCCGCTTCTTTGATGTCATGGTGACGGAAAATACGTTCGGCGACATCCTTACCGATGAAGGCTCCTGCATCACCGGCTCGATGGGTCTTCTGCCATCGGCCAGCACTGGTGAACATACTCCTGTTTTTGAACCTGTACATGGCTCCTGGCCGCAAGCCAAAGGGCAGAACATCGCCAACCCGCTGGCGCAGATTCTCTCTGTTGCCATGCTCTTTGAATACTTCGGTCTGCAGGAGGAAGGTAGCCTGATACGCGACGCCGTCAGCGCCAGCCTCGACAATCATGTGCGTACGCCTGAGATTCAAGTCGAAGGAGGAGCAAAATATGGCACGCGCGAAGTGGGTGCTTGGATTGTGGATTATATCAAGAAAGCATGAGAAAGCGATTCGCCGCATATTTTCTTGCAGGCTTGTTCCTGTTGCTGCCGTTCCATCTGGCAGCCCAGCAAACGGATACACCCCTCCCTGCAGAAGAGGGAGGTGCTGCTGTGACATATGGCGAACTGGTCCGTATGGGTTTTGAGGCGATGGCGGCAGATAGCTTGAAAAAGGCTGAAGTGCTACTGCGCCAGGCGTTGCAGGAAGCTCCAGGGGCTTCAGGAAATGCGCTGGTATACGGGCAGTTGGCTGCTATCGGTGAACGGATGGTGAGAGAGCAGGCTGCATTGGAGGACTACGACCGTGGTCTGGTTCTCTCGCCTGCAAATATTACGCTGCTGCTGGGACGTGCTTCGCTCTATCTGAAGTTGGGAAGGACGGATCGTGCCCGTGCGGATTATGACGAGGTGCTGGCGCAGCGTAGCGATGAGCCTGAAGCGTTGCTCATGCGAGCTTATATCTTTCAGAGCCAGAGGAGGTTCAAGGAAGCGCGAGCTGACTACGAAGCGCTGTTGAAGTTTCAGCCCACCCACGAACAGGCGATGTTAGGACTGGCGCTGGTGAATTCCAAAGACCGCCGTCCGCGCGAGGCGATGGATCTCGTTAACCGTGCTGTAGAGCTGCACCCTCGCAGCGCAGACGCTTATGCGCTTCGCGCAGGTTTCGAAGCTGATCGCAAGCAATATGAGATGGCAGAAGCGGATTATACAGAAGCGATTCGCCTGGCACCCGACAATCCCAGCCTTTACCTCGCAAGAGCTCAGTTCTTCACCCGGCTGAAGCGCACCAGCGATGCCCGCGAGGACACCCAGCGGGCGGCACGTCTGGGGGCAACGGCAGAGGAAATTGCAGGAGCCCTGGGCATGAAGGCTCAGTAACTCGTCCGTACTTTCCACCTACGTCCGTACGTTTTTCTATTTGCGTCCGTACGTGTTTGCAATCACGTCCGTACGTGTTTGCGATTACGTCCATACGTGTTTGCGATTACGTCCATACGTGTTTGCAATCACGTCTGTACGTATTTGCTTGTCTCACAAGTGATACAATCCCATTCAGCCTGCTGCATCCCTCTGTGCAGCCTGCTGGATTGTTCACTGCAGCCAACTGGATTTACCGATGTTACCTGTTGAGTTTTCTGCCAGTCTTTTGTTAGAATCGGTTTGCATGCAAAATAGAATTTGAAAAACTATGCTAACCTTGCTAACCCTACGAATGAAATGGGGATGATAGCAGGAAAAGGACGGAATAATTTAAGGGATTTTAACAAAATTAGCAAGGTTAGCAAGGTTAGCATAGTTTTTGAAATTCTGTTTTGCAAGACAGGACTCCGCAGTAGGAGCTATTTCTTGGGTTTCCGGCTGAACTTCCAGCCGATGTGAGCCTTGACGTAGCTGGGAATACCGCGCTGCCTATTTCGTATCCTGTTCGGCTTTTCCTTGTGCGTAGGCGTACGCGCTGCTCTGATTCTTTTTCTTCCAGCGAGGCGTGTGGGTTGTTGCTTCCAGCAGACAGGGGCGCAGGTGGCTGGCGACATGGTTGAACTCGGTGGCTTGCATACATCTATAAATACAATCCGCGTGACGAGATGTCACGCGGATGTGGGTTAAAAAAGTTTAAGGAGTATTAGGCTCTTTCTTGAAGCAAGCGCTGGACGCTCATCTCGCTGAAGTCTGGCACCTGGAGGTCTGAGAGGGGGCGGACGGCGTCGAGGGGATTGGTGGTGGTGAGGGCAACGACATAGGCTCCGGAGTCGCGACCGGAACGGAGGCCATTGATGCTGTCCTCGAAGACGACGCAGTCTTCGGGCTGGGCACCAAAGCGGGCAGCAGCGCGAAGATAGCAGTCGGGATGGGGTTTGGAATAGGCAAAGTCCTCGCTGGTCAGGATGGCATCGAAGAGCGAACGGAATTCAGGGTGCTGGGCGTAGACGCGCGACATCTTCTCGTGGTTCGAACTGGTGACGACGGCAGACGGGATGCCGCATCGCCGCAGGTCGGCGAGGAAGTCAAGCACACCTTGAATATAAGGGAAGGTCATCTGGCGCTCGAAGTCGTTGAGGCGGCGGGTGACGGCCGGGCGCTCACTCTCCAGCGGACCACAGAAGTAGGCGTCGTAGATTTGCGTGAGGGTCTGGCCCTTGATGCTGTTCTCGAGGCCTGGACGCTCAGGGTAATAGAGACGGAACTGCGAGCCCCAGAACTGTGAGTACTGGGGCTCGGTATCGAAGATGACTCCGTCGAGATCAAAGAGAGCGGATGATAGTCTGTTCACGGTCGGGACCTACGGAAAGGATGGTGATGGGGGTCTGCAGTTCGTCTTCGAGGAACTTGATGTAGTCCTTGAAGTTCTGGGGGAACTGGTCCTCGGAGGTCATCTTGGAGAGGTCTTCCTTCCAGCCGGGGAGGTCGCGATAGACAGCGGTGCAGCCTTCCGTGTCAAAGGGTACATCGTTCAGGATCTCGCCATTGCGCTCGTAGGCCACGCAGGCACGGATGGTCTCGAAGCCATCGAGGACATCACTTTTCATCATAATGAGCTGGGTGACACCATTGATCATGATTGCGTAGCGCAGAGCCACGAGGTCCACCCATCCGCAGCGGCGGTTGCGACCAGTCACGGCACCGTACTCATGACCGATTTCGCGCAGGCGGTCGCCCGTCTCGTCAAAGAGTTCTACGGGGAAGGGGCCAGCGCCTACGCGTGTGCTGTAGGCTTTGAAGATGCCATAGACCTGGTCGATTTTATTGGGACCCACTCCTAAACCGGTGCAGACGCCGCCGGTGGTGGTGCTGGAGGAACTGACGAAGGGGTAGGTGCCGTGGTCGATGTCGAGCATCGTGCCTTGAGCTCCTTCGGCGAGTACGCTCTTTCCTTCTGCCAGCAGGCGGTTGATTTCGATTTCGGTGTCGGTGAGCTGGAACTGACGCATGTATTCTACGCCTTCGAGCCACAAGCGCTCTTCGTCGGTGATGTCGTAGTCCGTGTAGTGGAGGTCGCGCAGTATCTGCTCATGGCGTGCCTTCAGGGCAGCGTATTTCGCAGGGAAGTTCTCGAGGATGTCGCCCACGCGCAGTCCTGTGCGGCTGGCTTTTTCGCTATAGGTGGGGCCGATTCCTTTTCCCGTGGTGCCTACTTTGTTCTTTCCTTTGGCGGCTTCGTAGGCGCGGTCAAGTACTCTGTGGGTGGGCAGGATCAGGTGGGCTCGCTTGCTGATATGCAGGCGGCTGCGGAGATCATAGCCGGCGGCTTCGAGTTCCTTGGCTTCATTCATGAAGAGGTCTGGAGCGATGACGCAGCCGTTGCCGATAATGTTGAGCTTTCCCTCGTCGAAGATACCTGATGGTATGGAGCGCAGGACGAACTTCTTGCCGTCGAAGATGATGGTGTGTCCTGCGTTAGGTCCACCGGCAAAGCGGGCTACTACGTCGTATTTGGGTGTGAAGACGTCAACGACCTTTCCTTTTCCTTCGTCGCCGAAGACGATGCCGAGTAGTGCATCTACTTTTCCTTGTTTCATTGCTGTATGTTGTTTTGTAGTTGTTTTAGTTTTTTTCGCATGGCGGCCTCACATTTGGGGCAGATGCCATAGACGTAGAGTACCCGATGTGAGATATCAAAGCGCCGTGGGCGGTAGGAATTGATACCATCCATCAGTTCCTTGCTCTTGATGCGTGTGATGCGATGGCAGTTGTTGCAAATCTGGTAGTTTCGCGGTTTTTCGTCGGCAATACGCTCAAAGAGCGTGGTCTGCGAAGAGAATGGATGGCGAATGAGCAGGTTGGCCTGCACCAGGAGCTGTGTGGTGTTGTAGAGCGTTGCCGTACTAACTCGGAAGCGCATTTCTGCGAGGGCGCGCTGTAGCTCTTCGATGGTGAAGGTGCTGTCCATATCGTATACTGCCTTGAGAATGGCAAACCGTTCCTTGGTCTGTCGCAGTCCGTTGGCCAGCAGGAAGTCCCTTAATCGCTGCTCGACGCTTTTCTGTGAGAACGCTTTTTCGCTCATACGGGCACAAAAGTACGTTTTTTTGATGGAATAACCAAAAAAGCAGCCGAAAAATCATCGGTTTAGTAGTTTCTCGACCTTCACTTGGGCTTCTTTGGAGGTTTCTGCGAAGTGAAGGAGTGCATTTTGCACCGCTTTTCGCAGCGGAAGGAAGGTTGAGGGGAGTGTGGCTTCAGCCTGATCCAGGAACTCCGTTTCGGCGTCAGGGGAGAGCTGCGCTCCGCGCATGATAAGCCGCGTCAGGCAGAGGTATCCGCAGAGCTGGTACATGGGTCGCTCATCGGCAATCCACAGAAACGAGAGTTCAGCGGCATCGGATGTGCGTGGCAGCAGTTCCGTGCCCAGGAGTTGTGCTATTTCTGCCTGTTCGGGTTGCAGGTCTTCGAGCCATAGGTCAGCGATGTCGCGGTCGAACTCTTCAGCGGGAAAGAGCAGGATGGCCAGCATCTTACACTCACGGATGTTTTCCTGCCAGAGTCGTATGGCGAGGTGGGCGTCGGGGGGGTAGGAAGAGGCTATATCGCGCAAGCGGGGGAGTTCGACGCCGTAGACGAGCCTGTAGGCCATACCGCTGTCTTTGATGGCTTTCGAGGCCACGCCGTTCATGCAGGAGCGCAAGTCGGCTTTGATGGAGAGGACAGGGTCGGCGGACAGACCGCCGACAACAGGGCGCTGGGAGGGGCTTTCAGATGGGGCGGCGGAGGGGTTGTCGACGGAAGGGTTGTCGACGGTGGGGTTGTCGACGGTGGGGGTGTTATGTGGCTGAGAGGCAGGCTGGGGAGTGTGGGGTTTATTCATTGATGAGGGGGAGGGTGTTGTAGTCACGGCTGTAGCGGAGCATCTGTTGGGCGAAGGATTCGTCGTAGCGGAGGCTGATGTCTGTGATGTTCCCCTGGTGGTCGCGATGTACGATGTATTGAGGATTGATGAATCCCTTGTAGGGTGCCAGGTTGAGGGCGCGATAGCGGGTAAGTATTTCGTCGTGGAGTGTGGGATTGACTTTCACGGCGTAGTCTTCTACCAGCCTTTGTGCAGCGTCGTAGTCTCCTTCGCTCTTGATGCGCTGAATCTCGGCCAGCAGGCGTCCGAAGAGTTGGCGCAGGGTGGGGTAGTCGTTGATTTGGACGAAGGTTTTGCCGTCGCGCTGGATGAGTTGTACGGCGGGTTGAGTGCCAGTGGGAGCGCAGTAGGAAGCCTGCTCGAGCACCCAATGAGCTATGAGCGCGCGGTTGCGCATGTGGGCTTCTTCGATGTTCTTTCCAGGCTCAATACGTACGAGCTGTGTCAGTAGCCCGTTCATTAAGTAGGTGTAGTATTGCGACTTATAGGCCTCTACATTAGGCGTTAGTTTAAGTTCTACCAGCTTCTGGTCGGCGATGTAGTATAGGCCAAAGAGGTCAGCGCGCGCTTCCTCGATGGTGCTGCCGTAGGCTTTCAGAGCATCGGGGTCTACCCCGGGCAGTAGTTTGCCTGAGCCGTGACCGAGGCACTCGTGGAGGTCGGTGTGGAGGTCATCGCAGACGTCGCCGTAGGCATCGATGAGTTGTTGTGTGGGTTCGTCGACGACGAATTCCTCTCGGAATCCGTTGCCTCGTGCGGCTTGGTTGTAGGCTTCCGTGAGGTTGCCAATGGTCACGCTTTTGGAGCCGTGTTCAGCTCGCACCCAATTGCTGTTGGGCAGGTTGATGCCGATTGCTGATGCCGGATAGAGGTCGCCTCCGAGCATGGCTGCAATGATGACCTTGGCGGTGATGCCTCGGCAGTTTTCCTTCTTGAACCGGTCGTCTACAGGCGAGTGGTCTTCGAACCATTGTGCGTTGGCGGCGAGGCGTTCGGTGCGGGCGGTGGCTTCGTTGTCCTTGAAGTTGGCGAATCCTTCCCAGCTGGCTTTCATGCCCAGCGGGTCGCCGTAGCTTTCTGTGAAGCCGTTGACGAAGTCCACCAGTCCCTCGGTCTCCTGAACCCATAAGATGGTGTATTCATCATAGGTGAGGAGGTCGCCGGTGCGGTAGAATTCAATGAGTTTGTTGATGACGTCGGCTTGGCGTTGGTTCTCAGCAACTGTCGAGGCTTGCTGTAGCCAGTAAATGATGCGCTCGATGGCCATTCCATAGAGTCCTCTGCTGCGCCAGACGTCTTCCCGCAGCAGGCCTTGTTCCTTGACGAGACGGCTGTTCATGCCAAACATGACGGGGTGTGCAGGGTCTGGTGCGGCATCCTTCATCTGTTGGTAGAAGGCTTCGGCTTCTTTCTGGGTGATATCGGGGGCGTAGTAGTTGGCAGCGCTGGTTTGGACGAGGTCTTGGCCGAAGGCTTGATTGACACGCTTGGGGAGGACTGCGGGGTCAAAGATAATGGGGAAGAGCTCATCGCAGAGGGCATCGACGGCGGACGTACCGCCGTCAACGGGGCGCTGGGAGGGGGTTGCTGGGTCGGCGGACGTACCGCCGTCAACGGGGCGCTGGGAGTGGTTTTCTGTGCAGGGGGCGGTTTCTTCGCCGTTATAATGGATGACTTTCAGGGCGTTTCGCAGGAAGTCGGGGGAGAAGGCGGGGCGAAACTTATCGCAGCTGTAGTGGTGGTGTATGCCGTTGGAGAACCATACTCGCTTGAGGTAGGTCTCGAAGGCGAGGAAGTCTGGGGTGGTCCTGTCGCCTGGGTAGTCTGTATAGACGGCTTCGAGCAGCCTGCGAATGCGCAGGTTGTAGCGTCCGTTCTGGTCCCAAAGGATATCCCTTCCCGTCAGTGCAGCTTCGGCGAGGAAATAGATTAGTTTCTTTTGGCGTAGGGACAAATGTTCAAATCCGCGTACTTGATATCGAAGCATTTGCAGGTCTGCAAATCGTTCGTCGGCGTAGCGGAAGCGTTGTTCTGGAGTCATAATAAGTTTTATTCCGCCTTTTTCTTCTTAGCCCGTTTGGCTTCTTCAATCTTCTCGAGAAATTCTTCCTGATATTGCTTGGGAGTCTTCCCCTGAAGGTGGTAGAATGCGGCGTAGAAGGACTGGCGATTGGTGAATCCCACAGCTTCTGCGACTTCGCTCATCGTCATTTTCTTGTTGCGCTTGTCTTGTAGAATGCTAACGGCGTCGCGCACGCGATAGCCTGCGATGAGCTCGGCATAGTTCATTTGGAAGCGCAAGTTGATGGTGGCGCTGATGTAACGTGTGTTTGTCTGAAGTTCTTCAGCCAATTTCTTGGCGCTGTACTCTGAGTCACGATACTTCTTTTCTACAATCATCTTGCGGAGAATTTGTTCGTAGATCTCGTCGATGACTTCTGCTCTCACCTGTGTGCGGTAGGCAGCTACCTTCTCTTTCTTTTCGCGGTAGTTGTACTTTTTGGTTCCTAAAACTTGTTCCATAGTATGCTTTTAAGTTGGGCTTGTTGCTGAAAACGCTGCAAAGTTATACATTTTGTCGTGAAAAACGCTTGCCTTGGATGAATTATTTTTCGGAAATAGGTTGTAAAACATGAATTTTTAGATTTCTGTCGTGCCAGTAGCTGTTAATGTCTGCTCATGCGCGCGTATTAGTTCATCAAGATGTGACATCTGACGCAGTATTTCGCGGCGTCGTGCTTCGAGTTCTTCTTGCTGTTGTTGCATGTTCTGCATCTCTTGGTCGATGTCGCTGATATTCGGATGCACGCCTTCTGCCTGCAGGGCGATGATCTGTGCCTTGAGGTGGTCGACACGTGCTTGGGTGATTGCTGTCTGTAGCGAGATTTCGCGCACGTTCTTTCGGATGTTGGTCCAGTCAGTGCCGTCGGCCAAGACGCGTTCCAGTTCAGAGAACTGTACGGGTGGGTTGTTGGAGTTGTATTTTTGCATCCACAGATCCAGTTCGTTGCGATCGTCAGCGATTCGTTTTTCATCGCGCAGGACCATGCCGTCGAGGACTTTTTGCTGGGCTGAGAGATACATGTACGCTTTCAGCTGTTGTCCGTAGATTTCTTCGCATTTTATCAGTTCTTCGTTCTTCGACTCCAGTCGTTCCTTGGCCTGCTGGAAGATGACTTTGGCGTCTTCGCTGGAGAGCAGTCGCTGTAGGGCATTTTCTGCTTTCGAAGCCAGATCCTGTGCCTTAGCACTTTGGCTTTCTAATTGGAGGATGTCGTTCTGTACCTCGGCAATTATCTTCTCCAGTAGTTCTATCTCCACGTCCTTGGCGCTGATGATTTTTTCGTATTTTTGGATATTTTTCTGAACCTCAGCCCATTGTTCCACCATCTTCTGGATGCGCATCTTGATGCCTTCGTGTGATGACTGCCACACGTTGTACCACTCAGGAATGGTGATTTCGTGTTCCAGAGCCTCGTATCGTTGGCTGTAGTTGCGTGTGGCTTTTGCCAGTCTGAAGTTCAGCCGATCCACCTCTCCTGCCATGACTTGGCAGGCGGTGTTCACCTCATTGAGCCTGACATCCAATTCTGTGAGTTCCTGTTGTAGCTTTTTTATGTCCTCCCCAATGCGTGAAATAGCATTAAGGTGGAAGGTGAACGCATCGAGTTCCTTGTCAGCGATTTCTGCGTCGACGGTGGCTTTCTCGATGAGCTGCCGCATCATGCTGGTGCGTGCTTCGCGGTTGGTGGATCGCGAGCATTCTACGAAGGATCGGTCCAGGTTGGCGAATGTCTGCCATTCGTCGGTGTCCTGTTTCTGTCGTACTTCCAGCAGTTGCAGGTTTTCGCTCTCTACTTCGAGTTTGGCCGTGGTAGCTGTCAGGTCGCGTTGTAATCCTAATAGCATCTGGCGCTTGCCTCGCAGTTCTGCTTCCATGTTTTCGCAGTCGGCCTTCAGTGAAGAGATGAGTGCGTTCTGGCCGGTGATTCCCTCGCTTTGCCAGGGGTGGTGTGTGGCTCCGCAGACGGTGCAGGGTTGTCCCTCTTTGAGATCAGAGCGCAATTCGATGACGTTCTGGCTCTTGGAGAGTGTCCAGTGGTATGTTTTCTGCTGCAGCAGTGTTTCCAGTCGTCGCACTTCTTTGTCCGTGTTGTCGATGTTGCGGTTGAGTTGGTCTGCCTGCAGCCTGAGCGTGGCTATGTGCTGGTTCTTGAGCTCAATCTGGTCGTATCCGGCAGCGATACTTCGCCACAGCGAGAGTCCAGTCTCGAGCATCAGCTTGCGTGCGTGTAGTTCCATGGCGCGCCGTTGTAGTGCGAAGCTGTCCTGTCCGGCAGTGTTTCGTCGGTGCCCGTCAACTTCTTCCTGTTTGGCTTTGATGGTGGCGTTGAGGTTCTGGTGCTCGTTGAAAAGACGTCCCAGCTGTTCGTCGCGCTCTTTCTGGCGTCGCAGTGCCTGGTTGAGTTCGTTGGAAAGGGTGTCGCGCAGGTTCATGGTCTCCAGCAGTTCGTCGAGCCGTGCGAGGACTCCTTCTGCGCGTGCAATCATTTGGCGGTGTGGCTCCAGTGACTGGCGTTTTAGTTTCAGTGCCGATAGTTCCTCGTCGCACTGTTCGTTGGTGGCCTTGGCTTCTTTCTGCTGTTTCTGCAGCCGTGCCAGCCTTTCGCTGTAGAGTCTCAGAGTGCGCTCGATGTCGTTGTGCAGGTTTTCCTGTTGTGTTTGCTGTTCTTTCAGGCGCTCTGCTTCAGTCATGGTCTGGGCAGCCTGCAGGAGTGTGTCGTAGGCTTCCTGCATCCTGTTGCGCCCTTCGTTGAGTTCCTTGAGTCCGTCGCTTTCGCGCTTCTTAGCCTCGTCGATTTGCAGGGACAGCTGTCCTAATGTCTGTCGCGCGAGTGCGATGCCCTGGTTGAGCACGTTGATTCGCTGGAATCTTCCGTTCACTGCCTCGAAGTTCTCGAAACGCTCCAGTTCGCGCTGCTGTGTGAGCACCGATGCCTGCTGCTTGCCGAGTTCATAGAGTCGCTTGCTCAGTTGTTCCAGCTCGCTGCTTAGTGCTACGTAGCGCTTCGTGCGGTCGCGTTGCTGGCGCAGGCGCTGCAGGGCGTCCTCCACGTTTGCCAGCTTGGTTTGCTGCAGTCGTCGGCCTTCGTGTATACGCTGCAGGGTGATGTCGTCGAGCCTGTGCATGTCGACGCGTGCGCGCGCTACCTCTTTCTTAAGTAGCCCTCTCAGCCGGATTTTCGCGTCCTCCGGCATGGGCTCTCCAAAGCGTTCCAGCCACCAACTGTTTGCCGCCTCCTCAGATGTGGCGTGCGCTTCGGGTATATAGCGTATATCTGCTTCCATAATGGGGATGATTCTCTTAAAAATCTGTGCAAAGGTACAAAAATAATCCGAAAATGCCAAAAAAAGTGTACACTTATTATGCCCGTTCAATTACTTTTATTACTTTTGCAGCGATGTTTACTAAAATGAGCACAAAATGAAAGGAAAATGGCTGTTTGCAGTGCCTCTGTTTGCCCTCGCTGCGTGTGTGGGAGGCACTACGGGAGGTGGTTCGTCTGAGGCGGATTCTACCGACTTTGAGACTGACTCGCAGGACGAGGAGGTCCTCGAGGCTCGGCTCGTCACCGGATTCGTGGGAACGGGTACGTCCATGAATATGATTGAACTCGTTTCCGCTGAGGCGTCAGATACGTTGTGGCTGGAGCTGGACGATGAAACGGTGCGCGATGCTACGTTGGAGGTGGGGCGTGAGATCGTGGCCGTGGTGACCGATGAACCAGATGGCAGCTTGCGCGTGCTGGCTACGCTGGATGCCGAAGAGGAGTGAGTGTGGCTATGTGCGAACGATTTGGCACGTAGGCTCAAATGTGTTTACAGTCATCTTTGGAGACAGTATAAGATAGTCTACGCGCCTTCATTTGTGTTTTGCATTCTGTATTCGGTACTCCCTCCTCGCCATGAAAAAGCAGATTGAATCTTATATTATAATTTTTTTAATTTATAATATAAGATTCCCATCTGCTCTGCTGTCCCCTATATGCAAGTATTAAATGAAGGCACGTAGACGCGTAGATGCGTTGGATACATCAACAACTCAAGACAGGTGAAGAGCGGCTTGGCAGAGGGGTGTCACTACTACATACCCCCAAACCGATAATAGGGCATCTTCACCAACAAATGAAAAACACAAATGTTACGTGATACGTTTTTACGGCAAGCATTATTGCCAGGGGGCCACAGCGTACTTACAGCTCCTTATCTGGATACATGGCCTGCCACCATTCCGGCTCGTCCTTCAGCCAGCGTGCGAACCATGCCCAGATGGTCTGTTGCCAGCGCATGCGCTTCGTGTAGTCGAGGATATGGTGGTCCTGGTCCTTGACGAGTACCATGGCGGTTGGGCGCCCTAAGAGCTTCAGTGCTGTGTACATCTGTATGCTCTCGCCCACGGGCACATTATGGTCCTGGTCGCCGTGGAGGAAGAGTAGGGGAGTGTGGATCTTGTCGGCATTGAAGAGTGGGCTCTGGTCCACATAGAGGTCTTTGCGCGTCCAGGGATAGCTGTTTGCCATGGATACTTCGCTGTAGGTGTAGCCCCAGTATCCCTCGCCCCAGTAGCTGGTGTGGTCGCTGATGCCTGCGTGTGAGATGGCGGCAGCGAAGATGTCGGTTTTCGTCTGCAGGTACTGCGTCATGAATCCTCCGTAGCTGGCTCCGATGCATCCGATTTTCTTTGCATCCACCCAGCTGTGTTCGTGGCAGAAGGCCTGTACGGCGCCGATGATGTCCTCTGCCACGCCCTCGCCGGCGCTGTTCACGTGCTGCGCCGACCATTCCTGTCCGAAGCCAGTGGCGCCGTGTGGATTCACCACGAGTACGACGTAGCCCAGTGCGGCGTAGGCGTGCTGCGGATAGCGGCTCTCGAAGTTTCGGCTGGTGGGCGAGCAGCCGCCGTAGTAGTTGACAATCATCGGATACTGGCGCGAGGCATCGAAATGGGGCGGCAGGTAGTAGCGGCAGTGGATGTGCTCGCCCTGTGCGTTGGTGTAGATATACGGCTCGCAGGCTCCCAGCTCCACGTCCTTGAGGGTCTCTGCGCTCAAGTCCTCCAGCAGGCTGAGGTATTTCTCGCTTTTTGCTTTGCCGTTCTTAACGTGCTGCAGCTGCAGTGCATAGAGCCGGTCGCTGTTCGAGGCACTCTGTGCGTAGAGCACCATCGCGGGTGCAGCGTTGGCGAGGGCGAAGCGTTCTACCAGTTCCTCGGGCAGTGCGATTTTGAGAAAGGCACCCGTCAGGGGATTCAGCTGGAAGAGGTTCACGCTGTCCTTGTCCTCGGCCGTGAAGTAGATCATGCCGTCGGCGAGGCTCCATTCATGAGCCTGGACGCTGGGGTCGAAGTCCCTTGTCAGGGGGCGCACGCTGCGGTTGCCGAGGTCCATGAGGAAGAGCTGCGTGTCGGTCATGCTGGGCGTCTGTCCCTGGCGCACCTTCTTCCCGATGCCACCCAGGGCCTCCGGCGAGCCTGCCAGCAGCACCTGCCTGCCGTCGGGCGAGAAGCTGGCACCGCCCAGGAATCCCTCGTTGCTAAGCAGTG
The DNA here is from genome assembly GCA_902779165.1 of uncultured Bacteroidales bacterium. Classification (GTDB taxonomy): domain Bacteria; phylum Bacteroidota; class Bacteroidia; order Bacteroidales; family Bacteroidaceae; genus Physcousia. The sequence continues at coordinate 18,418 of CACZAN010000015.1, forward strand.
TGTCTGCGGCCAGCGTCTGCAAGTCGAGACGGTAGAGCGACGAGACTTCCGTGGGACGTGCGCCCAGTTTGCTGCTGGAAGTCATCACCAACGCATAGCGGCCGTCGCTGCTGATGTCCGTGAGGTAGGTGGAGGAATGGCCGAAGGTCAGTGGCTGCATCAGTCCTGTGTGCAGGTCATAGAGTGCCAGATGCGAGCGCGTTCGCCATCCGGGCTGTCGGTCGTCGGGGTGGATGATCTCATAGACGTCGGGACGCTCCTTGGGAGCCTCGTCGTAGAGGGTGAAAATGAGCCGGTCTTCCGTTGGCGTCATCTGGAAATATCCCTCGGGCAGGCCTTTGGCGAGCGAGGTTTCCTTCTGCGTCTGCGGATCCACGCCGACGAGTTCACGCTGCTCTCCCCTCATGCGTGTGTAGTAATAAAAGTTCGCGCGAGGCATCCAGCTGATATCGTCGTGCTGGGCAACGACGCGTCCTGTGGCTACCTCGCGAACCTCAGCCTGCCGGTTGATGGAGACGATCATCCACTTTCCGTTGGGCGAGAGGCTGACATGGGAATATCGACGCGCGTGCAACACTTCGTTCATCGTGTAGAGGTGCTTCTGTCCAGGAGCATCGAGGCTGATGCTGCCCTCCACGGTCGGAGCTACGGTCACCAGCAGGGAGTCGTTGCTCGTGGCGGTTGTTAGCGCCTTGATGACGACTTCGTGCGAAGCGGGCGGCAGTTCTGTCTCTGCGCCGCTGATGACGAGGCTTCCGTCCACGTAGAGCTCGCTGTGGCTGAGTCCGCTGACGTTGATCTTGGCTTTGGTATAAGTGCTGTTCGTCAGGGCAAACGAAGCCAGATGCAGGGCGGGGCGTCCCTGGGCATCTTTGGCCAGAACGGCAGCGTTGCTGAGCTGTCCTTCGTGGGCGCTCTCCAGGCGCAGCGGCGTCTTTAGCAATTCCGCTTCGTCGAAGCGTTTGCCATTGACGTTCGTGCTGTCGAGGACGGCGGGAATCATCAGCGGCAGAGGGCCTGTTAGGCGGAATGAAGAGACGTGAATTTCCTGTGCTGAAACGGTTGCAGACAGCGTCAAGAGCCCTGCAAGAAGTAGATTTTTGTTCATTTTCTGGCGTTTTTAATACTTTTTGGCGACAAAGATATATAAAATGGGTCACTTCGACGAATTATCTCCCATAATATTTGTTTTTTCCAGGAAAAAGCAGTATTTTTGTGCTGAAAATGAACTTAGATACGTCCATATCCAATGCCAGCTCGCACCCCACGCCCGACATGCTGGCAGGTCTCACCTCCGAGGAAGTGCTGGCATCCCGTGCCGCCCACGGAAGCAATGTCCTCACTCCTCGCGAGCGTACGCCCTGGTGGCGCAAGTTTGCAGAGAAATTCACCGACCCGCTCATCATCATTCTCCTAGTTGCCGCCGTCCTGAGCATAGGCATCTCCTTCTATGAATACTTTGGCCTGGGTGCCGACGCCACCGCCTTCTTCGAGCCTGTAGGCATCATCGTCGCCATCGCCCTGGCTACGGGGCTGGCTTTCTGGTTCGAGTGGCAGGCCGACCGCGAATTCTCGCTCCTCAACCAGCAGAACGACATCGAGCCCGTTCGCGTGGTGCGCAATGGCCGCGAGACGATGGTGCCGCGTTGCGACGTGGTCGTGGGAGATCTCGTGCTGCTGTCCACGGGCGATGAGATTCCTGCCGACGGACAGCTGCTGGAAGCCACGCAGATGCAGGTCGATGAGAGCACCCTCACCGGCGAACCTGTATGCCGCAAGAGCGTTCGCCCAGAGGAACAGGATGCCGACGCCACCTTCCCAACGAATGTCGTCCTGCGAGGTACCAAGCTGCTGGAAGGCCACGGACGCATGCGCGTCGCGGCTGTAGGCGATGCCACAGAGAACGGACGCGTCTTCACGGAGGCACAAATCGACTCCACTGTCCGCACTCCCCTCAACGAGCAGCTCGACCGCCTGGGACTCCTTATTTCCCGCACCAGCTACGCCATTGCTGCCCTCGTCGTCGTGGGCAGGGTCGTGATGTGGATGGTCAGCCAGGCTGGAGAACCCGGTTTCTCCCTCCTTAACCTCCACTTCCTCGCCTACTTCCTCCAGTCGGTGATGCTGGCCGTGACGCTTATCGTCGTCGCTGTGCCCGAGGGACTGCCAATGGCTGTCACCCTCTCCCTTGCTTATTCCATGCGCCGCATGCTCAAGACTAACAATCTCGTCCGCCGCATGCACGCCTGCGAGACCATGGGCGCTGCCACCATCATCTGCACCGACAAGACAGGCACGCTGACGCAGAACCAGATGCAGGTGGCGGAAATCAAGAGATCCACCTCCGACCCCTCCAGCCTGATTTGGGTCTATAATAACATCGCCGTCAACAGCACCGCCTCCCTCGACGGCAACAGCGTCCTGGGTAACCCCACGGAAGGTGCCCTGCTGCTGTGGCTGCGCGACCAAGGTGTCAACTACGCCACGCTCCGCTCTGCCGCCCGCATCACGGAGGAAATCCCCTTCACCACAGAGCGCAAGTACATGGCTACCCGAGAGCAGGACACCTTATATATTAAAGGCGCGCCCGAGATCGTGATGGAGATGTGCAAAAGACCAGCCCCCTCCCGTAATGGAGAGGAGGAGGCCTCCGGATTGGGAACGGATGATATCGCGTTAACTACCCCCCTCCCAAATGGGAGTGGTTCGGAGGAGGGTCTTCTTCTCTCCTGGCAGCAACGCGGTCTGCGCACCCTTGCTCTGGCACATGCCGACGGCGACGCGACTCCTCAACTCGATGCCCTCGTAGCCATCGCAGACCCTGTCCGCACCGATGTCCCTGCCGCTGTCAAGGAGTGTCTTGAAGCTGGCATTGCCGTGAAAATCGTCACCGGCGACACACCGGCTACCGCTGCAGAGATTGCCAGGCAGATCGGGTTGTGCCCCACAGAGTCATCTCTACTCACTGGCCCCGAAGTTGCTGCCCTCTCAGAGGAGGAATTGCGCGAACGGGCAGGTGACATCACCATCATTGCCCGCGCACGTCCTATGGACAAACAGCGACTGGTGCAGGCATTGCAAGCCTGTGGCGAAGTGGTGGCGGTCACTGGCGACGGCACCAACGATGCCCCAGCTCTCAAGGCGGCACATGTAGGCCTCTCCATGGGCGACGGCACCGCTGTGGCTAAGGAAGCATCGGACATCACCATCATCGACAACTCCTTCGCCAGCATCGGGCGGGCAGTGATGTGGGGGCGCTCGCTCTATCGCAACATCCAACGATTCATCCTCTTCCAGATGACGGTCAACGTCTGCGCCTGCCTCACCGTGCTCGCGGGTGCCTTCATGGGAACGGATGCGCCGCTGACCGTCACCCAGATGCTGTGGGTGAACCTCATCATGGACACCTTCGCCGCCATGGCTCTCGCCTCGCTGCCCCCTACAGAAGCTGTGATGCACGAGCGTCCGCGCGACCGTCGTAAGTTCATCATCTCCACGCCGATGTGGCACTTTATCCTGGGCGTCGGCGGCTTCTTCTTCGTGCTGATGGGAGTATCCCTCTGGATGGCGGAGCATGCCAATGTGAATGACATCGGCGACTTTTTTATGATGCTCGTGCAGGGGAACATCACATGGGCGCGCGACGGACTCACCTCATACGAACTCAGCATCTTCTTCACCACCTTCGTTATGTTGCAGTTTTGGAATCTCTTCAACGCCCGCGCTTTCCTCACGGGCAAGAGTGCCTTCAACCTGCGTGGCTGCAAGGAGTTCCTCTTCATCGCTGCCCTCATCTTCTTCGGGCAGATACTCATCGTGGAATTCGGTGGCACGATGTTCAATGTCGTGCCGCTGGAACTCGACGAATGGCTGGGCATCATGCTCATCACCTCGCCAGTCCTCCTCTTAGGCGAAGGCGTCAGATTTTTGAAAGAAGCATTAAACCATTAAGCTATTCAGGAGTCATAATAGTGCCAACCCACTTTGATTGACTCCAAGCATGACGACAAGACAAACACTGATGACGGTGGTGCTCACGTTGCTCACCACTTTTTTTTATAGCGAGCCCGTTGCCGCACAATGGTTCAACGTTCGTGGCACTGTCTACGAAAGTTCTACATTAAAAGGGCTGCCAGGCGCAAGCGTGATTGTCAACGACTCCACGGGAAGGATGGTTGCTGGTCGTCAGACGCTGGACAACGGACACTTTATGATTCCAGGTGTGCCTGCCGGCAATTATACCCTGAAGGTGTCGTTCATGGGATTTAAGACACAGACCTTTGCCCTCAACCTCAAAGGCAAGGGAGGCAACAAGAAAGTCAATGACATTCTCCTGAAAGAAGATGCCACGCTGATGCAGGAAGCCGTGGTGACTGGCAAACTGCCGGAGATGACCATCATCGATGATACCGTCATGTACAATGCCTCTGCCTTCTCGCTCCCGCCAGGAGCCATGGTCGAGGAACTCATCAAGAAACTGCCGGGAATCGTTGTCGACGAGAATGGAAAGATAACGCATAACGGAAAGGAAGTCAGGCAGATATTAGTCGACGGAAAGGAGTTCTTCGGGCGCGACCAGCAGATGGTGCTGAAGAACATTCCCGCAGAAATCGTGGATAAAGTGAAAGCCTACGACAAGCAAAGCGATCTCGCTCGAATCACCGGCATCGACGATGGAGAGGAACAAACCGTACTGGATCTGGAAATCAAGAAGGACAAGCGACGCGGATGGTTTGGACGAGGAACGGCGGGCTATGGAACACAGAACCGCTACACCGCCCACGCTGACGTCTACCGATTCCTCGACAAGCAGAAAGCAGGGGTCGTGGGCAATGCTAACAATACGCAGGGCAGCGGCATGCAAGCCAATCAGGATGTCGCTGCCAGCCTGAATCTCGAATGGGATAAGCTGGAGCTGAACGGTGGACTCACAGGACGGTTCAATCAGGCATCGGGTTCCAGCTGGAGCAATAGCCAGAACTTCGAAAACAAAAATGCCGCCTACTCCAACAGACAGAGCAGTAATGGCAGTCACAGCAAGAGCTTCAACACCAACTGGCGCATAGAATGGAAGCCAGACACCATGACCAACATTCTTATTCGTCCGCAGTTCAGCGTCGGCGGCAACGACAGCCATAGCAACAGCGAAAGTGCCACCTTCAATGATGACCCTTATACCTTCACCACGGATCCTTTAGGGCAGTTCGGCAGCGGCACCCTGCCCGCCACCTCACCCATGCGAAATATCGCCGTCAATCACAATCTGAACGCCAATCGTAATGACAATAATGACATCAGCGGCTCGCTTTCCATCCAATTCAACCGTCGTCTGATGAAGCCTGGACGAAACATCACCTTCAACCTCAACGGAGGACTCAATCAGAGCGATGGCAACAGTAGCAGCTACTCACAAATCGATTACTATCAGATTCTTGCCCTCACAGGAGGCGACAGCGTCTACCACAAGATTCAGTACGACGACTCGCGCAATAAAGGTCGCAACTTCTCTGCACGCTTCTCCTATACCGAACCCATTGCTACAGGGCAGTTCCTGCAGTTCAGCTATAACTACAGCTACCGCTTCAACGACCGCGACCGCACGGTAGCCAGTATCTTCGACCCGGCGGTTGAGGGAAATGCTCTGGGAATCAACAATTATGATGGTCACCTTGATCTCGCCTCACCAGACACGGCACAGTGCAATTACACCGAAAACCGCTACCAGAACCACGACCTGCGTCTGCAGTATCGACTGATCAATTCCAAGATGCGTCTGAACGTAGGTTTCAACCTGCAACCGCAGGTGAACAGCGTGGACTACACCAAGGGGTGGAAACACTACGATGTCTCCCGCACAGTCGCCAATTGGTCGCCAACCTTGAACTTCCGATATCGCTTCACGAGGCAGCATCAGGTGGAGGCACGCTATGGCGGACAGAGCGGACAACCCTCCATCACAGACCTTATCCCAGACACCCTCAGCAATGCCAACCCGCTGAATATCCGACTCGGTAATCCTGAACTGAAGCCCAGCTTCACACATTCTGCTAACGCCGAGTGGCGATTCTCTCAGCCAGATTACCAGCGCAGCTATAACTTCAACGCCAATTTCCGTGCCACGCAGAACGCCACGACCAACCGTACAGAGTACAACGAACAGACTGGCGGACGTGTGACCATGCCTGTGAATATCAACGGCAACTGGAACGCAGGAGCCAACTTCAACTTCAACACAGCATTTAAGGATCAGCGTTTCCGCGTCAACAGCCGCACAGCCTATAGCCATACCACCGCCAAGAGCTATGTCTATCGCTCAGAGGAGCAGGCGAGTGTGCCCATCACCACCAACAGCAACAATGTCAACGAAGGATTGCGCTTCAGCTTCCGCGACGAGTTCAACAGCCGTTCGTTCTACGAGGACGAGGACTCTGAAGACGGCGCATCGTACTACAAGAACAGCCTCGAGGTGAATCTCAACGGTAACTTCGCTTATAATGCTTCTGTCTCCACCAATACGGCGGCTACTGACCTCAGCCACTACAGCTTCTCCTATGGTCTCAGCGCCCACTGGAATTTCTGGTTTGGACTGAACCTCAGCACAGACATCAATCAACATAGCCGTCGTGGCTTTGCAGATGCTGAGATGAACACCAACCAGTGGATATGGAATGCGCAAGCCACCTACAGCTTCCTCAGCCGCAGGCAAGCAATCCTCACCCTGCGCTGGAACGATATCCTTCGCCAGCGCGACATGGTCAACCGCAGCATCAGCGCCACCTCACGAACCGACAGCGACAGCGAGCGCATCACCTCCTACGTCATGCTCTCCTTCACCTACCGCTTCAATTTGTTTGGTGGACGCAGCATAGCAGCAAGCCGTAATCGCAATAGAGGCGAGGGCGACGGAGATGACGAAGGACGCGGACAACGTGGCGGCGGAGGCAACTTTGGAGGTGGCAGCCGTGGCGGCAGTGGAGGTTTCGGCGGTCCTGGCGGTGGAGGAGGCGGTCGTTTCTGAAATAGTCTCAAAAATGACGCTCAAATGTTTCAAAGCGCATTCTTGTGGCTTTGGATGAAATCGTTTCATGCACTTTTTTGCTACTTTTGCAGCGCAAAACCTAATTTTTACGTGCAATCGTCATCCTTTTTACCAAATGAAACGAACACTTGTTTTAATGCTCGCGGCTTTCGCCACAATGGCGGAAGCGCAGAATCCTATCATCCGAGACCAGTTCACCGCTGACCCTACGGCACGTGTGTTTGGCGATAGGGTCTATCTCTATCCCTCCCACGACATCGTGCCCCCTGCAGGCACTCGGCAGGATTGGTTCTGCATGGCAGACTACCACGTCTTCTCCTCCTCGAATCTTACCGACTGGCAGGATCACGGAGTTATCCTCTCACAAACGGGTGTTCCCTGGGGTAAACCCGACGGCTATTCGATGTGGGCGCCAGATTGCGTCTTCAAGAACGGACGCTACTATTTCTATTTCCCCAATGGTCCAAAGGAAGGGCGCGGATTTGCCATCGGCGTCGCTACAGCTGACACCCCTATTGGTCCTTTCACCCCAGAGGCTGAACCCATCAAGGGCATTTCTGGAATAGATCCGTGCGTGCTTATTGATGACGACGGCAGCGCATACATCTATTGGAGCGGCATGGGTATTCGTGGCGGAAAACTGAAAGACAATATGCTGGAGCTGGACGGCGAATTGCAGGAAATTCGTATGCCACTTCGCGAGGGACAGCCAGAGATGCCCCCGATGAGAGTCGGCGGTCAAAATATGGAAGGACTGCCCGAAGGCTTCAAGGAAGGTCCCTTCGCCTTCAAACGCGGCGACTGGTATTACCTGACGTTCCCTTGGGTGCGCGGCGAGACGGGCGAGGGCAAGAACCCCACAGAGACACTGGCTTACTCTATGTCGAAGTCGCCTCTTGGTCCCTGGGATTTCAAGGGCATCATTATGGCAGAGCATGCCAACCGATGCTGGACGAACCACCACAGCATTGTTGAATACAAGGGGCAATGGTATCTCTTCTATCACCACAACGCTTTCTCGCCTCGCGATGACAAGCGTCGTTCCGCACAAATCGAGAAACTGTACTTCAATGCCGACGGTACCATCCAGGAAGTGAAAGAGTCCATGCGTGGAGTGGGCGTCAACCAGGCTACGGAGAAGATAGAGATTGACCGCTACAGCACCGCCAGCAGCGATGTGACAACGGCACTCATCGATACGGTCAACACCTTCCGCAGCTATCAGGCAACACTGCCGAAGAAGGGAAGCTGGCTATGCTACAACGATGTGGATTTCAGAGGACTGAACGACAGCTATCTCGTCGTCAGTGCCAAGGCTGCTGAGAATACGGAGTTTTTTGTCCGCGAGAAAAGCGCTAAGGGCAAGGTGATTGCTAAAGTAAAGATGACTGTCAAGAGTGAGATAACACGTCCTGGCATGGCGACTCCATTCCGACGCGACCAAAGCAACCAATGGCTCACGCTGACCGTTCCTCTGGAGTACATGCCGAAGGGCATCGCCAATGTCGTAATCACTTGCGAGGGTGATGGCGTCAGCATCGACCGGCTGCAGTTCAAGAACCGTCCAAAGTATTTTACAACAGTTTCCGATAATGCTGCTCCATCACAGCCTGATGCCCAAGGTTTCATCCGCCGATGGCGTCTGATGGAGCCCATTGCTGTTGATGTGCGTTCGAATGTCATCTTTACAGACTCATGGCTGCGAGCAAAATTTGCTGAGGAACTGGCGAAACTGCCTAAGCAGAAGGCGAAGTGGTACACGCTGGAAAGTGAGAACTACAACATGAAGCTGTTCCGCTTTGCTGAGAAATACGGCAAGCAGACTTACGGCTCCTTCTACTGGTGCGAGACGGTTATCGATAGTCCTGAAGATATTCAGAATCTGCGACTGGCCTGTGGCTCCAATGGCGCTTCACTGTGGTGGCTCAATGGTGAGGAAGTGCTCCTTCTTGAGGGCGACCGCCGTATGGTGGTGGATGATGGCGTGTCGCAGCGCCTGACATTGAAGAAAGGGCAGAATGTGCTGCGCTGTGCAGTCATCAATGGCCCCGGACTTAGCGATATGTGCGCCCGCTTCATCGATGAGAAAGGTAATCCTATTACGAACATCAAAATCCAATAAGCCATGAAACGAACGATATTTTATTCAGTTCTCTTATCTCTATTCTCTGGCAGCATAGCTGCGCAAACAGGAGCTCCCTATATCCATGACCCCTCGACGATAGCTGAGTGCGAAGGCAAGTACTATACCTTTGGCACAGGAGGCGGAGGACTCATCAGCGACGACGGATGGAGCTGGCACAGCGGCGCAGAACGTCCTGGCGGCGGCGCTGCACCCGATGTTCTGAAGATCGGTGACCGCTATCTGGTTATTTATGGTGCTACTGGCGGTGGCTTGGGCGGCGGACACAACGGTCGCATCCTGACCATGTGGAACAAGACCCTTGACCCCCAGTCGCCCGACTTCAAATATACAGAAGCCGTAGAGGTGTGCTCAAGTGATGGTATGGAGGATCAGGACGCTATTGACCCGGGAATGCTGCTCGATCCCACAACGGGTCGCCTGTGGGCAAGCTATGGCACTTATTTCGGCACCATCCGCCTCATCGAACTCGACCCCACGACAGGCTTCCGCGTGAAAGGTAACAAGGAGAAGGACATCGCCATCGACTGCGAGGCTACAGACTTGATTTACAAAGATGGCTGGTACTACTTGTTGGGTACTCACGGCACCTGCTGCGACGGCGTCAACTCCACCTATAATATTGTAGTGGGACGTTCTCGTTCTGTTGAGGGACCCTATCTCGATAACATCGGTCGCGATATGTATCAGGGTGGCGGGCGTATGGTCATTGCTGCCGGTGACCGCAAAACGGGTCCTGGGCATTTCGGACGTACGATTATTGATGAAGGTGTGGAGGTGATGTCCTGTCATTTCGAAGCAGACTTCGACCGCAGTGGCCGCAGTGTACTTGGCATCCTTCCTCTGTTGTGGCGCGACGGTTGGCCAGAAGCTGGCGAGCAGTTCAAGGGCGGAACTTTTGAGATTGCATCTGCCCGCAGAGGCTATTCTCTGGAGCTCGCTGTGGATTTCGTCCGTATGCAGCAAGAACGTCAGCGCTTCTGGCAGATGGATCCCAATGAACCTCTGAAGGCTTTGCCAGAACAGACCTTGGAAGAGGTTATCGGCACTTGGCCACAGGGCGACATTGCTGTCCGCTGCAGCGATTATATGTTCCGCCCACATCAGCACTGGACCATCACGCCAGTACCAGAAGCTGGCGGTTACCTCTCTGCTCCCTATTTCAAAATCACCATTGCCGGCACCGACCGCTCTTTGACCGCAACTGCCAATCTGGAACTCACCGCTACTCCCGCTTTTACAGGCGCACCAGAGCAGCTGTGGCGCATCGAACAACTCACCGATGGCAACTTCCGCCTGCTGCCAAAAGGCATTCCTGGGCGCGAGGGCATCAATACCAGCTATGTTCTCTATTCCGCTGCTGACAGCACTCCAACACTGGCACTTTGGGATTTCTCCACAGATAACTCTAAGTGGCGTCTTCGCAGTCGTTAAATATTGAAAATAAAAAGTGTAAGTATAGAACGTTAAACTTTAAATTAAATACTCGTTATGCACAAGCGAATTCTTATTGCACTCCTTGCATTGATTCCCTGCTGCCATGCAGCAGCTGACGTAGATCCAAATTTTTACATCTTCCTTTGCTTCGGACAGTCTAACATGGAAGGTGCAGCGCGTCCTGAGGCTCAGGATTTGGCAAGTCCAGGACCGAGGTTTCTGCTGATGCCCGCAGTGGATGACCCCCAACGCGGACGTAAGATGGGTGAATGGTGCGAAGCCACACCACCCCTCTGTCGTCCTAACACAGGTCTGACACCTGCCGACTGGTTCGGTCGCACACTGGTGACATCGTTGCCCGAAAATATTAAAATAGGTGTGATTCATGTGGCCATTGGCGGTATCGACATCAAGGGATTCCTGCCCGACAGCATCCCTACGTATCTTACAAAGGCTCCAAACTGGATGAAAGGAATGCTGGAAGCCTATGACAACAACCCCTACCAGCGTTTGGTGGATCTGGCAAAGAAGGCTCAGAAGGACGGCGTCATTAAGGGTGTCCTGATGCATCAGGGCGAGACAAATACCGGCGACCCCAAATGGGCGGGAATGGTGCAGAGAGTATATGATAACCTGCTGGGTGACTTGCAGCTGAAGCCAGAAGAGGTGAATCTCTATGTAGGTAACATCGTGCAAGCTAATGGACGGGGCGTATGCATCGGTTGTAAGAAACAGATTGACGAACTGCCACAGACCATTCACACCTGTCAGGTCATCTCCTCTGATGACTGCACTAACGCTCCAGACCGTTTGCACTTCGATGCAGCTGGCTACCGTGAATTAGGTTGCCGCTACGGCGAGGCCGTGGCACGTTTCCTTGGGTATGAGCCCCGACGTCCGCATATCGATATGCCCAAGGCTATTGAGGTGCCTGAAGACGCCTTCATCGCTGAGACCACTGTGCCAGGCAATGAATTCCCCAAGGTGGATAAAGAGCGTCGCGCTTATTTCCGCATCCAAGCTCCACAAGCTCGTAAGGTCATTGTGGATGTGTGCAATAAGAAGTATGATATGCAGCCCGACGGCAAAGGTGGTTTCATGGCTGTCACCGATCCGCTGCCCGTGGGTTTCCACTACTACTTTATGGAGGTGGATGGCATCCGCTTCATAGATCCATCCACAGAGACCTTCTTCGGATGCAACCGCGAGGCTGGTGGCATCGAGATTCCTGAGGGTCAAGAGGGTGATTATTACCGTCCGCAACAGGGCGTTCCGGCTGGTCAGGTGCGCAGCATCTACTACTACAGCAACGCACAGAAGACCTGGCGTCATGCGATGGTCTATACTCCTGCTGAATATGAGAAAGGCAAGAAGAAGTACCCCGTCCTTTACTTGCAACATGGTATGGGAGAGGACGAGACCGGCTGGAGCAAGCAGGGCCACATGCAGCACATCATGGACAACGCCATCGCAAGCGGTAAGGCTGTGCCTATGATTGTGGTAATGGAGAGCGGCGACATCAAGGCTCCCTTCGGCGGAGGCAGTAACCAGCAGGGTCGCAGTCAGTATGGAAATTCATTCTATCCTGTGTTGCTGAATGACCTCATTCCATACATTGACAGCAACTTCCGTACGAAGGCAGATCGCGAAAACCGTGCTATGGCAGGTCTCTCTTGGGGCGGCCACCAAACTTTCGATGTCGTACTGACGAATCTCGATAAGTTTGCTTGGATGGGTACTTTCAGTGGTGCCATCTTTGCCTTAGACGTCAAGACAGCCTACAACGGTGTCTTCGCCAATGCCGACGAGTTTAACAAGAAGATTCACTACTTCTATATGAACTGGGGCAGCGATGATTTCATCAAAAATGGCGAGACGGTACAGCAACTGCGCGCCCTCGGAGTTAAGGTAGATGCAGAAGAATCTGCAGGCACAGCCCACGAATGGCTTACATGGCGTCGTGGTCTCAACGCCTTCATTCCTCACCTTTTCAAGAAATAGCTTTGAGAATGGCGCGAACTTCGTCAGCAGAAGTTTGACGAAGCCCATTTGAGAGCGTCATAGAGCAGGAGCCGTGGATTTCCGTGGCTCCTGTTTCTTTAAGTATACGTGTGGCGTTGGCGCTATTGACTCCTCCGCCAGGGAGAATGACGACACCTTGCTTCGTGAGTTTGCGAAGGAGTGGAATACCGGCTTCGGCAGTGGGAGCACAGCCAGATGTTAGAATGCGTGTGATGCCTAAGGAGCGCAGTTGGCCGAGCGCAGCAAAAGGGTCAGCTACGCTGTCGAAAGCGCGATGAAAGGTGAAGGGAAGACCTTCGGCTGCACGAACGAGGCGGGCTGTTGTTGCAATGTCAATAGTGTTCTCTGTATTGAGGGCTCCACTGACAATTGCTGTGGCTCCAGCAGCTACAGCTTCGTGAATATCTCGTTCCATTACGCGGATTTCAGCCTCACTATAGACGAAGCCACCTTCGCGAGGGCGAATAAGGACATGGATTCTCAGGTGGGGAAACAGCGAACGCAGCTCACACAGAAGACCGATGGAGGGAGTGAGTCCATCCAACGAGAGTGCAGAACAGAGTTCTATGCGTTGCGCGCCGCCTTCAATGGCAGCGAGTGCAGACGTCAGGCTTCCACAACAGACTTCGAGCGTATTCATTTTTTAATCTCAATAACAAAGTCGGCTGCATCGCGCTCGGCAGGAAGCTGGATGCTCAACGTCTTTGCCTTCTTGTTGAAGGTGAAGGGTAGGGGAGCAGAGGTGGCGAGAGCCCTCACAGCCTTTGCCTTCTTGGCGCTCCATGGGATTGTTATGACGGAGAGTTCTGCATTGTCCTCCTGAGAGAACACATGGAGGAAGAGGCGGTCGTCCTTCTGGGTACTGACACCCCATGGCTGTTCGCCCAGTTCTGTTGCATGTGTACCATAGATGCTCTCGCCGTTTGCCTTCATCCAGCGGCCAATGCCATGCAAACGGTCGAGCGCTGTAGCCGGCAGCTCGCCATTGGGTTGCGGTCCGATGTTGAGGAGGAGATTGCTGTTCTTGGCGGCAGCACGGGCGATGAGGCAGATAAGCTCTTCCGTCGATTTGTAGTTCTGGTCTGCGACCTTGTAGCCCCACATACCATTCATCGTCTGACACATTTCCAGCGGTAAGCGGCTGATTTCCTGCCCTGATAGTCCTGCCGTATTCTCGCCAGGGAGGTCGCGCTCGAACATTTGGAAGTCTTCACCCTCGATGGGTGTGATGTGGTGGTTGTTGCCAATAAGACAAGCGGGGCTCAGCTCGTGGATGTAGCGATAGAACTCGGGCATTCGCCAATCAAAAGGTATGCTGTCTGAATCGTGGTCCCAATAGCCGTCGAACCAAAGTCCGGCAACGTTGGGATAGCTTGTCAGCAGTTCCATAACCTGCGTCTTCATGAAATTGAAGTAGGTGTCGTAGTTGGACTGCAGCTGGCTTCGTGTCTTTCTCCCTGTGCGTCCGAGCGGGTAGTCGGGTCTCATCCAATCAAGGATGGAGTAGTAGAGGTGCAAGCGTAGGTTCTGTTGCCTGCAGGCCTCTGCCAGTTCGCCAAGAATATCGCGACTGAAAGGGGTGGCATCACATATGTTATATGCGTTCGCGCGCGTTCGGAACATCGAGAAGCCGTCGTGATGGCGGCTGGTGAAGGTGATGTAGCGTGCTCCAGAGTCTTTGATGGCTTGTACCCAAGCCGTTGCATCATAGCGGATAGGATAAAAGGCGCTGGCAGCCTTGGAATATTCTTCGTGGGTAAGCCCGCTGTTGAGGTACCATTCGCCCTGAGCAAAAGTGCTGTAGATGCCCCAATGGATGAAAATGCCGAATCGGCAGTCCTCGAATTCCTGACGTGCGGCGAGGTTATCGTCCGAAGGGACATACTGAGCTGAGAGGCTGAAAGAAAAGAATGAGAGGATGACGATAAGGAGGTGGCGCATATTCTCAACTGCAAATAATCATTGTTTCAATGTGATAGCCTCACTTACAACACGTCTTCTGGCTTCAATGGTTCCCAGGCACCATCCTTGCATTCAAGGATGACTGTGGGCTCGAAGACTTCGATGCCGTGCCACTGACCCATTGGAATAGAGAGGCCATAAGTGCCTTTACTGGCATCGAGGTGGTAGCGGGCAATTTCATGGCGATTGTCGTCGTAGAAGATTTCGTCCATACGTCCACGTAGGATGACCACCACTTCTGTACTCTTCGTGTGGCGGTGGATAGGCAACACGGTGTCTGGCTCCAGGGCGTTGAGCATACGTTGTGATTGGTCGTCAGCCGTTGTGCGCAGGTCAAAGTTCATACGCCGACGTTCTGACAGACGTGCCTTTTCGGCGAGTTCATTGAGCAGTTTCTCGTTTAGTTCCATAGTTCATTTTGCTTTAGTTTGGGGGCAAAGATACACAATAATGCCCATTCATCAATAAAAAACCGATAAATATTTGTATTTTGTGCTTGCTTTTAGTGAATTCTTTGTAACTTTGCGCCCAAATCAAGTAATAACAATAGGTATATATGGCAAAAGCAAAATGGATAGGTGGCTTCCTCGGGCTGTTCTCTGGTGGAACGTTGGGAGCTTTAGCTGGTTTCGTTCTCGGAGCCTTGTTTGATGTAGTGAACGACGATGGCCGCGAGGGTGTTGTCGATGAAGGGGGCAGTTATCGCAGCTATGACCCGGCCCAGGATAATACAGGTGGCAACCGTAATGGTTTCCTTTTCTCGCTGCTCACCCTTGCCAGTTACATAATCAAGGCAGATGGTAAAATCATGCACAGCGAGATGGAGGCTATGCGCCAGTTCCTTCGTTCGAACTTCGGTGAGGTCGCAGTTTCGCAAGGCGAGCAGATTATGCTTCGACTCTTCGAGCGCCAGAAGCAGATGGATGCCGAGCAGCCGGGAGCTTATCGCCAGACAATCTATGAGTGCTGCGCTCAGTTGCGGCATATCCTCAATGACTCGCAACTGCTGCAACTGCTTTCGCTGCTGGCCATGTTGGCAAAGGCAGATGGACATGTGGCTTCTGAGGAGATTTCCGCTCTGCGGGAGGTTGCTCAGCAACTCGGTCTTTCAGAAGCAGAGTTGAATTCCATGTTGAATCTTGGTGCTACTACGTTGAAGGATGCTTACGCAGTTCTCGAAATTGATGAATCGGCTTCGGACGACGAGGTAAAGGCTGCTTATAAACGTATGGTCGTCAAGCATCATCCTGACCGCGTAGCTGCTATGGGTGAAGAGATCCACGCTGTGGCAGAGAAGAAAATGAGTGAAATCAATGCTGCCAAAGAGTTGATTTATAAAGCAAGAGGATTGAACTAACTATCAAACATATCTTTTATGAAGAAGACACTACTCACTTTATTCGCTCTGTTAGCCACGGTGGTGGTTGAAGCAGACAACGAAATGCTTTATGGTGTCTACCGGGGGTCAGGCACCCTCACGGGTATTGGCACCAAGAAGGCAGAGACCTATGATGTAGCCATGCACCTAACCGACCCTTATTTGGTGGGGATGGAGGTGCGTGGCTTGAGAGTACCTATCAATACATCAGCAAAGAATACCGCGGACTATAAGGCATGGATCACCACGGAGTTGAAGGTGGACGATAATGCGAATGTGCCGGATATCCTCAGTGTGGATTTCACTCCAGATGGCAAATGGGCTGATGTGACTTTCGATACGCCCTATGTCATCACGGAAGGCGGCATCTATGTTGGCTATTCGTTCACAGTCTCTTCTGTGGATACTGATAACAGTAGTGATGCCAACCAGCTTCCGTTGATGACTATCAGTGGCGCTGATCTCAGTGAACTCTATGTCCACACCAGCCGTAGTGTGCGCAAATGGACGGAATTCGAAAAGACCAGTTACTTCACAGCCAAGAATGCATTTGCATTTGTGGTGCGCTTGAGTGGTAGCAAGGTGAAGACACGTGCTGCAGCCTTCGTGGCTCCCGATGACTTGAATGCCTACTCACTCACGGGCAAGAGCCTGAAGGTGCCTCTCACCATTCTTAATCATGGCGTAGAAGCCATAACGAGTTTGGAGTACACCATCGAAGTGAATGGTCAGACCACAGAGCGGACAACCAGAGTCTCTATCGCAGGCCAATACTATGGCAGCCAGGGGAAGCTGAATGCCACAGTGCCCGCTGTGAGCGAAGAAGGTATGCAGCCCATCACTTTCCGCATTACCAAAGTCAATGGCGAGGCTAATGAGGATGATAACCCGGCTACGGTTTACACAGTGGCCTATCTGACAGAATATCCCAAACATAAGCCGCTGATGGAAGAATATACCGGAACGTGGTGTGGTTGGTGTCCGCGGGGAATGGTCGCTATGGAGGCAATGACAGAAATCTATGGCGACGACTTCGTGGGAGTGGCTTGGCACAATAGCGACCCGATGCAGATTACAAACAGCTATCCGAACGAAGTCAATGGCTTCCCCCACTTCTTTCTTGACCGTGTGATAGAGGGTGATCCCTATGGCGGTTCTGGTGGCGGTACTCTTGGAGTTCAGAACGACTGGAAGTCCCGTTCCAAAGTGATGGCACCTGCTACCATCGAGCTCTCTGCTGTGTGGGATGACGACAACCAGAATGTCATTCGCGTCACCTCCAAGACCCAGTTCATCCGCGACTTTGCCAACAGCCCCTACCGCCTGAGCTATATGCTTGTGGCCGATGATTTATCAGGTTCGGGCAAGAGTTGGGCGCAATCCAACAACTTCGCAGGGCAGTCTTCTTATGCGAACGAAAAGTATCTGGGTCCTCTCACCAGATTGCCTGGCACAATCACCGATATGAAGTACAAGGATGT
This sequence comes from uncultured Bacteroidales bacterium, assembly GCA_902779165.1. GTDB lineage: Bacteria > Bacteroidota > Bacteroidia > Bacteroidales > Bacteroidaceae > Physcousia. Next base: position 35,880 of record CACZAN010000015.1, read on the forward strand.
CGTTGTCTTTGTCTCTTCATACGGTAATACCGCCATTGAGACCAGTCTGCCATCGAACGTGAAGGCAGCAGAGCCTGTGACTCATGAGTACCTTATCGACATCACGAATAATTCTTTGGTACAGGACAAGACTAAACTGCGTGTCGTCGCCGTTCTGCTCAACGTAGAGAGTGGTGAGGTAGCACAGGCAGAGAAAGCCAAGGTGATCGATACCACAGGCCTCTCTGAAATCCAAAGTCACCAATCCGCCAGCAGTCAATACTTTGATCTCAGCGGACGCCGCGTCAGCAGTCTTGGTCGGGGTATCTACATCAAGACCACGACCAATTCCGATGGCAGCGTACACACCACGAAGGTGAGACGTTGACTGTCCTGTATTTATCTCGAAATCTTATTAATGAAAAATCCAATTATGAAATACCATTTCCTTCTTCTTCTCGCCCTGCTTTGTTCAGTCTCCTCCTTTGCTCAGGGCGAATCATCTGTCAAGCGCTTTGCAGCCCTTGCACCCGTCTCTGCCGATAACCACGGCATCATCTATGACCAGCCAGAAGGCACTACCCGTCTCTATATCCGTGAGGGCAAGGCCACTTATGCAAATCTATATTTCCGTGATGACCCACAGGACGGCATCCTTGCTGAGGCCGTTTTTTCTGAAGATGGAACCACGGTCTGGTTCAAGAATATCGTCTCTCACGCTGCAACTGGCACATGGGTAAAAGGTACCATCAGCGGCGACTCCATTATTGTTCCCCTCGGCCAGATGGTTTATTGGTTCGAAGACGGTGATTATGGTATGCAGCTCGCTCGCGTGAAAGTGAATGGCAGCATCAACAATCCTACTACAACGACAAAGGGTGAATTCGTATTCATCATCAAGGATAATGACCTATACCTTCAGAATACAAGCGGCGACGCCGAGACCACGACCTATGATGGACTTGGACTCGTCTATACTGAGTATAGAGATGATAATGGTAAGATGCAGCCTGCTGGTGAGTGGGCCTACTATATTGACTATGAGAGCATCTTCCATTTCAAGGACGTCACACCCGTCAGTCCTCCTGCAGCCTTGACCACCAGGCCGTATTCCATGGAATACCAGAGTACATCGGGCTTCCAGACAGGAAACCTCGTGGATGTGGGCTTCTATGACCAGGATGTCTATGTCTATGGTGTCAGTCACGACAATCTGCCCGATGCCTGGATGAAAGGCTCTGTCAGTGCGGATAAGATTGTCTTCCCCATGCAGTATGCCGGTCACATGGAGAGCTTCATGCTCTTCTTTTGCGGCGGCGAAGCCTACTATGACAGCGAGGCTTATGCTTGGAAGTATGTGCTTGGCGACGGCAGTGCCACCTTCGCCTTCGACCAGCGCACCATGAGTTTCCGCACCGAGGGCATGCTTGCCACGAATAGTGCAGATGACCATGTGGACCGCATCGAAGCTTATTTGGCACCCCTCTTCCGCCCGTTTACTGAGAAGCCTGCCACGCCCGCTACACCTGGTATCCGTTTCTACCAGAACATGGGCGCCTTCACCATCGTGATGCTCGACCTCCCCCTGAAGGACACTGAAGGCAACTTCATCGATCCCGCCAAGGTCTCTTATCAGCTCTATATCGATGACGACGAACCGTTCATCCTCTATCCCGACGAGTACAAGGGGCTGAATGAACCACTCTCAGAGGTGCCTTATTTCTTCCCTGCCGACAAACTCGAAGACTATTCGCGTTCCTATATCTATGAGCGCGGTTATGCCATCTACATCTTCCAGACAGGATTCGACCGCATCGGGGTGCAGACCATCTATCGTGGTGGCGAAGAAGAGCATCGTTCAGAAATTGGTTACTACGACATTGTACCTGTAGGTGTCAGTGGCATTTCGTCCGATGCTGGTGCTTCTGTCCAGCACTTCGACCTTACTGGCCGTCCCGTTTCTTCAAACCATAAAGGACTGACGATCAGCCGTGATAACAGCGGACGAGTGGTAAAACACTTTCAGCGATAGGGAAATTCCCCTATAAGTTTAGGAAAAATTGTTTTCGTATCTCGCAGTTTAGCCATACCTTTGCAGCAGTAAACCAAAACACAATATGAAAATGAAAAATTACTACCACAAAATTTCAATGTTGGGCCTGCTGCTCATGGCCCTCGTAAGCTTTAGCAGCTGTATGGATGATGATGACCGTGTCGGTTACAACATTCAGGGGCATTGGTTCGGTGATATGGATATGTATTACAATGGAGAACGTGCCCGCGGTTCTGAACTTGAGTTTGACTCTGGATGGGGGTGGGGCAACAAAAGTGGAACGGGCGTCGAGGTGGACTATTATATGTACCGCGCGATAACCAACAGATTTGACTGGAGAGTGCAAAACCAGATCATCTACCTCACATTCAGCGATCCTCAGCTTGATTGTGCCATTGTGGATTACACCCTCGGGTATGATTACTTCCGCGGCTATATCGCCGATTACAACACATTGGAGAACCAGACCTACTTCACTCTGCGTAACTATGATCGCTATTGGGATGAATATGGTTATGGTGGCTACTATGTCAAAGGTACTCGTGCAGCAACCGACAGCATTGCCGCAGACAGCATTGGTGATTACCGAGGCATCCGTGGCATCAACATGAAGCCCGATGCACAATGATCATCCATTCAAGATACAGATAATGATTACTTTACAGGTATCAGACGAGATTAGAGAGCGGTGCCCCGAGTTTGTGGGCGCCGCTGTCTTTGCTGATGTCGACAACAGCCAGTTCAGTTCTGAACTATGGCAGGAGATCGACAGCTTCATTGATGATTATCGAAATCGATATACTATTGATAGCATCAAACAGATGCCATCCATTGAGGCCACCCGCACGGCCTACCGGCGTTGCGGTAAAGATCCCAGCCGCTATCGACCCAGCGGAGAAGCCCTCGTTCGCCGTACCCTTCAGGGTAAGGAACTCTATCGAGTCAACACCCTCGTAGACCTCATCAACCTTGCCAGCATTGCCTACGGCTACAGCATTGGTGGCTTCGATGCAGATAAGATTGTGCCGGATTCCCATCTTTCCCTAACCCTCGGAATTGGGCGCGAAGACGAACCTTACGAAGGCATCGGGCGCGGGCCCCTCAACATTGCTGGCCTTCCTGTCTACCGCGATGCCCTTGGAGGCATCGGCACTCCCACCAGCGACCACGAGCGCACAAAGCTCAGCCTCGAGACCACCCATCTGCTTACCATCGTCAACGGCTACGACGGTAATCGTCAGAACACACTCTCTTGTGCCCATTTCCTTCAGGATCTACTGCGCCGTTTTGCCCACTCCGATGGCGGAAAGGTTATTGAATTCTAAACGATGCTTCTTCTCAGTTGAAAAGGTCAACGCTCTCAGAACGGAGTCCACTCATCCGGTTAAAGATCATTTTTGTGCTTGCAATCAGTAAACCTACTATCCAGTAGGAGTAGCCATCTTAAGGCATTTGACCTCGAGTTCCAGAAAATTCCAAGTGTGGAACTCGCGAGTTCCAGTACTGGAACTCGGCAGTTCCATAGGTGGAATTCGCGAGTTCCATAGGTGGAATTCGAGAATACAATAGGGGAACTCGACGACACGACCCTATCTGAAAGCGGGGAGGAAGCAGATAAGGAATGCTTGACGGGTTTTACTTAGCCTGACTGCCGTTGTTGCGATACCGTGAGGGTGGGGGGCCATAGAGGACGCGCATACGTGTGGGATCATCGGGACGTATTTGGATGGGTCGCCCAGGAATGTTGGTGACGGATGATGAGTCCTTGGCGGCCTGACTCTCTTCCTTGGCAGCGCGTTTCCCCGACTTGCAGCCTCCGAATCCCAGCAGCACCAGCAGGCTGGAGAGGATGACGGTGGATAGTTTAGTAATCTTTTTCATAGGCTGTTGCTTTATTGCTTTATGTTTTATTGTGATAATCCGTTATTATGAAAAGTGGAGATGATGTTAATTATTCGGTTTCCTCGAAACGTTTCATGTGGCAGAGAATCGTTTGTCCGTTGTCATCGCGCAGGTGCATTCCGTTTCCCCGACAGTAGCGCCAGTGCCGACAGTCCTTACAGTCTCCCGTCCGTCGCCAGTCGAAGGTGCGATGTGGCTGGTAGCGGTGTTCCCAGACGTCCATGAAGTCGTCCTCATAGATGTTGCCCTGGTTATAATCGGAGCGGATGCTGGCACAGGCGGCAATGGCACCATCTGCCATAACGCTGCCCACGGTGATGCCCGCCTGACAATGGAAGAAATGATCGCGGACGTCGCCTTCGTAGTTTCCGAGGTATCCTTCGCAGCCGTAGCTGGCTTTGATGATCCCTTCCTTACGTGTTCTCTTAATGAACTCAAAGACTCCTCGAAACTCCTCGCCGGAGAGGCGCATATCGGGGTCGTTCTTGGCTCGTCCCATAGGGAAGATGGTGTAGATGCGCCATTCGCGGACGCCTTTCTGGATGAGGAAGTCGCGGATGGCGGGCAGTTCAGAGTAATTGCGGCGGTTGACGCAAGTTACGCAGTCGAAGGTGATGTCGGATTTGACGAGCAGGTCTATCGCCTGCGATGCCATGCGGAAGGCATCCTTGTGGCCACGCAACCAATTGTGATTCTCTTCCAGCCCGTCTAAGCTTAAGGCCACACTGTGCATACCAGCTTCGCAGAGAGAACGGAAACGTTCGGGGGTGAGGTAGAGACCGTTGGTGACGAGTCCCCAAGGGAATCCGCGGCGGTAAATCTCTGATGCCACCTCCTCCAGGTCGTCGCGCAATAGTGGCTCTCCGCCCGTCAGAATGACGAAGACGTCGTGGGGATTGCATTTCTTCTGCACGCTGTCGAGTACTCGCAGAAAGTCCTCGGCAGGCATGTCTTCGACTCCTGCCACCCGTTTGCAGTCGCTGCCGCAATGTCGACAATGTACGTTGCAGCGGAGTGTGCATTCCCAGAAGAGCTGGCGCAAAGGATGCTCGCGCTCGACCTGTTGGTAGAGCTTGCGGGCAATCTCGAGTGCCAAGTGGCGGCGAAGAGTCAGTCGTTCACTCATCTGAGTTGTCGTTTTCGTTCTTCAGGATGACCTGTTCTTTCACAGCGGCTTCGTTGTTCTCGGGCACAGAGTCACGATAGCTTGTTGGCGCGGGTCCATAAAGCACGCGCTCGTACTCGGGCAATGGGCCGTACTCATCTGGAGTGGAACAGCTGAATGCCGTTCCGAATCCCAATAGTGCCAACAACCCTTGAAGCACCCTAAAATAAAGTTTTCTTGTTGCCATAATAGAGCTTATTTACTGCAAAAGTAGGCGTTTTTGCGGAAGGTAGCAAACAATTCACAAAGTTTATGACGTTTATTGCAACTTTTCACATTTCTTTTTCGTCTATGACATAAAGAAGCCGTAACTTTGCACCCGATTTCGACATTAAACACTATAATCTATTCATACAGCAGTGATTCACCTCGAAGGTATCCACAAAACATACGCTGGCGCGCAGCCGCTTCATGTACTCAAAGGCATCGACCTCGATATTGCTGAGGGCGAACTGGTAAGTATCATGGGAGCGTCGGGCTCAGGCAAGTCCACCTTATTAAATATATTAGGAATCCTCGATGATTACGATGAGGGAGATTACTATTTGGCAGGCACACTGATAAAGAATCTCAGCGAGACACGTGCTGCCGAGTACCGTAACCGAATGATTGGTTTCATCTTTCAGTCGTTCAACCTCATAGGTTTCAAGACTGCAGTAGAGAACGTGGAACTGCCGCTTTTCTATCAGGGCGTTGGGCGCCGCCGTCGTCATGAAATGGCGATGGAGGAACTGGAAAAGATGGGACTCACAGACTGGGCTTGGCACTATCCTAATGAGATGTCTGGCGGTCAGCGACAGCGCGTAGCTATAGCCCGAGCACTCGTTACACGTCCAAAGATTATTCTCGCCGACGAACCCACAGGAGCTCTGGATTCCAAGACGGGCGTAGAGGTTATGGAGCTGCTGAAACGGCTGAACCGTGAAGAACACATAACCATGATCATAGTCACTCACGATCCCTCGGTGGCCGCACAGACCAATAGGATTATCAGGATCAAGGACGGAGTGATAGAGCATTCATAATCCGAAATTCTTTTTAGGTTTTAAGTGAAACATATATGATAGAACTCATTGCTGAAATCTGGCAGACAGCACGGCGCAACAAGTTACGTACTTCGCTCACAGGATTTGCTGTGGCGTGGGGTATCTTCATGCTTATCGTACTGCTGGGAGCTGGCAATGGCCTCATCAATGCGAGCGAGGAGAACAACGACCGCTATGTAGATAACTCGATGGTGGTCTTTGGTGGTATGACATCCAAAGCCCACAACGGTCTGAAGGAAGGACGCGACATCCAGTTAGACGACAACGACTTGTATACCACTCAAAGCCGCTTCACCAAGAATGTTGACAAGGCAGGTGCCATTCTCTATGAGGGTGGTGCCACAGTCAGTTATGGCGAGAACTATGTCAGTAGCAGTCTTCGAGGTGTCTTTCCCGTAGATGCAGACATCAACAAAAAGGATATTGTGGCCGGTCGTTTCATCAACGATATTGACATCCGCGACCAGCGCAAGGTGCTCATCATCTCAGAGAATCAGGCTCGCGAACTCATACCTGGAAACCCTCGTTCCCTGCTGGGTAAGGTCGTGAAGGTGGGCGAGATGGCATTCACGGTAGCAGGCATTGAAAAGGAAGACAAAAGCCGCATGAGCACGGAGATTACCGTACCGTTTTCCACCTTACAAACCATATACAATCGCGGTAACCATGTGGGACGTATCACCTTCACCTTCCATGGGTTAGCAACAGAGGCGGATAACGAGGCTTTCGAGAAACGCTATCGTGCCACCATCAACCGCCAGCACCAGGCAGCACCAGACGATGAGGATGCCATTTGGATATGGAACCGCTTCACCCAGGCGATGAAAATGGAAAAAGGTACCCGTATTATCCGCACGGCGCTTTGGATTATTGGCCTCTTCACCTTGCTGAGTGGCATTGTGGGTGTATCTAATATCATGTTAATAACGGTTCGTGAGCGCACACGTGAGTTCGGAATCCGAAAGGCGATAGGTGCCTCACCTGCCAGCATTCTTCGAATAATCATCACCGAGAGCATCATCGTCACCGGCTTCTTCGGATATATAGGGATGTTGCTGGGCATTTGTGCAAACCTCTATATGGATGCCACCCTTGGCTCCAAACCCATCGAGACGGGACTGTTCACCACCACCGTATTCGTCAATCCTACCGTTGGCCTTGGCACCTGCTTCGGCGTCACTGTTGTTCTCATCATTGCGGGCACCATTGCTGGCCTCGTGCCATCGCTGAAGGCCGCACGAATCAGGCCCATCGAGGCGCTGAGGGCGGAATGAGAGGTCTGAGGGTATAAAGTATAAAGTTTAGGGTTTAAAGTTTAGAGTTTAAAGTTTAAAGTTCAAGAGTTTAAGAGTATAAGAGTTCAAGAAGATATATGATAGACCTCGATTCCTTTCATGAATTGTTGCAGACGCTGCTTCGCAACAAGACGCGCTCCTTCCTCACAGGATTCGGCGTGTTCTGGGGCGTGTTCATGCTCGTTGCCCTTATCGGTGGTGGTTCGGGTATGAAGGAGCTGCTGAACAAGAACTTCGAGGGCTTTGCCACGAACTCCGCCATGATTTGGGAACAGGCGACAACAAAACCTTATCATGGATTCCGCAAGGGACGTTACTGGAGTTTGACAACGGGCGACTTGCAACGCCTGCGCCTGCAAGTGCCGCAACTCGATGTCATATCGCCGATTAACTCCAAGTGGGGAGTGCAGGCCGTCTGCGGCGACCAGAAGTACAGCAGCAACGTCAAGGGATTGCTGCCCGAATATGCACTGGTGGAAGCTCCTACCATGTACTATGGCCGCTTCATCAATGAGATGGACATCGCCCAGCAGCGTAAGGTTTGTGTCATCGGCAAGAAAGTCTATAAGACGCTTTTCCCAAAGGGCGGAGACCCCTGCGGAGAGCTTATCCGCTTGGATTCTGTCTATTACACGGTAATCGGTGTGGATTACTCTTCAGGAAACATGAACGTCAACGGTTCGGCAGAAGAGTCTGTTTCCATCCCGCTCTCTTTGATGCAGCGTGCATTCAATATGGGCGATAACATAGAGATGATAGCCATCACGGCTCGTCGCGGTACGGCTATTAGTGACATCACGCCCCGTATCCGTGAAGTCATCGCACGTGCTCACGATATAGACCCTACAGACGAGAAGGCGGTAATGGTCTTCAATACAGAAGTATTGTTCGGCCTGCTGGATAACCTCTTTTCGGGTGTGGATCTACTCATTTGGCTGGTCGGCATAGGTACTCTGCTGGCAGGCGCTATCGGTGTGTCGAACATTATGATGGTAACCGTAAAGGAACGTACCACAGAAATAGGTATCCGCCGCGCCATTGGCGCCACTCCGCGCGTCATCCTCTCGCAGATCATTTCCGAGAGTATATTGCTCACAACTGTAGCTGGAATGAGTGGAATCCTCTTTGCTGTGCTCATCCTACAGATGATGGAGCTTGGCTTCACGGAAGATGGTATAGTACAATCTCACTTCCAGGTCTCATTCTGGACAGCTATTGGTGCAGCAGCTCTGCTTGCTGCTCTTGGTGTGCTGGCAGGATTGGCACCTGCAGGTCGGGCTATGGCCATCAAACCCGTAGATGCCATGCGGGAAGATTGAAAAGTTGAAAGATTGAAAAATTGAATAATACTATAATAAAATGAAAAAGGCTATTCGCGTCATCCTTGCTGCCCTTGTGGCACTCATCTTTATCGGAACTTTTGTGTTCCTCTACAAGAACTCACTCCCGAAGCCTGTACAGTACGAGGTCTTCACTCCCGCTGTGCTCGACCTCTCACGAACCACTGTCGTTACGGGAAAGATTGAACCGCGCGATGAGGTGGCTGTGAAGCCCCAGATCAGTGGTATCATCACAGAATTGCTGAAGGAAGCCGGACAGCGAGTGGAAGCTGGCGAGGTGATTGCCAAGCTGAAAGTCATTCCCGATATGAACCAACTTGCTTCGGCTGAGAGCCGTGTGCGCCTATCCCAATTGAACCTGGAACAGGCAAAGGTGGATTACGAACGACAGAAGACACTCTACGACAAAGGACTTATCAGCGCCAACGACTACGAGAAGGTGCGGCAGAGCTACAACCAAGCTCGTGAGGAAGCCAGCATAGCTCAGGAGCAGTTGGAACTCACGCGTGATGGTGTCTCTGCCTCCAATGCCAGCAGCAGCAACACCCTCGTACGATCCACCATCAGCGGCATTATTCTGGATATTCCCGTGAAGGTCGGTAACTCGGTCATCCTCTCGAATACGTTCAATGATGGAACCACAATTGCCTCTGTCGCAGATATGAGCAAACTCATCTTTAGGGGTAATATCGATGAGACCGAGGTGGGGCGCTTGACGGTTGGTATGCCTATGGACATCACTATCGGTGCCCTTCAAGACCTCCGTTTCTCTGCTTCGCTGGAGTACATTAGTCCAAAGGCTACAGCTACAACGGGTGGTGCCAATCAGTTCGAGATTAAAGCTGCGGTAAGAGTACCCACAGATTCCCTTGGCGGTTCTGCCGCCCTCATCCGCAGCGGTTACAGTGCCACTGCCAATATCGTTCTTGAGAATGCCAACCAGGTCCTTACCATTCCAGAAGCAGCTATCGAGTTCTCTGGCGACAGTACCTTCGTCTATATTGTGAAGAATCCTGGTGCTAAAGAGCTCGAATACGAGCGCCGACAGGTTCAGACGGGCCTCTCGGATGGCATCAATATCGAAGTACGCTCAGGACTGAAAGCCGAGGAGCGCGTTCGCGGAGGCATCATCGTCAAGGAAGATGACAACAATTAGTCTCCTGATGAACGCCTGACGACAGTAAACTGACAAATATCAACAAAAAACCGCATGGGAGCTGAAAAACTACGGCTTTCGTGCGGTTTTCTGCATGAATATGTTTATCTTTGCGGCCAAAAAGTGATAAAAAGAGAAGTATATGCAAGAAAACAATTCTGCAAACACAACAACTCCTATAGTAAAGGATATCGTTGATGGACTGATTGCCAATCTTGGCATTCAGGACTTCGCCAAAGCCACAATCCGCGAAGTGAAGCAAGTAGCCGCTATGGCTGAACAGCAGAGTGGGGTAGAGTTTATTAAGATGGAAATGGGAATACCGGGACTGCCGGCAGCCGAGGTGGGCGTTCGTGCTCAGATCAAGGCGCTGGAAGAGGGCATCGCTCACTCGTATCCTGATATTCAAGGTTATCCAGAGCTCAAGCGTCAGGCTTCGCGTTTTGTGAAGGCCTTCATCGGCGTGGATATTGCTGCTGAAGGCTGTGTGCCTGTCTGTGGTTCTATGCAAGGAACCTTCGCTTCGTTCCTTACCTGCTCACAGGCCGATAAGCATAAGGACACCGTGCTGTTTATTGACCCCGGTTTCCCTGTTCAGAAGATGCAGCTGCAGGTGCAGGGCGTGAAGTACGAGACGTTCGATGTCTATGATTTCCGTGGCCCCAAGCTTCGTCCAAAGCTGGAGAGTTACCTCTTGCAGGGCAATATCTGTGCCATCGTCTATTCCAATCCCAATAATCCTTCGTGGGTTTGTCTGACCGAGAGCGAACTGCAGGCTATTGGTGAACTCGCTACGCAGTACGATACGATCGTGATGGAAGACCTTGCCTATTTCGCTATGGATTTTCGCGAGGACCTCAGCGTGCCGTTCCAGCCGCCCTATCAGCCCACCGTGGCCCGATATACCGATAACTATATGCTGCTCATCAGCGGTTCGAAGGCGTTCTCTTATGCCGGCGAACGAATCGGGGTGGTATGCATCAGCGATGGGCTCTTCCACCGCCACTATCCAGACCTTGGAGCACGCTACGAAGGACTGCCCTTCGGCCTCGTCTTTTCCACCCGTATGCTCTATGCTCTCAGCAGCGGTACCAGCCATTCGGCACAGTACGCCTTGGCAGAGATGTTTCGTTCTGCCTGCGACGGAGAGTATCGTTTTCGTGATGAAGTGATAGTTTATGGGAAACGAGCCCGCAAGCTGAAAGACATCTTCTTACGCCATGGTTTCCATATCGTCTATGATCATGATCTTGACCGTCCTGTGGCCGACGGTTTCTACTTTACTATTGGCTATAAGCAGATGACCAGTGGCGAACTCGCCCAAGAACTGATGTACTATGGCGTCTCAGCTATCTGCCTCATCACCACTGGCTCTCATCAGGAGGGTCTTCGCGTCTGCACCTCTTTCATCGAGGACCATCAGTACGCTCTGCTCGAAGAGCGAATGACAGTCTTCGAAAAGAATAATCCATAAGCCCAATAAAGACATTTGAGCCCAACAAGCCATATAAACCCCAATTATTAACCCCAATAATTATTAACTCTATGACAAGAAAATCTATTTTCGCTAAGGCGACACTGGCGGTAGCATTAGCTATCTTCAGTAGCACGGCGGCTATGGGACAACAAGATTCCATCGCCCAACAACAACCTACACTCCTTCGTAGAATAGTAGGAGAGAAAGCCCCCGACTGGGCAAAAGATGTCGCTGACCGCATTCAGCTTCACGGCTATGCACAAGGTGGATACACCTTTACTCACAAAGGCGGTGCCAACACCAACACTTTTGATTTAAAACGCGTCCTTTTCTGGGTCAATGCCCGAATCACCGACCGCTGGTCATTCCTATTCATGCACGACTTCTCGAGTGTCGTTCAGGAATATTATACAGACTTTCGCATTACTAAGAACAATGCCCTTACAGTTCGCATTGGACAATTCAAGAATGGTCTGACACTCGAGAATCCCCTGTCTCCAACATCCATGGAAGCTATAGATGTATATAGCGAAGGTGTCACGTTCCTCTCGGGTTGTGGCAGCGACCCCCTTATGGGTGTGCAGTATGGCCGTGACCTCGGACTCGCCCTCTTCGGCGAAACCAACAACGGCAAGCTACGCTATGAGTTGGAAGTCATGAATGGACAGGGAATTAACAAAAAAGACGGCAATAATTTCAAAGACTTCATAGGCCGCCTGGAGTACCGCCCCATAACAGGGCTGAACCTGGTGGCCACAGGGCAGATAGGCCGAGGACATAATATCCTCACCGATGGCAAAGTGTCTGTCTTTAATCCCACCATCCAAAACGGACAGGACTACAAGCGCAACCGCTGGACGATAGGTGCCGACTACAAATGTAATTACTTCAAGGTCCATGGCGAGTATCTCGAGGGTTACGACGGCGATGTTGTCAGTCGCGGCGGATACGTCACGGGTTCCGTGCCCCTCGGCACGCCCAAGGTGGAGTTCGTCGGATCTTACGACTACTTCAACTACAACACCGCACTTGGCTACGATGTGCACAAGGCCATCGCCGGCTTCCAGTACTGGTTTTTCAAGAAGTGTCGCGTGCAGGTGCAATACGTATATAAGAGTGCCTATACTTCCGCTCAGTCTGGCAATCCTGCCCCGCAGTTCATTCGCGATGGCAACCACGCTGTGATGTGCCAGTTGCAAGTCCGCTTCAACTAACGACCCACCCCTCACCCTCCCTGTGAGGGAGGGAGTGGTCACCTTCAAGAAGAGTAATTAATCAAGTATTATCCTATATATTAAAAATGGCCCAATAAGCCCCGAAGTAGCAAAACAATCTACTCCCTCCCTCACAGGGAGGGTGAGGGGTGGGTCTTGATCCTATGTTCATAAAAGTACTCCTGACCATCATCTTCCTGGTCGTGATGGTAGGCGTGGGACTCTATTCCCGCAAACAGGCCAGCTCGGTCGAGGGTTTTGTCCTCGGCGGTCGTAATGTAGGTCCTTGGCTGACGGCTTTTGCCTTCGGCACCTCGTATTTCTCTGCTGTCGTCTTTGTGGGCTATGCAGGACAGTTCGGCTGGAAGTATGGTCTTTCCAGCGCCTGGATTGGTGTAGGTAATGCCGTGATAGGTTCCCTGTTGGCATGGCTCATCCTTGGCCGTCGTACCAAGCTGATGACGCAGCATATCGAGAGTCGCACCATGCCCGACTTCTTCGGCACACGCTTCAATAGCCAGAGCCTACGAGTCGTGGCCAGCGTCATCGCCTTTGTCTTTCTTATTCCCTACACAGCAGGTGTGTACAGCGGAATCTCCCGACTCTTTGAGATGGGCTTCAATATCCCTTATGAGTACTGTGTAGTCATCATGTCTGTCCTCACCGCCGTTTATGTCATACTTGGTGGCTACAAGGCCACAGCGCTGAACGACTTCATCCAGGGCATCATCATGCTTTTCGGCATCGTCACCGTGATTTTTGCCGTCCTCAATGCTCAGGGCGGACTGGCCAATGCGGTATCGAAGCTGGCTGTTATACCTTCCGATGCCGACCCGGCTGTGAACGGAGGTTTTGCATCCTTATGGGGACCCGACCCGTGGGGGCTGCTCGGCGTTGTCATCCTGACCTCCCTCGGCACCATGGGACTGCCCCAGATGGTGGGCAAGTTCTACAGCATCACCGACGAGAGCGCCATTCGTCGCGGCACGATCATCAGCACCATTTTCGCCTTCATCGTTGCAGGTGGCTGTTACTTCCTCGGCGGTTTTGGCCGGCTGTACGACCCTGTCATCAATGAGGCTACTGGCAAGATTGCCTTCGATTCCATCGTGCCCGCCATGCTTGTCACCCTGCCCGATGCTCTCATCGCCCTTGTTGTACTCCTGGTTCTCTCGGCATCCATGAGTACTCTGGCTTCCCTCGTCCTTACCTCCAGCTCCACCATGACCCTCGACTTGATTTATCGCGACAAGAAGGCTCTGCCGGGCGAAGTAGAGGAGGGTAGTATTGATGATGTCGTTTCCGAGAAAGTTGAGCGCCGCAAGGTCGTAGTCATGCGCGTTCTCATCGTATTCTTCATTGTCATCTCCTTGATGATAGCCCTGAACCCGCCCACCTTCATTGCTCAGCTGATGGGTATCTCGTGGGGTGCACTGGCAGGTGCTTTCCTGGCTCCCTTCATGCTCGGTCTTTATTGGCGTGGCGTCACCACAAGTGCCGTATGGGCTTGCTTCGCATGGGGCGTAGGACTCACCGTTGTCAACATGCTTCTCGGTAATCCTATCAATCCTATCAACTGCGGTGCCATCGCTATGATTGGTGGCTTCCCCGTCGTCGTCATTGCCAGTTTGGTTACTCCTAAGATGCCCAGTCAGCTTGTCGACCACATGTTCGCTTGCTACAAGAAGTGAGCCACCGGGTTCGCACCCCGTTTTCCTCATAATTAAGAAGGTGATCAAATACATAAACACACCTACTGGAAAAAATATGTAAAATAAATTTGATTACCTACTTAACTCAAACAACACTCACAACAATGAAACAACTATTCCTTTTTGCCTGTAGCTGTATCCGCGCAGCCTTGGGTGCCACACAGTAACCTCCCTCTACGGAAGCAAAAAAACTCCCCGCCGCAGACCACCCTGCAGCGGGGATTCTTTCTTTTTTCACCCCTCCCTCCCCATTTTTCTTCTCAAAAAGTGCGGGGAATGAGAAATAATTTGTACTTTTGCGGCGGTAAACAAAAGAAAACGAAGAATTATGGCAACAATAGTCCTACAAATTCCTGACGAGAGCATGGTATCGAAAGTCAAGCAGGCTTGCAAGATGCTTGTTGGCGTGGCATCCGTGAAGGTGCAGAAGACAACAGCCTCCCCAAAGACATTTGACATTACCAAGACGGCAGGCTACCGCAAGGCAATGGAAGATGTAAAGCATGGGCGTGTGACGGAATACGCGTCATTGGATGATTTTTACAAGGAAATGGGATTGTAGATTATGGTATACACTGTCAGAATCTCGAACCAGTTCAAAAAAGACTTCCGTCGCTGCATCAAGCGAGGACTTAACATGAAGCTCATTACCGACGCAATGGACTTGCTCGCCGCCACGGGTACGCTACCCATGAAGTATCGTCCTCACAAGTTGGTTGGCCAAAAGCAAGAGACATGGGAATGCCATATAGAACCCGACTGGTTGATGACATGGCAGCAGAACGATACCGAACTCACGCTGCTCTTCCTTCAGACCGGCACACACTCCGACCTATTTTAATCGCAATAATTCACCCCTCGTTTAACCCTCATAAATTGACGATGCCTATGGGCTGAGATAGAGATAAAAGGACATAAGAAACTCCCCGCCGCAGAGTGGTCTGCAGCGGGGATTCTTTCCTTTTTCATCCCTCCCTCCCCATTTTTCTTCTCAAAAAGTGCGGGGATTGCAAAATTATTTGTACTTTTGCGGCGGAAAACGAAAGAAAACTATGGGTACAACACCAAATTATCGACAACAACCGCAAGCCCAATTTGCCACTTTGGCCATTGGAGCCACGGCTCAGCGCATGGGCATCAGCTCCACAGAGCTGTTCAACCGCTTGAAGCATCATGGATTGGTGCGGCGTTTGTTGTTCGACTGCTACGACACATTGCACACCGAAAGCATTGATGGCGTGGTCTGGAACATCCAGGAAGCCCTGAAGAACTGGGACGCAAAAGAGAAAGGAGGGCAGCCATGATTCTCTATCACGGTTCCTACCTGAGTGTGGCTGCACCACTCACAGGCGTAGGCCGTCGTGAACTCGACTTCGGTCCTGGCTTCTATGTCACCAACCTTCGAGATCAGGCCGAGCGTTGGGCTCGTCGCGTCTGCGTCATACGTGCTGTGGACACACCTATGCTCTCCACCTATGAGTTTGATGAATCCCAGCTCCCCTCCGATGTCTGCCGCTTGCGCCTGGAACACTACGATCAGCAGTGGCTTGACTTCATCGTAAGCAGCCGTCGTGGCGAAGAACCTTGGCGCGGTTTCGACATCATCGAGGGTGGCGTGGCCAACGACCAAGTCATTGATACCGTTGAAGATTATTTTGCAGGACGCATCACAGCTGAGCAAGCCATTGGTCAGCTCCGATTTGCCAAACCCACCCACCAGATGTGCATCAGCAATCAGTTCATCGTCGACCACTGCCTGCATTTTATCTCCACTGAGCCAGTAGATGAGAAAGGAGGGCAGCCATGAGAGACCAAGTTTTATGGCGAAAGACAGGGCGCATAGCCTCTCTGCTTGCCGACAGTCTCAATATAGACGCAGAGCGTGCCCTCGACATCCTCTACAACTCGCGCACCTACTCCCTGCTCATCAATCCCGAAAGTGGACTGCAGCTACAGAGCGACCAATACATCCTCATAGACCTGCTCCGAGAGCTGGAAGCTTAATTGTCAGGACTATACCCCTCGTTTAACCCTCATAAATTGACGATGCCTATGGGCTGAGATAGATATAAAGGACATATAGGATGAGCTCGAGCTTTGCTTGCAAAGAACGTCCACTTTTGATTCTTGTATTCCAAAATCGGCAAAATTGAAGAATATTGCAAGAACTGAAGTAGATAGTTCACGCCGTTCGGCGTGGGCATTTACTCGTTTAAGCAATATAGGTGTTTGCCGATACCTGGAATACGTAGACGAAGTAAATTGTCCACGTTTTCTTTTTGTGTGTATTCTAAGCAATAACTAAAAATCAATATAATTATGAAGAAACAACTACTATTTCTATTCATGACACTGCCGACGATGATGGCAAGTGCATATGATGTCATTGTTGGCGGTATTTACTATAATCTTGATACTGACAACATGACTGCAGAGATTACAAAAGGAGAAGGTAAACAGACTGGTGACATTGCCATTCCGGAAACGATTTCGGCAGGAGGGACTAACTATACTGTTTCATCCATCGGCGAAGAAGCCTTTGAGCTTTGCAAAAATCTGACGTCAATCACGCTTCCGGGGACAATCACTTCTATTGGGAAATATGCTTTCTATCAGTGCCTAAGTCTAAAGGAAATAAACAAGTAAGCGAAATAGACGAGGGCGCCTTTCGTTATTGTTGGAGCTTAACGGCCATTGACTTGCCAAATTCCATTGATAGGATTTCTGCTCAACTCTTCGCTGACTGCCATGAATTGAGAACGGTTACAATACCCAGCACAGTTACTTCTATAGGTGAATGCGCCTTCTTGAACTGCTATAAAATCGCTGCAATAGCTCTTCCGAATGCAGTAACAAGTATCGGGAGGTCTGCATTCAAGAATTGCGATTCACTTAATACCATTTATTTACCAGAAACCATTTCCAATGTGGGAGGGGCTGCGTTCTCCGGAACGCCTTGGCTATCCAACCTCCCAGAAGGACTGATTTACATAGGAAAAGTAGCTTATGAGTTCAAAGGGACAATGGCGGACAACACTCAAATAGAATTAAGAGATGATACAAAGCAGATTGCGACAGGCGCTTTTTGGCAATGCAGCGGGCTGACCTCTATCAATATACCGGAAACCGTGGAAGCAATTGGAGCGCAGGCCTTTGGTGAATGTATCAATCTTAAGTCTGTCAATATTCCGCAAAAAATCGCCAATATTTCAGAAGGAACATTCTATAATTGTTCAAGTCTGAGTTCTGTTGAATTTCCTGAAGGATTGCAGAGTATAGGTACTTCTGCATTCCAGAATTGTGGATTCACTTCCATAGAATTGCCAGATAAACTCACTACAATTGGAGACCATGCGTTCTACCTATGTAACGGGATAGAATCTATCCATATTCCCTCTTCCGTGACAAATATCGGTGAGAATGCATTCTGGAATGGAACCCTGAAATCCATTACCATAGCAGTAGACAATCCAGCATACGACTCGCGCAACAACTGCAATGCAATTATAGAGAGTGCAACGAACACATTGATATTCGGATGCGAGAAATCCTTCGTTCCAGATGGTATTGAACACATCGCAAACTTTGCATTCTGTGGATGTGAGGGTCTGATGTCTATTTCAATGCCAGAGTCGTTGAAGGACATAGGTGAATTTGCTTTTGATTCATGCCCTCTTTTATCATACGTAGAACTGAATGAAGGGCTTGAGATTCTAGGGAAACAAGCCTTTTGTAGTTGCCCTTCTATAAAAGAAATTGTCCTCCCTTCAACACTTATAGCTATAGGCCAACATGCTTTTGCCAGTACTGGCTTGACTAGCGTAACCTCCAATATAGAGAATCCTTTCGCGATAACATTGGATGTCTTTAACCCCATTTTCCTAACTGCCACCTTATATGTTCCGGCCGGAACGAAGGAGAAATATGAGGGGGTTGATGCCTGGAATCGATTCTCGAACATTGTGGAAGTGACCAAGCAGTGTGGTGTGCCGACGATTGCATACCACGACGGCCAACTTAGATATGAATGCGATACGGATGGAGCAGAGTTCATCACTTCAATATCCGACGCAGACGTCAGGAATCATCTCGGAAGTATTATCAACTTAACTGCGACTTACGTAATTAAAGTATATGCCAAAGCCATCGGCTACAAGAACTCCGATGCCGCCACCGCCACCCTCTGCTGGATTGAAGCCGAGCCAAAGAAAGAAGGGATTGAAGACGGAGTCGCACAGATAGCGGCTCATCCCGTGCTGATTCAAAGAACGAGGGAAGGCCTGAGCATTACAGGCTCCCCTTCGGGCGTCCCTATCCTCATCTATGATCTTGGAGGCCGTATCCTTGCTTCTGCTACGGCAAACGATGGCGAAACGCGGATTGACGTTAAGACTGACAGCAGAATGGTTGTCGTCCAAGTCGGCAACACAGCGGCAAAGGTTTTTGCGAAGTGAACCTCTTACATATCTACAATAGGAGAACTCTGCCCATGTGAATGTGTGGTGGAGTTCTCTGTTTTGAGCTGAATATTCCTAAAGTATGTGAAAAAGTAGGGACATATAGGTTTTACGGAGATAATAATAGGGAAATGATGCAGGGAATGTCGGGAAAAAGAGGTAAATTTGCAGTTGAGAATTTAAGAAACTAATAGACATGGAAAATAGTATGATGAGCGCAACGTACATACCATCGCGACCTCCCTATCAGATCATCATGTATGAAAACAAGATTGGAGTGCAGATTGGCACACAGAGAATTACGCTGGTTCGTAGAAACCCGTTTATAACAGAAACACACGATTATCCCGTAGTTGCTGTCGAGGACCGTTTGTCGGCACTCCAAGACCCGGGCTATACGTCCGATGTCTGTACTGAAGGTGAGGTCTGGGACAACATAGAATCTAAGCAGGTGACAATCCTTTGCAAACTCGGAGAGCAACTGCAATGGCAGGATTTCATCAGAATGCTATGGCTTGACCACAGCCGTTCTGGTAGCAGAATACAGAAAATAAAGAAGGTGCAGATATTTCAGAAGTTGTTGAAGTACAATGGAAGTATGAGTCTGCCTGATCCCGGCTTGCATATCATCCATCTTCATTCAGAATCATTTGCTGACAAGCCTAAGGTGGTGCGTTCTATGAAAGACGATACTTTTGCATTGAATGTGGAGTGGACAGATGACCTTGATGAGTTGGAACAGCGAATAGTAAGCGATCTTTTGGAATACTTGTTGATTATTTCACCGAGGACCAGCACTAAATACTGGATGCTGGCTTATGAAACGGAGGAAGGACATCTGCAACCTCTGGCTACTAAGCTGAACGCCAACGCCAAGGCGACCCGATTCCATAACACGCTGATGGCTTCTTTTACAATTCGGGCCATACCTACTTACATGGACAAGGATACAACATTGGTGTTACCCGAATCGCTAATTGATGAGAATTTAGCCAACAAGCTGAGACCTATCTTTTATGGTGATGAGGATGAGGTAAGGGCTTTTCTCAATAAAATCGTGAAAGAAGGGAAGAATGCAAAGCCAACCGAAATTACGGGGTTGGTCAATGAGTTATTAAAAAAACGAATAATCTCCCCAAAAAGTTGTAAGCGTCCATTATATACCGTTTTACGTGATGCAAAACTTTATTTAAGGAGTGAGTCGAACTGGAACTCTCAGGTAAAGAATTGATAATGCTTGTGATATAATCAATAAAGGGTATGATATAGCTCATCCCAAGATGGAAGACTCATGCTTAATCCTCTGCACTTTCGGGTGTGGGGGATTATTGCATTTAGAAGACTTGTACAACTTGTAGAACTTGTACAATAACTTGTGGAGGACTTGTATTTACTTGTATTTTTCTTTATAATTCAAAAAGGCCGATTTGTGTCCCACGCACTTATTGCACTTTATTTGTACCTTTGCGCCAACTTTTGAGGCACGAAGCCGCGTGCCAATTATGAAGCGGTGGAAAAGCAGGGGAGCGTCGGCAAGTAAACCTGAGACCACTTAACTTCCGAAAATAAAAACACGATTATGAAAAAGGAAGTTAAAAGCACCGAGGGCCAGCGAGCTCTCATCGCGGCCTACGAGGCCATTCAAGACCAACTGCCTGAGACCCCTTCCAGCGCATGGAGCGCTTGGGTGAAGCTCGGAGAGCAGGCGGAACGTCGCATGTCGTACCTTAAAAGTCTGTGGTCATGGAAGAGATGAAGATGCATGAGGAGGCCATGGTCAGCTCGACAACAAAGGCTGCGAAGGTGGCGGATGTGGTCAGCGACAAGCTGAACCCAGAAGCGGTGGCACAGGTACTGAAAGCCATCGAGATTGTGAACTGCGCCGACGAGGAGGAGCCGCAAGGCTTGTTTCTGGTTGGCGGTGTGGAAGTGCTTCCGCGGCAGTCGGTGAACATCGTTGCGGCACAGAAGAAGAGTGGCAAGACGAACTTTGCGGGACTGCTGATGGCGGCTTGCGCTTCGGCGCAACGTCAGGTCTTCAACGGGCTCGTGTGTTGCACGCAGGATTCTACAAAGGTACTGGTGGCCGACACGGAGCAGCCTCTGAAGGACGCTCGAAGGACGTTGCGCCGCGCCATGAAGACGGCGGGCTTCGGCTACGACGAGCAGTGGTCTGACCACGGCATCAACGTGCTGAGCTTCAAGGACATCGACAGCACCGAGGAGACGGAGATGTTGGTGGAGGGGCAGAAGGTGATGATGCGCGTGCAGCGTCTGCTGTTGGAAGAGGCTGTGAAGCGCATTCATCCCGACCTACTCATCATCGACGGCATCGCGGACTTGCTGCAGAGCATCAACGACGAGGCCGAGGCGCGCGAGCTGATGCGTTTCCTCGACCGCCTGGCCTGCGAGTACAACTGCGCCGTTGTCGGTATGTTGCACCTCAACTACGGCAGCGGCAAGATTGGCGGCTGGGCTGGCACTCAGGCGAACAAGAAGTTCACGGACTGCTTCACCCTGCGGAAAAAGAACGGCTACTTCGAAGTCGTACACGAAGGGCGCGGCGCAGAAGCTCCGAAACTCAGATTCCGCATCCTGTGTCCCCCGGGCGACAAGTTCGGATGGTGGGAGTATGTGCCTGACAACGAAATCCTTGTAACGACCGAGGACATGAAGCGGCAGGAGCTTGTGACGATGCTGGAAGGTGCGCCGTTGCCTTGCAAGAATGCGGTGCTCGTCCACTGGATCATGAGCAAGGACCACCATCCCAGCCAATCTACAGCCGACCGCCTGCTCCGCCAGTGCAAGGAGCAAGGTATCCTCCAAAGCCACAAAGAAGGCCGCTGTTCCATCTGGAACTGGGCAAAGGAAGAGGATGCCGAGGAGGCGGAAATGGAGTTCGACGATTAGTGTCAACTGTCACCACATATATATAAATTGACAGTGATAGTAATTGTTAACTA
Organism: uncultured Bacteroidales bacterium; assembly: GCA_902779165.1. GTDB lineage: Bacteria > Bacteroidota > Bacteroidia > Bacteroidales > Bacteroidaceae > Physcousia. The sequence continues at coordinate 57,639 of CACZAN010000015.1, forward strand.
CCTACCTATAAATAGTGTCACGCCCGCCTATCTGTATAGGGGCGGGCGGACACTGATAGGAATAATCAAAAACAAATAATACTTTTTTAAATCGGTTGTACAACTATGACTACCAATATCTTTAATCGGTTGATGACGTCGTTAAATCGCGTCACGCTGCAAGCCGCCGAACAGAACGGCGACAACATCAAGACCATCACCATCGGTCAGTTCGTGAGCCCTGAATATCAGGCGAATTATGCGCAGCAGATAGCACAGATCCGCGCACTGTGTCCCACACTTGAGGACAAGATCAAGAATGAGGACAGGGTGAAACAGCTGAAGGTGCGTTTGCCCGCAGGCATCATCTCCGGAGTGGCCGCGGATGGCATTGGACAGGACAATATCGTAGAGCGGAACGGGGTCATTTCCATCGACATAGATGCCAAGGACAACCCCGACATCCACGATTGGGAGGCGCTGAAACGCGACCTCGCTTCGCTGCCCTTCGTGGCCTACGCAGGCATCTCCGTCAGCGGACTGGGCGTCTTCGCCCTCATCCCCATCCTCGACCCTACGAAGCACAAGGAGCACTTCGACTCCCTCGACCGCCGCTTTGCCGACTATGGTCTGAAGCTGGACCGTGCTCCCCAGAACATCTCCTCCAAGCGATTCGTCAGCTACGACCCCGCGCCCGTGTGGAACACCGAGGCCGAGGTCTATGAGCAACTGGTGGAGGCGCCCTTAAACTCCTTAAACCCCTTAAACTCCTTAACCCCCTTAAACCCCTTAAACTCCTCGAACCCCTTAAACTCCTTGAACTCCTCTTTGGAACCGCGTCCGGGAATGTTGAAGCAGATGTTGCGCAACCTGATGATGCCGCTATCGGTCAACGACTTCGCGCCCTTCGACCTCGAAGACTTCCTGCATCGTCATGGCATTGAATATGAGGCGCGTCCGCGACAAGGGGGCACCCAGTACATCGTGCACTGCCCCTGGGCCCACCTCCACAGCAGCCACAGTTATGCCGACAGTGCCCTCTTCCGCTACCCCGACGGGCGCATAGGCTACAAGTGCCTGCATGACCACTGCGCCGACCGCACGTGGCATGACTTCCGCGAGTACTACGAGACGCAGTAACCCGTAACGTCCTCCGCCGAAAGACGTCACGTCCTCCACGAGAAGACGTGACGTCTTATTCCTCAGGACGTAACGTCTTCCACCAAAGGGCCCGCGAAGGGAACAAAACAGATGAAGAATTTTTAACAAAAATAATTGCTGAAAAACACGAAAAATAATACCTAAAAATTTGCGTATGTCGCTGATTTTTCGTACCTTTGCAGTGTCAAAGAAGAGGCCTCGACCGCGACAACAACCACTTTCATTAACCTTAACTCCCGAAGCCCCAATAGGAGTTTCTCCGAAAAACCTGAAAAACACACACGGAGATTAGCAGGGGGCACCAAGTACGATGAAAAAGATTCAGTATTCCCTGGCCCTGATGGCCAATCCCGTCCACGAAGGAGACCCCAAAAAGGCCTATGCCAACCTCCAGCTCACCGGCGTCGTAGGCACGCGCGAGCTCGCCCAGCACATCATCGAGCACGGCTCCACGTTCAGCCGCGGCACCATCGAGGGCATCATCAGCGACCTCGGCGTCTGCGTGCGAGAGTTCATCCTCCAGGGCTACAAGGTCGTCCTCGGCACCATCGGCTCCCTCGAACCCGAGATCAAGAGCTCCGGCGCCATCAGCCTCGAAGCCTTCACCGAGAGCAACATCGAGGACTACTACGTCAACTTCCGCCCCAGCGACGACCTCTCCGGCCTGCGCGCCGACGCCGAG
>CACZAN010000016.1 GCA_902779165.1 uncultured Bacteroidales bacterium
CCCTCAAGGCCAGCAAGGAAGGTCTGACCACCGCTGACTGGACACCCCAGGAAGGTGAAGGCGGAGAAGGAGGCGAAGAGGAAGAGCCGGAGCCTTAAAAGGCCATCTGAACCGAGTTGAGGGCCGTGAGCCCTCACTCGGATTCAGTTGGAAAATTAAAAAATTAAAAAATATAAGAATTAAAGAACCACAAAAAGAAAGGAGGAAGATATGACAGAAGCCACAAAGAGGACGCTGAAGCGCGTCATTGACATCGTGATTGCAGTGCTGACGGCACTCATCACCACCATCAGTGCTCATGCCGCAGGAATCGTGCGGTAGGTGACGAGTTAACAAGTTAACGAGTTGACGAGTTGACGAGTTGAAACCTGAAACATGGAACTTGAAACCAAAAGCCCCGCTGCGTTGTGAAACGCGGCGGGGCTTTTTGCGTATATACGTCTCGGCCTTTACATATATACGTGCGAACCTTTATGTATATACGTGGGGCGCTTCACGTATATACGTCTCGTCATTATATTAATTATGTACATGCGCACGTATTAGTAAAATTGAAAATTGAAAGAATGAATAGGGAAAAGTGGAAAAAAAAGGCGGGGAAAAGGTAAAAAAACGTGTGGATTATTAGCAAAATAGGGGGGTGTGAGGAAGTTTTTTGTAGATTTTTAGGAGTTTTTGGTGAGTTTTAAGGATAAATTTGTATGTTTGCCCTCAAAATAACTTATAAACACTGGATTTTATGTGGTTAATGAATCATTTTTTCCCCGCCCAGCGGCTCAGAACCGTATGGATGACGGTGCTGATGTTGTTGGCGACGCAGGCGGCGATGGCCGATGGCACCGAGACGTCGAGTAACTACATGGTAATGATGGCTGGCATGGATCAGCTGCAAATTCAGATGCCTATCTATGACGAGGCTGGCTACGACGGCTGGATTGACAAGGGTTACATCTATGTCACCCCCGCCGGCGGCATCAAGCAGACCCTGCTGTATTATTATTCGGAAGAGAAGTCCGGAGCCAACCCCCTGCTGCACTACCAGAAGGGGGTGGACGGCGCTATGACCCTTACCCCGGGAAACAACTCCGATGTGACGGTGAGCTCGGATCTGCAGAACTGCAGGGTGTCGAGTTCGTCGGATGTATTCAAGGTTACGGTGCTGTGGACGGTGCCGGCCAAGATGCGCGGCATGGAGCTCACCATCTCGTGGTCGCTGCACAAGAAGGGTAATGGCGACAATATCACGGGCGAGAAGGACACGGATATCAGCATTTCGCCCACCAAGATTACTTTTCCGGCCATACCGGATCAGATTAAACCTACCGTGATGGAACCGATGCTGGGCTACGACGCGGCTCATGCCGGACAGACCATGATTATCTATAGTATGGCTGCCAGCGAAGTCACCAGCCTCACTGCCCACTACTCGGAGGTGAACGGGCAGACGGAAACAAAGGTGTCGAAAGCCCTGGAGCCGGAGATGTCGGGGTTCGTCTATTTGGATGCCGACAGGTGCTACAAGGACTTCAGCCTCGAAGCCCATTATCTGGACACGGAGGGGAAGGCGCGCATCTCCCACTCGGACTCGATAACCATCCCCACGCTGCACCAGCCCTACGGTCTCACCGCCGAACTACAGGCCGACGGCAAGGTGGTGCTGAAATGGCGCTGCAAGAACAGCGGGTGGAACGACATCTTGTCCAGCGACACCTGGGATATCCAGCGCAACACCTCGGGGGCTCCGGAAGCCACGACGCAATGGCAGAGCATTGACCAACTGACGTTCCTGAGCTCCGACGATGAGTACACCTGCACCGATAATTCGATGATTGACAACTACGAGGGAAAGCCTGTCTATTACCGTGTGCGCCGATCCTCAACGGCCGTGTGGGACTGGAAGACGGGCACCTTTGCCCAGGTCTCGCTGCCCTTCACGCTGTGTCTGCCGGCCTTGTCGGAGGCTAAGGTCAGCCGGGGTGCCTGGAACGAAAACAGGCACGAGGCCAACTTCTCCTTCGCTTTCGGCGGACCGGAGTACGACAAGCAGGGGCGCTTCATCCTTCGCACGGCTGCGGACTGGGAGGCCTTTGCCAGCAAGGTGAATGCCGGAAACACGAACCTGAATGCCATCATGGTGGCCGATATCGATATCGGCAAGAGCCTGTCGAGCGTGGGTGATTTCGGTAATAATCGAGGGTATGGAGGCACCTTTGACGGTAACGGACACACGCTTACTGTCTGCTACGACACGGTTAATGTCGAATATGCGGCTCCCTTCAGGAAGGTGGCTTTTGCCACGATCCAGAATCTGCACGTGGCAGGTAAGATTGTTTCGAAGAGGAAGTTTGCGGCTGGCTTGGCCGGAAATGTTCTTAGGGGTGCAAACCTGACCGTCAGCAACTGCCGCGTCTCGGCCTTAGTGGGCAGCACCATTGACGGCGACGCCTCCAACGGCGGCTTCGCTGCCTACGTGAATGGCAGTGTGAGCATAAAGAACAGTCTCTTCGACGGCCAGCTCGTTGGCGCAAAAAGCCACAGCACGGGCGGTTTCGTGGGCGTTGGCGGAACGGTGGTGATGGAGAATTGCCTCTTCCGCCCCGACAACGTCCAGTTGTCCGCCAACCTGACCAGTTGCCAGACGTTCTCACGCGCTCCTGGGGACCAGAATAGGATTACCAACTGCTATTTCACCACTTCGCTGGATGGCACAGAGACGACAACCATTGGCGGCATGGAATACTTAGTCCTGCACAATGCCACGGACTGGAACACCTTCATCAGCAAGGTCATGTCTGCCAATGGTAACAGCGATGTCAATGCCATCATGGCCAATGACTTCAATGTCATCTATTCTGTTGGCTACCGCAACAATATTCCCTTCAGAGGCACCTTCGAGGGAAACGGTCATACGCTGGGTGTGAGTATTAATAGCCTTGACAAGGATTTTATTGCTCCGTTCAGCCGTACCAAAGATGCCGTTATCCGCAATCTCAACGTGGTTGGTCAGGTTAGCGGCGCAATGCATGCATCGGGACTGGTAGGCTCGTCCGAAGGCTCCACGCTGAGAGTTGAGAACTGCCATGTGTCGGTGCGCGTCTTTACCACCAAAACCCATTCCGGCGGTATCCTCGGTCACGGTCATAAGGTGAAGAACTACATCAGGAACTGCCTCTTCGACGGTTTCATCGAAGCCAAGACCTACAACAGCAACAGCTACGCCGGTGCCATCATGGGCTGGGAAGACGGCGGTACCTCGAATGTGGTGGAGAACAACATGGAGAACGGCACCTACACCAATATCAACCACGCCGGCATGAACTATAATGCCTCGGGAGGAGGTCATGTTTATGGAGGCACCAACAACTGGAATACGCACAACTGGGGTGAGTGCAACAAGGTGGGTGCTCTGACGGGTGCGCAACTGGTGGCAAAGCTGGGCAGCCAATGGGTGAGTTGGGGCCAGCTGGCAGTACCCCTGCAGACAACAACGGAAATGGGACAGGGAATCAGCGCCTACGACATGGAGGTGGCAGTCCTGGACACGCTGCTGAATCAGGGCAACAACAAGAATCAGTGGCAGCAGCAGGGCAACACGATGTTGCCCGTCATGCACCGTTCCACGGAAAGAGATTACTCCACCACCCTCTGGGACAAGAGTGCCAAGCTGGTGCTCTACACCGACAAGTCCGTAGGCGGAGAGGTGCGCTACACCGAGCGCCGCGAGCTGAGCGAAGACGAGCGGGCCAGTGGTGTGCTGCAGCATTATGAGCTGGTGAGCTCGTGTGTGGATCATGACTTCCGCTTTGTCGTGGAGCAGGCAGGCTCGCAACTCACTCCTATCGACACCGTCGGCATCAAGGCCACAAAGGAAGAGACGGGCGAGGCCGCGCGCTACGAGTTTGACAACAACGTGAAGATCGACACCCTCATGGCCAAGACCGAACAGTCCACCGTAGGTCTCGAGTGGAAAGTGAAAGGCGCGGGCGACTTCTTCCGTATCACCCGCACGGACAAGGCCACGCAGAAGGTAGATACGCTGGAGAAGGCCTACACCATGACCTCCTATGTCGACCGGACACCCCAACCGCAGCACGTATATACATATAAGGTGGAGGGCGTGAACGACTGCGAAGGCCGCCACGTCAGCGTTGCCACCGTAGATGGATGGTGCAAGCCAACGGGTATGGTTCGCGGCTACCTGCGCCTGCGTGATGGAACTGCCCTCGCCGGTCGCAAGGTGACTGCCGAGCCTCAGTTCGACGGCGGCAAAGTGCGTTCGGCATACACCGACGAGACGGGCTTCTTCATCATCGACAGCCTGGTTTATGTGGGTCAGGGCAGCTACAAGATCACCGCCGAGCGGAAAGGTGATGAGGGCACAATCACGGAATACACCGCCAGTTTCAATGAAGACAGCAACCTGGACACCAAGGCGCTGCTGGTGATGGATTCCTACTACCTGCTCTCGGGTAGCGTGATGTACCACGGCACAAGTGTGCCGGTCATCGGAGCTCAGTTCGAGCGCGACGGACAGATTGTCCACAACGGTTCCGGCAAGCCCGTTATCACCGACTCACAGGGCCGGTTCAGTATCAGCGTTCCGCAGGGGCAGCACACCATCCGCGTGGTCAAGGACGGTCACGTTTTCCTGGACCAGGGATTCTACCTCGACGAGAAGGGGAAATCGGACGTCAGCTGGCAGAAGAGCGTACACGATTATGTCTTCTGGGATCAGACGCGTGTGATGCTGCAAGGACGTGTCGTGGGCGGCGACGTACAGGGCGGCAAACCCTACGGCAAGCTGTCTTCGGTGAACAACCTGGGCGACTCGCTGACCATCGTTATGCAGTTGGAGGGCGACAACGCCTCCTATCTGGTGCGCGACCAGCTGAACGCCAGCATCACCGAGCGGCACACCGACTACACCTTCGGCATCAACGATCTGGACACCTGCCACATGGACACCTATCGCCACCGGCTGGTCATCAAGCCCAGCCCCGTGACGGGCGAATATTATGTGCCGATGCTGCCCGTGAGATACAAGGTGACAGAAATCTACGCCGAAGGCTATCCAACCCTGTTCCAGGCCGGCAAGGTGGGTGAGACACTCGACCTCTCAAGATATATCGACCAGGACACCGTCACCTACTCACGCATCTACCACAGCGCACCCACGCTGGATATCGCGCAGTACAATATGTTGGGCGAGGATTATATGGGCATCAAGTCCTACACGGAGCTGGACAATACAGGCAAGGAATGTAAGATAGAACTGTGGAACGCAAACGCGGGATACAGCTTCGGACATCCCGTGTTCATGGCGGGAAGTTCTGTCATCATGACGCTCTCGGCCGTGGAGAAATACTATAAGAACAACAACTCACGCACTTCAATGCCAGATATCGTACACCTGCCAGGCGGTGAGGTGACCATACACAATGCCCTCATCGACACGGATGAGACAGAGACCGTGCTGTTGGACAGCCTGGGCGAGGGCATCTATCGTTTCACGCCGCAGAACCTGACCTTCACCAACGAAGACGACATGGCGCTGAAGACGATGACGATGACCCTGCTCTACGATGGTACCTACTACGACGTGCTGCCTATGGACGGCAAACCAATCCGTGGCTACGTGATGGCTTCGAAGGCCAAGAGTCAGGGCCGGCGTGTGGTGGCAGACGGCGGCACCTTCCTCATTGACATCCTGCGCGACCCGCCAGGCGCCAGCTCCAGTGCTTATATCGAGAGCGGCACGAAACTGAACTACACCTTCTCGCAGAATGTCAAGGCGCAACTCGGCATCAAGTTAGACTTCGGCAAAGGCTCCGGCGGAAGCAATATGTTCAAAGGAACATGGGCTGGCCAGGGAAGCGGCGCCTCGATAGGTGAAATCAGCAGCGTCAGCAATAAACTGCTCTATAGCCAAAACTTCGTTTCCACCTACTACAACTCGTGGCAGTATGGCTATACCTTTGAGACCACAGAACGAATCAGCACCTCTTCTGGTACCAACAACGTGGGTCGAGATGCCGATGTGTTCATTGGTATGACACAAAACGCCATAGTGGAGGATGCCATTGCCGTACGTGCCATCAGCGACAGCACCTATCAGCGTCTGAAAACCCACGAGGGCGGTTCCTTCAATATTGGAGAACTCGAATACAAAGTGCCACAGGGCACCATGAAGGTACTGGCCGAGGGCGTGGACAGCAAGGGTAGTAAGGTATATCTGGTGCGCGATGAGGTGTATTCGGTCACCTCGCAACTGAAAAGCACTTTTGTCCACTCGGCGGAATACATCGAGAAAGAACTCATTCCCGAACTACTGAACTTGCGTAATGCTCGTTTGCTCAGTATGGAAACAGATTCTGTTACAGCACAGAGTATAGCCAACTCCACAGGAAGTGCCGTCTATGTGAGTAAACTGCCAAACACCGACCAGTCTTTCGGCATCGAAGGTAACTACACGCCATTCAACCCTGCAGGAAAGGACTATACAGACTCCATAGCGATATATAACGAGCACATCCGCACATGGATACAATTCTTGGCCTTAAATGAGAAGGAAAAACTGGAGGCCTCAGACCTGGTGAAGACTTATGACGTCGACGGCCGCTCCAGCATCTCGTACAGTGAATCGTTTGGTGTGAGCGACGCGCAGAGCCGATATTGGATATTGCCATTTTTTACGGGAACGACAGGTACCTCCATGAATTTCGGTGGTTTCGACTTATCCAAGGCGAGCGAAACGAGCACCTCAAGATTCAATGGAGACGGGTCTGGGAATATTGCCACGATGGACATTAAGATGTTTGGTACGGAGGTGACGTTAAAATGGCAACCCATCGTCGCCCTCGATTATAACTACAACTTCGGAAAGAACGAAAGCCAGTCCAAGAAGATTGGCTTCACATTGGGACTGTCCAACAGGTCGAACCTTTTGGTTGACGTGTATCGCACAAAGATATCTGATAAGGAACTGAAAGAGCGGATTGATGCGATGAAGGAAGCCGGTTATTCCGACAATGAAATAGATCAGATGTTCTTCCAGATGCCTACAAAAGAATATCTCGACTATGTGAAGGGAAAGGCAGGCTATGGCTCGGTGGGTGCCGCCAGCATCGACTACGTCAACTCCAATGGAGCACCCACCCAGTATCGCAGCTTCGTCTATCGAACCCGTGGCGGCGCCACCTGTGAACCTTACGAGGACGAACGTAAGACGAAGTACTATTGCGCAGGAACGTTGCTCGATGCCAAGACCATCGAAATCGATCGTCCACGCATTTGGGTGGAGCAGGCATCTGTGAGCAATGTACCCTACGACGAGCCTGCGCGCTTCACCCTCCACTTTGTCAACGAGAGCGAAGTCCCAGCACAGGCCACAACAACCAATCCTTTCCTGATATTCCTTGATCCCACTTCGAATCCCAAGGGAGCCCGGGTGTACGTGGACGGTCATCCGATGGCTGGCGGTGGATTGAGTCTCCTCATCAACCCTAATGAAGTAGTAACAAAAACGTTAGAGGTTTATCCTGGTACAGACTATGATTACGAGGACCTCCAACTCGGCATCAAAGACCCGCTGGATGTGAATCGCTGGTGGACCTGCACTTTCTCGGCTCACTTCGTGCCTGTGGCCGGAAAAGTGAATATTTCGCTGCCGGGCGACAAGTGGGTGGTGAACACCGAATCACAATATGATAGCGACCGCCAGCAGTACTACATGCCAGTACGCATCGATGGCTTCGATGTGAACTACCGCAACTTCGACCACATCGAACTGCAATACAAACTCTCGACGCAGGGCGACAAGGAGTGGGTCAATGTCTGCTCCTATTATAAGGATTCGCTGCTGATGGCAAAGGCCACGGGCGAATGCAAGCTCATCGAGGACGACGGCAAGATCATGGCCACCTTCTGGGGCGAGGCTGACCCGATAGAGCAGCAGTACGACTTGCGCGCCGTGAACTATTGCCGTCTCGGCAATGGTTTCATCACCCGCTCGTCGAATATCTTGACGGGCGTGAAGGACACACGCCGCCCGCAGCTCTTCGGCACTCCCAAGCCCGAGGACGGCATCCTGGGAATCGGCGACGACATCCTCCTTCGCTTCTCCGAACCCATTGCCGGCAACTACCTGCGCAGCCTGAACAACTTCCAGGTATTAGGTCAGACCAATTCGAACAATATCTCGCTCTCCACCGATCTCCGCTTCCATGGCAGTAATGGGGCCTTTTCTCTTTCGCCGCGTAACCTGAGTGCCAAGTCGTTCACAGTGGATATGATGATCAACCCGGAGAACAACAACAAGAATATGACGCTGTTCAGTCATGGAGACGAGAGTGATTACCTGATTCTGGGCGTCAGCGACGACTGGCGTCTGACAGCAGTCTTCAAGGATACGGTCTTCATCTCCGAGACAATCCCCTTCAAGGGCCTGCGTCAGGTGGCGTTTGTGTTTAAATCCGACGTGGAAAACAAGACCACACAGGTGACCTTCTACGATGGCACGCGTAGTTTGGGTTCCTTCCAGTACCAGGGCTTATACGGCGGCTCGGGCGAGTATGACTTAGCCTTCAGCTATCTCGAAAGCACGATATGGCCCAGCGTGGATTATGAAGGCGAGATGCTGGAGTTCCGCCTCTGGAACCGTGCGCTTAGCGTTGGCGAGATGAACGAATATTCCCAGAAACGACTGACAGGCTATGAGTTGGGCCTGCTCGATAACTTCCCGCTGAACGAGGGTAAGGGTGAGTTCAGTTTCAACCGTGTTATCAGTGGCGGTGACCTCTTGCTGAGCGAAGCCGCATGGAATGTCCCTGATGGTATCTGCATGAAACTCGATGGCAAGAAGGGCTTCCGCATAGACCCCCAGAAGTTCAGCCGCACCAACTATCAGGACTACACCATGATGTTCTGGTTCCGCACCAGTGATGAGGAAGGCACGCTGCTGAGCAACGGACCGGCGGAGGATGAAGCCGACGCGAAGAACCACTTCAACTTCGGCATCCGCGACGGACGGCTCAACCTGCGCTTAGGTGGACGTGAGATGGTGACATCTGATGGGATGAACGATGGCGCGTGGCATCATGTGGCACTGACCATCTGCCGCTCGCGCAATGTGGGTAACCTCTACATCGACCAGTCGCTGAAGAAGACGTTCTCCGTCGACACCCTCGGAGGCATCCTCGGCAGCTATCTGGCAGCTGGTGCCACCTACCTCGGCAACGATATGGTCGAACGACCCATCAATGGCCATATCGATGAGATCTCCATGTACGAGATGGCACTTCCTGAGAATATTATCAAAGCGACGGCTTCGCTGACGCCAACGGGCGAGGAACTGGGACTGATGGCATACCTGAACTTCGGACGCAACGAACTGCAGCAGAACAACCAGCAATACCTCATGCCCACGGGCATCAGTCTGAAACGCTACCGCGACTGGACCACGGGCGAGCTGACCACTCAGCGCGATACGCTTATCGCCCAGGAGGTCGTAGATCAGCTGGCCGACAAGAGCTGCTATGCTCCCATGAGAGGGCAGGCCACGCTGGAGAACATCCCCTACAGCTTCGTGGCCGACGGCAAGGACCTGCTCATCAACCTCGATTTGCCCGACTACAGGATAGAGAAGACCAATGTCATGGTCACCGTCCGGAATATTAACGACCTCAACGGCAACACGATGGCATCACCCGTGACTATGGACCTCTATGTCTATCGCAACCCGCTGCGCTGGACGGCCAAGCAGCTCAACCTGAATGTCTACTACGGCGAGGAATACACTTTCGAAGCCGTGGTGAAGAACCTCAGCGGCAAAACACGCCGCTTCAGCCTCGAAGGTTTGCCCGTCTGGATCACCGCCTCGCAGTACAGTGGCGTGGTTGGCCCCCTCAGCGAGCAGCCCATCACCTTCACCATCTCACCATATATTAATAAGGGTGACTTCGACGAGGTCATCTACCTCTCTGGCGAGGACGAGATGAGCGAGCCGTTGCCGCTGAATATCAAGGTGCGCGGCCAGGCTCCAGACTGGGCCGTGGACGAATTCCTGTTGAAAGACAATATCTCCATGAGTATCATCGGACAGGTCACGGTAGGCGATAAGATTGCTCACGACCCCGAAGATATGCTGGCCGTCTTCAACAGCGACCACCGTCTGCTCGGCGTCGCACATCTGGACTATGATGTCGAGGGTGTGGCTAACGACGGCCTGGTTTATCTGAATGTGTATAACAAAGACCTCTCCCCGATTCCGCTCTACTTCGAGTTCTATGATGCCTCCACGGGTGCCATTCACGAGATGATGCCGCTGAAGTACATAGATATGCTGACTTTCAAGAAAGATACCGTCATCGGAACCACTACCAACCCTGTCCTCTTCGATACCAACAACGGTATGGTTCAGACCATTCCGCTGAAGAAGGGCTGGAACTGGGTATCCTTCAACGTGGAACCCGGCTCCAAGAAAGTGAAGGAGCTGCTGAACAACGCTACCAAATGGGACGTGGGTGACGTCCTGGAAATCGACAAGTCCAACAACGAGCGCTACCTGATAGGCTACAAGTCCGTTGAAAATCCCAGCGAACGCAATAGTTACTTCAAGGTCTGGGACTATGCCGACAGCATCGTCACCATCGATCCTCGCCTGATGTACCGCCTCTACTCGGAGAGCGACAAGCTGGCCTATATCGGTGGCTATTGGACGTACGAAGAGATTACCGTCTCCAAGGGATGGAACCGCATAGGCTACATCTCCAACCTGAACCTGCCTGTGGCCACGGCAATGTCTATCTACGCCGAATACGGCTCTGATGGCGACATCATCAAGAACCAGAGCGAGTTCGCCGTACTCTCCATAGATGCATCGGGCAACAAGCAATGGAAGGGCACCCTAAAATACCTCCGTGTGGGTGAGGGCTACATGCTGAAGCGCAATGGCGACGGCGAGGTCTCCTTTGGATATCCCGAATATTTCTCGAACACGCGCTATGGAGGCGAGACTTATGTGAAGCAGCACGCTCCCGCCTTCGAGAACACCAGCGGCACGAGCATGACTGTAGTGGCTGTGGCCGAGGACGTTGACGTGCAGCCCGGCGACCGCCTCGTCGCCTATCGCGATGCCGACATCTGTGGTATTGCAGAGGCCGACGAACAGGGAGTCTTCTACCTGAGTGTCGGAGCGCGCGATGCCCTGGAGGCCAAGGAGGCCCAAAAGACGAGCCAGGGCCTCACCTTCACCCTGGAGCGCGACGACGAGCTGCTGGCCGTGACCACTCGCAGTCAGATTACCTTCGCTCCCGATGCCGCCCTTGGTTCGCCCGATGAGCCTACAGCCATCCGCTTCATCACTGCAGACCAATTCGACGCCGACGGATGGTATGACCTCAGTGGCCGCAAGATCGTGAATAGCCGCCTGGGTAATCGTAAAATGCCTAAGGGCGTCTATATCCATAACAACAAGAAAGTAATCGTGAAGTAACCTCATATCCTAAAATACATTAAAAGCGAAATATGAAAACTATTTGTCAAAGAAACCTTCTCCCCTCCCTAATGGGAGGGGCCTGGAGGTGGGTCTTTTGCCTTGCCCTCACTTTGGTGGTGGGGGGCTGCAGCAAAGACAACGATGATCCGGAATCCGGCGACTCCACCGTATTGCTGCAGGAGGGAACCGACAGCCGTCCCACCACATGGGTACTTCCCGATGCATCGCTCTATGAACTCCGCATGTCGGTGCAGGTAGAGCTGGGCGACACGCTTGCCAACTTCCAAAGTTCCGAGGACCTGATGTGTGCTAAGATCAACGGTCAGGTGCGGGCTGTGACCTCTCCCTGCACTACGGGGGGCGTCATCTACTACCCCCTCATCATCTTGGATGATGGCCAGGGTGGAATGGTGAGCCTCTTCTATTACTGCGACTGCCTCCACCGCATCTTCACCATCGGGGAATGGGCCTCCTTCAATAGCTCCGCTGCCCCCACGGGCAACAGCGGCATCTATCGTCCTTGCTTCACACAAGAATAAAGACATAGCACATAAACCAAAGAATGAAGAGAACAATAAGTATCGTACTGGCCTTGGTCGTCGGCCTGATGGCCAGCGCCCAGACATCTGGTGATTGGACAGCCTATAAGGCAGCATCCTTTTCCAATATAGACGTAGGTGCGAAGACCATCACCATCACTTCGTCTGAGGAGTTGGCTTTATTTGCCTACAATGTGAATAATCAAACAAAGGATTTAAACGAAGTGTCCTTCAAGGATTACACGGTCACTTTGGGGGAAGACCTCGACTTGTCGGGGCATTATTGGATTCCCATAGGTACCTATTATACAGCGGAGACGTTCACAGGCACCTTCAACGGCGCAGGCCACACCATCTCCAACCTGGACCTCTATGTCGAAGGCAGTGTGACTGGGAATGTTGCAGGCCTCTTCGGACAGATAGGCACGGGTGGCACCGTGAAGGATGTCATCATCATCAGCGGTCCCTATATCGGCATCAAGGCCCCTACGGCACACTGCTCCATCGGAGGCATTGCAGGAATCAACAGCGGCACCATCATTGGCTGTGCAAACGCCGCCAAAGTGACGGGCAATTATGCTGGTGCCTGCGTGGGCGGCATCGCTGGAGAAAACAACGGTACCATTCAGAACTGCTATAATCTGGGAATCGTCTACACGTCTCAGGGCGATAATAATATCGGCGGCATTGTGGGCGATAACAAAGGCTACGTTCAAAACTGTTTCACGCGATGTCAGATCACGGTTGGCGAAACCGTTACGGTTTACCCCCTTGTGGGCAACAATGGTGGCACCATCGCAGGCTGCTTCTATGCCAACGGCTCCACATATAATCCCCTGACTCCTGAAATCCGGGCACTTAGCAACAATGCTGACAATGCCGCTGCGATTTCCTCAGCTGCCGCCGCAGGAACAGGTCAGAACATCCTCCTCCAAGACCGCACCCTCTTCACCGATGGCGGATGGAATACCCTCTGCCTGCCCTTCAGCATTCCCGCCGGCGCAGAAGGCTACTCACCCATTGCCGGCGCCCAGGTGAAGACCCTCAGCAGCAGCTCTTTCTCCGCCGGTACCCTGACGCTGGACTTCACCGATGCCACCACGATAGAAGCCGGAAAACCCTATATCATCAAGTGGAATACTACGATTGCAGGTCATCTCGAAAACCCCGTTTTTATGAACGTGACGGTGAGCAGCGCCACCACCGACATCACCTCCATCTACGTGGATTTCATCGGCAGCTTCTCGCCCGTAGCACTCACGGCGAACGACTACACCAAGCTCTATCTTGGTGGCGAGAACACCCTCTACTATCCCACAGAAAGCATGACCATCAATTCCTTCCGAGCCTATTTTTCATTGAAGGGAGTCGAGGCCGGAACCCCCTCATCGCCTGGAATCAAGGGCTTCGTCCTCAATTTCGATGACGATGCCACAGGCATCAACAGACTCACTCCCGACTCCTCCCATAATGGAGGGGAGAAGACCGACGAATGGGTTGACCTCAGCGGCCGCAAGATCAATGCACCATCCACAATTCATAATCCACAATTGCCTCGTGGCATCTATATCCATAACGGAAAGAAAATCATAATCAAATAAACGCCCCTTTATTATGAAAAAACTTTATATCCATCCGACCGCCGTCGTGGTTGCATTAGAGATCGAGAACCAGTTGCTGGATGCGAGCCGAGTACAAACCGTTGATAGTGGCTCGGCTGACATTACCTATGGTGGCGGTAGCAACCAGGCAGCTCGCGTCAAATCCAACACAGTTGATTGGGACGACTGGGAATAACGCCCAGGCGCGCGCTTCGTTGTTGAACTTCGTGGCGATGTGCAGGCCACCGTCTTCGTCAGTTCGTTGTAGGGATCTCGGTGGACGGCACCTGAGGCGCTCGACACCCGGCATTTCGGCATTTCGAGATTCCGAGTGTCGAATGTCGAGTGTCGCGGTCTCGAACTTCGGGTTTGACAATAATTATTGCTGTTTTCTGCTGCAAAGTTACATATCCTTCCTGACTCACCAAAATTTTTCAAAAATATGTGGCGGAGGGGCTGAAATAGGGCAAAGCCCACATGCTCAGGAAAGAAGACAACCTCTCCAGTGGAAGTAGTCAACTGTACTCAGACGAGGCAGTCAACCAAATCCGTACGGGTAGGCAAATGTTAAAGAACAAGGTCTAAAGGGAGTCAACCATATTCAGGTTAAAACATAGGCGCGTAGACGCGTAGATGCATTGATGGTGCATTCTGCGCAGCTATCTCCAAACGCCTCCGCAGCTATTTCTGAAGCCTCTTGGAGTCTACTAGGAGGCGTACGTAATCTGTTGGATAGCAGATTGCTGTCTTGCAGTAGATTCCTTCGTGAAATCGCGCTGTTTGCAGTGTTTTTGGGCGCAGAAAGAGAAAAAGAGGTGTGGAAACGGTGAAAAAATGGGGCTTGAAGGCTGATTTTGATAGTTTTTAATAAAAAAAATTGTGAGTAGCGAAATTTTCCGTACCTTTGCACTCAAATTAGGATTGTAATTGGGCTTAACCCATATTTTTATAGTACATATAGAGACAACACTCAACACAATGTCCTTCATCTCAAGAAAATCTTTAAGGCTCCTGGCCATCCTGCTCGTGCTCGCACAAGGTGCGCGGGCCGATGTAGTAGTTACTGGCGAGTCCGCGCTCAGAAGTGCCTTGGCCGACGGCGGGGTCGTGAAGTTGGGAAATGATATTTCGCTTTCGGGTACTCTGGTAATTGATAATCAGTATGGTGTGATCCTCGAGCTCAATGGCCATGATCTGAAACTTCCCATCGCGCAGGCCACCGTTCCCGTGGTCCGCGTTGTGGAGGGCTGTAAGCTTACGATTCGCAACGGCAGCGCCAGCGATAGGGGGAAGATTACAGGTAGCTGGGGAGAACAGAACCAACCGAACACGAGCTGCGGCATCTACAATAGCGGTACGCTGACGCTGGATGGCATCTTCGTATATCAGAACAGAAATACATCGATGGGTGCGGGCATCACGAATCACGGTGTGCTGACGATGACGAACACGGTGGTCGAAGGAAACCGGAGTCAGCAGGGCGGCGGTATCTTCAATGCCCCGGGCGCCACGCTTTCGATGGAAGGAGGAGCCATTACGGGCAACATCGACTACCAGTCGGCCGGAGGACTCTATAATGCAGGCACCATCACGAAATTCAAAAATGTCCGCCTTGAGAGTAACACGGGCCGTTGTATCTTTAATGCCGGGACGATGAGCATGGAGGGCGGCACCGTTCAGGGAGGAAACACCAACGGCTATCCGAACAATTATAAAAACGGCGGTGGCATCTATAACAACGACAACGGAACGCTGACCATCAGCGGAACGACCATCAGCAGCAACAACGCACCCAACGGCGGCGGTATCTACAATGAGGGTCACTTGACCATCAGCAACGACGCCAGGATAACCAATAACAGTAATGGCACTGACGGCGGTGGCATCTATAATGCTCAAGGGGGTATTGTTGAGATGACAGGTGGCTCCATTACGGGCAATCATTCGGAATCGGGCTGTTACAATTACGGTACGATGACGTTGACCAATGTATCCATAACCAATAATGTCGGTCCCAGTTCAGATAACAGCCATGGCTTATTCAACGTTGGCACGCTGACTTTGGATGGATGCATGGTCAGTGGTCATACGTCGTTATTTGGCGCCGGCATAGTGAACATAGGGACGCTGGACATGAAGGGAAGCACCTTCATTAAAGAGAATACCACAACAGAAAATTCTTCCGGCATGGGCGCAGGCGTCTATAATGAAGGCAAGTTCACTATCAGCGGCGGCACCATCACGGGTAACACCTCCCCCACTCCGACGGGGAAAGGCGGCGGCATCTATAACAACAGCCCAGATAGCGGCGACAACGGCATCTATATGACCGGTGGCACCATCGTCAGCAATACGGCTGCTCAGGGCGGAGGCATCTATAACAACAGTGGCACCACAATCATCGCGGGAGGTAATGTGGGAGAACCGACGAGGGGTAATACGGCAGCTGGTAGCGGGGGCGGTATCTATAATTCAGCAAAACTGTCCTTCACCAGCGGCACCATCCATGGTAACACGGCACTCCACGGCGGCGGTGTCTTTAATGGTGGCGGCGGACGTATGCTTGTGACTGGAGGGACAATCGCACAAAACCAGGCAAGTCTCAACGGCGGTGGCATTTGCAACTATGCAACGCTGACGTTGGAAGGTGGCCGGATCTATGAGAATACTTGCGGACAGAATGGCGGCGGCGTTTGGGCAGATGGCAGTATCAGTTCAGTCCTCTATATGCAGGGGAAACCCGAGGTGAGCGGAAACGTGAGGAATGGCAATCCTAACAATGTTGCTTTGGGACTAAATACCACTGCGGAACAGACTGACAGTGCCAGGATACGGGTGACGGGAGCCTTCACGGCAGGGGCTAACGTCCATGTGCGATGCGAAGCCAGCGGCCTCTATAAGATTACCCAAGACTTCGGCGGTCAGCATAACCCAGAGACCATAGCAGGCACCGTCTTCACCGATGATGCTGCTGCAAATTATGGTTTGAGTATCAATCAAGGTGAAGTGTACAGGATGCCGCTTGTCAAGAACACATCCTACCTTCAGGACGGAAGTCAGACCGCCGATGCCATGAAGTTGTCGGACGTCGCCGACGGCTCCGGCGTCTCCTTCGGCAGCGGATGGTTCGTCCTGGACGACAGCAAGACCTATGCGAACCGCATCACCATCTTCGGCGACACCCATCTGATCCTGGCCAACGGTAAGACGCTGACCGCCAGCGCTGGCATCTATGTGCCGGAATGGTCGCAGCTCACCGTCTATGCACAGGATGGCAACAGTAGTGTTGCCGGCGCCATCAGCGCTACCGGCTCAGAACACAATGCCGGCATCGGAGGCAACCTAAACCAGGATGCCGGCGCCATCACAGTGTATGGCGGCAACGTCACAGCCACGGGTGGTGCGTATGCAGCAGGAATCGGCGGCGGCGGCGCCTATGCGGATAATAAAAGCGCGTACACCACAATCAACATTCATGGTGGCAATATCACAGCCACCGGCGGCACCTCCGGAGCCGGCATCGGCACAGGTTGCGTTGGCCAGAATCTGATTATAGCTCCAGATGCTGTTAATCATCTGGATGTGTTGCCCAACATGTACAACTCGCATATCAATATCACTGGTGGCCGGGTGTATGCTACTGGCAAGTCGGGCGGCGCTGGTATCGGCAGCGGAGCTGACAGCTATTTCTTAGGCGAGATAAGTATTAGTGGCGGCACGGTGATAGCCAGTGGCGTCGGGTCTGACTACGTGGATCCAACGAATGCCAATCATTGTTGTTCCGCAGCAGGCATAGGATCGGGATTGAATGGCAGCTGCTACCTGTTCAGGCATCCCAATGCCGACCCCATGGAACGCAGAGCCACCATCCGCATCAGCGGCGGCTCGGTGAACGCCCATGGAGGCCAATACGGAGCAGCAGGCATCGGCGGCGGTAGCAGGACTTATACGAATCCCGTGATAGACCCCGGCACATACACTGGAGAGGACTGCCCCATTTATTACGGCGGTGGTGCTGACGTGTTCATCACCGGAGGAAGCGTGACGGCCAAAGGCGGCGAATACGGCGACGAGACGCATTGGGGTGATGCCATCGGATGTGGTGGCAGCTATAATAAGGATAATACCGTCTTGCCCACTCGCGGAACGCTGGAGATCTACGATGAGGCGGCGGTGTTGAGATACACAAGAGACGATCCATATGGTTCCTATGCTGAACCCTACAACCGCGTTGCGGCAGCTCGTGATTATACCGATATTTTCATAGAGCCATGTATTCCCATAGACCCCTATGAGGGACATCCCAAGGGCTTTTATGCTTATGACCACCTCCAGCACTCTTTGTGCTCGCGCTGCTTCACCGAAAAAGTAAACCACAACTTCGATAGCAACCGTCGTTGCACTGCCTGCGGACTTGTCAGTCTGTCTGACGATGCGAGCGATAATGCCGCGCATATTACGAATCTGACGAGCAGCACGAAACGTGATGTGGCGCTGACGGGGCGCACGCTGTACAAGGACGGCTCGTGGAACACGCTTTGCCTGCCCTTCTCGCTGACTGCCGAACAACTGGCAGACTCGCCCCTCAAGGGAGTCACCATCAAGGCCTTCAGCAGCGCATCCTTCAGCGACGGCACGCTGACCCTGAACTTCAGTGCTTCGCAGGCCATCACGGCAGGTGTGCCTTATATCGTGAAATGGGCTACGGGCAGTGATATCGTCAATCCGCTGTTCCGCCAGGTGAGCCTCACCAGTGCCACTGCAAGCGCTGTGACCTCAGAGTTTGTGACTGCCACCTCTCCTGCCAGCATCACGTTCCAAGGCATCTACGATTCCTATGCCACCGGCGGCGAAGACAAGTCGATCCTCTACCTCGGCATAAGCAAAGAGGGGCAGAGCGAACTCTACTACCCCGACTCCGAAATGACCATCCATGCCCTGCGAGCCTTCTTCAGACTCAATGGCCTGGAAGCCGGAGGCTTCCCTGAATTCGGCTTCGTCCGCGGTTTTGTGCTGAACTTCGACGACGAAGAAGACCCCACCTCCGTGTCCCTCCCGATGGCGAAGGAAGCGGCTGGCGCGTGGTATGACCTCAGCGGACGCAAGGTCAATTCGCCATTGTCCAGAGGAATCTACATCCACAACGGCCGCAAGATGGTGGTGAAGTAGATGAAGAAGTGCGGGTACTGCAAGCATATGTGGAAATTGAATAAGAGTGAATTAAATACATTTTTAACTTCAAACTATCAAGCAAATGAAAAAAATTTTATTATGGGGCAGCGCCTTACTCTGCTGCGCAATGACATTCGTCGCCTTCAGCTGTTCTGACACAGAAAGTGGCACAATAGGTGTTGATGAGAATTATACTAAAAATGGTGTCGTAGTCGGCGAAGATGGCGACATCGTCACCATTCCCGTGATTTGCAACGGCGACTGGACAGCTTCTGTGCCTGAGGACTGCGACTGGGTGAATGTTCTCATCAGCAAGGGCAACGGCAACGGCAAGGTGGTCTTTGCCGTAGATCCACAGTATGAGGAGATAGCCCGCAACGCCACCCTCACCTTACTCGGTGGCGACACGAAGGTAAACATCAAAATCCAGCAGACCGTGTCCGGCGAGAACGACGGCGAGTACAAGCATTACTCCTCCAAGGGCTTAGGCTGCGGTTTCAACCCCAACACCTTCCAGAAGACTACCTCTTGCGTGCTCAACTTCCGCGGCATCGAGGCGCTGGCAAAGGCTGATCCCCTTAACTTCGGCGATGTGTACTATGTGGGCGATGTCAATGAGTTGAATGCCGGCATTTCCACGAGCGACAGCATTGAGCACAAGTACGACTCTCTGTGTGTCAAGCTCACGCTGGAGATTAGCTACTCTAATTTCAAATTTGGCATGAGTGGTGCCATCGACTCCCACGAGAACAAGATTGACTCTGTCTCGAAATCTCACTTCGGTGCCACCTATCCTATGTATCAGGGCAATGTACAGTATGCCGACCTGGCCAGTGCCTATCGCGACTGGGTGGATGAAGGCAAGCCTCAGCAGACTGAGGCCGGTACGCCGGATTATCGCGCCTCCATTCTTTCGGGCAATTTCGGCAAGTTGGTGACCCAGCTCGACGAACTGTCCCAGACGGCCACTTCCTACAAGGGTAATACTGCCATCACGAACTGCTGCAAGAAGATTGTCGGCACCTATAGCCCGCTGATTCTGACAGATGTGATCCTTGGCGGTGCCTATTGTGTGGAGCTGGAGGCTGACTCTGCCTTTACGGATCAGCTCTTCAAAGTGACAGAGGGTAAGGTGAGTGTATCCTTCTCTGCTGGCCTCTTCAAAATCGAGGGCGGCGTGACCGTTGATTATCTGAAAGATGCTAAGGAGTGGCTGGATCACAGCAACTACAAAGTGCTCATCCAGGGTGGTGATAAAGACAAGCGCAATGACCTCTATGAACAATTTATTAAGAATGCTTTGGGAACTCAAGCATACGACAATGCTCTGAAAGCATGGAGCAACAGCCTGAAGATTGACGGAGAGACCGGTAAGGGCAATGTGGAGCTGGTGAGATACAGCGTGGTTCCTATCTGGCTGTTCTTCAGCGACGATGCTCAGGGCATTCTGCGTGAGTATATCATGGATCAGGATGCCTATAAGGACAACGAACTGGTCATTGCCAACGATTACTAACAAGTTGACGAGTTAACAAGTTGACGAGTTAACAAGTTGACGAGTTGACAAGTTGACGAGTTAACAAGTTGACGAGTTGACAAGTCAACGAGATGACAAGTTAACAGGTTAACACACCTCTAATTAGTGCGACATTTCACACATATTCTATCTTGGATACTCCTCGTCCTTCCTGTCGTGGTCACTGGTTGCCGCGACATGGAGGACGAGGGCATCCTCTCTACAAGTGCCGACGGGCAGGAATTGCCCGAAGGTGCCATCAGGCTTTCGCCCTTCGACCAGACACTGGACGTCCGAGCACTGCTGGACGGAGAACAGGTGTCCGACGGCTTGAACGCTGGAGCTGTCATTGCCGGCTTGGAGGTGAAATCGCCCGAGGCCGACTTCCTGATGCCGCTGGATTCCGGGCGGATCTATGTGGAACAGAACGACGACCGGCAGTGGCGCACGGCCGATATCGATGTCCGTCTTGCCGACGGCAGCAGGCGACGGCTGACGCTGGCTCAGCCTCCGGCCACACGCGCTACGGCCACGCAGTCGCGCCGCAACTTCTTCCGCCATCATGGAGTGGGCTACAGCTATGATGCCGTGGGCGGCGAATACTGCAACATGAACTACGTTCGTTGCCAGCTGCTCAACCGTGCCATAATCGATCAGCTGGAGAAGGAAGTCCTTGACCCCATCATTACTCTGGAGTATATCAACGAAACCAGAGTGGAACACAGCGTATCGACGTCGTTTGTCGACTACGTGCAGAATTCTAACTTCTATGCCGAAGCATCCATGAACCTCATCGTGGTCTTCAGCGGAGACATCACGGCAGCCTGCAGCAGCTTTGAGGAAGGAAACATCGAGACCTATATCATGCACGATGCCCGCATTTTTCCCACAGCCCGCTACACCTTGGAACCTGGCAATATTGCTAATTATGTAGCTCGCTACCCGAATGTGCTTACGAGCAGTTTCCGCAAGGCTGTCAAGGCACTTGCCCAGACGTCAGCCTCGGACTGGCAAGCCGTTGACAAGTTCCTCGAGGTCTGGGGAACGCACATGGTGTATGACGTGGAGCTGGGAGCCAGCCTCTCGCTCGACGTGCAGGTGGAGACTCATAAGTTTGAACTCAACGAGAAGCTGGAAGCGATGGCAGCAGCCCAGCTGGCAACACTCTTCGACGCTCATTTCTCTCTCGACCAGTCGAAGCGCAACTACGAGGTGCTGCGCAACTGCAAATGCCGCCTTGACGTGGTGGGCGGCGACATGACCATTCTCGATGAAATTATCGGAATGACCACGTTCTCCAACGACGACATCGATATCTCCATGCAAGATCTGGATGACTGGACAAACTCCATCTACTTCGATGACGACGACCTGGAGCACAGCAATGTGGAGATGACGTCGATGCATGTGGTGCCTATCTGGGAACTCATCAGCGACGAGCAGGTGGCTGCCCGCGTGGAGTCACGTGTGGAGGCCAACGCTGTTACTATGCAGAAACTCCTGGGAAACCGGAACTTCATCAATGTGAAGATTCCCTATTCCCAAACGAAATACGTTTGCCGCATCGGCAACCAGAAATACAGTATCAATAACCCCGACGTCACCGACGTCATCGCTGCAGGACGCCATGTGGCGACCATCTGCCTGGAGACGGTGCCGGCCATCTCGGAGAAGGAAAAGGTGCGCGTGGTCTATCCCATCTATGAGGGTCGTGTCAAGCAGAGCAGCGGACTCTGTGTATATAATAATAATGTATATAAGGTGAGTTGGCTCAATGGCCAGCTGACTGTGATGAAAGCTGAAGCTGACGTCCTCAAGCATTTCGACGGCAATATCTACATGACGGGCGGAGCTCTGTCTGTGGAGCATTCCGATGTCGTCACCTATCTGGAAGGACATCCTATCATGGGGTGCGAGCGACCTGGAGGCATCGGCGTCGACGGCAGCCTGGCCGGCAAGCCTGTGCGGGTGGTGAAGCACTTCAACCACTTCTATCTGAAGGACAAGGAACGCTACGACAACCTGCCCAACTGGAGCTGGAGCACACAACAGCCTCATGAGGCAGCAGATTTTCCCGATTATTTCGATGCCACCACCTGGAAGGACCGCATGGTGCGCAACGACGATTATATCTATATCTGGAATACAACGGAAATAGGTTATGAGTAAGGTGAAGAACTATAGGGCAGTGCGGCCGATGGGACTCCTGATGCTCATCGGGCTTATGAGCATTCTGGGTCTGGGTTCCTGCCGGCAAGACGACCTCCCTGAAGCGGAGGTTGCCCAATGGAATGTAGCGTGGACCAGCGGCATAGAGGAGGAGGAAATCGGCATCTTCGGCCGATACTATAGCCTTTATACGACTACGACGGGTTCGCTGGACAGTGTGCTGACGCTCTCCACCGATGCCGACTGGCTGAAGCTGGTGACAGAGACCCTGCCGGCCGACGGCATTATCCAGCTGCTGGCCGATGCCAATGGGGACGGGGCAGGAAGAGCGGCCACCATCACCGTTGCCAGCGCAAAGAACCCCGAGCAGCAGGTGACGCTGACCGTCAGACAACGTGGCCTGAGCGACAACAGGAACAATGACGGTGATGCCGATCCGATGACCGACTTCCGTGTGGGCTGGGGCTTCAACGCCTTTGATGAATACAAGTCGCTCAATAGCTTGCGCGGAAAGATCATCGACGGGGATCTTTTAGGGCGTTTCGACAGCGACTCCACCTTCAGGAGTGTGCAGGAGGTCGTACGTTCCAACGAGCAGTTCAGCGTCATCTCAGCCTGGTCGCTGCAGGAGATGTCCGAGAAACTCACCAAGGAGTTGACCATGCAGGTCAACGTGCTCTTTGTCAAGAAGACTGTGCGACGCTTCTCGGAAGTGTGCAAGGAGTCTGTAAAGGAGTCGGCATGCAGCTATACGCGTCTGCAGAAAACCGTGGCATCGCGCAGTATGGACGAGGGTGCGCTGCGCTACCTGATCGGGGAGCTGCCCATGAGTGAACTGCCCTTCACGAGCGACTTCTATACTGCATACCAGAAGGTCGTGGAGAGCCAGGGAAGCCAGCGCCAGAAGGCGATAGGAGACTTGATAGACGGCTACGGCACCCACCTCATCACCACCGCCTCCGTGGGCTGCAAGCTGGATCTCTGCATGACCTTCGACAAGAACACCGACTATGAGTTCGAAAAGGAAACAGAGGAAACGAGCAGCAAGGTCTTCGGACGCACACAGAAAAGCCAGACCGAGAAGGTCAGCGAGCATACCACCTGTGACCTCAGCAACAGCAATTCCATGCAAATATCCGGAGGGTCTGCCCTCACCCGCGCCCGGCTGGAGGCTGCCATAAAGACGCTCACCGATATCCAGGCACTCGATGGAGACCTCGTGCTGAAATGGACGGGAAGCGTGTCGGCCAACGACCTGAATGATGCAAAGAGGCGCAAGAACCTCGATGTCGTAGATTTCCGATTCATGCCCATCTGGGAACTCTTCTCCGACGCAGAAGTGAGAGACGAGGTGCTGACCTACGTCATCGATATGTCGCAGCGCAGCGACTGCAACTTCACTGACCGCGAGCTGGGCATCGACAACTACCACATTAGCCTGAAAGACCCCGACCTCGCAAAATTCGGCACTGCCGACAATGCGTCGCTGGTGCGGGTGGCACGGCTTAATGGCACACCGCTGATGGAAATCTGCCAGGAGTATGTTCCCAAGATTCGCAGCGACCGAAGGATCACCGTCTACTACCCGATTCTCGAAGGACGCACGCGCATCGGACAGGGAATCTTCCCCGGCGATGGCGACAACCCGCCATGCACGCTTACTTTCAGCGACGGCGATGCCTATGTAAGTATCATTGACGGCTATGGCATCGGCGACATCCTCACGGACCTCTATTATATCCATGGCAACCTCTATCCCGAGAGCATGGGAATCGGTATGCAGGAAGTGCAGCTGTCGACGAACAACGAGGTGTTCCGTATCAGCAATTACAGCACCCCCATAGTCAAGATTGGATCGGGCTACTGGACACGTCAGAATATTCATGAAGCGATGCCGTTCAGGCTGCTGAGACGGGAACAGGGGGTTGTCTTTGCGGATATTTTCTTTGATGACAACAAGTATTTCCGTGAGTTCTTTACCGGAGTCTTCGATTACGAAGAAGACGAGCTCTCGGGTATGGCTAAGTACTGGTACCTCCCGAAATCGGCAGACGTGAAGGCACTCAAGAAGTTTGTCGGTAATAACACCAAGGCGCTTTTCCATGGGCAGCCGTCGGGATTCGATGCCCAGTTTGTCGGCTATTATGGCAAGTATGATGACTTGAAAGCGGGCGAAGAGGCATCCTCAAGACGCTTGTTCTATTTCGGCAAGGGTTGTTTTATCGCTGCCAAGGACACTCAACAAGGCGGCACGGCGCTGGTGCTGAAGCCCGACTACACCCTTACCCCGTATGACATCGTGGCTGAACGCCATAATCTGTATCCCGTCCGTGCTTTCCGTACAAGCTATTATCGCTATAAATGAGTGGGAAATAGAAACATTTACATTTGATAACTAAGAATCGAAATTGAAAAGACTAATTTATCTGCTAATCGTCGCAATGCTCTTCGGGGCGTGCCGGAGTGATGACGAACAGACACCCGATGTTGTCAAGCACCGGAATGTGGTCTTCATCAGTTCCTTGGGCGGACCCGGAGACAACGGCTACAACGACCTTCTCATGGAGGCCGAGGTGGCTTTCATGACCGAACACCCGGAGATAGAGGCACATTTCCTGCAACCCAAATCCTTGGAGGGAGCGAAGACGATTGTGAATGCCTTTACCTACATTGAGAAATGCGACTCGCTGCTCTTTGTTCTGAACGGGTCGGAGTATGCAGGGGTTATACAGGCTCCACAAGACCTCGACAGCATCGCCAAGAGGGGTGGACCCTCGGATATTCACGTACTGCAGTTCGAGGGGAGGGCGGACGAGCTACCGACCACCACCTCCTTCAACGTCCAGCGCTATGGAGCCAGCTACATAGCAGGACGACTGGCCAGCGGCGTGCCTGTATTGGTGCTGGCAGCACTCAAGGGCGACGAGCAGGTGGACGCTGCCGTGCAGGGATTCCTCGATGGATACAGCGTGGAGAGTACCTACACTCCACACGTACACTACCTCTCGGACGACGTCCGTGGATTCGACATGCCCAATGCTGCCATGCAGGTGTGCGACAGCGTCGTCAGACAGGTCTTCCCCGACATTGACTTCTACGGAAAGGTTATCCCCTTCCAGTACCCTGGATTCTGCATCTTCCCCGTGGCCGGAGGCTCCAATATGGGAGCTTACAGATACGTCAGTGCACTGCCTCCTGAACTGATGATTAATGCTATCGGTATGGACAAGGACTACAGCACCTTCTCCGGAGCCATTCCTTTCTCACTCACGGTGCCCATTCGTGAACTGGTGTTGGAGCATCTGAAAAAGTGGGTGCGAAACGAGCCCTGGCCACAGCAGCAGTCCTATGGACTGGAAGCAGACCTTCATGCAGACATCATATTCTCCTCTCTCCCAGGAATCAATATCCTCCACTGGTTAGACCCCGATAATAACAGCCAGCCGGTTCAAAGCCAGCTCCTCAACAAACGGCTGCAGGAATTCCGCCAGGAGGCCATCGTCAAGGAGAAGGCATACGAGGAGAAATTGAAAATAAGGAATTGACCTATGAAGAAGATTTCATTTCTATATTTATTATTCTTTGTATTCTTCTTCTCTTCCTGCCGCGAAGATGCCGAAGGGACGGGGAAGGGCAGGAGGCAGAACGTGCTCACCTACAAGGTGGCCGTAATCATGCCTGCCAGCCAGCAGGAGCGATGGGAGCGTACGGCACAGTGGGCTCTGGAGAACCTGGAACTGGCACAGGACACCTTCTCCACCAAGGTACGCCTGGAACTCGAATGGTTCGACGAGGACGATGAGGAGCATCTCGCAGACTTCGCGCGCCGCGTGGATGCTGACCCACAATACAAGGCCATCATCGGCCCCATGAAGACACGCAACGCATACCTCGTAGGCAACATCTGCGAGAACAACCAGACCACACTCCTGCTGCCACAATGTACCTCCGTAGAGGTGCAACGCTTTTTTGCCGAGTCACCCAACGTGTTCAACCTCACACAGAGCGATATCGGGCAGATAGAGGTCATGATCTCGTGCGCTCTGGCCCGGAAAGCGAAGTCCGTCAGCCTGCTCACACACTATGGAAACCCCGCCGACAGCGCCAGCATCCTCTCCTACGGCTCCACCTTCCATGACTGGGTCGGCTTCCTCGCTTCTGAAGCCGGACTCGATATCGACACCATCTGCACCTACACAGACGAGACCTCCTTGCAACGCGCAGTCCTCGGACTCTCCGACCTTTATGCACATGCACACTACGACAGCATCAACAGCGTGCTCCTCTTTGCACCCGAAACTCCCCGCGAGTTGCTCCTCTTTGATCAGTACGCCGGCTCCATGTTCGCCACGGCCGGACACGGACACAACCGTCCCCTCACCATCTGCAGCGATGCCAGCGTCGGCGATATCGTGGAAAAGGGCATCAGCAATCACGGCGAATACGAAGGCATAGATATTGCCGCGTCTGCCACTTCAGGATTCGTGCCAGCCTATCAGGCACGATTCAGCGGAGATGAAGAACCCATCGACGGCGAGCCACAGCTCTTCGATGCACTCTACATCCTCACCTTCGCACTCACCATAGACAGCCAGAACCTCAACGACGCCATCGTCAGACTCGTAACGTCCGATAGCGATTATATTTTCTCCTGGATGCCCGACGACACACGCCTCTTCCTCTCTTTTGCACAAAATGGCATCATCGCCAATCCCTCCGGAGTCATCGGAGAATGGGCCTTCGACGAAAGATACCATTCCGCCGTCCTCACTACCACGTACCGGCACTGGTATCTCGCACAAAACCAATATACTACCATAGAGTACATCACCCTCAACAACTCACGCCGCTCTGTCTCCAGCGAACAGATCTGGCAGATGAACGCCACCGTTGACGACGCCGTCACCGAGACTAAAATCTCCGAAAACTACTACGACGAACTCAAGGACAACTACGCCGTCATCGTTGCTGCTTCCAACGGATGGGCCAACTACCGCCATCAGGCCGACGCGCTCGACATCTATCAGATGCTACGCCAGAACGGCTACGACGATGACCACATCCTGCTCATCATGGAAGACGACATCGCCGACGAAGAGCGGAACATCTATCCCGGAGAGGTGCGTATTACTCCCGACGGAGAAAACCTCCATCGCGACGTCATCGTCGATTATAAGCCATCTGCACTCACTGCGAAGGACTTGTATAACATCCTGACCGGACAACCTGGAACCCGTACACCCACAGTCCTCAACGCCACCCCTGCGGACAACGTCTTCTTCTTCTGGAGCGGACACGGAAACGACGGAGTCCTGTATTTCGACCGCAAAAGCATCTACGACAACGAGATGAGGGACATACTGGTCGGAATGAAGCAATTCGACAAGTTCCGCAAGCTCTTCCTCGTCATCGAGACATGCCGCGCAGGAAGCATCGCACAGCAATGTACAGGCATTCCCGGACTGCTCATGCTCACCGCCGCCAACAACCGCGAGAGCTCACTGGCAGACATCATGCATCCGCAGATGGGAATATGGATGTCCAATGCCTTTACCCGCGCTTTTTGCACCGCCATAGATCACGATCACAACATCTCGATTCGTAATCTTTATTACGAGGTGGCGCGCCAGACCGTAGGCTCCCATGCAACCTTATACAACGTGGAGAACTACGGCAACATGTTCACCAACACCTTCAATGAGTACCTTCCACGCTGAATAATCCGCTGCAAGGTGTTGTGATTTGTTGTATTGCAGATTGCAGTCTTGCAGCGTTCCTTTCTTTGTAGAATGTTGAAATCCGAAGATGGCGAAGAACAGGGTAATGGAGGGATTTTAACATAAATGAGGCTTTGGATTTAACTTTTTTAGCATTTTGTTTGGCGGTTAAACAACTTTTTGCTATCTTTGCAGCGATTTTAAAGAAAGTTTGCGTCAGTTTTTAACAAAGATAAAGACTTTATGAAGCGGCGTTGGATACTTTTCTGCCTCATCATGCTACTGATAGCGGCCTGCGGTGTCGGGCTGTGGAGTTTGTTTGTAGTGGAGGATTCGGTGGTGGAAGAGGTGCGCATCGAACGCTTCGACCATGTACTTGACGAGTATGTGTCGCTGGGTAGCGGCACGGCGCTGCACCGAATGAATACCGAGTATCCGCAGCAGACGAAAATGCTGATAGAGGATGTGCTGGCGATGGGGCAGGTGAGCGACCCCGATGTGGAGCGCAAGTTGCGCTATGTGTTCCTCGACAGTACGGTGCAGATTCTGCTGGATGAGGTGCATCGCCAATATGGCGATGTCAGCGATTTGGAGCGTGACTTCAAATTGGCGTTTGAAGAGTTGCGCAAGAAAGATCCATCGTTCCGCACGCCAAAGATCTACGCACAGATTTCGTGCCTGAACCAGAGCATCGTTGTCACCGACTCGCTGATCGGCATCAGTCTGGACAAGTATCTGGGCAGCGACTTCCCGCTTTATCAGGAATTCTATTCTCCCGAACAGCGACAGCAGATGAACCGCGATGCCATTGTGAGAGATGCTATCAGTGCGTACCTCAGCATAAAGTAATCGTCCCCCCCTTAAACTCTAAACTCTAAACCCTAAACTCTAAACTCTAAACTATAGACTCTAAACTCTAAACTCTAAACTCTAAACTCTAAACTCTAAACTCTACCCATCCCCTTGTCCCCTGCTCTTTATCTTATTCCAGTAGAATTGGGCGACACGTCTCAGGAACGTGTTTTGCCGGCGTATAATCGCGAAGTTATTCTGGGCATCCGCCATTTTATTGTGGAGGAGGTGAGGTCGGCGCGCAGGTTCCTGAAACGTGTGGACCGCGATATAGATATCGACAGCCTGACTTTTTACCCGATGGGCAAACATGCCGATGCGACGCTCTTTGCCAGTTACCTGCGTCCGCTGGAAGCCGGCGAGGCGATGGGTGTGATATCTGAAGCGGGGTGTCCGGCGGTGGCCGACCCGGGGGCAGATGTGGTGGCGATAGCGCAGAAGAAAGGGTTGAGGGTGGTGCCGCTGGTGGGGCCCTCATCGATGATTTTGGCGGTGATGGCCTCGGGGTTGAACGGTCAGAGCTTTGCCTTCCACGGTTACCTGCCGATAGATGCGACAGAGCGGGTGAAGCGCCTGAAGCAGTTAGAGGTGAGGGCACAGCAGGAGCATCAGACGCAGTTGTTCATTGAGACGCCCTATCGCAACGCGAAGTTGTTCGAGACGTTGTGTTCAACATTACGCCCGCAGACACGTATCTGTGTGGCTGCGGGCATAACGACGGATGAGGAATGGATTCAGACAAAGACGGTTGCCGAGTGGCGCCGCCAGCGTTTGCCGGACCTCTCAAAGATACCGGCCATCTTCCTTATGGGTTGAGCGACGAGAGGGCTTTACCAGTCATCATCTTCGTTGCCGACGACACCGTTCTTAATGGCTTCTTCGACTTTGTCGATGATGGCGTTGGAGTAGGCGTGGGTCATCACCAGTGCCTTGGCGCAGGTGCGCTTTTGTGAATCTTTCTCCACAAAGGGGTAGTGGCGGGCAATCTCCCATTTTTCGTCGCGCAGGCGAGGGTTGGTCTTGTCTTCGGCCTTGCGCTTGGAGTCGCCGAAGGTCTTGTTTTCCTTGTCGGCAACACTGAGCCATCCGCCGCTATCGTCGGCAAGGACATCGTAGGTCTGTACGGTGTAGGTGACGCGCACGCGCCCTTCTTTGATATCGAGTCGGAT
Source organism: uncultured Bacteroidales bacterium (assembly GCA_902779165.1). Taxonomy (GTDB): domain Bacteria; phylum Bacteroidota; class Bacteroidia; order Bacteroidales; family Bacteroidaceae; genus Physcousia. The sequence goes on from CACZAN010000016.1 coordinate 30,230, forward strand.
GACGGGGGTTATGCTGACGGAATATCTGTTGAGGGTACCTGTGTGCTCAGCAATGTTCTGGATGGTGGAGGAGATGATGATGCAGCCGGCATCTTTGTCGTTGAGGGTGATGGCCTGCTTGTCTTGGAAGGTGGCCGTAACCCAGTAGTTGAGGGCTACATACAACTGATCCTTGGTCTTTCCGGGTGCTTCGATGACCTGCTGGTAGGTCAGCGACTGGTTCTTGTCAAGTGTGAGCGTTGATGCCAGATTCTTGGCGGCATCCAACCATTTGTCGCCCCAGCGTTCCTTAGCGTAGGCTTCGAGGTCGGCTCCTCTGAGCACTTGTGCTTCTGCGGCGATGGAGGCGCAGAGGCAGGCGAGGATAAAGAGTATTCTGTTTATCTTCATGGTGATGTGGATTATGAATGATTCTGTTCGATGAAATCACGAGGCGAGATTCCAAAATGTTTGCGGAATACGGTGGAGAAGTATCCCAGGTTGGAGAATCCTACGGTGTAGGCCACCTGTGTGATGTTCAGTTTCTGTTCGCGCAGCAGGCGTGCCGCCTGTTCGAGGCGGATGTTGCGGATGAACTCTGTGACAGGCAAGCCCGTGAGTTCCTTCATCTTTCGGTGCAGGTGTGCACGGCTGATGCCAGCGTCGGCGCATAGCTGTTCGACGGTGAAGTCGCTGTCGCCCAAATGCTGGTTGACACTCTGGATAACACGATCCATGAGTGCCTCGTCGTTGCCTCGCACCTCCGGTCGTTCCATCTTATCGACGACGTGAACGGCATTGCCGTAGGAGTTCAGTTGCTGGCGACGGCTCTGTACCACACGGGCGATGGCACGGCGTAGGTCGTCGAGTGTCAGCGGGGTATTCTCGTCCTGAGTAGCACTTATGAGCAGATGTAATTTCTCGCGATCCATCTGGTGCTGGACGTGGCGGCGGTAGGCGTAGGCAAAGGCGGCAGCCACTGCCAGCGCAAGCAGCAGATAGACTAAGTAGGCACCTGTAGACTTCCACCAAGGCGGACGTACCGTGATGAGGTAGGTCTCGGTGGGAGTATAGGCTCCAGCGCAGCGGGCGCGCACCTCGAGGTGGTAGCTGCCTGGTGAGAGATGGCTGAATGCAATGCCATTAGCCCCCTTGGTCGTCTGCTGCCAGCGCGACTCGCCTTTCATGCGGTATTCAAAGGATACACCTTCGGCAACGGCAAAGTCGAGCAGCGAGAATTCCAGACGGAAGGTAGCGTCGACATAGCTGATGCTGAAATGATGACAGTCGGCTACGGGGGCTTCCATCACGGCTTTGCCATTGCTGCGAGTGAGCGTATTGGCGGGTTGTCCGCCAATGACGAAGGCGGTCAGATGCACATTGTACTGCTGATTGCCGGCGTGGCGAATGTCATCGGGCTGGAAGGAAGTGATGCCGTCGGCTGTGCCGAAGTAAATCTTGCCGTCGGCAGCTTGGAGTCCGGCTCCCTGCACGAATTCGCGCTCTTTCAGACCATAGGCACCGACATACGCTACCAGTGTCTCTTCTTTCGGGCGATACTGCCAGATGCCCTCGTTGGTGCTGAACCAGATATCGCCTTCTGCATCTTCAGTGATGTAGCAGATGGTTTTGCCACGCATGGGCTCCAGGGCTGCTTCGTTTCTCAGTCCTTGGTCGTGAGACCAGCGCTGAACGCCATGTTCTGAGGCCAGAATGACATCGTCAGAAGCAAGAACTTTCAGCGCGGTACAGTACTGCCGGCCATTGAGTTCTGCCCATCCTTCTGATCTGAAGGAATGTGCGATAGGGTCGTAGCAGTCAACACCCGATGAAGTGGCAATCCATAAACGACCGCGGGAATCGGTGTCGATGGAGAATATCCAGTCGTTGGACAGACGGCCGCGGCCAATGGTGTCGGTGTCGTTCATCGTCAGATAGCGGCGCACAGAGTGCTTGTCGGTGTCATAGAGATAGAGTCCGTTGCCAAAGGCCGAGATGGCCAACAGGTGGTCGCCCACCTCCTTGATGATATTCACGCGGTCGCCAGGGAACTGTTCGAGACGTTGTGCATGACCTGTCTGTGGGTCGTAGGACCACAGGCCATTGCTGGTGCCCAGCCAGTAGCGGTCCTCGCTGTCGCAGTAGAGTGTGGACACGCCCATTGGAGCTGAGGGATGCGCCTGGATATGGCCTTCGGCATCGAAGCCATAAACTCCGTCACCCTCCACAGAACACCAGATAAGAGGGCTTGTGGCAGAGGTGGTGATGGACGAGACGCATGTGCCCGTCACCTGTCTTTGTGCAGCAAAACTCCACGTCTGGAACAGCGGTGCACGATTCAGTGGCACCATCAGCAGTCCTCGCTGTTGGCAACCAGCCCAGAGGTTGCCGCCCCGATCTATGAACAAAGCCCTGATGTTTGTGCGGTTGAGGTCCACGCCAGCCAAGGCCACTTCCATAGGCCGAAGTGTACGTTCATGGGCAGGGAGGAAGAAGAGTCCGTTCCCGCGCGTTCCTATATAAATATTTCCGTTTGTATCCTGAACTGAGCAGGTCAGCGTCATGCCCGTTGGTGTCAAGGGGCGTAGCTCGGGTGCCAGTGTCTCTTCAGGGATGAATGCTTCTTCTCCCTCGGGTATGCTACCATCCTTGGGCTGTGCCGTGAGGTCTGAGGCATTAACGAGGAAGGTGCCGAAGCCTGCAGTTCCCACTGCCATACTGCCGTCGTGCTGTGGGGCGAGTTTGCTCACTCGAGGGACGATACTGTCAGGGAAGCTGACGGGCATAAAATTGTCTGTAGCGCGGTCGTAGAGCAAAAGTCCACGAGCCGTACCCACCCACAGGCGTCCGTCGTTGTCTGAACATAGAACGGATATTTCGCCCAGACGCTCACCGCCTGTCTCGATGGGCAAGGATGCCTCGGTGAAGGTGTAGCCATCAAAGCGGTTGAGGCCATGATCCGTACCCACCCATAAGAATCCGTCGGCCGTCTGTGTGATGGCGGTGATGAGGGTACTACTGAGGCGGTCGGGGCCGTAGAAATGAGGTGTTTGTGCGCAGAGCCCAAGGGCGGTCAGCAATGCTGCCGCGAATATTGCGATTCTATTCATTTGCTGTCGTCAATTCGATGATGTCGCCAGGACGAGTATTCACGTCATATTCGTAGACTGTGGCTACGGTTGGCGTCTGGTGGGTGGTCGCTTCAGCAGAAATAAGCGGCTGGCGCACATTTGCTGAATACAGAAGAGGATTCTTGCAGGAACCTGATGCTACGCGCAATCCGCTGCCTTTCAGAGGCTTGCCCGAGCGCAGACGCAGGACACCTCCCAAGCGGCTGTGGACGGTGGCACGAGTCAAGGTGCAGTCTTTCCATTCGATGTCCACTTCGAAACCGCCACGGGCCACGAGTCCGTGTACGCTGCCTTCAGTCCACTTCGAAGGTAGTGCCGGCAGCAGGTGTACCGCACCGTCGTGGCTCTGGAGCAGCATCTCGGCAATACCAGCGGTGGCACCGAAATTCCCGTCGATTTGGAAGGGCGGGTGGGCGTCGAAGAGGTTCGGATACATGCGTCCCTGAGGATAGAAGCGGGCCTGAGAGTCATCGGGTAGTGGATGCAGCAGGTTTGTAAGGATGGTCAGTGCGTGATCACCGTCCTGCAAGCGTGCCCAGAAATTGGTCTTCCAACCCAGACTCCAGCCAGTAGCTTGGTCGCCACGCTGTCGGAGTGTTGTGGCGGCAGCGGCGAAGAGCTCGGGGTGGGTATACGGAGAAATCTGGTTTGAAGGATAGAGGCCATAGAGGTGCGAGACGTGGCGGTGCTCATCCTTCGGGTCGTCGGCATCCTCCAGCCATTCTTGCAGCTGACCGTAACGGCCCACCTGCATGGGGGGCAGCTGGGCGAGAGCTGTGCTGAGTGAATCCCTGAAACGGCGCGATTCTCCTACGATACGCCCAGCCTCCAACGCCTGTGAGAGCACGTCGAAGACAATCTGGTTGTCCATTGTGGCACCAGACGTGATGGGCACTTTGCCCATGGGGCCGTGCTCCGGCGATACGGAAGGAGCCATCACGAGCCATCCTTTCTGTGGATGAGGCTTCAGGTAGTCGAGGCAGAACAGCGCTGCACCGCGAAGAACTGGGTAGTAGCGACGCAGGAACTCGCGGTCACCCGTATAGAGGTAATGTTGCCACAGATGAGTGGTCAGCCAGGCGCCGCCACAGGGGAACAGTCCCCAGAACGAACCGTCGACAACACCCGTGATGCGCCAGAGATCCGTATTGTGGTGGGCCACCCAGCCGCGACAGCCGTACATCGTGCGAGCCGTCTCCACACCCGTAAGGCTGAGATCCTGAATCATAGAGAACAGCGGTTCGGCTGTTTCGGTCAGGTTACAGACCTCCGAGGGCCAGTAGTTCATCTCGGCATTGATGTTTATGGTGTACTTCGAATCCCAGGGAGCGAAACGCTTGTCGTTCCAGATGCCCTGCAGGTTCGCGGGCTGACCGCCAGGCTGCGAACTGCTGATGAGCAGGTAGCGGCCGTAGTTGAACAGCAGTGCCACCAGCGCCTGGTCACCAGGGGCGTTGGATAAATTATCCTGATGTTGGGGCTGTCTTCCCCCGGGTCTGCCGCCTCGCGGTCCTCTTGGCGGGTTGGCAAAGGCTTCCAATCGTCGGTCGGTGGGCAGCAGGCTTTGCTCGCTGGAAGGTAGTGTCAGGCTGACGCGGTCGAACTGCTGACGATAAGTCGCAACATGGCGACTAAGCAGCGAGGCATAGTCCTTCGCCAGCGCAGCATCCATGCGGCGGCGGTTCTTCTGTGCCGCATTACCGCTGACGTTATTGTAGCTTACAAAGTTCGTGGCAGCGGAGATGAATAGCGTGGCTGTGGTGGCTCCGTGCACCGTGAGGTTATCAGAACTGGCTTCCAAAGTGCCGTCTGTCAGGATGTGGACGAGGCACTCGGCCTTCAGTGAGGCTGGGATACCCTCGTGCTCCTCGCCGTCCACCGTCACCAGCATTTCGCCCTCCTGTATCGTGACCTTAGAGGGGGAGGGGCTCTCGTGGGAGAGAGCAAAACTCAGAGCGCCAACATGGTCGGCTTCCACGCGGACGATGATAACGCTGTCCGCCATTGATGCAAAAACGGTGCGGCGGATGTTGGTTTCGCCCACACGATAATTCGTCGTAGTCGTTGCCGTCTGCAAGTCCAGCTCGCGGCGATAGTCATGGGCGCGATGACTGTTCCAGAAATGCATGAACAGACTTCCTAATGAGAGGTAACGCTGTCCGTGAGGACCCTTTACAAAGTATTGGTCGCAGAGCTTAGCAGCCTCGTCTTCGTGTCCGGCATAGATCAGCTGGCGCACCTCCTCCAGATGTTCGAGAGCCGAGGGACTGTCGTTGCGATGGGGGCCTCCGCTCCAGAACGTCTCTTCGTTCAGCTGTAGCTCCTCAGTCTCTGTGCCACCATAGACCATGGCCCCAAGAATCGAATTACCAACGGGCAGCGCAGACAGCCAGTCCTTAGCGGGCCGGTCATACCACAACTTCAAGGAGGAGTCCTGCCCCCCTGTCTGCTGAGCCTGGATATACGTGGAACAAAATAAGACGACAAGCGCGCACATGGTGCGCATCGGATTATGAATATTACTCATATTGCGGACGAATATTGCGAATTACGGCACAAAGGTAGAAATAAATTCTGAATGCAACAAAAAAAATCGAAGAAAAACGCTCTGTCCCCCACTTTCGCCCCAGTTTCTCTGCTGCGTTATTCAAAGAAAGATTCTGCAGTTACGACATTCTGGAAAATATCAGCATGAGCATTATGGGTCAGGCATATTTTTCAGAACTCTGCGAAATGTGTTTAAAAAATCAAGATATCGCAGAGTATTAATGTTATTTCCCCTTTTTTGCATCCCTTGGTATTACTTCGCAACCGAATCTTGAATGAAAATAAAAACTTTTTTTCAAAAATCCACCGAATCCACCGATTGAGAACTCATACTTATCACGTTCTCATGCCACCGCCACCAGCAGCCCAGCCAGCAGACTCAGGTGTTCTGCAGCCGCAGCAGGCTCTTGTTGTCGCCGCTCAACAACCTTCACTCGTATCCTCAGCAGCCATAGGCATTTCAAAGTCATAGTAGTCATCGATGTCGTACGGCTGGGGCGCATGACGCTCCCGCAGATAGATGGTGCGGAGCGTGTTGGCGAGGGCTTCCAGAGTCGCCTCCCGCTTCGCCGGCTTCAGTTCACATTCCCAGACGGTGATGCAATGCCAGCCCATTGCCGCCAGCTTGCGTTGATCTTCTAAGTCCCGCTCCATATTTCTCCTTATCTTTGCCACCCAGAACTCGCGATTCGTCCTCGGAATCTTGCAGCACTCCGAACTCTTAATCACATATTCCTTCTTCCCTCTTCCATCAGACATCTGTGACTCTGTCACATTGTGCCCATGCCTGTAAATGCGGTCGAACATTGGCTGCTATTTCCTTTTATACTTTGCTTTGACTATCTCGTATGAGTTGCGTGTCAGTTCACGAAGGATGTCATCGGGTGCGGTGGCCGCATCAATGCCGATCCAATGTTTGGGCGACATATTGAACGGCTTGCCGATGCTGCTGTGCTCTACCTTCAGTTCCTCGATGCGCTCAGGCTGGCACTTCAACGTTATGACACCATAATTATCACAATCAAAGAACGAGAACATGTGGCCACAAACGTAAAATACAAGCACCCCACTGGCATAGTGGAATGCCGTGAAAGGTAGCTTCTCCTCCACATCTGCCCCTAAAGACAGGCAATAATAGTCCTCAATGTTCATCATCAATCGTAATACTCAATCTGTAACTCGTCACTCACGATGTAGTCCTCGTGGTCATCGTCATAGATATAGACGATGCGGAGTCCTCGATATTGTGCCGGAACCTTCAGCGTATCGAGCAAATGCCATCGTGGCCGTCCGAAGTCATACGATGCACGGTCAAGGATGAGACGATCACTTGTCCAGTCAAACTGGTAGTACCCTCCCCAGATGCATGAGTCATCTCCAATCAGCAGATCCTTATGCTGATTGACCATGCCCAGACGTAGGTACCCGTCCATTGTGATGATGAACTTTGGAAGACTCATAGGCTATTCACCAACTATCATCATCTTCTCTCTCTTCATCGTCGCTTTCGTCCGATGAATAGGAACTGTCTTGTTCTTTTTCTCTTTCGCGCTCATATTCTTCGTGAGCGTCTTCTATAGCCATCATGGCCAGGAAATCTGTGAAATCAAGCATTGACGTTTTATTTTTGGATTTTGTACGCATTGTTATGAAATGTATACTTTGCATGAATACCCAATTCAAATAAAATAATTAAGAATACACAATGCTTAAGTTTTGGAAGCAGCAAGGAATTGTGGATGTATGTCAACATTTCAGGAGTAGGTAATCCATGCACGAACTCATTCCTTAAGTCAATGAATGTATTGATTTCCTCATTATAGCTCATTTTCTTGCAAAAGATTTTAGCTAGGAATTTGGGTATGCATCCCTTTTTCTCTTCTTTTACTACCGTCCTTTTGAAATGTTGATGTTGAAGTCTATTTTGCTCATCATCAATAAGATTAAACTTTATTCCTGCCTGCTTCAAAAGCTTTTTAACATTCTTGTACTTATGTATTTTTTCACTTATTGTCAGGAGAATATTAGTATAGTACACGAATTGAGATTGTTCAGAATCATTTTGAATATCAGTATGAGTTTGGATTGCTCGAAATAGTATATCATGAAAGAGAACTGGTTTCTTTTTCATAATTGCAGAAGTGGAATCAAATATGAGTTTAAGATCTATTTCCTTATTCTCATTCACGGTATAAAAATCCCATTCGGAAATGCTATCTGCTTTTTTTTCATGAGATACTAATGGGGAAGTGAAATGATATTCTGTTAGGCTATCATCTTGTCTTATGCTTATCCACTCCTTGATAGGTCTTAAATAATAGAATGACAATAACGCCAATACTTCTTTCAAAATGTAAGGAGAATAGTTCGTAATGGATATATATGGGTAGCCTACAGGCTTGTTATAGCCCAAACAAATGTCTGATTCTTTGTATTTTAGTATGTACTCAGCGCGTAAATTATTGAAAATAGATTCAATAGTTTCATCTTTATACGGAAGAATTTTTACGAAATCTTCTCCAAAGTTTAACAGGAAAAAACTTCTCTTGTTAATATCATTCTTGTTTACGACAGAAGAACTCTTTTGGATTGTAAAACAATCAAGGCTTATTTCCCATTTCCTGACTTTTGATGTCATGTCAAAGTGTGTTCGTAAGCCGATACTATTGCTATTGTCAGTTATTAAAGAGATGACTTCCCCTTCTAATCTACAATCACTAAGTTTGAAGAATGAGGAAAAATTATTCCACATAAAAATAGGAGCCTTAGCACTAAGAACTTTTTCAAAAGAGGAATCAGGATGGAATATGAGTTTATATTCCTTTTCTTTGCAAATCAATGATGCCGGAATAGCTGGGAATGTCCCATGCTTTGGAAGCATTTCAAACACTAAATCTATGACAAAATCTGTGGGAAACATACTATTAGTCAATAAACTCAAAATAGAAGTTGTTCTCTGCCCTGTAGCTATCTGTGAGCAAGGGGTTATTCAGCATGAAGGATTGAGTGTATGCTTGACGAGCCACCTCTGTCAGAGGGGCGAGCTTACACATTTCATAAAGCCCGACTGTTGGGCGCGTGATGAATCCGGCATCTATCAGCATCGGCATGATGCAGTATAGTCCATTCGGCAATGTGCGGTTGGTCCCGTATTTGGCAGACAGCTTGTTTATTAGAAGCGGTGTTCCAATTGTCTTCTGCGCATGGAAGTATTTGCCGAGTGTGGCAGTCACATCATAGCAAAACGGGTAAGCAGTATTGACCAGCGCAATCAGCAACAGTGCACGGTCATCCGGATTCTTCAGAGCTTTCAGCACCTTTTCCTTATGCTCTATATAGAAAGGCATGAGTGCATTTGTCTTCGTCAAGCGGTTCAAGACACGTGCCGCTTTCTTGATGCGGTTCTCACCTTGGTAGTCATATCGTCCCAGTTCCAGTGCATAGTCATTGGTATATTGGTCTTCAAGAACAGCTTTGAGCGCCAGTTCCAATGTCTGCATGGGTATTCTCTGATTGATTCCTATTGGTGTTTCCATTTTAGCGTTTCGATATTTTGACAAGAGGAACAACCATTTCGAGCATGTGGCTTCCTCCGTGTGTTATTGAATACTCTCTGTCGAAGCAGCGGTTTGTTTTCCAAACCACATAGTCGTCCTTAACTAACCAATCGTTTTTGACTTCTGTATTGCTTTCGACAAAATTACGCATCGCGTCTTGATGCTGATATATCAGATGCCTTTTCCCTCGGCTATTGCTGTCAAAGAGCCAGGACTTCTCATTCTGAGTGAGGCTTCGCCAAGGATGAGACGGTACACTTCCATGGTCGGCAGTCAATACGATGAGGAAGTCATGCTCCAGAAGTTTCTTTAAGAATGGAACGAATCCTTCTGCCCACTCACATGATTCCTGATAAAGGTTTTTCATGGAATGAGCACTATGCATCCATTCATCCACGGTCATATCAACATAAGCCAGGCGTGTGGCCAAGCCGTTAATTTCAGTCTTCACATTATCCAAGTATTGTATTCTGGATTCTGTGAAGCTCCGGGCTTTCCAAAACTCGAACCAAAGTTTCTTTTCATTGGTCGGGTTCTGTCGGTAATCCCGTAACGGCGTTCCACCTCTGAAGATAGCCTGTCTGGACAATTGTGTAATGGACGGTAGCCAGGCAATGGATGCCGATTCCTGCACCTCAACATCCATGGATGCCATGTAGCTTTTCAATATCAGATACTGCCAATACGCCATGCCATCCACAACCACAAGCGCGACTTTGTCGTTCATTCCGTATGTTTGAGCAATGTGCGGTAGGATCTTATGCACAACCCGTGGAGAGGATGTCGTTTTCAAGACAGCATAGTTCTGCATCAAATACTTCTGGAAAGTATTATTGAAGAACGCCAGTTCCGCCTCCAGACCTTCATACTCTCCCTGTTTTGCAGCCCTGATGACATACTCGGAGATTGTTGCAATAGCATTTTGCGTATGTGACCAGTTCACCACTTCGCTCATCAGGTTTTCTTTCAGAATCTGAATGGCATCCCCATCTTCGCCATACATTCTTTCAGCCGCTTGCATAGCAGAATCCGTCTGATAGCTATTTAATTGGCTGATGGTACGATTGTCATAGAGGTGAGCCAGCATCTGATAAGTCATATTGGCTGCGCCTATTCCCGTCTGATGGTATGATGCCAAGAGGTCACGCACACTGAACGAGCATAGATAGCACTCTGTGGCGATGTCAGGCAGAACACTGTCTATGTCCTTTACGAGTAGCCATACCTTATCACCATCCTGCCCTCTGTACGCTGTCTCAAACAATACGCGAAGTTCAAGTGGCGACACGGATTTCACTGTCACCTGAGCCTGTTCTTGCAGGGCTCTCATGGTGTCGGGCCGTGCCAGAAAGCCATCGGCATCCTCAATGATGCTGATTCTGTTGGCTCTACGAGTCAGTTCTTCCAGTAGCTTCTTAATGAGACTATCCATAGACACGCACTTTTAAGATGTTCTTGACACTTGGCACTATCCTTTGTGAGCCGACGAGTTCCCGTTCCCATTGCTCCCTTTCTTCCTGAAGACGTTTCAGGCGAGCGATGCGGATGTTGGGTATTCCTATTCGCTCAGCCCTCTGCTGCTGATAATCAAGCGACTTCTTCCTAGCCTCGTTTCTGCGCCCGATATTCTGCTTGATTTCATTCTCCATCCGATGGAACACGCCATAAAGGAACTCCTGCAACGGTTCGTTGTCACAATCCTCATCGGTCGTTCCGCAACGCTCAAAAGCATTCTGCTCCTCCACCAATTTATTCCAAATCTGATTAGCATAGGCAGCATATAGTTTTCCATTGTCTGCCTGGAACTGTGCCACGAACGTCTCTTTATGTTCCGCCTGACTATCAGCAGAAACCTTCCAAATCGTGAACCATCCATTGGTGCCAACACTTTCAGCCGCCCGCATGACAGGATAAGATGAGTTTGCCACATCCGTATCGATGGAATCCAAAATTCGTTTTACCCGTTCATGCTGCAGCGTGATATGCTCTGCGTCTGGAACATTCAGAGCTGCATCCGCCGTGAAGACAGCCTTGATGCTTCCACCTTGGAAGCGATAGACCGTTTCTCCCAATACATTTTTCTGTATAGTTCCACCCAACTTCATCCAATGCAGATCCATCAATTGCTCCAACCAGACAGGCAGCGGGCTATACTTAACACCCGAAGCCTCCTTATTGCTGATTTCCTCCTTCGGAACAGTGGGCAGTAAACCTTCTGTGGATTTATACTCACGCAGTTTCTGCTTGATGTCATTCAGCCAGTTCTCGCCCACATACTCGGCACGTTTCGGGTCGAGTAAAGATTGCAGATACACATGGTTGATGCGGTCGGTGTCAATCGTGGAATCCAGCACATCAGATGTTTTGTCAATACCCAATTCTTCGAGAATGACATCCAGTTTCTCTACAATGATACCATACACCCTTGCATCAATGCTGTTGTCCGTCAGCATATTGAATGCACGGACATTGTGTGTCTGTCCGATACGGTCCACACGACCGATTCGCTGTTCAATGGCCATCGGGTTCCATGGCAAGTCATAGTTGAAGATGACGTGGCAGAACTGCATATTCAGCGATTCACCTGCAGCATCAGTAGAAACCATCACGTCAGCTTCATCCCGGAATCTGCGCAAAGCCAGGTTGCGCTGTTCGAGATTCATGCCTCCGTGGATGTGCTGACATCTCAATCCCATTTGGGTGAGCAGGGAAACAAGGTATTCCTGCGTAGCCCTGAACTCGGTGAAGACCAGCACCTTCAGCGACGGCTCCCCTTCATCCATTCTCACTTTGTTGATGGCACTGATGAGAGCTGTGGCTTTGGCATCTGTTTCGGTTGCCAGACATTGCCGGGCTTCTTCCACCAATCCACTGAGGATTTCCTCTTCAGTTCGTCCATCCGCATTTTGTTCAATCGTGAAAGATTCTGGATTCAAGGTGTCTTCATCCTCACCGCCATCATCAAGGTAGTTGGACAGTTCATCATCCAACCCGTTTTGTAGCCGATAGAGTCGTGTACTGAGCGCACCCATGATGGCGGCGGTACTACTGCTTGCAATCTTCTGGAACAGCGTCATCACCAATGCGATGGCTGGATTATGGGTCCGTTTAGCCTTGTTGAAGGCAGTACGCACATAGTTCGTCAAGTGGTCATACAAAGCCAGCTGCAGCCGATGGCGTTCCTCGTCCATCGGCACCAGCATCTTTGTGGTCGTTCGTTCCCGGAACAGGGGTTCACCATTATAGTCCACAGCATTACGTTTCTCCGAGCGAAGCACGTAAGGCTCAATCTCTTTGATTTCCGGCATCCCTTCACCTTCAAAAGCATCGGCGTCCAATAATCGCAGTACGCGGCGGAAGTGGTCGCTCTTGCCCCTATGCGGTGTAGCCGACAACAGCAAGAGCCTTGGCACAGCATTACTAAGTGTCTCTGCCAACTGATAGCGCGAAACCTGCGACGTGCTGCCCCCCATTTTATGTGCCTCGTCGATGATCACCAGGTCAAAGTCTGCATTGACAACCGCCTCGATGCGGTATTTGTTGTATTCGTCAATCTTCTCCTGACTCCATCCCTGACGATGTTCCAGCGGTTTCAGAGCATCGGTAGAAACGATAATCTGATTATGTTGCCGCCAGAAATTCAGTTCCTCTTCTGCATCGATGCGGGAGAACATCTGCGAGAGCGAACTGATGAGCTGTGAATCATAGATGTGGAACTGCTCTTTGAAATGTTCCTGCATTTCGCTCTGCCACTGAATCATGGCCGACTTAGGAACAATCAGCAATGTGCGGCGTATCTCGCCACGCAGCTTCAGTTCCTTGATGGCCAAGCCAGCTTCGATGGTCTTACCCATACCCACCTCATCTGCAAGCAGGAAACGGGTTTGAGGTGCTTTCATCAGCTTTTCAAGGATGAGCAACTGGTGAGGCAGGGGCAGCAGGCTACTCTCGTAAGGAGCCAGCAATCTCTTTTGGGCTATCTCCTCTTTGATACGTGCAGCCAAGGCAATGTAGCGGATGGGAGCGATACTGGTATCTTCAGGTTCCTCCTCCAGGTCATCCCACACCACCTGCCGGAAGACATCATCTTCCAGCTGGTGAATCCACGCTATTCGTTGGCCGAATACGTTTCTTTCGCCGATGACCTCTATAGCCTTGCCTTGATACCTCACGTTTTCTTATTTTAAACAATCCTATTCAAAAACAACGTTTAACATTTGATTTGGTTATTATGGTATATGCTGTTTATCAGTGCGTTATCAATGTGTGTATTGCTAAAAAATCTCCAAATAACCAAATTAAATAACCAATCTCTTGTGTTGTGGTTATTATTTGGTTAAGTAGGGATTTTCCATTTTTTGCCTTCATTAACAACCTTTTTCTGACTCTTTAATATATTGATTAAATAACCTAAGAATCTTTTCTGTGACTTGAGATCTTTGGTTTGGGGTAATGCTTCTGTCATATAGTCAAGAATCTGATTGAGCATAACTCCTTCTGGGCTGCCATTTTTCACAAATTCCAAAATCATGCTGAAATATTTCTCCTTTTCCAGACCTTTCAGTCTGGTGTATTCCCCCAGTTGATTCGTTTTCTTGGCCACAGCCAGCGAAATGATATAGTTCGGAGCTCGTCCTTCAATGAGTTTCCTTGCTTTTAGGATTTTTATGGCAGAATCTGTGATTGGCTTATGTTTCTGAATGGCATCCAGCCAAATACACTCTTTCAACGATAATTGTGTACCAGAAGATAACAACTGAGCGTATCTCTTGTCAATGACCTTACCATAGATTTTTACATTTACTTCTTGCTTGTTATTGTCTATCAGGAAATCTGGCATAGGAAAATGACGCTCGCGCTGTTTAGCGTACATTGTTTTGATACCTCGGCTGATGGTATCTATCATGTTGAAGTTTACCATCGCCTGACATAAGCATTCATTTCGATAGTATCTTCGCTGTCCTATATACTCTAATGCCTCTTCGATGGTACCAGGAATGAAGGTACCAGCATTCGAATAATACAAGTAGTCAGGAGTTTCCACAAAGTTTATCCGTTGGTTCAATCGATAGTCCTGATGTGCAAGACAATTGTGCAATGCCTCTCGTATGGTGTAGTCATCATATTGTTTCATCGTGTCTGGGAAGAGGGTGCCTCCAGGCAACTCTCGCATCGTCAGATTATTAATTTTCTGCAGAATCTCATCAACCTTCAAAATGAATGGTATGGTGAAATGATCGTAGTCTATCGTCAGGCCATCGGCATCTATCCTTGTCCAAGACACCCTTGCTACACCGGGCTCTAGTTTATTTGCAGAGAACTCCTTTCCCAACAATATCAATGCTGCTCTTGTCAGTCCACCTTCTTTCATGACGCCACTATTTGTCAGGAAAGTCTCTAAGCTCCAACCGTCTATCTCAGCAGCAGGAATTCTGTCATGTACCTTCTTGAACATGATGCGAGCCTTGGCAACCGCCAACTCGTCCAGGTCATCTAAGGAAGCATTTGGTACTATCCTTGCAGTCCAATCGCTGACGGGATTCTGATACCTAATATCGTCAATCTTGTCTTGTGACAGTGGAACTAAGCTTTCACCATCCCTGCCATAAGCAATGCGCTTCCAGTAGGTGACTATATTGTGAGGTGAAGCAGGTATCTTAAACAACAAGATACGTTTCCCCTCACATTCAACGGGCACAATCTCCCGAAAAGTAAGGTTCCCTGTCGCATTGATAGCGATTTCATGTTTCAGAGCCTGAATAGCTTGCTCAGAACTAAGAAATGTAGTTCCTATCAGTTGCTTTTCATTAGATACTCCTAAGACCATCCAAGCAAAGTCCCTGTCACGTAAATTGGCCTCGTTGCTTAATGCCGAAAAATATCTGCCAATCTTATCTCTGTCATACTGGTTCTCAGCAGTCTTAAACTCTACAACTTCATCCTCTGTTTTGGAAAGAAGTGCTTTTATGATTTGTTTATAATCTTCCATCTTATTCAAATTTAAGTCCTCATTTGGGCGATGTCATAGTATTGTAGCAGATCAGGATCCTCGGTGAGCATATTCTGGGGAATCTTCTCACTAACAAGCATGATGGTGGCGAAGTCCCTATCCTTGAAGCACTGTTTGAATCCTTCACGCAGGGCCTCGGGGTTAGCCTCCTTGATCCGGGCACGTGGTTTCTGTGCCATCTCGACAATATACTTGAACTGACGCATCAGGCTCTTGTGGTGAAGCTTGGCCAAATCCAGGGCCTCTTCATAGTTGGGTATGCGCCATTTGCCACCTTCTTCCTCAATGAAGTTTTCTTCGAGGATGGTCTTTAATTCCGGAAGGATACACCCCTTTCTCACATCACCAATGGCTTGCATCCATAGAGGCTGGATTTGCTGGTATGTTTGCGGATTGTCTCGAAGCTGATTTTTCAGCCATTCAATTCCATTGGCTTCATCGCTGACAATGATGCCCATAGGAACAATACCATGTGTCTTGCGACGTTCTTCATCATATTTTGCAGCATCTTCAGCTGTAAAGAACATACCATCACGCTCGATGAAATGCTCACGCAATCCCTTTTGGAAATCCTGAGCATCCATAGGCACATTTAATCCTCTTGAAACGTAATAGGTCAGCACTTTATCGAACAGCAACTTGGGTGTTCGTTCTGCCATCACAGTGGTATTGTCACCTTGTTTAGCGTGAGGATTCAAATGTTGTAGGAGTTCTGCAATTATATCCCAAACATTGTTCTCGCTACCGGGATTACTTTCGATTCTATCAACGATTACAGTAGATGGTTTATAACATGAGATGACTAAATCTTGTTTGACAGCTGTCGTTGTCGTAACTGCTTTGAATGAACCTTGTTTCTTGTCTAATGCAGAAACATTTGCAATGATAAAGCCAGAATTTTGCAACGCATTTTGAATGGAGTTCCAAACTGCGGCGGAGGTGTTGCTAAATTCTACAGTAATCCATTTCCCTGGTTTAAGGACACGATAATATTCACGTAAGCATCGTGTCATCATATTACGATAGAAATCTGCGTTCTTACCTTGTGCTTCGTTTTCAATAGCCTCGGTATTATTATTTGTTACTACTTTTAACCAAGGTTCTGGTAATGAATTAAGTTCAGAGTAGTTAATGTTAGCTCCAAAAGGAGGATCTGTAAAAACATAATCTATAGTGTTGTCTGGAATAGTTAATGAATTCGCAGAACCAACATATTGGATATTTGGCCTAATCTTAGGTAATAATTCGGAAGCATGAGTCATCGCAGATAACTTATCGCCAATTTGTTCTAAGACAGAAGTTTCTGTTGGTACATTGGGTATATAAAGTGTTCCTTTCAAATGTGCACCGTTCCATCCGCCTCCTCCATTAAAATAATAGTTTATAATTACTCTTTGCATAGAAGCGGATCTATGTATCATTCCCGTAAACATAAATCTCAAAGCCAAAGCCATCGGTGATGCTTCAATCTTTGAATAAAGTTTTGACATGGCAATGAGATTGCGCTTACTATAAAACTGATGTACATGAAAGATGTGTCGACTCCTTTTTGGCTGTTCTGTATTGTAACCATCAGGGAGTTCATTAGTTGGAAAGAAATCGTTAATCTGTTCTGCTTCGATTCTTCTTAAAACGTCAATATCATATTCTGTAGGTGCTCTTTGTATTTTTTTCTTTTCGGCCTTTCCGACGACTATAACAGGAACTTGTTTGATTTTCTGCATAGATTTGTTCAAAGCTTTATCAAAATAAGTTTCTGTCGCAGGATGTGCCGTTTTCTTGGACTGCTTAGTTCCACAATATGGACAAGCGAACTCATCAAGCATACATTTATGTTCATGGTCAACTGCCTGATTCCAGAAAACATATTCGCGTCCGCATGTTGGGCATACCATAATGTCACTCCATACTACAAATGAGATACGTCCTTCAACCAGCTCTATATGCTTATTATTTCCTGTTCCCTTTTCTATGGGTTCTAATGTCTTGTACATCCAACCACATTCTTCTTCCATTTCTTCTTGGATGCGAGATACTTCTTCCCGAAGAACTTTGATATCAATCGGAGTATTGTAGAAGTATGCAATGTTGGTCGCGTATGGTGACAAATCGCCAATCACAGCATGACGGGCGCCCCAACGAGGTTCTGTGCCATACTGTTCACGCCATTCACCGCTGATGCGTCTTGCTATGTCATCAGACGATTGAGCGCAGGCAGCAGCAGCCACACCCGTCATTCCAGTACCAGCGAAACCATCAAGCACTATATCTCCAGGCTGGGTATAGTGAAGAATATATCGCATGATGGCTGGGTGTGGTACCTTCGTGTGATAAGTGTGGGCTGTATAAACGGGGTTGTTCTTCCCTTCGCTTACATCACTTGCATACGGTTCCTTGACCTCAAAATCAGCTTTACGTTTCCCTTCAGCTTCAAGTTGTTTCTTCTCCTCCTCCCATTCTGCAATAAAGTCATTGAGCCACGGATTGGGACAAGCCGTGTAATATGGAGGGTCGGAGAGCCGAATAATGTCTTCGTCCTCACCGATGGGGAACCCTTCTATCTTGCGAAGCTCGGGCAGTTTTTTTCGCAATTCTTCACGGAAATACTCACGGCGTTCCTCGTCGTTTGCGAATGTCATGCCAAGAACGGTAACAGGTCCCTGGTTCTCTCCAGCCTGTTCATTCAGTCCACCTTCATTCTCGGCGTTGAAAGCATATAATTGTTTTTCTTCCATGTCTTTATGCTACTTGGCTTTCACCTTACTTCATTTGTTTTTTTATCTCTGCATCGACCACATACAGGTCACCGTCTTTGTCTCTGAGAACATTGCGTGGAAGCAAATCCCACACTGTGTATTTCCCATTCGTATATCGGCCAGGACGCTCTTCTTTCTCAAACCCTAATGCAGCCATGAAAGTGTCAATGGCTATTTGTGGTGCAGACTCAGCTTCTTTAATTAGGGCCTGTTGAAGAATAGGATACACACTTCTACCTCCAAAACCTGTAAAACCATATAATCGATAGAAGGTTTCTGGGAATAGCTCATTATGCATTAATGCCTTCTCAAGCAGTGCAATGATAGAGCCTGTGTTCATCAGATTATTCACCTTAAAGATGATGTCATCAGACACGTATAACTCATTTTCATTGCCACTCATACCTGGTGTACCTAAATCTGAGATACGTTCCATAGGAACCCATAGGTTATTTTCTTTGGCATAAGATTCAGCTACATAAGCCTCTGCATCGGACAGCTTCAGAGTTGTTTTGCCTGTTCCAGATTCCGCTTCATGTATTCTACAGCTTCTGCGGAGTTCATTGGCGATGCATTCAATACGGCTATTTTCCGCATCTTGCGTTCCGATGCTTCTTGATGGAAGTGATTGAGATAAGTCATGATTCATAGAATTTGTTATTTTCTAATTCAGTTTCAATATGATGCGTGGATTATTCTTGCCCATGGTCAGACGGTTCAGCAGGTCGTTAAAAGCCGTGCGGGCATCATCGACATTCATGGCTCGGGAGAAACATGCCGCAAGGTCAGATGTCGTGATATTCACCGCTGTAAACCCGCTATAGAGTGAACTGATGATCGCTTTCAGCTGAGGAGCGTAGGTAGCATCAAGAGATATATCGTCCGATTTGAAGCGTTTGATGAGTGTCTGCTGTGCTGGTTCAAGTAAACCGATGTTGGCCATGATGGCAGGGTCATCCAGCGTCTCATGGAATGCCTGAACGAATTTGGCATAGATATCCTTGATACTCTCAGCCAGTTGGTTGATGTCTGGCAATACGGAAGACTCCAACGGATTGAACCCATGGAACGGAACTCTGCGGACAGCATCTAAGGTAACAGAAGGATTGGCCATCTGCAGCTTGTCTGCATAGCTTTGCCACTCATCGAACGCTGCGGACAGTACAAATGGAGCATCACAGACCATGCGGCAGATAATGTATTCAGATGAAGACATGATTCTATCCTTCTGTTGTTTCTGTGCTTCATTGATATAAGCTCTGCGATAGGCGTTGAAGTACCACTGGGCATAGCTCTCACGTAGAGCATCCACTTCACGGGTATATTCAGCAGACTTCTGTTCATTTCCCATTATGAGAATGTCCTTCACCTTTTCCCTTGCCTGTTGCATTTTCTGTTTCAGGTCAGGTTCTGCGTATGGAATTGCCTGTTCAAGGTAGCTGATACGTTCGCGGAAGTCACCAATCTGACGATACAGTTTCTCCAAGCGGTCAAGCTCATTGATAGATTCCAAGACATTACGGAGGCTATCAGGAGTCCATGACTCGGGCAGGTTCTTCAGCTTTGCTTGGGTGTTGTAGCCCTGAAGCTGGTCGCACATACCCTTCAGGGTGGTCATCTTGTGGCGCAAGTTTGTTCCTTCATCTGTTGATATGACTTCAACCCCTTGGAAGTTCAGTCCACCGAACACCTGCTGTTCCATCCTTGCTGCACGTTCTGCCACCTTGCGGGCAGCATCTATGAGTGCAGGAATGGTAGTCGGCACATCCAACTTGGAAGTCAGATCACGTCCGATGAAAGTCATGAACAGAGCCTTCAGCGTAGCAAAGTTATATCCTCTTGGCTGACGGATGCAGCGGAACAAGATGTAGTCACGATGTCCCAGTGACTCAATTTCCCCGATGTTGGCAGCAGTAAGCGGATGGCCATTACCAAGTACCAATTCAATCTCGCCCATCGCAACCAAAGCGGCCATGACGATGAACTCATAGCAGTCTTCAATCTTGAAGTCACGGCTCAGGTGAAGGTCATCACCAGACCAGAACAGTTCAAGAATCTCATCACGGTTGAGCACCTGCCCTTGTCCCTTCTGCTCCAACTGATGCAGCAGGCTGTTTGCGTAAGGCGAATGTGTATGAGTCAGCCCATTGTTCCACAGTCCAAGACCAGTGAGCAACTGCTCACCCTCACGGTTCGGGTTGGTTGGAGCAATAAGTTTCAACTTGGCAGCACGAATACGGCGGTCGATGTTACCATGCAGCCCCATGGTCGTAGGTTCAGGGAACAGCGTGAACGCGGGATAGTCCGGATTCTCCGTACAGAAATGCTCTTCAAACACCTCTGATGCCACCCGTCCCACGGCATCCTCCTTAGAAGTAGCCTGTTGAATCGGATATTGAGAGATTGGTTTCTTCACACCACAATACTGTATCTCGGTATACAGGTAAAACTCTCTGTCGAAGATGTCGCGCAAACGATCAAAATGTTTTTTCTTCAAGGACTCATAGAATCCCTTTTGAGATGTGTCGGCATTGTTGCCCAAGGCAATGGCAGCGCCATAGAGTGCTATCAGCTTGCGGAAGTCGGCGCTAAGTCCGTCCATCAAGAAATACACCTCATCCTCGGCATTGCTGAATCTCCCGCTACTCGTTTCAAAGATGGGCGGGAAGTAGATGTAGAAATGCTGTTGGGGCTGCGTTGTCGGGCGTTCCGTGTCATATCCCATAAAGATATAACCAGAGCGGGCGACATTGTGGCTCCTCCAGGTGATGGCATAGTTCCAAATCTTGAAGGCACTGCGATACGTCTCATCCTCGATAGGCAAGGCCTCCTGCAAGAACTGGAAGAAGTATTCATCCTTGGCTCCCTCGGATAGGCTATTCTCAGCATAGATAGAGACTTGTTCCTCGTAGTTGATGCCACCCTCGACGCGAAGATGGTATTCACCATTATCCTTGTTCTTGAAGAAGTATTGTCCGGCGGTATATTCCTGAACATTATGGGCTATGCTCTCAATGTACTGAACAAGGTCATCGAAGTTCTCGAAGAGAGGATTGACATAAGCCAGATCATTTGTCAGCGTCTCTGCCGTAGCACCATTTGTCTTACTGAGGTCGTTCTGCAAGA
Organism: uncultured Bacteroidales bacterium; assembly: GCA_902779165.1. GTDB lineage: Bacteria > Bacteroidota > Bacteroidia > Bacteroidales > Bacteroidaceae > Physcousia. Next base: position 51,336 of record CACZAN010000016.1, read on the forward strand.
TCTTCACGGCACAAGCACAAGCAATTCTCTTCGCCAGTGCTGCATGGCGACTTCTTGCGCCAGTGAAGTTATCATCAATTTTAGCAAAGATGGTCTGCATGATTTCCGATACACGTGCAACATCCGGTTCGGTTTTGAACGAAGCATTCCCATCTATATACTGCCAGTAGCTATCATAACAGATAAGGCCTGGTTGGTCTGCAGGTACTTCCGTGTTCATTATTTCAAGGAACTTGTCAGAGAGAGTGCGCATGATTTCTCGTTTGCTATTCCTCGTCTTGACAAGTTCGAAGTTTTCGAAATAGGAAGGATGGACGGGGAAAAGCGTCACATAATCCTCCAAATGCCCGTGCATGTGGGAGAAATAGTTGGTGAACTTGGAAAGGTGGTCGCGTACCATCTGTCTTTGAACATCGTCCTTTCGGAGCATACGTTTTTGAGCAATGTACTTCACGTCCTCCTTCGTAATCGTCAATGAGCGGTAGCGGTCATTCACGTGAAGCAGCATCTCACGGGCGAACTGGAATTCTGTAGCACTATAGATAGCTTCTTGAACGCCAAAGGCAATACGAAACTTAGTATTGTTCCCCACTTGTGCCAATGCCTGTAAGACCTGCAAATCGCGATTGAGTTCTGCGGAATCACTACGTCCTTTCAGATAAGCCAGCATTTCATCAATGACAATGAGAAGTCCTTTGTCTGGATAGACTTCCTCGAACGCTCCCATCATCTTCTGAATCTTGACATCGTTGTTCTCATAACTTTCATCAGCCATCAGAGAGTAGTTCACACCTATCTGACAAAGGAATTTGTCAATCTGGAAACTGACGATGCCCCAAAGTTCCTTCCTTGAACTGATTTCAAAACGAAGAACTTTGTATTTGCCGGCAATCTTTTCCAACTCCTCACGTGCTGAATCTTCGCCTACGTACTGTAGGTATTTCTCATCTTCCGCAATCAGGGAGAAAAGTGTCATCAGGTGTGATTTACCCGTACCATAGCTACCGACGATTTGCAGGCCAAAGAATTCCTTCGGTTGCAGACGGCCATTCACCAGAATCTCAGTTTCTGTGAAGTTCAGCTGCCTAACAATCTCTGGAATGTAACTCTTTTTGTAGAGGTCGGAGAAAACGAAGGTTCTGACGAAGTTCTCACGTTTTCTCTCATCTGCGAGGTCACTGAAGCGGACTATTTCTGTGATAGGTTCGAAGTGGATAAGTTCACAGTATTGCATATATGTTGGATATGTAGATTAGACGATGATATAATGAACGCCACTGAGATCAGCGGTTATGTTGTCGGATGGGTCGTTGAAATATAGCACATCATCTTTGATGACGGCTTGTGTATGGATGAAAAGGATCTTGTTCCGGGAATGTGATTTGAACAGCTCTGGGATGTTATACTTCAGACAGGGCTCAAAGAGAATCCCGATGTTTGTCAATGCAAGATAGTTTCCAATCTCAGGATGAAACTCATGCCTTGACATAATCTCTTGAATGAAATCATCAGTGGCAAAGTCAAGCATAGGTGAATCCAATCCTTCCTCCAAGATCTTCTCAGAGAGCACCAGCCCCACATTGACAAATGTGAGCTCAGGCATCATCTCACGACAGAATATGACGTGATGATGTGACGAAGACTTTGCGAAGCTGATTACTTGTTCAGATAAGGACATTTTCTATGGATTGCAGCCTATTTTGGCCTATTTTGAGGTCAAAATTAAACAAAAAAATCCATTAAATAAGGAACGTGCGCGAGAAAAAAGGTTAAATTAGGGCAAAAAAGTCCTTTTAACCCCATTTAACCACATTAAAACGCATCAAAACAGCTTCAAATGTATCAAAAAAAGCCGTTCACATCACCCCTCCACCAGAAAAATTGTAGGTGTCATGCTGCGGGAACTTCTCACATCCGATATACAGGGTGTCAAAAGCATCCGTTCCGTCGGTGCGGTGTTCGAGAAGATCCTCTTCCGTCTCGGGGTTCTTCTCGTCGTTTTTGTTCTTGCGGAAACCAAGCCGGCGGTTGAAGAAAGGCATGAGCCGCTGCTTCCCTACGACTACCTGGTTGATGAGCAGGTACTTCTCATCATGCTTCATCGGATTGCCGAGATACAATTAATGATTCAGCCATAGTACGACCGACATCAACATATATGAGTTCCTCTATATGATTATGGTAAAACCCCAGGCGATTTCGGGAGGCTTGGGATTGATAATCTTTTATTTGCTCTTTTGATGCCATTAATAATCCTTGTTACTTTATCCTTTTACAACTTTGAGCCATCAACGTGGCTTTCATCTTATAAGTTTATATATTTAACAGGGTTTTGGCTTTTGCCGTAAAAACCAACAACACTCTTGCCTATGTATTCAGATTGGAGATCTTCCTTTCCCACGAACTCACAGCGACCTTCATGCTTCTCATCTTCTGTCAACTTCCAAGTTTGGGGAATATATACAGCTTCAACAATACCATCCACTATCGCAAGTACATGCGTAGCCAGACGTGCCCTGGTTAAGCTCACCTTCCAGTACTTGCGGGTCATCTCATAGAGATTCTCGCGCTTTACTTTCCCCACCTTCACGCAGAGAATGCAATCATTAGCTTTAGCTATTAATTCTTGTGCCATATATCAAATATCGTTTGGAGGTTTGGGAGGAACAAAATCGAATGCGGCTTTCATAAGGCACATATCGTACACTAACGATCTATATGCATTTTCCCAGCCATGATTCTCGTCAAATTCATCATCGTCGTATAGATAAGCACTTGCTTTAGTCTGATGCCTTGTCCATTTAAGCTTTTTACCAATCTTGCGCTCTATGCGACCCTTAAGCATTTCACTATAGAACAGGTATGCATCGAGGTCTCTGAAATAGGCTCCTACACGAATCTCATGTTTTTTTAAGTCTATTCCAGCAACTATATGGTAAGGCTCACCTATGGAGTAGTCCTGATAAGACCTCACGGATGGGTAAGGATGCACCTTGAACTCACTGCAGAATGATGGATTATTTAGTGTATAGGTGTTGAACCCATCCCAAAACTTCCAATAAGCTTCCTGCAATGCAGTCTCTGGTTTTTCTTTATTTCGTATTGCCATTTAGTTCTTGTTTATTTCTTTCTATCTTCCGTATCCGAGGATATAAGCTACGCCTATGCTTTGTATATGCTCGAAATATGATACGCCTTTTCTATGATAGGTCTCATTTATCATAGTTTTCAGGCGTGAAATCAACGGTGTATTTGCAATCGCCGTGATCCAAGTCTGTATCTGGCATCATGGCAAAAGCCTTCTTGAGTGCTTCATGCATGTTTTCCGCCTCTATCTCCACAGGCGTATAGATGGATTTAACCAATCTGATTTTGTATTTTGTCATCGTCTTGCCTTTATTGTTTACTGATGTTTCGTTTTTACTCCTGATACTCATTCCAGACTTCCTCAGCCAGGTATTTGTCACTGCGGCAATGCAAATCAGCAATGCCATCCTCTATGAGGGTGGCAGTATCGGAGTTGTAATAGATGTCAGCAGCCTCCTCCAGAGTAATGTTATGCATTTCGCTGATGGCAGCAATGATTCGAGCGCATTGTGCGCTGCGGAGTATCTGTTTGCTTTCTTCGCTCATAATTGTATACATCATGAAGCCAACTCTCCTTTCTCTCTCATGTATTCAGTCAAGTCTTCCACCAGGTAGCGGGAGCTGAATGTATGCAACACATCGTATGAGGGCACGATGTAGTCATATAGAATGCCCGACCGCTTCAGCCGTCTGTACACCTCTTGCTGTGACAAGTGTAGCACTTGTGCCAGCTTGCCGATACAGTATGTTACAAATTCCAAAGTTGTCTTATTCATGACGTGTCAAAATGGGTAAAAAAGTACTGTCAAGGCTTGTTTTTTGCCTGATTCGAGTACAAAACTAAACAAAATTTCTCATTAGTTAAGGTACGTGCGCGAGAAAAAAAGTTAAATCAAGGTAAAAATGTTGTTTTGGTACCCTTGAATGTGCTAAAACGAAGCATAAGGTGTGCAAAAGTCTTCAAAAGCGATGAATGAGCAACAAAAAACCGCGTCTCCATCATTTTGCATGAAGGAAACGTGGGAAGAGGGCATTGAGACGGGCTTAGCACGTAACTTGGGGCGGCGAGAGGGCGTTGACGAAATGAAAATAAAAACTTTTTTTCAAAAATCCACCGAATCCACCGATTGAGAGATGGGGTGAGATGGGATTGATCTTTCCTCTCGCTTGCTTTTATACGCTGTTTGACGACTGCTGGGGATAAACTTTTGCTTCCGTAGTCAAATTTACGACTTTCTGCAGAGATAAGTAGGTATTCAGAATTATTTTATTCAGGTTTCGCATGTGATGCCGGGTAATGCCAAATCTATGCGGACAGTTTTGAAGCACCCAGAGAAATACCATGTTACGGGTGGACTTAAGTTGGGCAACTATAATGTCGGGAACAGCGACCAATTGCTCACTCTGCCTATGTATTTGGTATTCTTGTTAACGGAAGTATAATTTCCTATTCATGTACTCTTCTATCTCCAATGCTGATACGGTTTAGTACTGGATTCTGAAATAGTCGAGTGCGGCTTTATATTGGTCTTGTGCCGTGAGACAGGTATCAGTAAGATAGCCGTCGATGTGGCCCCACTCACGCAAGCCACGGTAATAGAACATTTTCAGTTCGTCGGTAATGATGAAAGGAACGACACCACTACGAAGACATTCCTTGAACATGACGAGACGTCCCACAAGCCCATTGCCATCTTGGAACGGGTGTATCTTTTCGAAACGGACATGGAAGTCAAGGATGTCTTCCAGCGCGTGCCGCTGCTTGGTATTATAGCCTTCTATCAGCCGCTGCATACTGTCGTGCACCCGCTCTGGCTCACACGTTGCCTCGCCACCTACCTCGTTAGGCAGTCGCTTGTAATCGCCGACAGCGAACCAGTCCTTGCGGCTGTCTGATGTGCCTGATTTTAGGATGCCATGCAGCATCTTCACCAGCTCTTCCGAAAGCGGTTCTTCTGCCTTGTCGATAATCAGGTCGATACAACGGAAATGGTTCACCGTCTCTACGATATCATCAACGTTCACCGTCTCATCAGCAGTCACCCCAATCGTGTTCGTCTCGAAGATGAAACGTGTCTGGTCGTGCGTCAGACGGCTACCCTCGATATGGTTGGAATTGTAGGTAAGGTCTATCTGCGTTTTGTGATAGATGCCGCCTTTCATCTTCATCTCTTTCTGCTCACGTAAAGCTATGAGTAATGCTGTATTGAATGCCATCATTTTGTAAGTAGGTGAACAAAATTAATTAACTATCTCAACGGGCGTATAGATGGATTTAACCAATCTGATATTGTATTTTGTCATCGTCTTGCTTTTATTCTTTACAGATGTTTCACTATTGAATATATGACAGTAGATATCTTGGCGACTGAAAGAACAGTCCCGTTTCTGCATTGCCAAGCTTCTGAAAAAGCTCAGAAGAATAGACTTTGTCTATGGCCTGTTCCAAAGGTAGCCCCTGTTCCTCTGTGAGGATAGCTATCATCTTTGCTGTTACCTGTTCCTTCAGGTACAGAAAATCTTTCTCTGATACATTCATACCTTGGTGAGTTCCATCACAGCTGACCTCCTTTCCTACGGCAGTATGAAGCCATACTCTCCACCATGTCATCGAAGGACTGGGTGTGCATCACGTCATAGTATTCGTGTGCAACAGATATAGCCCCATAGCGATGGAGGTACTGATACGCCTCTGCTTCGGTCATGGAAAAGCGGCGGGCAAAAGCAGCGATGAGTGCCACGATATATTCTGCGATGTCTTTGATGCTATACATACAAATACTAATTTGGGGAGGAAAAGGGGGTGATTCCTCCCTTTTTTTGCCTCATTCGAGTACAAAACTAAACAAAAAATTCCATTATGTAAGGTACGGGCGCGAGAAAAAACGTTAAATCAAGGTAAAAATGTTGTTTTGGCACTATAAAAGGAGCTAAAACGATGCTTAAGGTGTGTAAAAGTCTTCAAAAGCGATGAATGAGCAACAAAAAAACTAGTCTCCATCATTTTGCATTAAGGAAACGTGGGTAGAGGGCATAGAGACGTGCTTAGCACGTAACTTGGGGCAGCGAGAGGGCGTTGGCGAAATGAAAATAAAAACTTTTTTTCAAAAATCCACCGAATCCACCGATTGAGAGATGGGGGGAGATGGGATTGATCTTTCCTCTCTTTCATTTGATTTTATATGCTGTTTGACAACTGCTGGGGATAAACTTTTGCTTCTGCGGGCAAATTTCCGACTTTCTGCAGAGATAAGTAGGTATTCAGAATTATTTTATTCAAGTTTCGCATGTGATGCCGTAGGCATCTGACAATGGTAGCCAGCCATTTCAATGGCTGGTAATGAGGATGTTGACGGATAGCGTGCCGTAGGTACGCGACAGGGATTTTGATGTCGCGTACCTAAAGGCACGCTTTTTCCTAGCTGCTTTATACCAGCCGTTGAAACGGCTGGCTACCATTGTCACGCCCCGCTGGGGCTTTGCAGCATTACAGCTGGTTGGCATATTTCCGAAACTTCAATTACATTATCTTTGTCTGTAGGTGAGTTCCTGTTTTTTATTTCTCTTTGGCGCATCTTTTCCTCTTCCCCTCAGTCACTTAGCCCGCTAAGTTCCTTCGAAGAAAAGAAAAACCTGCATCCAAATAGAAGATAAAAGAACATAAAACTAATTATGAACACCTACTTAATAAGTCGATGGTATAGTGTATAAATAATCGCTCGTTGAGATACACATGAAATACGTTGTGGTGCACATGTTACGCGGTGGGCTTATTGTAAAGCACGTCGTGCTTTAATCTATGAAGCCTGAGGTGATGGAAAATACAGCCGATTCTTAAGGGGGTTGAAGTAGGGAGTTAGTAGCTTTACTTCAAGTGAAATCGGCTGTGAAATATAGGCGTAAGAGGCTTTGCAACCTGTTGATTCACAGAGTGATGAAAAATTGATAGATACTTGCAAACCGCAAAAAAATGTTGTATCTTTGCAGCCGAAAACCCGATGGCGGTTTGTGCACGACCGACCTGAGGGAGTATGTTTAACTCTTAAAATTTATACCATTATGAAAGAAAACTTTACTCAAAACGAAAGTCTGACCTCGGGTCAGCAGGAACAGCTTCCCGTAGAAGAGTTCCTCCTGCAGAACTATGAGTTCCGCTACAACATCATCAGCGGTAAGATGGAGTTCCGTTGCCGCAACAACGATTCCGCGTTCGTGCATCTCGACAAAAAGATGATGAACGGTGTAGTCCTTCACGCTCGGCGTGAACTGCCTAAGGAGAAGGCGCTGAAACAGCAGCTGACTGACTGCATCTACAGCCCTCGCACGCCCGACTTCAACCCCGTGGGCGAGTGGCTCAACAGCCTGCCTGAATGGGACGGCAAGAATCGCGTAGGCCACCTCTTCGGACTTCTCCCCGGTCTGACCGCCGAACAGGCCTACTGGCTCGCCGTATGGATGCGTTCCATGGTGGCCCATTGGCTGCAGATGGATATGCTGCACGGCAATGAATGCGTGCCTACGCTCATCGGCGATCAGGGTTGTGGTAAGTCCACCTTCTGTCAGCGACTGCTACCTGTTCACCTGCGCGAGTACTATCTTGATCACGTGAACCTGCGCAACAAGTTCGATAAGGAGATGGCGCTGACCAACTGCCTGCTGGTGAACATCGATGAGATGGACCAGATACGCCGTTCTCAGCAGCCGGAACTGAAGCAGATGCTCAGCAAGAGTCGCGTCAATGGCCGCATGATCTACGGCAAGGAACAGACCGACCGCCTTCGCTTCGCCAGCTTCGTGGCCACGACGAACAATCCTCATCCGCTGCACGATGCTACGGGTTCGCGCCGTTTCATCTGCATCCGCATCTCGAAGGGAAAGCTCATCGACAACGAGGTGGAGCTGGACTACGAACAGCTCTACGCGCAGGTGCTGCATGAACTGCGTTGTGGCGAGCGCTACTGGTTCACAGCCGAGGAGACGAGAAGCATCCAGCGTGGAAACATCCCTTATCACGACACGGAAGACATCGAACTGATGTTCGACACGTGTTTCCGCCAGCCAGAAGACGATGAGTTTGCCCAGCCGCTGACGATGGCCGTGATTATGGACACCATCCACAACCAGTATCCGGGATTCACAGTCTCGCAGGGTGCTAAGGTGCAGCTTGGCCGTGTGCTCAGCCGTCGGGGATTTCTTAGCAAGGAGCTGCATAACGGCATCGCGTCATCCCCCTGGCAGCTGCATAAGCGTCATCTCATTGTCTATCAACGCGAAAGCGTTCTACTCGATTCCCCCGCACCCACCTTGCAATCGGTGGATGCGGGGGATTTTTGAAAAAAAGTTTTTATTTTCAATCAGGAAACAAAAAGACATTTGATGTCAACATCATCGAAGCTTGTGCCCAGCAGGGACGAAAGGAGAATATATTAAATAACCTCATAAAGATTCTGAAGCGATGACGATTTATGATCAGATGGACCTTTATTGTTCGGTTCCCTCTTTAGCATCAAGGGGATGGGGCTCGTGGGCGTTGGCCTGAATGAGCTGGTCGATTTTCTGCTCCAACTGGTCGAGACGCTTGAGTACATCGTCGTTATTGTCGCTGACCATGGCATCGACGAAGACGGAGTTGATGAGTGAGAGACCGATGACGCCGCCGATGATGAGGAGGAAGACGAAGTAGAGCCGGACGAAGAAGATGCCCCAAGGGCCATAGGTGGCAGCGATGGAATCGGGGATGTCGTACCAACCCTCGATGGTGAAGAGCCGGAAGACACTGTAGATGGAATCCCAAGGTGTGCCGAAGTATTTTGGGGAGATATGGCCGAAGAGGGCTGTAGAAAGGAGTGCAAAAATGCAGATAACAATGAAGTAGCCGACGAAGAGGGAGAAGGATTCGCGCAGCGCCTTTCGGAAGTTCTTTCCTATCTGTTCTACTCCGGGGAAGAAGTGGATGAGGCGGAAGAAGCGGAAGGCACGCAGCATCCTGAAGATGAGCAGGAAGGAGAGGTCGGTGATGGGAAAAAAGAAGGCAAAAATGGAGGGCAGCGAGAGGAGGACGAGGGTGCCATCGAGGCGATTCCATCCACTGCGCCAGTAGCCCAGCACGCCATCAACCCGCATCTTGGCGAGCATCTCGACCAGGAAGATGAAGGAGCATAGGATGTCGAGGTAGATGACGAACGGGCGGTGTACACCCGATGCATCGAGGAAGATGATGACCGAGTTGATGAGGATCACGGCCATGATCATCCGCTCTGCACGAAGGGAATAGGGGTTGATTTTCATTGTCATTAAAGGTTTCAGTCATTAGGATTGATGCCAGATAGTTGGTTAAAACTTAATCAAAGGCACTAAATCGATCTTATATCCGTCTTTTTCTATGGTGCGTTCGTCGTCTTTCGTGACGATGACAAGATTGTCGCACTTCAGTTCCCCGGCACATTCGATAAGGCTATCTACTTCGCGTTTTTCTGTTTTAGGGCTGCTCATGTCATAGCATACCTGCACCAGGCGCTCAATGTGGGGGCCCTTGCGCAAGACAAAATCCACCTCCTTGTCATTACGCGAACGATAATAGAACATCGTTTTGTCGGTGTCGTACCCTCGTCGTGTCAGTTCGATGAATATCTGATTCTCAAGCAAACGTCCGAGGTTATCGCTCAGAGAGAAAGCTTTAGCGGCTACAAAGCCATTGTCCACCACATAGACTTTTCGTGGAGCCTTCGTCATCAGCTTCAGCTTATTATTATAACGGGGCAGATAATAGAAGAGGTATGGCTCATGCAGATAATCCATGAACTTCTTGGTGGTGTTGACACTGGAGAATCCCAGTTCCTCTGTCAGATCACTGGCAGTAATCGGATTACAGAAGTTAGAGACCATATACATCGCCAAATTGTTCAAGTCTGTGATATTTCGGACGTTATGACGCTTGGCCACGTCCTTCCATACAATAGAGTCAAACAGCGTATCAAGATAGCCTCGTGTCAGTTGGCGCGATGCTACTACCTCTGGATAGCCACCATTTCTCATATAGTCATCCGTCAGTACTGAGGCATCTGTCTGTTGCTCTGGTGTTAGTGCCCTGAGCTCAACGTTGTTCCAGTCGAAGAATTCTTCAAGGCTGAAGGGTAGCATTTCTACCTGCAGATACTTACCTGTCAACACGGTTGCCATCTCACTGCTTAGCATCTTGGCATTGCTGCCCGTGATGACAAGGTTTTTTCCCAACCGGTAGAGTTCACTGACCCACAAATCCCATGCATCAAGGTTCTGAACCTCGTCCAGTAGGATATATTCGTAGCCTGGATAAACATCATCCAACATCCGCATAACAAGGTTGGCATCCCAAGAGTCCAACAACGGCTGACTGTCGAAGTTCAGGTAGGCGAAGTTCGTGTTGCGCAGCATCAGCAGAGCCTGAGTAGACTTGCCAACACGCCGAGGACCAGTAATCAGTTTGATAAGGTGACTGCTCAGCAACGTGTCAGTATCGTAGCTGTTTCGGCGCGTCAGATATGGGCGCGACAACAATTCGTCGCGCTCCTTCCGTTGGTTCAGAATGATTGTTTTCATCTTCTTTTATCTTTTGACGCCGCAAAAATACTACTTTTTCTTCAATTCACATCTTCTATTGCATAAATTTTATACTATTTTATGCAGTACGAGTGCTTTTATGCACAAATACGAACTCGTTCCGCCACTTCGTGTGCGAGCATTTGTCATCAGTGGAAGCAAATAGAATTTACTCAAAACAGACTACTGACTACAGAAATCCGCCGCCAGAAGAATGGCTTCGCCAGTGAGGGATCCGCTCTGCACGAAGGGAATAGGGGTTGATTTTCATTGTTCAGAAAGGGACCGATAGTCAATTATCCACGAGTTGCAAGCCTTGTTGGAGGAGGCTGGCCTCATGGCGCAGGGTGGCTTGCCAAATGGCATGGGTGGGAACGTCGTAGAGACTCCAGGCAGAACCGGTGTAGTAGACGAAAGGCTGACCGGGGGTATAAGTGGTTTGGATGATGGCGTGGCCGATGCCTCCTGCGCGCTTCTCGGGCAGGGGGAGGTATTTCACCTCATTCTTCACTTTTCCTTTCTTCTCTTTTGCTAACGGCAGGAAGATACCAAGATAGTGCTCACCATTCATGACATTGGGATGGTCCAGAGCTTCGGCGTAGGTAATCCAACCTTCTTTGGGGTTGAGCGTGTAGGCGGTGGGTGCAGACTCATGGACGACGATGCCGGTGCAGACCTGGGTGGGGCGTGAGAGGCCTTCATAGGTGACTTCGACGCGGGCGAAATGGCTGCCGCAGTCCTGGGTGATGAGGCGGGTCTCGCGAACAGGAGTCCCATCTACGGTCCTCTCTGGCAGGGTCATCCGGACGGTGAATCGGAGTGGACCGTTGTCGAGAATTTCTGCTTTCTCATAATAAAGAGGATAGACGAGTGAACCGTCAGACGCTATCAGTGCTGCAGCTCCGGCTCCAAGGGTGGCACCGACGGTGTATGCATCCATGCCGGCTCCGTGGTTGCGATGGTAGGTGTAGCCGCGGTGTACTTCGTTCCAGTCCAAGGGGCTCTGTTCGCGGCGAATGCGTTCGTTGACGCCGTAGGAGGTGAGTTCGTTGTGGTAGAGCTGGTCCTGAATGGGGTGGGGCGTGTTCTTGACGAATGTGTCGAAGCCGTAGGCGTTGTTATTCATATTCTTATGAGCACCTGGACCATAAAAACGCCAAGCACAGCGGTCGTTCTCCCAGACGAGGTCGTCCCAGCGGTTGGGGTAGATGCGGCCGTTGCAGGTGAGCTCATAGTCTTGCGGCTGACCTTTGATCATGCTGAGGTTGATGCTGCTCTCCGGACGCACGGAGCAGAAAACGATGACTTTGCCGTCGTGAGTAATCTGATAGGGAACCTCGTTATAGTCGCCGTCCACGACAATGAATTCTCGGGCTACGGCGCAGTTGGCATTTTTAAGGACGTCCATCGTGGTGAGCTCGATGACCTGTGAGATGTTCTCCTTGGTGGGATTGTGGATTTCGGAATACCAGAAACTCTCGTGACCCCTATCGATGGGACGTGTGGCTCTGGCTCCACCAGTATAGGCGGAAGCACCGCCGTTAATGGGACCACTGACGGTGGGGGTGCCGGGGGTGTGGTGATAGATGCTGTTGGTGATGGCATCTGGGTTCGGGCGATCGATGAGAGGATCTGCATCGATGTAGCGCACCATCTCGCAGGCTGCGAGAAGCCAGGCACCTGTGCCGAAGGGGGCCTGAGAGTGGGCATCGACCGTCTTGGTGGGGTCGGGCTTCTCGCCAATGGGTTGCACAAAGCCAATGCTTCCGTCGGGTTGCAAAGCCTTCTCAGAGAGGTACTTCCATGCTTTTTGGATGACGGGAGCATAGGTGTCCTTGTCGAGATAGCCGTTGTTGACACCCCAAAGCATACCGTAGGTGAAGAAGGCTGTGCCAGAGGTCTCTGGTCCAGGAGCGTCGTCCTCACAGAGCATACTGCGGCTCCAGTAGCCATCAGGGCGTTGGACTCGTGCAACGCCTTCAGCTAACTGGCGGAAACGCTGTACGAAGATGGGGCGGTTCTTGTAGTCCTGCGGCATATCGGCAAGGACTTTTGCCAGACCGGCAAGAACCCACCCGTCTCCGCGTGCCCAGAAGCTCTTGCCCTCGTTGCAGGCGGTCTTCACCTTCGGGTAGATGTATTTGGCGTCGCGGTAGTAGAGTTGTTCTTCATGATCGAACATCAGGCTATCGCTCCAGAGGAAGTTCTCAGTAAGCTTATCGAGATATTTTATTTCGCCAGTGAGTTTGTACATCTTAGTCATCACGGGCATGACCATATAGAGGGCGTCGGCCCACCACCAGAAGTGCGTATCCTGCATAGAGCACTCATGGCTCATCACTTCGATGGCGCGGGCCACCTTATAGGGGGCAGGTACGAGGTTGTACATGTCGATATAGGTCTGGAAGCAAATCTGCCAGTCGCCGAAGAGGACAAAGTCCTGTCCTTCGCCGTAGGTGGCATACTTCCAGTTGCGGACGTCGTTGCTCTTGGCGCCTTTCCACTCGTTATGGCGGCACCACTTATCGGTGTAGGCATACCAGTCGGCACGGCCCGTGAGGCGGTAGGCCTCCATGTTGCCGGTGTGATAGGCAGCATGATCCCAGAAGGAACGAACATAGGGAGTGTTGTTGGCTTGCCAGTAGTTGTTGACCTTGATTATCATGTCCAGGACTTTGCCCGAACGCTGAGTGGATTCGGTGAAGGGGCCGCCGTCGTAGGAGAGCTCGTCGGCAAGGAGGGGGAGGGGTAGCGACAAGGTCGCAACAAACAGGGCGAGGAGTAGTCTTTTCATTGTTATTTGGCTTTTAGTTGTGGCATGAATTTTTGTACGGCTTTCTTGACGAGGGCGATGGCATCGTCCATCGTGCCCCAAACCTCTCCGCCCGCAGCATTTTTGTGGCCTCCACCGCCGAAGAACTCTGCGGCCATCTCGTTACATGGAAAATCGTCAACAGAACGGAGGGAGACTCGGATGCAGGGGTGCTCGGTGTCTTCGCGGAGGAAGACCGAGAGTTTCATTCCCAGGATTTGCAGGGGAAGGTTCACAAGCCCTTCGGTGTCGCCATTCAGGACGTTGAAACGGCGGCGTTCTGCGTTGGTGAGGGTCATGATGGAGGTATGGGCTTTCTTCCATACATCGAGTTTCACATAGAGCATATACCCCATGAGCTTCATGCGGTTGGGGCTGTAGGTGAAGAAGATGTTTCGGTAGATCTTGTCCTTGTCGATGCCGTACTGGAGGAGGATGCTGATGAGCTCGAAGATCTCGGGGCGCGAACTGGCGTAGGTGAATGCGCCAGTATCGGTCATCATGCCCGTATAGAGGGAGACCGCTTCATCGTGGGTGAGAAAGGAAGACTCTCCCCCCGCCCTCCCTGTTAGGGAGGGAGCTGAATCATTTGAAGGAAGTAAACTTTTATCTTCGTTGGAAACCACTCCCTCCCTCACAGGGAGGGCGGGGGGTGGGTCTAATTCCAACATGATGCGCAATAGTACTTCGCAAGTGGAGGAGAGGTTGGGGTGCGAGACGATGAGAGCTGCAATCCCGGGTTCAGGGTTGAGATGATGATCAATTAGGATTCGAGGTGCGGGATGGTCGCGGACGACATCACCTAAAGTCCACATACGACTGAGTTCTCCGTGGTCGCAAAGTATAACAAGGTCTGCAGCTTCAACAATGGGGCGCACCTCATTCTCGTGGTTCTCATAGACGAGGATGTCGTCGGCTCCGGGAATCCACTTGAGAAAGTCGGGGAAGATGGTGGGGGCAATGATGCGGACATCTGTCTCAGGATAACGACGACGCAGCCACGAGGCAAGAGCCGTCGTGGAACCTATGGCATCGCCATCGGGGCCGCGATGGCAGGTGAGGACAATATTGTGAGCGGCAGAGAGGAGTTGGTGCCAGAGTGATATTTGCTCTGGTGATAACAGAGAGACCCACCCCTCACCCTCCCTGTGAGGGAGGGGATGGTTACTGATGCTTTTGGATAATTCTGGATTCATGGAGCAGAATTTCTTTATTTCACTACTGGGGTGGTGACCACTCCCTCCCTCACAGGGAGGGTGAGGGGTGGGTCTGTTATTTAGTTTTCACTTCGCTCCAGGCGGGCGGGTCGATGCCAAGGAGGTTCTTGACGAAAAAATCGTAGCGCTTGTGCTCGCCGTAGGCTTCACCAACGGTGTGGTGGGCTCCGGGAATGACAACGAGTTCGAAAGGCTTGTTGGCTTTGATGAGGGCGTTGGCGACCTGCATGGTGCTGGCGGGGTCCACATTGTCATCGAGTTCTCCGACGACGAGCATCAGAGGACGTTCGAGGCGATAGGCATTTTCGACATTAGAACATTCGACGTAGGAAGAATCTATCGGGTAGGACATCCATTGTTCATTCCACCAGATCTTATCCATCCGGTTGTCGTGGCAACCGCAGGCACTGTAGGCGGCCTTGTAGAAATCACCATGGAAAAGAACAGCAGCTGTGCTCTCCTGTCCACCAGCAGAACAGCCATAAATGCCCACTTTGTCAATGTCCATATAGGGATATTTGGCGGCAGCGGCCTTGATCCAGGCGATTCGGTCGGGGAATCCTGCATCTTTCAGGTTCTTATAGCAAATCTCTTCAAACTTCTTGCCTCGATTGCTGGTTCCCATGGCATCGAGCTGTACGACGATGAAGCCAAGTTCTGCGAGAGATGTGGTGTAGCCGTTGTATGGTTGGAAGGACTTGGGGACGTAGCTGTCGCCTGGGCCTGAATAGATGTACTCTATGACAGGATATTTCTTCGTGGGATCGAAGTTGGTGGGACGTTGGATAATACCCCACATGGGAGTAACGCCATCGCGACCAGGAGCTACGAAGATCTCAGGGGCAACCCATCCAGTGGCGGTGAGGGCAGAAATGTCGGCGGTAGCGAGGGCTTGAGCACGGACGGGGGTCTCGGCGGAAGAACCGCCGAGCACACGAACTACTGTCGTTGGAGGTGTGTCCTGAGTGGAGTAGGTGTCGATAAGAGCGGAGAAATCCTCATTGAAACGAGCATTATGGTTGGCTGGTTCGGGAGTGAGGTCAGTGAAGCCGGTGCCGTCGAGATTGACGCGGCAATAATGGATGTGGTAGGGGTCCTCATTGGGGTGTATGCCATTGGCGGTGAAATAGATGATGCCTCCCTCTTCATCGATATGAAGGACGCGGCGAACACACCAAGAGCCGGAGGTGAGTTGGCTGGAGGGGCACTCGTCTCTTGCGGCGGACATACTGCCGCGCACACTGCCCTTGGAAGACTTCTTGGATTTGGGGGCTGCGGTGGTGTCGAAGAGGTAAAGGTGGGGATAGCCATCGCGCTCTGAGAGCCATAGGATGAGGCTGTCGCCCTGTAGATCGCGGCGGAAGTTGTTGGAGTAGCGGACGTACTTTTCTTCTCGCTCTTCGATGAGGGTACGGACCTTGCCTTCCAGATTCATTTCATAGACACGATAGAGGTGGTGGCCGCGCTGGTTGTATTCGAAGCGGATGCCTTGAGAATCCTTCAGCCATTCGAGGCGGGAGAGATCATACTGGTTGGCGATGAGTTCTGGGGCCGGTGTGACTGACCGGCCAGTGGAAACCTCAAAGATATAAGGTGTCTTCTGTGCCAGTTCATCACCAGGCTTGGCGTATTCCTGTTTGTGGAGGATAGGTTGGAGCTGGTCGGCAGGGGAAGACTCAACGTAATAGACGTAGCGCTTCTCGATAGGGCGGATGCGGTTGACGGCTACGAAGCGGCTATCGGGACTCCATTGGATGTAGCTGCTGAAGTAATGGCTGAGTGTGCCTTCCTCAGAGAGAGCACGGGCTTCGGAGCCATCAGGCTTGGCTACATAGACGTTGTCATTACGGATGAAGGCAACAAGCGATGAGTCAGGAGACGGCACGGGATCACCGCCGCGCTCATCGTCGGTCTCCATCCAGTGGCGTTCTTGACGGCGCTTGGAGGGGTTGGCGATGAAACGGGTGGTTGAACGTTGGTCGCGACGGGGGAAGCGCCAAGCACCTTGTCGAGAGCCTTGGGGGGCTTCGATGGGCCGTTCGGCAGTGGAGTCTGCGAGGACGATGGTGCCGTCTGCATTGACTTGTCCGAAGTGCCACGCGCCCTTACCGCCGTCGGTGAGGTGGTATTGAAAGCGGCCGTCAGGCAGCCAGCGGGCGTCATCGACGTGATTGTGAATGAGGCTGGTCTTGAAGGTGCGCTGGAGCGCGTAGGCACGATTATAGTCTTCAAGAGTTCCTTGAGCATAGAGGGAGGACGAGAATTGTAGTTGTGATATGATCGCAACAAACAGGATGGAAATAGATCTTTTCATTATTCTAATCTTAATTTGGCTGGAATGGCATCTTGCCGGACGATTCTTGCGAACTCCTGAGGGGCGATGGTAACGGGTCCCGAAAGGAATTCTGGAATATTGTAGCTGCGAAGGAACTGACGATGGAACTGTGGGTCGTCCTGTGGCAGTTCGAAGGGTTTACTGAAGTGGCCCTTGCCATCAAAGTGAGCGATGAAAGGACGTGTGAAATTGCCATCAACGCGGCGGGACGAGAAAACCACCCAGCACTGATTGCTGGACCAGCAGTGCCAACTCTCGACTTCGGGAGAGTTCAGTTCTGCGATGGGATAGATGCTCTCAGGAAAGGGAACCTGACGACCCTGTGCTTCTCGAATGCTATCAGCACGGTTGGCCAACTCAACATCAGAGACCTGTTCTTGTTGTGCTGCCGTGTGGGAGTGCTGGATGACACGACTTACAGCGGGCTCGGGTTCCGGAACGGCTTTTGTGAGATCCATCATGTAGAGATCTGCGTCGTTGTGCCAGATATGGAATATACCGAATCGGCCCTGGGTGAACATCAGCCACCGACCGTCGGGAGAGATACGTGGCAAAGTGACACTGCGGTTGCGTAAGGAGGCATCGTATATCAGTTCGCGCGGACCAAAGGTACGTGTCTGTTCGTCGAAGGGCATTCGATAGAGGTTGTACTGCATCTGGGTGTAGTACTTGATGAGTTCGAAGTCCGGCTTCGCTTCTCCAAGAGCGTCCCAGTGGCCGCTGACGTAGTAGATATACTGGCCATCGGGGCTCCAGAAGGGGAAGCAATCGAAGTCCGTGGTGTCGCGAGTAATGGGAAGTACCTCGTTACGCTCGAGGTCGTAGAAGATGAGATTAGATTTGGTGTCCTGTACTTCAATCTTCTGAATGTCACGTGTGTGGAAACTCTGACCGGTGTTGTTGGTGGAGTAAACGATCCAAGGCTTCGTGGGATGCCAAGAGGGATAAACGCCTGCGCTGATAGTGCTGTCGGTCTTCAGGTTTACTTTCTGAATATTTCCATCATAGGCAATAATCGTACCGCCGAGGTACTGGCGCACGTGGAACTGAATGCGATTCGGGTTGTACCACTGGGCGTGGTGACAGTTGATGCATTGCCCGTTCTCCTCGTCGCTGTTGATCATGTTGCCGTAGATGAGACGCTCTTCAAAGTTTTCCAGACAGCGCTGGTTCAATGTCAAATCCTCATAGGTAACATAGGAAGGCGAGATGAGACGATAGGAGATGTAAGGGTCGATGCTGTCGTTGGAAACGGTGATACTGAAAGGTCTGTGGCGGATCCAGCGGTCGGCTTGCAGCTCAAAGACTTCCACCGTGATTTGATTATTGGCAGCGAGGGCGGTAGCTTTCATCAGCTTCCAGTTCTTCAGGCCAGGACGAACATCTTCACCACCAAATGTCCATGCTTCGGAACCAGCCGTGAAGCGAGTGACAAAGTCGGTGGACGTGCTGTCGTGATCAATATGGAAATGCAGCGGAGCAATGTTCACGGGCACGGTGACATCGACATAGTCGGGATAGATGGTGGGCAGTTCATCGCTTTCCGTAAATGAGGTGGGCACGGAAGGGGAGGAGCAGGCAAAAAGTATGAGTGAGAGAAGAACGGACACTCCCCCTTTCCTCTCTGAAATCTTTTGTACGAGATGGTTGATAAAACTCTTCATTGTTTTGCTTTGAAAAAACATGTCTTGAAAGGCGACCGCTCCCTCCCTAACAGGGAGGGCGGGGGGAGAGTCTGCTAATTGGTCTTTTGGTTCCTGATTAAGAAATAGAAGTAATAGAAGGTGCTGCCGAACTGGGGATAGAAAGCGATGGCTTTCTGCTCCTCGGTCATAGGCCCACACTGTTCGTTGAACTTCATGAATCGTTCGTAGCTGTCGCGCACTTCAGGGTCAAAGGGCATGCGTGAGATGTTGACCTTGTTCTCGAGATGACCATAGAGGTAAGCGGCTTCTTGATAGTGACGGGGCATGTGAATTGTAGGATGCATTGTTGCAAACTTCATGAAACGAGGCCAAAAGAGGTCGATATCTTTCATCTGCAGTGCACTGATGAGAGTCTGTTCCTGGAACAGCGGGTCGTCACCGTTTCCATGAGCGAAGGTCTGCATAAGGTACATTTCAACGAGGGTGTTGTCGCCATCCAATCGGTTGGGATAGGTCATCAGGTGCATGATGGGTGCGAATTCCTTCAGGTCGCGTTCACTCATGAGAGGTTTTCCTGCCTTCACAGAGGCCTCCAGTTTCTCCAAGTCAAATGCATCGGGCGACTTCAGCAGTAGCTCGTAGTGTTCTGCCCATTGGCGGTGGAAGCGTGTCTGCTTCAGATAGTTCAGGTACTTGCGGGCTACTTCCCATTCTTGGTTGAGGAGGCTGGTGCGGGCCATCAGCTTGAAGGTCTCTGCCTTCCATCCGAATTCCACGCCGTCTTCCATGCACCAACGGTAACTGAAGTTCTCCTTGCCGTAGTGATAATACACGAGTTTGCCGCCAATCTGTGCCATGTGAACACGCCACGGGGCGTTTTGCAGGGTGGCCCCTTCGGGATAAGTAAACATCTCGTCGCCGGCACGCCCAAGGCGGAAGAGGGCGAGGTTCTTGAACATCACTATCTGGCGGGTGGGCTTCACGTCGCTGCTTCCGTCGCGAGCGATGCGGAGCACACGTTCCCAGTCGAGGTCTTCGATAGCGTGGTACATGGCCAGTTCCTTTTGGAAATTTGCATCGTGGTACCAAACCTTGCTGACGCCGATGATTCCTAATCCAACCAGTACTACAGCAATAGTACTCTTCATCCACTGCTTCCATCGTTTGGCGAAGGGGAACCCGTCGCAGACACTGACAATTACGATGAGGGTAAACGCAAGGATAATGGCATAGTAGGGCAGCCGATAGACGGCAAAAATCTCCTTTCCGTAGCGCAAAGAGGGCATGGCGGCGACATATACCAGATTGCGCTGGGTCATCTCGAAGAGGCGTCCGTAGTAGATTTGCGGAACGGCAGCGATGAGCACCAGGGCGAAAATGAGGTAGAGCGTGAATCGCTTAAGGTTGAACGTGGAGTCTTCGGCCTTCGGGGGAAGAATTCCTAACAGTCCTGTTGCTCCGAGGGCCCAAGCACCGAAAAGAGGATAACCCACAATGCAAACGAGTGCCATCCAAATGAAGCGTGCCCAGAGGGCGGCCTTGTCGGAAAGGACGTTGTCGAGAAGACGCTGGACACTCAGGCAGAGAACAGCGAAGAGCACTCCGACAGTAGGCACAAGAAGATGACCCTGAAGCTTCTGATAGTAAACCCAGTAGCCTGTCTGCACAAAGCAGGCCATCAGAGCGAGGGGCACCAACACGGTCAGAAGTCTCCACGGGCCGCGAAGGCGATAGATCCAGATGAGCAGGGCACAGATGATGAGCCATAAGCCGCAGAGGATGCTGATGCCAAGCCAAGGATAATAGAAGTACTGGGTCAGATAGGTGGCGAACCACGAGGCCGTACCGCCCGGGTATTGCATCAGGGTTTTCCAGTATAATCCTGTGGGCAGCCAGAGGTTCAGCTCCTGTGCTCGCCAGAGTAGTTCATTTTCTTTGTGGACAAGTGAAAAACCTGCCACCACCACTACGCCGATAATGGATAAATACCATAGGGAATCTGTCCATTTCGGATGAGTGGGGGTGACAGGTTGTTTTCTTGAAGAGCTCTCTTTCATTTAATTGTTAGAATTGAGGTCTTACGATGTAAGTAAAGAGGTGGTCTTCGTATTTGGGTACGAATTGATCCTGCGGCCAGGCACCCCAGCTGTTGACGCAGCCGATTCCCATCTGGAAGGCACGGATCTGGACAACAGTATAGTTGCGCTCAATCAAGTCGCCGCTATGACTCTGGTGTGCATCTTTGCGAGGTCCGTCGTCGAGGTCTTCGATTTCATAGGGAAGTGCGGAGAATTCCATGGGGCCGCAAGCCTCGAAATAAATGTTCGGGCGTGAGGCAGCCTCCATGCGACACCAGATAACATCGCAGTGGTTGCCGCTTTCCTGTGGGCGCACATATCCGTTCCAATATTGTTTGTCAACGGGGCCGCCGTAGATGCCGATGAAGGCATTGTCCTTGCGGTCGCAGTAGTTCTCGACGGGACCACGGCCGATGTAGCGGACCGTGTTGTAGTCCTTCGCCAGACGCCAGGTCATACCCATCGCCATCATCTGAGGCTTGCGTTCTGCCTGTTCGTTGACATCGAGGTCCTCAGTGATGATGAGTTCGCCTTTTGGAGTGAGGACGTAGGTCATGGTGAGGTCTGCATCAACGCCGTCGCTATGGTATTTCACGACGACCTGCTGGCTTTGGTTCTCGAGTTTTGTGCATTCCATACTCTTCTTGTCCCAGCGGGCATACTTCCATGCGCCCAGTTTGTTCTGGAGCTGTGCACCGTAGTCATTATCGGTCGGAGCGCGCCAGAAGCTGGGTTCCACACTCTTGCGGTCTTCGAGGACTGGAGTGCCGTTGACATCGTAATAGTCGATGTTGCCCGTCCATTTATTCCATGTGACACTGACGCCGTTGGCTTTCAGGGTGAGCCAGGACTTGGCATCGTCAACCTGAACGGTAGCGGGAGTGGCGGCAGCGATAACTGCAGCTGCCTGCGGGAAGGAGAAGGGCTTCAGTTCGAACTGAGCACGGGCGATGACGTCGCCTCTCTTGAGAAGACCGCGGTCACGGCTGAGTCGGAACTGCACATTGATGGCAGCCCACTGGCTCTGCTGCACGGCATTCTTGAGGTAGTCTAACAACTGAGCGGGAATGTCGAAGTGTTGGCGCTGCTGGGGAGCCAGCTGGATGGGGAAAGGACGGTCGTTGGACTGTTCCTGAATCTGGCCGCCGTTGTAGGTCAGCAGTGATGCAACGGCTTCCACATCATCCGTGGAACGGAAGAAGTTCTCGTTGTAGAGTTCCACTTCACCGTCGAGTAGCGTTTTGCCCTCGGGCACGGTGGCCCAAATATCCTGATAGTAATATTGTACTTCGTAGGCGTGGGGGTGCAGCGAGCGGTCGGAAGCAATGACGCCATTGCAGTTGAAGTTGTGGTCAGATGCCGGATAACGGCCGAAGTCGCCGCCGTAGGCCATGATTTCTTTGCCGGTTACGCGACTGGTGGCACGCATACCCTGATCCACGAAGTCCCAGATGAAGCCGCCTTGGTACTTTGGATACTTACGGATGAGTTCCCAGTATTTAGCGAAGCCGCCCATGGAGTTTCCCATAGCGTGTGCGTATTCACACTGGATGAGGGGGCGTGGGTTGTCGCCCTGAGAGTAGCGTTCGCAACCCTCGTAGCCGTAGTACATGGGGCAGAAGATGTCGGTCTTGCCGTTCTGATGTGCCTGCTCATACTGAACGGGACGGCTCTGGTCGATAGCTTTCACAGCATCGTAGGCATCCTCGAAGTTCTTGCCGTAGCCTGCTTCGTTGCCGAGGCTCCAGAAGATGACGGAGGGGTGATTCTTCTGTACTTGAACGTTGTGCTGGTTGCGCTCTACATGGGCTTTATGGTAGATGGGGTTCTTGGCGAGAGTGCGGTCGCCATAGCCCATTCCGTGGCTCTCGATATTGGTTTCGGCAACCACATAAATACCGTACTGATCGCAAAGGTCATACCAACGGGGATCATCGGAGTAGTGGCAGGTGCGCACGGCGTTCATATTCAGTTGTTTCATGATTTTGATGTCCTGAATCATGCGTTCCACGCTGACGAGGTAACCGCCGTCGGGGTCCAGTTCGTGACGGTCGGCACCTTTGATGAGGATGGGCTGACCGTTGACGAGGACTTGTCCGTTCTTGATTTCGATACTGCGGAAACCAACGCGCTGGCAGATGGTTTCGAGTGCGTTGCCTTTCTTGTCCTTGAGAGTGAAGGTGGCGGTATAGAGGTTCGGAATCTCAGCAGACCACGCTTTGACGGAGGGAACGGTCAGGGTGAGTGCAGAGGGCTTAGAGCCGAGGGTTGCCTGAGTGCTGCCGACTGCGCGGCCGGAAGGGTCGGTCAGGGCGAGGTCTACGACGTATCCCTTAGCAGCAGGAGCCGTGATGGTGGCTGTCAGCTGACCATCCTTATAACCATTGACGACATTCTGAAGGATGAAGATATCCTGGATGTGGGCCTTCGGACGTGCATAGAGGTACACCTCGCGGGCAATACCTGTGAAACGCCAGAAGTCCTGATCCTCGAGGTAAGAGCCGTCGCACCAGCGCATGACCTGCATGGCGATGAGGTTTTCCTTGCCGGGGGTGAGGAATTTGGTCAGGTTGAATTCGGCTTCCATCTTGGAGTCCTCGCTATAGCCGACTTCCTTGCCGTTGACCCATACCTGCAGGTTCGATGTAGCAGAACCTACGTGGAGATAGATGTCCTGTCCCTTCCAAGAGGCGGGAATGGCAACGAGCTTGCGGTAAGAGCCCGTGTAATTGTTGCGTTCCTCGACGAAAGGAGGATTAGAGTTGAACTGGGTGTCCCAGGAATATCCTACGTTCTTGTAGATTTTGTCGCCATAGCCGTTGAACTCGAATAGTCCGGGAACGGGCATGTCTGTCCATTTCGAATCATCGAAGTTCAGGGCGAAAAATCCTGCGGGAGCCTCGTTGTGGTTCTGGGCGAAGTTGAAACGCCACTTTCCTTCGAGGGAAAGGTAACGTTCGCTGGCCGCCTTGTCGCCACGGGCTGCCTTGTCGGCGCTCTCGAAAGCGAAGAAACTGGCACGCGGAGCTTCGGTGCCTACACGAGTAATGTTCGGATTCAGCCAAGGCTCTTTCTGATCCTGGGCTTGGGTTGTGAGCTGCGCAGCTACCGCAACAAACAGGAGAAGGAATAATCTTTTCATCGTGTTGTGATGTTTTTAAAAGGTGTTTTATGGCGCAAAGATAGTGAAAAAATAGACACGCGCCCAACTTTTTGAAAGAAAAAGTGATTTGTGGTCTGTTTTTGTCTCCGCTTCGCTCGCAAGAGGCTCAAAACAATGCCGCCAAAGGGTCGTTCAAAACCCTTTGGCGGCAAAAATGTACACATGAATACGTCTTTGAAAGATTTTCCTGTCGTTGTCGGCAAGATGTCTTGTCGTTGTGGGCAGATCGTCTGTTCGTTATGGGCAAGTCGTCAGGTCGTCTTCCATCTTATGTATAGACGTAAACGACTTTATGTATATACGTCTTCGTCTTTACGTATATACGTCTTTGCCCCGACGTATATATGTCTTTTCAACGGTCTACTACTTCTGCGGCAACTTGAAGTACCAGTTCTTCTCGTTCTGCAGGAAGGAGCGGAGCGAACCGTCGGTGTTGCCAGTACGGTTGGCTACACGCTTGGCCAGTTCGTCAGCACTGTTGCAGAAGCGGCTGTAGCAGACGAGGTCGTAGAAGCGGTTGCCCTCGAAAGCCGTCTCCAGTGCCAATTCATCCAGGATGAGGTGAGCAATGGCTTTCTGTACCTTCGGGAGGTTGGCCTGGTCGTAAATCTCAGCCTTGGTCATGGTGGCCTCGTTGTCCTGAGTCAGCATCTTATTGATCTGGTCGATGTAGTTGAAGGTGGTGTTCTGCTCGTTGAAGTAGATGTGGCCGCAACCACGGGTGTGGATGCCGGCGGTGACGGGTTCGCCGTTGAAGTTACCGTTGTTGTTGGGGTAAGCCACATAGGAACTCAGCTGGTACTGTGTCTCGCCACCGCGAGCGTAGTAGGTTACATCGCTCGCCTCGCCACGCAGGTAGATTGTGGCGAAGTTGAGGTACGGAGCAGCCTTGGCAGCCTTCATCTCCCACTTGGAGATATGGTTGCAGACAACGTTCGTGTTGGATTCGCTCATCCAGTTTTCCCACTCGATAGCCTTCTGGTAGAGGTTGGCGCTGATGGCCTGGAGGTGAGCAGTGTAAGTCTCGTAGAAAGCATGTTCTGCGGGGTTAGTGTAGACCTTTTCTCCCTCAACTTCCTCATAATCCAAACCTTTAGCCAGAATCTCTATGAGTTCCTGGGCGTTGGCGGGCGAGAATGCGAAGACAGAGTCGGCTGCCACGGCGCTCTGATATACGTGGTACATCATAGCCTGGTTTGTGGTATAGAACGTGGTGTCGCCGGCAGCGGTGATTTCGCTCTTATCGTAGTAGACATACGACTTGGGCTCATACTGCTGCTCGCTGGTGGGCAACCAACTGCTGTTGCCGCAGAGACCGCTCTTCAGGATTGCGAAAGCATAACCCGGGAAGCCGGCACCATTCAGAGCTTGGGCAAAATGCAGCCACACATTACCCTTACGATAGATGATGGGGTAGGCGGTTGGGAAGGAAACTCCGTGGGTGACATAGGTTACTCTCCCTGAAGATATGGATGAAGTAGACATACACTGCTTCATCACGAAGTTCACTTCCTCTGTGCCGTCGCCATGAAGGTAATCCTGGAAGTTCTCTGTGGACATCTTAATACGGGCATCGCCAGCATCTTTGAGAACCATGCAACTGGCTACGCCACCACTGACGAGATAGGTTTCGTAGTCTTGGGCGGCGTTGAGGTTCTCGTAGGCTTTCGAACGGCTGAGCTGGTGCTCGAAGTTCGTAGAGAGGTTTACGCTGACTACGGTCAGGGTATCCTCAGAGGTGGAGTTTACGGAAATCTCAGAATCGAAACCGAAGAGTTCCTGCACGCCACGCTGCACGCTACCCCAGAGTTTGCTCTGAGAACTCGGAATGACAGTGATGACTTCACGGGTACGGGTAGCTTCAGTGTTCTCTCCGAACATGAATTCCCAAGAGGAAGAGAACAACTGAACTGTCTCATCGCGTTGACTGCGGGAGAGTGTTCCATAATAGTCATTTGCCGGCAACACGCCGCCATAAGAGGTGTTGAAGTAGTCGTAGTAGTAGCCTGCTGCCTTGGCATAATCTGCCTGCTGGCCCTGCTTGGCCTTGAGGAGATAGATATCACCGAGGACCAGGTTCTGCGGGAAGAGGCAGAGGGTGCTGTGGCACATGGATGAATAATTGCCATAGTTCACGCGGTCTACGTTGCGAACCTCCTCAAGCTGAGTGACTACCTTCGTGTTGGTGAAGTTATCAGCGTTGACGGTGGTAGCCGTGTTCTTCCAGAAGTCTTCCATCTGTGCGGTGGAGAGCATGGGAGTATCGAAGTAGGGCACTTCGCCGTAGGCCAGGATGAGTTGCATGTAGACCCATGCACGGATGCTGGCTACTTGCGCGTATTCCTTAATCATGACGCTCTTGTTGGTGCCGGTCTTCTTCAGTGTGTCGCACTGTTGAATGTAGGCATTACAGGAGTTGATGATCTTGTAGAAGTCGCTGGCTTTCAGATAACGGTTGGAACCGTCGGAAGCATCACCCGTGGAGCCGAAGTCAAGGATGGAATGGATAGAGTCACTGATGTACTCCGTGGGCTGAACTAAATCGCCACGGCACTCGCCGAGGATGACGTAGCGCTCGGAAATCGCTTGCAGTTCCTTGAGGATGCCCCAGTAGGAATAGAGCGTATCGGAGGCGATGGCATCAACCTCGTTGTGACGGTCCATGTCCGGGGTGAGCATGTCCTCGCAGGAAGTAAAGCCAAAGCCTGTCGTGAGTGCGAGGAGAAGAATGGAAATGATATTCTTTTTCATCATGTTGTCGTATTAGAGGTTGATAGTTACACCGAGATTGAAGTTGCGACCCACGGAGAGAAGGCCTGTGTCAATACCTTGATAGAGGGTGCTGTTGCGGCTCGACATTTCGGGATCAACTCCGTGGTACTTGGTGACCGTGAAGACATTGTTGGCCTCACCCCAAATGCGCAGGCCCATCAGCCAGCTGCTCTTTACGGGGAAGGTGTAGGTGAGTCGCACGTTCTTCAGCTTCAGGTAGCTGCCGTCGTCAATCCAGCGGTCAGACATTCTCTCGTTGTTGCGCCAGTCTTCGCTGTCCATGTAGCATACCTTGGGCACGTCGGTCTGCTGACCTTCATAGGTCCAACGGTTCTGCATAGCGGTCGTCTGGTTGTAGGTGGTGTTTCCGCCTTCGAGGATGGAACGCTGGTAGTTGTAGACGTCGTTGCCGAGGGAGTACTTGAAGTTCATATCCAATCGGAGGTTCTTCCAGTTGAGGGCTGTGAAGATGCTGCCGTAGATGTCGGGGTTCGGGTTGCCGATAACTACGCGGTCTGCATCGTCGATAACACCGTCGTTGTTCTGGTCCACGAAGCGGACGTCGCCAGCCTGGAAGTTACGATACTTCTGATTGGCATCCTTGAGACCGGTGGGGTACTTCAAATAGCCGAGGCTACCTGCCGAGCGGGCTGCGGCATCGTCGGCCAGCACGCCGTTTGTTTCCCAACCATAGAAGGAACCTGCGGCATAGCCTACAGCTGTGATAATGTTGTCGGTGCCGTAGATGCTGCTGGTGTAGCCATTAATGGTTTTCACGATGTTGTTGTTGGAATCCTTAATATACATCGTGTTGGGCAACTTGGTAATCTCGTTGTTGTAGTGGCCGATACGTGCTCCTACTTCCCACTTCCAGTCCTTCTTGTTAAGAAGAGCTGCGTTGGCGTGGAATTCGAAACCGCGGTTCTTCATCTGGCCATCGTTGGTCCAGTACTGGCTGACGCCGGCGATGTAGTCCAGATCCTTCAGGGTGAGCAGGTTGTCGGTCTTGCTCCAGAAGAGGTCAATACCAGCGTTCAGACGGTTGTTGAAGAACGAACCTTCGAGGCCTACGTTCCAGCGTGTCGTCGTTTCCCACTGAATGCCGGTGTTCTCGATATTCTCGAGGACGAGACCTACGGTGTTGCGGCTGAACTGCTTGCTGGCCCAGTAAGTACGGGCGGCGTAGTAGTCGATGCCGTCGTTACCGCTCTGGTCCACACCAGCCGTGAGTTTCAGGTACTGCACTCCGCGACCCGTCTTGAACCAAGGTTCGCTGGAGATGAGCCATCCGAGTTGCAGACTTGGGAAGAAGCCCCAGCTGACGCCTGCCAGTTTGAAGCCACTCTTCGTTTCCTTACCGAAACGGCTGCTGGCCTGAGCAGAAGCTGTGAACTGTGCGAAGTAGCGGTTCATGAAGTTGTAGTCGGCGTTGACATAGTAGGCCATGTCTATCCAGTTGTCCTTTGTACCACCATAGTTGATGTAACCCATGTTCTTGGAAATGAATGGCAGCTTGTCGTTCTCATTGTTATAACCACGCATGTAGGTGTAGCTGTAGCTGTAGTTATTGTAGCGCCAGCCGCCGAAGGCATGGATGGTGTGAGCACCGTAAGTGTTGCCCCATTCGATGCGGAGGTCATTGTTGATGGTGGTTTCCTTTGTGAACTGAGTCTTCAGGACTGAGGTGATGTAACCCAGGTCGGTCAGTTGGTAAGGAGTGGTACCTGCGATAGGCAGGAAGTACTTCTCGTTGTTACGGTTCAAAGTGTAGTTGAAGCGGTCGCTGATGGCCAGATGATCGTTAATCTGATACTTCGGAGCGAAGTTGATTAGAATCTGTGTCAACTCAGCATAGTTCTTGTTCTTACCTTCACCGTTGGCGATGATCCAATAAGGATTACGCAGGCTCTCGTTGATACCGAGGGAACGGGGGAATACGAAGGGGTTCTGCACCCACTTACCAGAGAGGTTTGTGCTGGCATATTTACCTGCATAGTCATCGGAGAGCTCCAGCCTCTTGGTGTTCTCATCGTAATAATAGGCATAGGGCGAGATGAACGGAGCCTGAACGAGACCGAGGACGTTCGACGAACCGATATTCTGCATGTCATAGTTCTCGCTCCAACCGTTGTCGAGCACATTGTAGCTTGTCTGGTTGTAGGCAATATCCAAGGCTGCACTAACCCTCTCGAACATCTTAATGTCGGTGTTGAAGCGGAGATTCAGGCGGCTGAAGTCATTGCCCTTGAGGGTGGACTTACCGTTCGTGTAGCCCAGGGAGAGGGCATACATACCGATGTCATCACCACCTTCAACGCTCACCTTGTAGTTCTGTGTGAAGGCTGTGCGGTACATGTCCTTCTGCCAGTCGGTGTTGTTGTTGTAGACGGGAGCATAGTAGTTGCTCGGGCTGTCGGAAAGGAAGGCAAACTGCTCGAGGCCGGCGGACTTGCTTTCGCGGATGTCCTGAATGGTGTTGGCCAAGTCGCCGAGATAACGCTTGTAGGCGGTACCGTCCATCATACTGAACTTACTGGGAGCCAGTTCCACGCCGCCGTAGATGCGGACGTTAATCTTTGTGGCCTGGCTGCGGCCGCGCTTGGTGGTGATGATGACGACACCGTTAGCGCCCTTTGCGCCATAGAGTGCAGTTCCGTTTTTCAGCACCTGTACGCTCTCTATGTTCTCGGGGTCGAGACCGGAGAGGAGGTTGTTGAAGTAGCCTTCATGGAGGCTGGTGCGCTCCAACTCAAGGTCAACCATATTGCCGTCGATGATGAACAGCGGTTGGGCGTTGGCGTTGATGGAGTTGACACCACGGATAGTGAAATATGCACCTTGGGCAGGCTGTCCGCTACGGTTGATGGAGCGGAGGTCACCTTCGAGGAGGCGCTGCATATCGGATTCAACGCTCAGAGAACTGGTCTCACTGAGTTTGGCCGTACGTTGGGCGGTGATGGTGGTGCCATCAGTATAGAACCCTTCGAACTTGTTGGCCAGCAGTTGGGCGTTCTGGTTCTCGCTGCCTTTAATGGCCAGCTGGAGGAGGTTGTAGTCAGGAGCGTCAATAACCAGCGCATGGCAGAAGGTAGGGACATCTAACTTGTAGGTTCCGTCTTCTTCCGTCAGCGTGGAATACTGGGGCAACTGCAGAGCCTGAACGCGTACACCGCCCATGGGTAGGCCCGTGGCACCATCGGTGATGACACCAGCAACAGACTGCATGGGGTATTGCTTCGCAGGCTTCTTTTTGACGATGCGTCGGGGAGCCTCCACAGAGTCGACTTCGACTTCGTCGTCCTGAGCCATGGCTGGAGTGGAACCCAATCCTGCCAGGAGTACCAGGTAAAGACCGGTGCGAGCGGCCTTATCTAAGATGGAAATACTGAATCTTTTCATGTTTTCAGATTTTTTTGAAGTCAACAATTGGGGTTATTCCTTAGCACGTAAAATGATGCGGTCGATAGAGAAGGTGTGCTGGTATTCTTTGCCAGCACCCACTTCGCTTCTCTTTGCTGCCGAGGTGATATTCATTGTCGGATAGGAATCATCAATGTTCTTGTAGGAAATGGGGAAGCGGAATGTGTAGTTGGAACCATCTTCTTTCTTAATCCAGATGGTATCAACACGCTCGCCGTTGTACTCGAACGTCAACTTGTCGGTCACCTTCTCCGTAGGCTTACCTTTGGATGACAGCTCACCGGAATTGTAAGTGATGCGAACCTGCATCTTGTTCTTCTTCACAGCAACTTCGTTGGGGGTTTCAGCCATGATGGAATCGGTGTCCCAGCGATAGAAGTTAGGAACCATAACGATACCTATTTCATAGTCGAGATTGCTCACAATCTGATGGTCGTTCTCACGATCCCTGAGTTTGAGATCGATGACTGGGGAGTCATCACCATAGCTGAAGGTGAGGAAATAGTCTTTACTGACGGCGCCGAGGAGGCTGTCGTTGACCAGCTTACTCGTCTCGTTGTTGAAGGTGTTGTAATCGTAGTACGATTTCATTGTGGCCATCTTGAAGAGAGACTGGGTGCTGACCTTCACTTCCACATCCAATGCGCCATAAGCCTTGAAGAAGTTCCAACTGTTGATGGAATAGAGCAGACCATTGGAAATAGTGACAGGCGTTGAGTTGTTGGCAAAGATGAGGGGCTTGACATCAGTCACGGGTTTCTGTTCCACCTTGAAGGTATCCAAACGTGTGTTGAATATCTTAGGCATCGAAGTGCTCTGGAATTCTTCTGCGGTCCAGAATCCGAGGTGATTAGGAGTGCGTGGCTGCTGTCGTGCATTGAACAGCAACATCGAAGCGATGTCCATATTCATGGCCAGCTCCTTCAGAGAATCGGGATTGATGAGTCCTTCTTTCGGAAGCATGCGCTCCACCTCAATGTCCTCTTGCTCCTTATTAATATATAAGGTAGCGTAGTTGTAGTAGGGAGCATAGGTGTCGAGTGCCGTCTGCCAGGCGATGTCGGTGGGGGCTGCCAGAACCCAAGTACTGTCTTCTTCTTCAAAGTCTCCATGGAATGACTTCAGAGGCATGATCCATTCTTCTCCGGGTTTGGTGTAATCGCCATAGCGGAATAAGGTATTGGTGCGGGTATAGACGCTATCTACGTAGATGGGGTTACCATTTGCGTCGGAACCGTTCTCCACACTGAGTGATTCGACAAAGTAGATGGTGTCGTGAGCGGTAATCCAATTCTTTAACATACTGAACTCGCTGCCGTGAGCCTTGATGTATTCATAGAGGTTGTAGGCGAAGTCGGACTGTTGGCCAATGAGGTGCAATGTGCCGTTGACAGCTGGGATGTTGTACTGCGGTTTATCACCCTCTGTGAGCAGGTCTATATCCTTGAACTTCTTCGTGGCACGGTTGAAGGTGGCCTTCTTTCCGTTAATCATGACCAGCTTTTCTTCACCTGTTCCTGTTGCTGTATAACGGTTACGGCAGATGTGGTTGCCCACGAGTCTGAGGTAAACATCATACTGGTCTTCCATACTACCCTCCAACAGGGTGAGATACTCCTGGTACTCGGCATCCGTAAAGGCGTCGTCCGTGGGGGCGAAGACGGTCAGGATTTGAGTACCGCTGAGGACATCCTTGTAGGTGTAGGGCTGGGTCTTTGCAGCGTCCTTGAAGGCCTTGTGTGCCTCGTCCTTGAAATAGGGCGTTTTCTCCACAATGGTGGCGAAGCGGCTTAGGTCTTTGTTGCGACGTGCCTCAATCTGCTCCCAAAGGGTCTTGGTAGCATTGGCATCCATTCCGTCGCCTTCTTTGACGTCGAAATGGTCATCAGTGCAGGCTGGCAATGTCATAGCGAGAACAACAGCCGCAAATCCTGCCTGAATGAGTCGGAAAATTTTCTTTTTTGCCATATGGATAATTTTTAATTGATTTACCAAATGTCTTCGCCTTCCTCGGGGTTGTCATAAACCTCCTTGGCGCAGTATTCGATGTAGTCCATGTAGAACTGCTTGTTGTCTGCATCAAGCACGTTCTTGAAGCGGATGTAATAGGTCTTGTTGGGATCCATATCAGCGCTGACCATAATGCGGCGGAGCTTCATCTCGTTGGTGCGTAGCGAGGTGGTGGAACCTGGATTTGCACTATAGTGGTTCGGTCCCTTCATGAAACCGTTGTTGCGCATCTTCTTGTCAATCTCATCATTGGTTGCTGGGTCTGCCACATCAGGTTCCCATCCTACCGTATTGTCTTTTACAGTACCGGTAGCGAGGTGACGTTCAGTGCCTGCCAGTCGCATGTCGAAGGGAATGCCGGCAGCTGGCAAGTAATCTTTGTTGTCGCCCCAGTAAACCTGACACATACTGCGGTATTGCGAGTTACTCTGTACGGCCAGGCGCAGTTCATAGTGTCCTGCTGCGGGTACGGGAGGTAACTTGATGGTGAATTCATATCGGCCGGCGATATTGAATTCATCGCCCTGCCAGTTGAGCCAACCGCAGTTGAGACCATTCAGATAGTAGAAACGTGTGCCATCCTTGATTTCGCAGTCTGCAAAATACTGATAGTTTGTTGGGAAGCCTTTGTTTCGGGCATGACCATGGGTATAGGGTGTGCGGCGGCCGCGATGGTCGTTGTTCGACATTTCAGGGAAGATAGTGCTTACATCAAAACGGATGCGCTGTAACTTCAACTGTGCTGTCACATTTTCCGTGTATACCAAAAGTTTTTCAATAGGATAGATGATACCATTGATCACATTCTCTACCGTATTGAGGGAGTCTGTTTCGCCGACGGCAATACCGAGATTCTCATCGGGTGAGGTTGCTGCGCCGTAGATAGGCTTGAACTTCCCACTCTCATGGTAGTCATTGACGTCTAACTTTTCGGGAGCGTATTCACCACGTCCGTTGCGGAGAACGGGGAAACGGTTGATATAGATACCGTTGCTTTCCAAACTCTCATAGAGCTTGATGAGACGGCGCTTTCCCATCGTGGTGTAGAACTCTTCAGTGGCAACCGTGAACGCCTTAGATGTCTGGTAGTTGTAGCCCAACTCGTTGTAATGGACAACAAGCTTGTCGCGTGTCAGTCTCATGGGAAGCATGTGGTAGGTGGTGAAGAGGTTGATGATGTTGTTCTCGTCTTCGAAGTTGTCATCAGTGGAGGCTGTGGGGAACAGACCTGTACCTATGAGGTAGTTCTTGATGTCTTGTACCGAAATCTGGTCAACGGTCTTACCCAGCTCTTTCTCCCAGAAGGCATCGGTCTCAGCAAAGATCGTGTAGCCATAATAACGGTGCTCAGGAATACATCCGGTTCCAACTCCTTCTGTTTCCAAATCTTTGATGTCTTTGATGGCCCCCGTCTGGTACTTTGTTTCCCATACTTCATCACGGCGCTTGTTGAGGGTGTCGCCCAGTCCGCAAGCGAGGATCAGACGTGCCATTGTGATATAGTTCGAGGTCCCGTTGTTGATCCATTCCATCAGCTTGTCTGCCACAGAGTCGGCACTTGGTGCAATGACCTGGACCATCTCATGGATTCGTCCGTTGATGGCTTCGATGTCACGGTGCTGCATGTGGATGGGGTATTCTCCATTGACGAGGATGCTGTCGGGGTTGATCTTGCTGCGAGTGACGCTGAGTTTGCGGTCATACATATTGGGGAGGTCGAACTCATCTCCGTCATTGGTGGGGAAGTTTCCGGTCTCATAATAACGGACGTTGCCACCATCAATGATGCTGTTATAGACAATCACTTTCTCAATGGAGTCCTTAACGTGTTCTGAGGGGAAACCATCCCAGTTAGCAGCACTGATGATGCCCTTACGCTGTAGGCTGTCCAAGTAATCTTGAATAGCTTCATTGTTAGGCGCAAAGCAAGTGATGTGACCACGTGCAGAGAGTAGCTGGGCAACTGTCGATTCAGAGTAATCGCTTATATGCACTTTATTAATGAGCTTGACGTACTCTGTGTAAGCAGAATCTTGCTCCAGATAACTGAGGACGGTGTACTCTGTGAAGGTGTAGCGATTACTCATGTCCACATTCTCTGTGCAGGCTGTAAGGGCAAACACTGCAGAAAGGGCTATCAGCCCGTTTCGCAAGATATGCGTTAGTTTCATTTCTTTCATGAGTGTATCTTTATTTTATTTGTTTACCATATATCTTCGCTTTCTTCAGGGTTGTCATAGACTTCTTTGGCCACATATTCTATGTAGTCCATAAAGAATTCTTTGTTCTCTGCGTCCAAAACGGACTTGAAGCGGATGTAATAATTCTGATTTGGAACCATATCTGCACTGACCATGATTCGGCGAGTGATGTACTCGTAAGAACGTACGGTGGTACTGGAGCCAAGTACAGCCGTCCACGATTCGGGCCCTTTCATGAAGCCGTTGTTGCGCATCTTCTTGGTTACCTCATCGTTGTATTCCTCATCTTTGGTGTCTTCTTCCCAGCCAATGCTGGATTCTTGGTTACCAGAGGGGAGGTGACGGTAGAGACCGCTTTGTCGTAGATCCATAGGAATACCATAGGCGGGCATGTAGGACTTGTCCGGTCCCCAGTAAACCTGAGCCATGCTGCGTACTCTGGAACCCGTGGCTACGCCGAAACGCAGTTCATAATGACCGGCCTTAGGTACGGGTGGCAACTTCATGGTGAATTCATAACGTCCGATGACGTTGAACTCGTCGCATTCCATATTGCACCATCCTTGGTTCAATCCAGGGAGGTAATAGAACATGGTGTTCTCCTTGACTTCCAGACCTGAAAGGTAGGGATAGTTCGATGGAATACCTCGGCAATTAGAAGCTCCTTCTGTGTAGTATTCCTTGATACCGTGCAGATCATTGCTCAGCATCTCTGGGAACATGGTAGCCACGTCA
The DNA here is from genome assembly GCA_902779165.1 of uncultured Bacteroidales bacterium. Taxonomy (GTDB): domain Bacteria; phylum Bacteroidota; class Bacteroidia; order Bacteroidales; family Bacteroidaceae; genus Physcousia. The sequence goes on from CACZAN010000016.1 coordinate 86,390, forward strand.
ATACGTATGCGCTGGTTCATCATTTGTGTGCGCACATTATCCGTACATACGAGTAACTTGTTGATAGGATAGATAATTCCGTTCAAGGCCGTTTCTCCAGTAACATTTACATCGGTGGGGGAGAGAACCTCGATACCAACGTTCTCGTCGGGGGTCAATGCTTTACCACGAATGGGCTTGAACTTCCCGCTTTCGTGGTAGTCATTGACATTCAACTTATCAGGGGCGTAATCACCGCGTCCGTTGCGAAGAACGGGGAAACGGTTGATATAAATGCCGTTACTCTCCAGACTCTCGTAGAGCTTGATGAGTCTCGGCTTGCCCAAGGTCGTGTAGAAGTCTGATATGGCAATCGTATAGTTCTTGCTGGAAGCATAGTTGTAACCCTTCTCGTTGTAGTGGAAGACGAGTTTGTCGCGGCTGATTCGCATGGGCAGAACATGATAGGTGACGAACTGGTTCAAGATGTTGTTCTCGTCCTCGTAGTTGTCATCTGTTGTTGTGCCCGCATCTGTGAATACACCCGTGCCCTCGAGGTAAGCCTTGACGTCGGCCACGGTGATGTCCATGGCCTTCTTGCCTAAGAGCTGTTCCCAAACGTCATCGGTTTCGGCGAAGATGGTGAAACCAAACTTGCGATGGAGTGGCATGCTGCCAATCTGCCCGAAACTGGTATGCTGGGGCAGATCTTTAACCTCTCCGGATGCAACGAGTCTTTCCCACGTTTCATCGCGGTATGCCCTCATGGTATCACCAAGACCACAGGCCAGGAGCAGACGTGACATGACGGTATAGCCGCTACCGCCTTTCTCAGCCCATCGCATGATGACGTCTGTTACTCGGTCGCTGCTGGGAGCTACGACAAGTTCCATTTCATGGATGCATCCGTTGATGGCAACGATGTCCCTGTTCTTCAAGGAAATGGGGTATTCCCCATTGATGAAGATGCTGTCGGGGTTAATCTTGCTGCGGGTGACACTGAGTTTGCGGTCATTCATGTTTGCAACACCGAATTCGTCGTTGTTGTTTGTCGGGAAGTTGCCCGTTTCGTAAGTTACCCGATTGCCACCATCGATGATGCTGTTGTAGACTATCACCTTTTGGATGGAGTCGAGAGTCCTTTCGTCGGGGAAACCGTCCCAACTGGCCGTCTGGATTTCGCCCTTCCGCTGCAGACTATCCAGGTAGAGCTGAATAGCGTTATTGTTCGGCGCGAACACCGTATAGTGTCCGCGGGCCGACAATAACTGAGCAACGGTAGACTGAGAATGGTTACTTACAGGAACCGTATTAATCAGGTTCGTATACTCGCTGTATTCGCTATGCTTTTCCAGATAACTGAGCACGGTCTCGTCTGTGAAGGTGTAGCGGTTGGATGTGTCTACATCCTCTTTGCACGCCAACACCATTCCACTGACAATGGTTAGCAGAAGCAGACGGGAGATGTGCTTAAAGATATTTTGCTGTATCATAGCGGTAGGGGTGAAAGAAGTTATTTCTCGCGATCCCAGACAGGATTCTGTTCTATAGTACCGTGGTTGGCCTTTTTCTCCATGTAGTAGATGGGGCTGTAGAGGCCATAACGGTTCTTAATGCGGTTTTTGAGGGTTTGTTCATCTTTGGGAAATGCTTTTCCTAAGAAGTCTGCTATCATCTTTCGGACACCGCGTGTGCCATCCCAATATTCAGGCTCGCGGGGGTCGGGGATGAGAGCGCCATTGGTGATATCCACAGAGTCATTTCCGTTGATATCTTGCAGCATGTCATATCGTGCATAGCGTTCTGCATAACGAACCAGGTCAAACCAGCGGCGACCTTCACCGAGAAGTTCCATCTGTCGCTCGTTCATGACGAGTTTCAGGTAAGCCTCCTTGAGGGCGCTGTTCTTGGTTCCTGTAGGAGTCTTCGGAACGAGTTCGCCCACCGTGGAACGCTTGTGAATAGCATCCACAATGTTTTCTGCTGCAACGAAGTCGGCATCCTTGTTGCTTGCTCCTTTGGCTTTGCAAACATGAGCCTCAGCAATCATGAGCATGACATCAGTCAGACGGTAGATGATCCAGTTGTTATAGTCAGATTCTGAAGGGTATCCCATGACATCTTTGTCATCCTTCATCGTGAATTGACATTTGCTGTACTTCAAGATGAGAGGACGGGTTTCGGGTGTGGACCTGCCTTCGAGTAGGGTCTGGGCGCAGTACCACATACGGCTGTCGCGCTTCCCTTCCTTATTCGCATCATCGCTTTCGTTGGCATAAAGTGTGGCAATAAGGTTACCGTTGACAACGAAATGATGTCCATTACCATTACCGAAGAAGCTGTAGATAAATGTGCTCTTACGTTCATCGGCAGATGGGAACTGAAGTTCGAAAATGCTCTCATCGCTGTTGCCTTGTGAGAAGATGCTACTATAGCTATCCACTACGGGAGAAGCTCCAACTCCGGCTTTGTATGCGGCAGCCATGTCTTCGTTTGTAATCAACAAAGCACCCGTCAGGCCGCTTCCGAAGTCTTCAGACTTGGAACGACTTGATCCATAGCTTGAATTTGCCATGTCGTTCTGTGCGTTGAGTGCAATGATGGATTGCTGGCCGAAATAGATGACGCTGTCGAGGTCCGCCTCCACTTTCATGGCGTCGAACCCGCGGCCTTCGCGGAGTGCACTGCGCCAAAGATACATATCAGCCAATAGGGCGTAGATAGCAGAGTTGGTCATCATGCCTTTGGTGTCGGATGTGCTCGTAAAGCGATTGCGGGCTTTGCCAGCCACAGGGCGCACGTCCATAATCAGTGTATCAAGAACGGCCAGTTGATTTACGAGCGGGAAGTTCATGGTTTCCTCGTCTGCATTAATGACCATCGTGCTGTAGGGGATGTCCTTGAAAGCGCGAATCAGGTAGAAGTAGTTGAGGGCACGGAGAGCCTTCATCTCAGCTTCCATCTCTTTCCATTCAGTGGCTGTGAACTGCGGGTCGCGCTCGAGTACCTCAGCACCATGGGAGAGCACCTTATTGCAGAAGTTGATGGTTGTGTAGACTCCGCCCCAATCGTACTGGGACATGGTGGAGTCTAATTGTGCATTCTGAATCCTCTGGTAGATGTCATAGTTGCCCATCTGGTTGGTTCTCAGCGGGCTGAGCTCGTAGTTGTCTGAGCGGATGTCACCCCAGATAATGAGTTTCTCGAGGGTGCTTGCCATTTGCTGATAGGCCGCATAGCGGACGCCTTCGAGGTCGTTCTTATCCTCCCAGAAGTTCTCTTCTACGACGCGGTCCTGAGGATACAGGGTCAACCAGTCGGTGCAGGAGGTTGCACCGAGGGCCAGAAGGCCCATCAGTGCTATGTTGGATAATAATTTAGTCCTTTTCATATCAGTCTTGTTTTAGAAACCAAGGTTAATACTTGCTGTAAAGGAGCGAGTACGCGGTGTGCGGTTGTTATCGGAACTGACGGCATAGCCTCGCGGGCTGACATCAGGATCGACACCCGTGTACTTGGTCCAGCACCAGAGGTTGTTGACGGAAGCGAAGAGCTTCAGGTTACGGATACCGAACTTCTTCAGCTTCTTGGGGTCGAATTCGTAGCTTAACTGTACGTACTGCAGGCGGAGGTAATCGCCCTTCTCCACATAGCGGTCACTGGGAAGTGAGTTGTAGCTGTTGAAACTGGAATTGTTAAGAGCGCGAGGAATAGAAGTCTCGTCACCGTTCTTGCGCCAGCGCCAAGTGGTAGCATAGCTCTGGTTTACGTTGGTCAGCATGGATTCAGCATTCATGCGGGCAAGGTTCACAATGTCGTTGCCGATACGGAAGTTGAAGCCTGTGATGAGCTGGAAACGCTCATATTTCAGAGTGAAACCGAAGCCACCATTGCACTTCGGGTTGGAGTTGCCGAGGTAAACCATGTCGTAGCGGTCGATCTGCCCGTCGTGGTTGATATCCTCATAGATGGCATCACCACCATTGAAGGGATACTTGGCGTTGTTGTCGGTGTATGCGTAGTAGATGGGGAGCGGGTTGCCCTGCTTGTCGGTCAGCATGTTGCCTGCTGCATCGTAGGAGATGGGGCAGGTGGCGATATCGCCGCGGCGGCTGGCAGCAGCAGCTGTGTTGATCTGGTAGTCGTGAACCCACTGTCCGTTTTCCTGCTTCCAGTGCCATCCGTCGCCGGCGCTGGCAGCCTCTTGGAAAGAGGTGCTGTTGCGGTAGCCTCCGTTGCCGTCGGGAACACTCTCGGCGTAGCCGTAGGCACTCCATGAAGCGCGGGTGTATCCATTGTGATCGTAGTCGTACTTGTAAACACCTTTGTACTTCAGACCATAGATGGAACCGAGGGCGTTTCCAATCTGTACACGCTGGTTGTAGCCGAGGTTTGTGGGCTGGTATTTCTCGGAACCGTTCAGGTCTTCGAGGATAAGGGGATCCATCTCCTCTACCTCATTGAAGTTCTGGGCGATATTGGCACGAACCTTCATCTGGAACTTGCCGACCTTAGCGAACCATCCGGAGTGGAAGTTCAGGTCCCAACCCTTGTTGCGCATCACACCGGCATTGACCTTGTTCAGCTGGCTGAAGCCGTTGGCGGAGGAGATACGCATATTGTTCATGATGAGGTCGGTGGTCTTGTGGTTGTAGATGTCGAGCTCGAACTGGAGCAGGTCGTCGAACAAACCGAGGTTGAAACCCCAGTTGATCTTACGGGTCTTTTCCCATTGGATGAGTCGCAGTGAGAGGTTCTCGGGCTTAACGACGGTGTGGCGGTTGTAGTAGCCGCTCTGATAGTATTTGTTGTACTGGTTGTAGCCGCCGCCACCGGTGTTACCAGTGACACCCCATGTGGGACGGAATGCCAGCATGCTCAGCCACTTGCGCGACCAGTCCATGAACTTCTCGTCGATGATGTTCCAACGAGCACCGATGAAGGGGAAGTAACCGAACTTGTTGCCGGCACCAAAAGCCGTAGAGCCATCTGCACGCAATGAGGCGTCGATGTTGTACTTACTCTTATAAGAAAGGTGGACTTGTCCGAAGAAGCTGGTGTTGCGCCATTCATTGTTTGAGGCACCAGCAGCGTTCAGCAGAGCAACGACGGTGGGGTCGGTGATGTTGTTAGGCACGTTCCAGAGGCCCGTGTTCTGGTTGCTGGACTGTCCGGTGGCCATTTCCCAACGCAGCAGGGCGCTGACACTGAAGTCTTCGTTCTTGAACTTCGGATAGAACTGTAGGTCGTGGCGGGTGGTGAATTCCAAACTCTTGTATTCACTATTGCTTACTTCATTACGCTGGTTGGAGTGACCGGCGTTGTCCCAACGGAGGCCGTTGTCACCACCGAACTGCCAGTCCATGGTGCGGAGTTCTGCCGGCACGAACTGGTCGCTGGAGGTGTTGTAGATGTTGAGTTGGACGTCGCCCTTATAGTTCAACTGTGTATGATCGTCATCCTTACCGAGAAACTTGTACTCGATGTTGAACTGCGGTGTGAGGTTATACTGACGTTCCTTGTTCCAGGCGTTCATAGCGCGAGCCACAGGGTTGCCGTTCATGAACATATCGCGCAAATCCCAGCTGGTCTTTGTACCATCGTTGCGGATGCTGTTCGCACTGGTACCATTGATGGTTGCTGCCAGGGGGAGCATGTTGAAGTAGTTGCCAGTCGGATTGTTCTGTGCATCTACTTCCCACACAGCCATGTTTGGCATAGCATTACGCGCGCGATCATATATATCATTACCATAGTTCTTATGATTGGTGGTGAACGTCAGGTTGATGTTTGACTGGAACTTGATGCGGTCGCTGACCCAGTAGTCGAGGGCCGTTGCGGTGGTAAAGCGGTCGAGCTTCTGTCCGATGACAGTACCAGTGGATCTGTCGTAACCGGCTGATACGCGGAAGGTTGCTTTCTCGCCACCACCAGAGATGGTTACGTACCACTTGTGCTCCTTACCGAACTGACGAACTTCATCCAGCCAGTCGGTGTTCTTGTTGAAGTGGTTGTAGATGTAGGGATATTCCTGGTTGTAGTCCAGTTCCGGAAGAGCTGTTGCAATCTGTTTCGGGTTGTAGTAAGCTTCCTTCAACATCATGGTGTATCCGTCACCGTCGAGCATCTTGTAGCCGTCGGGCTGCCAGGTGCCGTTGAAACGATAGGAGAAGGTGACATTTGTGGGACCACGGTGACCACGGCGGAGCTTGATTTCGATGACACCGTTGGCACCACGGCTACCCCACTTAGCAGTGGAGGCGTCCTTCAGTACTTCGATGCTCTCGATGTCTTCGGGGTTCACGTTTAGCAGCGTGGAGAACTGTTCTTCGTTGTCCATCTCCTCGAAGTTGATGGTTTGTGCATCTTCCGGGAGTTCGAAGATATGGTCGTTGACAACAATCAACGGCTGTGCGTTACCATTAATAGTAGAGGTACCGCGCAGGCGCATGGTAGTACCAGCACCAAGGTTACCAGAATTCTGCACGATGTCGAGACCTGCAATCTGTCCTTGCAGGGCCTGGTCCACGGATTCGAAGGCCATACCTTCCATTTCGTCCATATTGAACGTCTGCGTGGCACCAGCCAACTCTCGAACGGGGATGCTCAAGCCACCGGATTGCTGTTTCTTCTTACCCTTAATGGTGACCTCGGTCATCTGCTTGGTGTTGTCGGCCAGTGTGACCTTGAAGACATTGCGTGAGCCGATTTTCTGTGACCAGGGCTTCAGTCCGATACAGGTGATATACAGGGTGTTCTCAGGATCCTTGATGGTAAGGGTGAAGTTACCGTTCATATCGGTCACGGTGTGACTGACGATACGGTTGTTCTTGTCTCGTTCTGCGACATTAGCACCTGGAATCACATCAACGTCATCCGATACGGTACCTGAAATGCGTCGCTGTGCGCTGACGTTGGTTGCCGTGAAGCATACTACCCACAGCAGTATCAGTTTGATAATCTTATTCATAGTGTTGCTTATTTATCGGATACGGAGGGCAATTTTCTTTCGTGATACTTCCTCTCCCTGAGCGGTCTGTACATCGTAGGAGGGCTCTATCAGAGGATGCTTGTCGAGATATGCCTTGCAGGCATTGGCATCGTTCCAGTTGATGTTGTACTTTCCATTGCTTCCCAGCGGTGTGTGGTTGAGCACGCCAGGAATCTGATGGATGACACAGAAGCTGGAGCCTTGGATGATGATGTTGTTCATCGTGGTCTGTCCGGTCGGGGTCTGATTCTTGTTGTTACGTGTGCAGATGACGTCGCGAGCCATGAAGTTCTTATTCTCGGTGACGGTCAGTGAAGAACCGCCGTTGTCATCACGCACGCGGAGGATGCCGTTTCCGTCGCGGGTCACATGAACCTTGACGAAGACACCGTACTCGCTGTTGTAGCTGGATGTGACGTACTCTGCTTCAGACCGCGGGGTCTTGTCGGCGAATACGCTGTTGTCAAGGAAGTGTCCGCGGATGAAGTTGTTCAGATAGGTAATCTTAGCCTGAATGCGGAGGCTATCGGAATGCAGGAAGCAGTGAGCGTCTTCATCGTTCCATTGCTTGTCGTCTACCCAGATGGTGTCCTTTGCAGCGTTGTCGTTGATGACATAGTACTTATTCTTCAACGCATGCAGCACGGCGGCCGTCTTGTAGTTGGGAATGCTCTCGTAGTCAGCTTCGATGGTCTCCCAGGTGGGCAGGCCGTTGGCTACAGCTGTCTGAATGGCTTCATTGGTGGGGACGAAGAGCGTGTAGCGGTAGTTGTTGAAGAACTGCACGTTCTGGTCGATACCACCGCCATTGCCTGTCGTGCTGGCCTTGTCGATGAAGGTGTGATACTTGTTGAGCAGGCGCTGCTTGTCCTGAGATCTTGTCGAAGAGGGAACGAGACCGCAATCTTCCACAATCTTATCCTTGCTGACGGTCAGTTCATAGAACTGCTTGAACTTGTTGTTGGCAGAGGTGTCTTCGTTCAGGACACCATAGACGCTGACGCTGGCGGGGATGATAGGACTGTCGTCGAGAACGAAGGTCGTACCGTTGGCGAGGGTGCTCTTGTTTGCCAGAGGAACCTGGATGTTGGTGGTTCCAGATGCTCCTGCGGTGATGCCCCTGCGCTGATTCTCGAGCTGGAAACCACCTTGGACGCCGATGATCTCACCGCTTGCATCGCGGGTGACCTTGATTCCGGAACCGTTCTTGGCAATGTAGTATTCGTCTTCGCTGTCGATGGGGTTGGTGCCGTCGTGCACGATGGTGTGGCTTTCGAGCATGTCCTTCAGACGGTTAAGGATCTCGTCCTCAGAAATATTTTCTGTACGGGGATAGGCATCTCCCTGAGTACCGGTGGAGAGGTCGAACCGATACAGCTTCTTCTCAATGGGGAACTTACCTGAACCCGTGTAGGATAATTCGAGGATACGTGGCTTCTGGCTGGTGAAGCTGATGGGGTCGTAGTAGTGCTTCAGGGCTTCGTCACTCGGCAGGAAGAAGGTGAAGCGGGACTTCATAGCCATCAGGTAGGCGTAGTAGTTGATGTGCATCTTGTCGTCGGATTCGATGTTACCATTGTTGATGGCCCACTTCATGATGCGGTTCGACTTGCTGATGTTGGCAGGTGCAGCCACGGAGCTGAACTTCGCCGGGCCATACACCTTATTCATAATATATACGGCGCCGTTGTTAGCGAGCAGACACGTGTCGATGTATTCGATATCTTCTGGTGAGAAGAGGTCTTCGTTGGCGTCGTCGTTCAGCTTGGTCATCTTGCTGGGAACAGAACCTGTGAAGGTCTTCTGCATAATGACGTTGACGAGGTCTTGCAGTGTGGACAGGGGAATGTCGTCTATCTTGTCGTAAAGAGCTTGATAGTCACCTACATTTACGGGGGCGAAGGGATCCAGGGCATAGGTCTTCACGAGTTCCCATCCGCCGCCTCCTTCGCTGAAGTATGACCAGAGGATTGCATCGTCCGGTACGAACATGGCAGCCATGTCCTTGCGGGGGTCTGCGGAGGGCTCATCGCTGTAATAGGTGTTCCAGCCGGGGTTGAATTTCAATGCGATGGTACCGTCACTATCCTGGAATTTTGCTCCATCGGGGCCCACGATTTCGTCTTTCTTCTGGTTCATACCAATCTTTGCGAAATACTTCTTCGTAAAGATGGAGTCGGTGAATTCAGGATGCAGGGTCTTGTAAGCCTCGGTGACTGCTGCGTTGTAGTAGGGGAACGAGAATCGGTCGAGGATGTGGCTGAAGATGTTGGTGCGGCCGTTGGTGCGGATGACTTCTGCCATGTTGGGCAGAGGAGCGATGACCTTCTCGGTCTGGTTGATGTATCCGTTCTGTGCCACACTGTCCTGACTGATGAGCAGTGCATCATAGATGTGTACGTCGCCAGTCTTGCGTGGACGTCCCATGAAGATTTCGAAGTCTTTGTCGGTGACTCCCTGCTTGGACATGTGCTCTGTGGTGAAGTGCAGCATCATGTTGGCTGTGGAGTCTGAGACGATGTACACGCCCTTACCGCCAGCTTTGTCGCTGAAGCGCTTCCAGTAGTTGGTTTCGGGAACATACTGGTAGGCGATTTCTCCCTTTCCGTTGTATTCGATGGGGTAGGTTTTGTTGGCGTTGTGTGCCCAGGGTACTTCTTCCGGACGCAGGAACGTCACGGAGTCGGTGAGCATCACATCGGTGTAGCGGCGCATGTATTCTCCGCGTGTCGGCGATGCCTGGTTGCCGTCGGCATCAGTTCCGCCATCGCTGCTGGCGAGGTTTTCCATGACAATGGCATTGTTGAGCATACTGCTGTGGATGAGCAGTTTCTTCTGGGCTACTGTCAGGTTCTCATAGCTGGTAGCATTGTGCCAGGGGTTGGTTTCGGGAAGGGTGGCATTCTTCTTGTAGAAGGCTTCCCATGCGTCGTCTCTGGCGACAAAGACCGTTTTCGAACCGGTACGGCTCAGAACTTCGGATAATGGGCGCTGGAGGTATTCACCAGTGACCGGGTCGGTGGGGTTGACAGCGTTGTCTTCCAGCAACCTCACATAGTTGGTGAAATGCCCATCGCCCTTCAGACCATCGTAGATGCTGGAGTTCAACCAGGTCGGCTTTTCGTCGTCCAGTTTGTAGTCATCCGTGCACGCCCATGATAGTCCACAAACGGCGACCGCACACAACGCGCGCGTTGTATGCTTGCCAAATGTGCTTAATAGGTTTTCCATACACATTGAAATTGAGATTATTAAAAGATTTTTTGTAGTTGCATAAATTGGGTTTTTCTCGTCCAAAAAATGGCGTTTTGCCCTTATTTTTTATGAAAGATTGCTCAAAATTAAGGCTTTTTTTAATTCGTTGTACTCGTGGAGGGCGATAAAATCACTTTAGTTAAGATTATTTAACAAAAGGAATGTTTCAAACGTTAAATAGACGAAGGCCGCCAACAATCTGGCAGCCTTCGTTTCAAAGGGGTATTAAGTAGGTGTTCTGAATGTGTGGAAAACAGAAAACGATGTTGGAAAATGCTATCTTACGACCACCTTGGTGCTGGCTTTTCCGTTGGTGACGATGTATATTCCAGGAGCTGTCCAGCTGCCGGCTTTGACCTGCATACCCGTGGTGGAATAGATGCGTGCAGTGGGGTCGGAGGGTACGATCTTTCGTCCCTTGACTTCCACAAGGAACTGCTCTTGCGGCTGATGCAGGGTGGCGATTCCTACGGCAGTGGGATCCTGGTCGATGACGATCCATCCCATGTAGTCGCCGCTTTTTTCTGCTGTATTCATGCCGGTGGGGATGGTGGCCGTTGCGTCCATTTGTCTGCGGATGCGCATTCCGTAGGTGAGGTTTACGCTCTGTTCTTCATCGACCTTTAACGTAGTGGTCATGTCTGAATATTTTCTAAAGGCGCTGGCGTAGTCCAGGTTGTTCGTCTGCGATGCGGCGATGATGTAGGGGCTGCGGAAATATAGGGTGTCGCCAGCCTCGTTGCGGAATACCGTTGGGACGTTGGTCGAGCCTCCGATGGGTTCTGTGCTGCGTCCTGCATAGATGCACATTCCTGTCGTTCCCAGCTTGTCGGAGCCTGGAGTGACGGCCATGTAGAAAGTTCCCTGTGAACGGGGCTTCTGTTTGGCGGCGGCCTGGTATATCAGCTTCATTTTGAATCCCTTGTTGGTGACTTCGAGGATTCTTGGATAGCAGGGTGTAGAAGCTGCGGAGACCACGTTCTGGAGCACTACAATGGGTACTGTGCCTTCGTCAAAGGGTTGTTTGAAGAACACTTCTATGGTGTCGCCCTGACTCATCCAGCTGTCTCTGGAACCGTTCCAATAATAGCATGTGTCCACTTCTGCTCGCATGTTGCCCCACGTGTATGAGCCGGGTTGGAGAATGAAGTAGTCTGTGCTCTCGTTGTTCTTGAAATTCAGAATTGCGCCTTCTGCCCAGGGCTCGAAATTGAACTTGAAATTGTCTTTGGCAATCGTGGATACGTGGTTGAAGATTCCGTTGGCAGTGTTCTTCATCGTTGGCAGTCCTGTGACGACCAGCGGTGTCTGTTCCTGGGTGGCAAAGAAGATGGTTGAGGGTTCTGTGCTGTTCGACTCGATGTGGCCTACCATGACGTCGCCATAAGTCGTTGCGCCTCCGATGAATACGCTGGCGACATTGCTGTAGCGGGTCTTTCCGTCGGCATCCTGACAGGCGAGTCGGTATTCGTTCAGTCCGATGTTCTGTAGGGCATCCAACGTGTTAGAGAATGTGCGTGTCGCTGTCTCGGAGTAGGCCAGGGTGTCCTGTCCGCGCCAGATGCCGTTTTCCTTCTTCTGCAGGATGGTGACATCCGTCAGGTCGCAGTTCCTGTTCGTCCACGTGAACTTGACATTGTTGTTCTTGGAGTTGAATTCCAGGGCAAGGTTGCTGACGGCATACATACGCGGCGTCTTGGGCACGTAGTTCTTGTAGTTCTTGTATCCTAATCCCGTGTTCATCGAGGCGTAGTATTCGCCGGCGGGTGTGAGGCTGCCGTTTTTATAGATTTTCGACGGGTCTCGTTCGCTGTTCCAGTAGAAATAGCGCTCGATGCAGTCCCACTGGTTGAGGTTGTTGGTGATGCGCTTGATGGCATCGCGGTTCTGTGCTTCGGTGACTCCGCTTTTGAAGGCGCCGTTGCTGTTCCACGAGGCTCCCCACACCCATTCTGAAATCCAGATGGGACGGCCGTACCTGTTGGCCCACTGGTCATAGAAGCTCCAGGTGCTGAAGCTGCCTTCGTCCCAGTAGCAATGCAGGTCAATGATGTCGCATCGCCAGCCGCGTGCATCGATGGAGTCCAGGCAGGCACGCAGGTGGGAGAGGCTGCCGTCGTGCGAGGAGGGCGAGCAGAGGCGCATTCCCGTGCGCATCAGGTTTTCCCAGTTGTTGAGGATCTCGTCTACGGTTTGTGGGTGGTCATCTGCGCTGTTTCCGGGCTCGTTGTTGGTCTTCATGTGGGGAGAGTAGGTGCGCGATCCGCACTCTGAAGCCGAAGGCCAGTTCTCGTAGATGTGGTGGGGCACGCACTCTGCATCTGGCAGGCGCGATTCGCCGAGTCCGAAGCTGTAGCAGGAAGTGACATTCAGCGCCGCCACGGCCTCTGCCCTGGTGTCGTTGGCCAATGCGGCCTTGCTGGTATTGTACCAGCGGAACACGCGGTAGGAGGATATGCGCTGGTCCATTAGGCTTGGCAGGCTTTTCACCACGAGGTCCTCCTGATCGGCAATGAAGCATCGGCTGTAGCCGTAACCTCCGGAACGGAGCGAGAAGGTGACCATGTATCCGCGCTTGAGGGTGAAGCTGCGGATTTTGTTGTTCATCTTCGCCGCGGTAAGTGTGTTCATATAGCCGCTGTTGCTTTCCAGTCCGAAGAGTTCGCAGGAGTTGCCCTGGCAGTTCTTCTCATCGTAGACGACGAGGGGGTGGAACCCGCTGGCGGCGTTGCTTTCCTTGCCATAGGGGAAGAGGATGGCTCCGCGGTTGTAGAGGCGCACCTGGCAGTTCTTCTCGCTGACGGCCTTCTCGCCGTTGATTGTTATGTAGCCCAGCTGCCTCAGGGCCTGTGAGGGCTTCAGGTTGTCGAAGATGATGACCGCGTGGTCCACGTTGGTGATGTTGATGGAACCGGTCGATGTGAAGGGTGTGGCAGAAGTGATATGGTAATCCACGTCCGCAGAGAGTTCTACGGCTTCAGCCACCTGTTCAACGGTTGTTGAGGTGTTCGCTGCTCTGGCCGTCCAGCTGGCGGCGAGGGCAAGTAGGGTGATAAATAATGTTCGTTTCATAAGGCTACATGACGTAAGGGGTTATTTTGTGTTCGGGAATGCCTTCTGAATGCGCTCCAGCTCTGATTTCGTGATGGCGATGACGGTGCCGTGGCGCGGAGTGAAGGCTCCTTCGGTCTTGGTGTCCTGCACCTGATGGAACGTCTTCAGGTTGTCGGTGCTCTTGCAGAACTGATAGTGGCCGCTGGTGTAGCAGTCATACATCAGCACCCAGGTTCCGTCGTGGAGGCGGAAGACGCCGGATCCCTCCACCGCCTTGTTCGTGTCCTGGCACCAGCCGTCCTGCAGCTGCCAGGTGCGGCCGTCATAGAAATCGGTGGCGATGAACTGCTTGATGCCCTTCTCCCGCTGGCCTTCGGTCTTGAAGAAGATGTGGTACAAGCCGTCGTCGTCCTGCACGATGTCTGTGTCGATGCTGGCCGAACGCATGTCGAAGAGCAGCTGCGGCTCGCCGATGAAGTCGCTGAAGTCCTTGTTCGCATACGCCCAGTACACGCGGTCGTAGGGGCAGGAACCGTCGTCCGTCAGGATAGAGAAGTAAACGATGTATCTCTTCGTCTTCGGGTCGTAGATGGTTTGGGGGGCCCACACGCGCGTCACGTGCTCGAACATTGTTCCTTTATAGCGCTCAGGGAAGTGGATGGTGTGGTGCTGCCATTTCACGAGGTCCTTCGAGCGCATGAGCACCATACCGCGGTTGCTGCTCCAGCCCAGACTGGACTTCATGTCTGTGACAACCATGTAGAACCATCCGTCCTCGCCGCGGAGGATATGCGGGTCGCGCACGCAACCCGTACGGGCGATGTCGGCCGATGCGATGATTGGTTTGCCGTCGTTCAGCGGGGTGTAGTTCCATCCGTCTTCAGAGACGGCATAGCAAATCTGCTCCTGTTCGGGGGCATTGCCGGTGAAATACGTAAAGAGGTAAGCTGCCGTTTTCTTGGTTTTAGCGCTTACGCTGCCTGCCACGAGGAGGGCGAGGACAAGGGGTAGGGTTGTGCGAAATTTCATCAGTTTGTGCAGTTTTAAGTACATTTAGTGGCCAAAGATACTGAAAAATTGCCAGCCACCCATTAGAAGCGGCAAATAATTAAGATTTTTTAAGGGTCGCTGCGTGCCAAATGGACGGGAACCGCTGATATTGTACGTTGCCATTATATAATGTCTCTTCAAAAATGGATGCATGGAATGCCGCCTGCCAATATCTTTCAATGTTCGTGCTTTTGTGCGAAAAGCAAAAGCTGTGCAGTTATTGTTTCTTTGGGCAGTGTGTTGTTGGTGCTGGTGGGATTTTTCTTAGGTTAATAAAGGGGTTAATGGTCGTCGGGCGCGGGAACTATAGTTTGTTGCACGAGTAACTATAGTTTGTCGTCGCAGAGACTACAGTTCATGGTTCATGGTCAATTGTTAATTGTAAAGAGCGCTTTGTCATCGGGCTGGTTTGCGGTTCGCTGTTCAACGCCGGCCGGAGGTTCGTTACGCTCGGCGCCATGCGACGCTTCACGCTTGAAGAACTTTAAACCTTAAACCTTAAACACGACTTGGCCGTGTTCCCCTTTTGACGCTGCAAAGGTACGACATTTCCATTGCGGTTCACAAATGTTTTGCAACTTTTTTTCAAAAAATGTGCTTAATTCCGTCATTTTCTTTTCTCTATATTCAACCTGAATCCCGACACGAGATGCAGTTTTAGTCATTAAGTCAATAGTCATTAGTCATTAAGCATTTCTTCACTCTCAAAAATGACCGCATAGAGTATATAATATATTTATATATTATATACTCTATGAAGTCAATAACGGGACATTTCCGATTCCTTAATGACTAATGACTTAATAGCTGACGCTCTTCATCATCGCCCAGCACCCTCTCCTCTACCGTTAAATTATGTGTATTTTTCGGGGGAAAAGGGTGGAAATTCGGAGAAAAAAATGGTATTTTGCGGGCAGAAAACAACGAAAAGATCCTGCATCAGGCCAAAGATTTTATGAATTCTTGAAGTTTTACAAGTGATATTTTCGGCGAGATTCGTACTTGCCAAGTTAATAACCAAATCATGTTCGTGGGCAAGGATGTGGCCAAGGCGCTGGGATACAGCAATGTCCGCGATGCTCTGAGCAAACATGTGGACTCCGAGGATAAGGGAGTCGCGAAACGCGACACCCTTGGCGGTGCCCAGAAAATAACACTCATCAACGAGTCCGGCCTGTACTCGCTGATACTCTCTTCGAAGCTGCCGCAGGCGAAGGCCTTCAAGCGCTGGGTGACCTCGGAGGTGCTGCCTCAGATTCGTATGACGGGCGGCTATATCCCGACCAAGGATGCCGACGGAAACATGCTCTCGGAGGAGGAAATCGTGGAGCGCGCCAACGACATCGTTGGTCTCGAATTCATGATATAGATTCGTGTCTCGAATTTGTGTGAAAAACTATGACACCTTCTCTTTTAACATGACTCATGTTTTGCACGTAGGCTCGCTCGACCTTGGTCGCTTCATACCTGAAGAACCATTGTCAGATGCCTATGGCATCACTTGCAAACTTGAATCATTAGTCATTAAGGATTAATTTTTTCAAGAAAACAACCGAGAGAACAAACTATAGAACGTGCAGCGCATGACGTCGCTGGAGATTGCAGAGCTGACCGGAAAACAGCATAAGAACTTGATGCAGGCTATCCGAAACATGGAGCCAGCCTGGGAAAAAGTGCATGGGCTGAAATTTCAGCTGATGTTCCGGGAGGTGAGAATCGGCAACGGTGCCGTCCGCCGGCACTGGGGTACAGCAAGCCTCTCAATGCAATCTCGATGCATGTCGATGAGGACGACAAAACCACTACCCTGATTCAGGGGACTGGTTCGAACTACATGCTGCCGAAGTTAGAGGCCAAGGGGCGTGAGTGGGGAGGTTATTGGCTTGGAAATTATGAAAAATATTGACAAGGTGCGTGCCCGTCAGCGCTTCCGCGTGTGTGTGACGGCCCAGCGCATGACCTGTTGTCTGATGCTCTGCAAGGTGTGCGAGGGACGAACTAATCGTCCAAACAGAGAAGGTTCGCTACAGGAAAGAGCCGAAAATAGTCATTAGTCATTAGTCATTAGTCATTAAGGATTTATTTTCTCTTCTTCCTTTTGCGCAGTTTGGCTGCAATGTTCCAGTGGCTTTGTGCTTCTTCGTGCCTTCCTTCGCGATCGAGGGCATCGCCGAGTCGTTGCTGTGCGGCTTCGAATTCGGGCCAGAGGGCTACGGCTTTCTCGTAGTTGCGGAGTGCGGCTGCGTTGTTCTGGAAGTCGGTGATGCAGTCGTTGCCCATGAGGTAGTATTCCTCTGCAAACTTATGCAGGGTCTTGTTTCGTTTCTTGAGTTGCTTCTGCAGACGTTGGTTTTCAGCTTCCAGACTGCCGAGGGCTGCGAGCTTGCGGCGGATAAGTCTCTTGGCAAGTGGCGTCTCGATGTCGTAGCGGGCGTGGATGGCGGTGAAGAAATGTTGGATGAAGTCGTCCCAGCGGCGCTCATCGAAGGCCCGCACGGTCTCGCTGTATTCTATGTCGGCCTTGGCGGCCTGCATGGCGCGGTCGAGGGCTTGTGGGTTGTTGAAGTGGGTGGCGAAGTGAACGATTTCGGATCGCACGAAGACGTCGGAGCGCGTGAGGGGGCGGCGCAGGGTCATGCCCTGAAGCGATGTGCAGCGGCTGAGGGCCACATAGGCCTGTCCGCCGGCGAAGGTGCCTGTGCCGAAGTCGATGTTGACATTCTGGAAGGTGAGGCCCTGGCTCTTGTGGATGGTGATGGCCCATGCCAGGCGGATGGGGAACTGGGTGAAGGTGCCTAACTGTTCTTCTTCTATGCGTTTTTCGTTCTCGTTGTAGGTGTAGCGCATATTGGCCCATACGGCTTCTTCGACGATGACTTCGCGGCCTTCTTCTGTGACGATGATGAGTCCGTAGGGTTCTTCGCTGAAGCCTGTGATGATGCCGAGTGTGCCGTTGACCCACTGCTTGTCGGTATCGTTCTTGACGAAGATGACTTGTGCGCCCAGCTTCACTTCGAGTTCGAGCTGTGTGGGCAGGGAGGCGAGCGGAAAGTCGCCGCGGATGGTGCCTTGCAGGGTGATGGGCGATCCGTCGAGGCGGCTGAGCTCGGTGTCGTTGATGTGGTCCACGTCGTCGCGGCGGGTGCAGAGTGTGATGCCGAGGTGTGTGGGGAGGGAGGCGAGGCTGGGAGCGGCGGGGGAGGAGACGGGCGAACGGAATTCGCCCGCGCTGTCAGTGCTGGGAGCGGCGGGGGAGGCGAGGGGGGAGGAAGAGGTGGCTCGGGAGTTGATGAGCGCGAGGTCGGCGGGGGTGAAGCGGTTGGTGCGGATGCGGTCGAGGACGGCAACAAACTGCAGGTCTTGCTGGCGGTAGACCTTGGTGAGCTCGATGCTGACGAGTTCCATCTGGCGGAAGACGTGGGCAGAGAAGAAATAGGGCGAGGGGTAGAAACGGGAGAGGATATCGCGCTCGTCGGCCTTCACTACAGGTTCTAATTGGAAGACGTCGCCAATCAGCAGCATCTGTTTGCCTCCGAAGGGTTGGCGGTGGTTGTGGGTGTAGGTTCGGAGAATGCGGTCGATGAAGTCAATGATGTCTGCGCGCACCATGGATATCTCATCGATGATGATGAGGTCAAGGCTCTGCAGGAGTTGTATCTGTTCCTTGCTGTAGCGCAGGAAGTCGCGGATGCGGCGTCCGGCATAGCGGCTGTCGTCGGGGGCCAGGGGGTGGAAGGGCAGCTTGAAGAAGCTGTGAAGGGTGACGCCTCCCGCATTGATGGCAGCAATGCCCGTAGGTGCCAGCACAACGGCCTTCTTGCGTGTGTTCTCCTTGACGTATCGCAGGAAGGTGCTCTTCCCCGTTCCGGCCTTACCGGTGAGGAAGAGGGAGTGCTGTGTGTGGCGGATGATGTTCAGTGCCGCCTGGAACTCAGGGGTGCTGGTATCGATGGAGTCGGCGGTGGTCATGGGAGGGAATCGGAGGGAGCGCGCGGGGTGCCCTCAGGAGCCTTGGGTGTCGTGGCTTCGCTCTGCGCGGGAGTCTGGGCATCTGTGAGCGAGGCGGGGAGCTCCTCGGAGTAGGCGTCTTCGGACGGGAAGCCTTCCACCACCGTGCTGTCGATGTCCATCGTGTCGGCAGGGAAGAAGGTGGAAGAACATTCATATTCAGCGGGAATGACGGTGGAGGGTGGAGGCGGGAACTTGGCGTAGTATCGGGAGAAACGTTTGTCCTGCAGCACTCTGGCAATGAACTTACCGAAGATGGGGAGAGCGGTGCGGCTGCCCTGTCCGAGCTGTCCGGTGCGGAAATGGATGCTGCGGTATTCTCCGCCGACCCATCCTCCGGCAACGAGTTTTGGGGTGACGCCCACGAACCAGGCGTCAGAGTGGTTGTTGCTGGTGCCGGTCTTGCCGCCGAATTCGGCTTTGTCGAGCACGGGATGGATGTATTGCCAGAGGGCTGCTGTGGTGCCTCCGGGCTGTGTCAGTC
The DNA here is from genome assembly GCA_902779165.1 of uncultured Bacteroidales bacterium. Classification (GTDB taxonomy): domain Bacteria; phylum Bacteroidota; class Bacteroidia; order Bacteroidales; family Bacteroidaceae; genus Physcousia. The sequence continues at coordinate 105,211 of CACZAN010000016.1, forward strand.
CTCCACGCAGCAGTTGCTGCATGAAGAAGGCGGAACGCTCGGAAAGAGCCCGCTGTTCGTTGAGTCGGGCATCGTAAAGGATGTGGCCGTCGCGGTCTTCAATGCGGGTGACGAGGATGGGGTCGTTGTAGAGGCCTTTGTTGATGACGGTGCAATAGCTGTTGACGAGTTCCAGCAGGTTGACATCGCTGGAACCGAGGCTGAGCGAGGGAACGGGATCGAGCTTGGAGTGTATGCCCATGCGGTGGGCTGTCTCTACGATGTTGTCTATGCCTACTTCGTATCCGAGCTTCACGGCGACGCTGTTGATGCTTTGGGCAAATGCCAGCTTTAGCGTCATGTTGGCACCAGAGAAGGTGCCGTTGGCATTGTGCGGAGCCCATCGTTGTGGCTTCCCGTTGATGGTGTCGGTGTAGGCCGCCCACGAATCGAGGCGGCGGTCGCAGGGATTGAGTCCCTGGTTCATGGCCTCAGCATAAACGAAGAGCTTGAAGGTGGATCCGGGCTGACGCATGGCTGTCACCTTATCATATTTCCATGAGTCGAAGTCGATGTCTCCGACCCAAGCTTTAACGTGGCGCGTGTCAGGCTCTATGGCCACGAATCCGCAATGCAGGAAACTGACCATGTAGCGGATGGAGTCCATCGTGGAGATTTCGCGCGATATCGGGCCGTTGTAGCTGAAGAGCTTCACCTGGTGGGGCTGGTTCATGTAGAAGTCCACGCTGTCGGGCTGGTCGGGGAAGCGCTTGGTCAGCAACTTGTAATAGGGGCTGCGCTTGGCGAGGTCTTCGATGAAATTGGGAATCTCGCGGTGGAACTGGTCCTGCCAGGGGTGTTGTCCTCTCCAGTGTTCGTCGAAGCGCTGCTGCAGGGTCCTCATCTGCTCGGTGGCGGCGTCTTCTGCATATTTCTGAAGGCGGCTGTCGAGGGTGGTGTAGATACGAAGTCCGTCGGCATAGAGGTCCAGGCGTTCATCACCGCTGACCAGCCCTTGGTCGCAGAGGTCGTTGATGTATTCCTGAAGGTTGGTGCGGAAGTAGGGGGCAAGGCCGTCGTAGCTGCTTTCTTCTACGTGGTCCACGCAGACGGTGGGTAGTGCCTGCAGGCTGTCGAGCTGGCGGGCAGTGGCGGGCTTGCCGTCGAGGATGAGTCCTCCGTGGTTATAGAGGTTCTGCAGGACGACGTTGCGGCGCTGCTGCGAGGCTTTGGGGTGCAGACGCGGGTTGTAGCTGCTGGTGGCTTTCAGCAGTCCCACAAGGGTGGCCGCCTGCAGGTAGTCGAGGCTGTCGGGTTTCGTGCCGAAGTAGGTGCGCGACGCCGTCTTGATACCGAAGCTGTTGCTGCCGAAGTCCACCGTGTTGAGGTACATGGTCAGGATCTCTTCCTTCGAGAACTCCATCTCCAGCTTCGTGGCGACAATCCACTCCTTGGCTTTCATGACGAGGATCTTCACTCCCGGAATCTTACCCGTGAGGCCCGTGCTGTACTGTGTGCGCACACGGAAGAGGTTCTTGGCCAGCTGCTGGGTGATGGTGCTTGCGCCACGGGCCCTGCCCTGTGTCATGTCCTTGAATGCGGCGAAGAGTCCCTTGACGTCTACGCCATGATGCTGGTAAAAGCGTTCGTCCTCGGTGGCAATGAGCGTGCGGATGACGAGTGGGTGGATTTCCTCGTATTTCACGGGTGTGCGGTTCTCGCTGAAGAACCGTCCGAGGAGGATGCTGTCGGCGCTGTAGATTTCGCTGGCTTCGTTGTTGACGGGATGCTTGATATCCTTGAAGCCGGGCGAACGTCCGAAGAGCCACAGGAAATTGACATCGACGGCCGCAAACAGCAGCAGAACCGCAAGGATGATGGTGAGTATCCATACGGCAATGCGTTTGTACCAAGGGCCGGAGTAGATGGTATGGAGAATTTTTTTCATAGGTCTATCCAGTTGATTTCGGGGTCATGGGCGAACCAGGTCATCTGCTTCTTCGCGTATACGCGCGTGTTCTTTTTTATTCTCTCCACAGCAAAAGGAAGGTCCCACGTACCGTCGAGCACCTGGAAGAGTTCCTTGTAGCCCACGGTGTTCAGGGCGTTCTCGTTGCGGAAGGGGAGGAGACGGCGGGCTTCGTCAAGGAAACCATCGGCCATCATCTGGTCCACTCGTCTGTTGATGCGGTCGAAGAGGTCTGCACGCTGGCGGCGGAGGCCAATCTTCTGAATGTCGAAAGAGCGCTGCTTGCGGGTGGAGGTGCGGAAGCTGGTGAAGGTCCGTCCTGTCTGGTAGCACACTTCGAGGGCATGGACAATGCGTTTGGTGTTCTTGAGATCTACCGTAGCATAGTATTCCGGATCCAGCAGTTTCAGCTCTGCTGCCAGTCGGGGCAGTCCTTCTTCGGCAAGACGCTGGCGCAGGATGCTACGCGTTTCCTCATGAATGGTGGGGATGTCGTCAATACCGTTGCAAACACCGTCGATGTACATCATCGAGCCTCCGCTGAGTAGGAGCCTGTCGTGCGTCTGGAAGAGCTCTTCGAGCAGCTGCAGTACATCGGCCTCATAGCGGGCGGCGCTGTAGTAATCGGTGATGCCAAGCGTGCCTACAAAGTAATGGCGCACGCGGGCTTGCTGTGCGGCAGTGGGGGCTGCGGTGCCTATGGGAAGGTCGCGATAAAGCTGGCGGCTGTCGGCGTTGATGATGGGGCTGCCCATTTGTTCGGCAAGGTTCAGAGCGTAGTCCGTCTTGCCGACGGCAGTGGGTCCGAGGAGTACGATGAGGGTCTTCATCCTTCTCCTTCGTTGAAGTCGAAGCCTTCGAGGTCCAGTTCTTCGATATCGAAGAGTTCGTCGTCTGTGGGTTCAATGTCATCGTCATCATCAGCAATTGCTGCAGCATTGAGCTGTGCCAGCAGTTCCTCACGGCTGAGACCTGTAGGTGCCTCTTCCTTGATGAGCTCCAGGGCTGGAGGCGTGCCGTGACTGCGGCGGCAGCAGGGCTCGTCGATGTGGCGGCTAAAGGTGATGTGGGTGACTTCGAGCAGGAGTCCCCGGCTCGAATCAGGGTCGAAGAGATATTGCAGGCGCTGCCCTTCGTCCTCAAGGCAGTCGCCGAGTTCCACTTCGTCCATGGTGTCGTACTCGTAGCTTTTCTCGGGAATGGTCTTGCGACGGCGCCAACGGTCGTCGCAGACATAGAAGGTGGCAGGTTTGCCGTTTCCCCATCCGCAGGTCTGACGGATGAGGTTATGAAGGTCCAGGAAGGTGGCGTTGGACTCTATGAGCAGTTCGATGGCGAAGTCTTCTACTTCGGTGGATACGGCAGTAATGGTGAGGAGCATAGTAATAGGACATTTAGCCTTCGGGGGGGGAGCCCTCGGGCAAGGTTATTAGCGAACGAATCCGCGTTGCTTTGTCTCTTCGATGAAGTTGAGGATGTAGTTGATTTCCGGAGTCTGAGTCAATTCGTTTTTGATGGTCTGAACGGCATCGGCCAGCGAGAGACCTCCCTGGAAGATGATGCGGTAGGCCTCGTGAATGGTATTGATGACCTCGCGCTCGAAACCACGACGGCGTAACCCCACGATGTTTAGTCCGCAGTAAGTAGCCGGCTCGCGGGCACAGATGCTGTAGGGCATGATGCTCTGCGAAGTGCGTGTGCCGCCTCCGACCATCGTATAGCCGCCTATGCGGCAGAACTGATGAACGAGCACACAGGCCGAGAGGATGGCGTGGTCGTCGATAGTGACTTCGCCTGCCAACTTGGTGGTATTGCCGATGATGACATCGTCGCCGACAATAACGTCATGGGCGATGTGGCAGCCTTCCATCAGGAGGTTGCCGCTGCCGACCACCGTCTTGCCCTTAGCGGCTGTTCCTCGGTTGATGGTGACGTTTTCGCGGATTTTATTGTTGTTGCCGATGATGGCCAGGCTTTCTTCGCCGCGGAACTTCAGGTCCTGGGGCACAGCTCCGATGACGGCACCCGGGAAGAATATGTTGCCAGAGCCGATACGCGAGCCCGAGAGTATGGTGACGCTGTTCATCAGCGTGTTGTTGTCGCCAATCTCTACTCCGCGGTCGACGTAGCAGAAGGGGCCTATTTCCACGTTCTCGCCAATCTTGGCTTCGGGGTGGATGTATGCGAGGGGACTTATCATTGAATGTTGAAATGTTGAAAAGTTGAAACGTTGAAAAATTAAACGTTGAAAAAGTTTTTAGCGTCGCAAGGCGCAAGGAAGGGAATGTTGAACGGTGAATTGAAATCGAGAGATCATTTTTGATTTGCAATCACCTGAGCCACTAAGCTGGCCTCTGCAACGATGTTCTCGCCGACAAAGACATAGCCGTGCATCTGCGCAATGTTGTGGCGGAAAGGAGCCGTGAAGGCTGCTTTGAAGAGCAGGGTGTCGCCAGGCACCACCTTTTGGGTGAACTTGCAGTTGTCAATGCGCAGGAAATAGGTGCTGTAGTTCTCGGGGTGTTCCAGATTGCTGAGCACCAGGAGACCTCCTGTCTGGGCCAGAGCCTCGATGAGGAGTACTCCGGGAACTACAGGTTCGCCGGGGAAGTGCCCCTGGAAGAAAGGCTCGTTTCCTGTCACGTTCTTGACGGCAACGATGCTGTTAGCATCCATCTCTATAGCCTTGTCCACGAAGAGCATCGGATAACGGTGCGGCAGCAACTCCTTAATGCGCTTGATGTCCATGATAGGCGCTTTGTTGGGATCGTAGAACGGAGCCTGAATCTTATGAGCTCGGATTTCTTTGCGCATGAGTCGGGCAAACTTATTGTTCACGGTATGGCCGGGACGGGTGGCGATGATGCGTCCTTTGATGGGCTTCCCGATAAGGGCCATGTCGCCGATGATATCAAGGAGCTTGTGGCGTGCAGGCTCGTTCTCCCAGAGCAGAGGCTTGGTCTGCAGGTAACCTAATTCGCTGGCATCGTGGTGCGGGGCTCCAATGCGGTCAGCCAGATGATCCAGTTCTTCCTGGCTCTTCTGATTCTCATAGATGACAATGGCATTGTCGAGGTCACCGCCCTTGATGAGGTCGGCTGCCAGCATCATTTCTACTTCGCGTACGAAGCAGAAGGTGCGGGCTGGGGCAATCTCTTTCTCGAATTTGTCCATACTGTCCAGTGTGGCGAACTGGCTGCTGAGGACTTTGGACTGGAAGGCGATCATAGCGGTGATGCTGAACTGTTCGTCGGGAAGGATGGTGATGACGCTGCCAGTCTTTTCGTCGCGAACCTCTATTTTCTTGTGTACCACATAGTAGTCTTTAGGGGCGTTCTGCTCTTGGACTCCCACGCGGCGGATGTTCTCCACATAGATTTCTGCGGAACCGTCGAGGATGGGCACTTCCGGGCCGTTGACCTGTATGAGGCAGTTGTCTACGCCAAGTGCATAGAGGGCTGCAAGAGCATGTTCCACCGTGGAACAGCGCACATCGCCCTTTGCAAGTACGGTGCCACGGGTGGTATCAATGACATTCTCTGCTATAGCTTCGATGATGGGCTCATCGGGCAGGTCTATACGTTGGATTTTATAACCGAAGTTCTCTGGGGCAGGATTGAAGGTGACTACGAGGTTCAAACCCGTGTGGAGGCCTTTGCCATGCAGGGTGAAACTGCCACCTAAGGTATTTTGCTTTAACACGATACTATTATTTCAATTCTCGATTATTAATTTCCTGTTCTCAACTCTCAGTTCTCGTCTTTCCACTTTTTCAAAGCATCCACTTCCTTCTGCAGCTGTCTCACTTGAATGAGCAGTTCTGGCAGACTCTTGAAAGCGATGTTTGCGCGAGAGCACTGCTTAGCATCGTAAGCGGGATAACCCATGATGGTCTGTCCCGGCTTGCGGATATGGGTGGCGATGCCTGCCTGGGAGGCGGCAATGGTGTGATCGGCCACGGTGAGGTGGTCTGCCACACCTACTTGTCCTGTCATCACACACCATTCGCCCAACTTTGTGGAACCGGCAATGCCCACTTGTCCGCAGAGGATAGTGTTGGCGCCGATCTCGACGTTGTGACCGATTTGTACGAGGTTGTCGATTTTCACGCCCTTGCGGATAATCGTCTCTCCCATCATGGCCCGGTCGATGCAGGTGTTAGCTCCAATCTCCACGTCGTCTTCCAGCACAGTGATACCTATTTGTGGAATCTTATGGTAACCGTGCTCGTCGGGTTGGAAGCCGAAACCATCGGCACCGATTACACAGTTGGCGTGCAACGTACAATGATTGCCCACGATGCAGTCGTGGTAGATGGTGACGCTGGGGTACACCACACAGTCTTTACCAACCTTGGCGTCGGCACCAATGAAGACATGGGCATACAGTTGGGTACCGTCGCCGATTTCAGCACCGTCCTCGATAACGACGAATGGAGCGATATAGACGTCCTTGCCAAGCTTGGCGGTGGGAGAGATCGAAGCTTTCGGGTCGACGCCTGTACGTTTCGGTTTCGTCATTTCCTCGTATTTTCCCATCAGTAGGGCGATAGCCATACGTGGGTCTGCGACGCGAATCAGCGTTGCTTTTACGGGGTGTGTAGGCTCGAAGCTATTGGGAACCAGCAGTACGGACGAGTTGGTTTGATAGACGTAGCTCTCGAATTTGGGATCATAGTAGAAGGAAAGTGCACCTTCTACACCTTCCTCGATCTTGGCGAAGGTGTGGATGCTCACTTCGGGGTTCCCTTCTACAGTGCCGCTGATGAGGGCGGCTATTTGTTGGGCTTTGAATTCCATTGTAATCTCTGCATTTTGTTTTTTTGCGGCGCAAAGGTAATGCTTTTATCGCAGATAACCTAATTGCAGATGTTAAATATCGTTTGCAGAGCCCTTTCATGGGTGTATTGTCCCACTTTTTGGCCAAAAAACGGACAAAGAGGGTAGAAAGACACCTTATTTATTATGACGGTAGCGCAAAAGATACATCGGGCAACCGTTGGACATCGTCTTCCGAATGCGCAGCGCCTTCGCTTCGCTTGTCAGCCATCGGCCGAGATAGTTGAAGGATTTGTCGGAATAGAAATAACCCGTATGTTTCCTCACGGCATCTGCGATATCGGAGAGTTTTAACCTCACCGCCCCTTCTTTTACATCTGTCAAGGGTTCAAAGGTGTCAAGGAATCGCACAACTTCCATGCGGCTCTCGGTGTAACGGGCATTGTAGGCTTCGAGTGCTGCTAAACGTTCTGGAGTGAAATAGTGGAGACGGCCTGACGACAGCTCGGCCAAGGCTTGGGCGTAGAGCAGCGAGTAGGGCAGGGGGGTGGTTGTGTCGATGGAGGCGCCGTCGCGTATTTCCGCTATGAGAAAACGTCGCGAGCCGCTGGATCCGGCCAGCGCGTTGGCGTTCTTGGTGGTGGCAATGAATGAGGCAAAACGAGGCAGTTGTATTGTCTCGTTACTATACGGACGTCGTCCTTTGATGCCTGTTTTCTGAATAAGTTCCTTGAGAAAGTATTGTTGGAATTTTTCATTAAATTGGCTAAACTCGTTGAAGCTGATGAGTAGTGAGGTTGTCATCATTTGATCTACCTCTGACTTCGAGCGGATGTCCATGAGTTCTTGATATCCCACTTCGCATAGTGCTGGTGGAAGTAGCAATTGGCCGAAGGCATCCTTGCCGCAGTCCTGGGTGGCTATCAGCATCGGAACAACAGCGTTGCCGTGCATCGGGTCCCAGCCTTCCCATTGTGCCACCATTCCCAGAAACCATGTGTGGAAACTCTCGCGCCAAAGAGGAGAGCTGGTGGGCACCCGGTCGGCCAGTGCTCCTATATAGTCGGTCCTGCCGTCCCACTTCTCATTGATACTGTGAAGGTAAGCCCGGGCGGCATTGTAGCTGCGAACGCGTGTTGAACCTAAATAACGTCGCATATCGCGGTCGTGGACCTCCAAGCCGAACTCATGAGCTTCCTGGATCATCGTGTTCGTCATGCGGCTGTCCAGCGGCTGGAAGTTTGGGGTGGCAGAATCGTTGCGGCGCCACTCTACGCCATTCGTCAGCTCGTTGAAACGGAGGTCGTATCGGATGCGAATGAATTCCTGTAAAGAGAAAGCTGCCTCTTGCATCCTATAGCTGCGATTGCGACCGGCCTTGGATGCGTTTTCGAGGTAGATGCTCTCAATGGTAGTTCGTGCCAGATGTCTGTCAATTTCATAAAATAGAGGATTCCTTATGGCCTGCCTCACAGCTTCTTCCTGAGGGATGTTCAGCCTTAAGGACTCTATGGCTGTAGCTTCCAGCAAAGGTAGTCCTTCTGCAGTTCCTTCCTCCTTCGCCTTGCTCACGGCCAACGCGAAGCGACGACGGTAGAGACAGTTCGTCTCTGGAGAGGGCAGGGCTGTGTTTGGTCCATATTCTAAAGTATCGGCACAGCCCTCGTTGCCAGCTACGCGTAATAGTTCTCGCCGCGGAATACGAATGGGTTGTGCCTGTGGGTTGATGAATGGGGTGGGGTCATAAGTCCAGCGAAACGTGTCTCGTACATGGGCATTCTTTGGCTTCAACGGGTGCCCGATGAGGCTCGCATAGGCTGCTGCACAGGTCTCATACAAGGCTTGATGGAAATGTTCTGCAACGTCGTTGGGCAGGGAGCCATCGTCCAATGTTCCACCTACGAGGATCTTTACACTCTGGCCACTGGCTCCCGTGAAGGCGGCCAAGGTCGTTGGCCACCCCGCCACCCTCATCTTCACACGTTCAATGTCAGCGGACCTTGTGAGGCCGCTGACTTCGAGAAGTACTACGCCGTTGTACGTCGTTTGCAGCTCGCCGTTGCGACGAATCTTCTGGAGTAGGCCAGGACAAATCAGCGGCAGTTGGTGGATTCCCCTCCAATGCCAAGACGGCGGAAGCGTGGGCAACTCTGCCCTGAACGCTTCCACCGTCTTTCTCTTTCTCTCATCTGTCTGGAACAGAGTTGCTAACTCTTCCAGACCCAAAATGCTGGTCTTTTCTTTCTTACTCCTTATCGTCTTACTGTATATCGTGCATAGCATATCTGGTATGTTTTGCTCCAAATCCGTGTTCGTGCATTTTTGTTCTGCACGGAAGGCTGAATATATGTTCCATAATCCTGCGGTGGAGGCTCATTCCTTTGTTTTGACGGCACAAAAGTAGAGTATATTTTTGAATCCACCAAATTTTTTTCATGAAAAAAGTCATAAATATTGCAAAAATTGGCAATTTCTTTTCAAGAATTCTTTATTCATCTACTATTTCTAAATATGTATCTATCTAATATTACATTGATATTCACTTGATTATTTTATTTTAGTAGATAAGTGACCTTTTTCTTTTTTTTATTTCAATTTTTCATCATTTTCTTCTATTTGCTCAGTGATGATTCATTATTTTGAAGAAGAAATCCCAGCAAGGAGAAAAAATAGTGATTTTTATTTGTGTGGTTGGCAAAAATGCTGTACCTTTGCGGCCGAAATAAGGAAATCATGCGGTCGAAGTGCCACATGATGTAAGGGAATCCGGTGAAAATCCGGGGCTGTACCTGCAGCTGTAATCCCCTTTGTATGTCTGTCCGTATAACGCCACTGACTGGAAGTTGACAAGTTGACGAAGTTAGCAAGTTGACTGGTTGGGAAGGTAGAACAGACGGGGAAAGCCAGAAGACCTGCCGACATTTCGTCACTTAGCACGGCGTCCAGGATCAGACGCGCGGAACTTCAATGAAAACAAACCTCTGCGTGGCACAGCGCACGATGGTAGTGTTCTTGGCATGTATGTGCCTCGTTCTTCCATCATCAGCACAAGACACTCTGCAGACAAACCGTCTGGAAGAAGTGGTCGTTACCGGTACTGGCACCCAGCACCGACTGAAAGATGTGCCCGTACAGACAGAGGTAATCACGCGTCGCGAGCTGGAACAATATGGTGGACGCAGCATTGAGGATATCCTGAGCGGACTGACGGCCAGTTTCGCCTTTAGTGAGGACGATATGGGTAGCCAGATGCAGATGAACGGGCTGGGGAATTCGTATATTCTGATTTTGATAGATGGCAAGCGCCTTCACGGCGACAACGGAGGACAGAACGACCTCGGACTTATTGACCCTGCCCGCATCGAACGAATTGAAATCGTGAAAGGTGCTGCTTCTGCGCTCTATGGATCGGATGCCATTGCGGGAGTCATAAATATTATTACGCGCAAGTATGACCGCGATGGGCTGCTCCTGGAGAATACCACACGTGGCGGCAGTTATGGTGATCTGCGTCAGCACAACAGCGTAGGTTTCGCTATTGGCAAGTTCAGCAGCCTCACCAACTTCCAGCTGCAACATAGCAACGGTTGGCAGAATACTACCATCGAGGACCCACATCAGACAGAGTTCCTTATTACAGACTCGCGCAATATGACAGTCAACCGCTACACCAATTGGCAGGTGGCCGAGCGGCTGACCTACACGCCCGCTTCCAATTGGGAACTGTATGCTGAAGGCAGTATCTACCGCAAACGTATCTACCGTCCATCTGGAAAATATGCCGCTGTGGACGTGAAGACCTATGACTTGCAGTATCGCAATGCTTCTGTTTCAGCGGGTGCTAAGTGGCAGGCTTCGGACAAAGCCGTCGTGACCCTGGATATCGACTGGAACCGTCATGCCTACTATTATGTATTTACCGACACTACGCTTGTGGATGGCTATGATCCCTACGGCAACTTCACTCATTACTTCCCTTATTTCCCAGGTCAATCGAACCTGCAGAGCGATCAACGCCGCACGATGGGTCACCTAAAAGGTATCTTCGACTTGCCTGCTAAAAACCGTCTCAGTGCAGGACTGGAAGTGCGTCACGACTGGCTGAAAGCCCCCATGAGAGTGGATAACGGGGGGACGGTTACAGATGACACTGAGGCCTTGTATGTGCAGGATGAGTGGATGCCGAATTGGACGAATTCACGAGCCCATGATAAGAATATTTTACAATTGACGGGTGGACTGCGACTGGACCGAAACCGGCAGTTTGGTCTTCACCTGACGCCCAAGCTCTCGGCTATGGTGAAACCCACGAGCTGGCTGAATCTGCGTGCTGCCTGGTCACAGGGTTTCAAGACTCCCACGCCCAAAGAGCAACACTACCGTTATGTCCGCGAAATGAGCGGCACATACCTCTACCTTGGTAATACAGATTTGCGTCCGCAGACCAGCAACTATGGTTCCGTAAGTGCGGAGGTGAACATTGGCGGTTTCTCGCTTTCCGTCACGGGATATATTAATAAGGTGAAAGACATGATTGCCCTCAACACCATTCCCAACTATCGTGCACCCGAAGAATACCAAACTCAGTATGAGCTGCATAAGACGCGGCAGTACCAGAACCTCGAGGATGCCCGCACCATCGGCGTTGACGTGAATGTGCGCTATACTGTGAAGGATTTTGCCTTTGGTGGTAGCTACACTTATCTCGATACCGAAGCCCACCAGTATGATAGCGACCACGAGCGGATGACAGAGGTCGTTATCGACGGTATGGCGCATCATAAAGCTAACTGGTTTGCCACTTGGAATCACCGCTTCCGCTGTCCCTATCGCCTGGGCCTGGGCCTGTATGGTCGTGCCTCGTCGGAGAGATACTACCAAATCAACGGCAATGGCAAACCTTACCACCTTTGGCGCCTCTCCAGCACTCATGACATTTTGTGCCGTGCAATTCAATCGCACGGACTGACACTCCGCGTTGAAGCTGGCGTGGATAATATTTTCAACTACGTAGACCGCACACCTCATGGGCTACACCTCGGCACCACATCGCCAGGCACCACCGTCTACGCCTCTCTCACTATCCGATTCAATCAAGGCAAAGCCCAATTTAAATCATTCAAAACCAATTCTAAAATTAACAGCAATGAAGAAGATTAAATTCTTTCTGATGGCTCTCGCAGCCATTTCGCTCTCAGCAGGCTTCATGGCCTGCTCAAATGATGACGATGTCAGCAACTGGCAGAAGTATCAAGATGCAGTGACCCAGAACGTAAAGTCCAACAAGAAGCAGAACAAAGCAATCCTGCTTGTTGCTTTCGGAAGCACATGGCAGCAGGCTTACGATGCCTTCGACGGCACAGTCAGTGCCTACAAGCAGCAGTTCCCCGCCTATGATGTATTCCTCTCCTTCTCCTCTGCTATCTGCATCAACCGTGCTGCCGCTGGTGAGAACGTGGATCCTCGCAATTTCTATGCTCCCAACTTCTGGCTTAACGCTTTCGCTCAGGAAGGCGTGCGCTATGATGAGATTGTTGTGCAGTCTCTGCAGGTCATCCCTGGCGAAGAGTACACACGCGTCATCAACTACATCAAGGACTTCGCCAACAACAGCAATGGCGATCTTGATGACGAATATCTCTCCAAGGTGGTGCTGAAACTGGGTGTACCCCTCCTTCAGGATGCTGACAAGGATGTCCCCGAAGTTGCCAAGCAGCTCAACGCCCTCTACAAGACACAGGCTGCCGAAGGTGCAGTCGCCTTCATGGGGCATGGCAACCCCGACAGCTACGACACCTACAAGGCTAACGTCCGCTACACCCAGCTTGAAGAGGCGCTGCAAACCTATAGCAAGAACTACTTTGTCGGTACCGTAGATATGATGGGCAACTTCAAGACCAACGTGCTCCAGCGTATGCAGGATGCCGGCGTCACCAGCGGCAAGGTCTACTGCCATCCGCTGATGTCTATCGACGGTGACCACGGTCATAACGATATGGCTGGCGATGACGATGCTTGGGACAATGGTTATGAGCCCAACGAAGAAGGCGAAGTCGAGGAAACAAGTTGGAAGAAGTACTTCAGCCGCATGGGATATGTCTGTAACAATGAAACCATGATCGAGAAGGGCCTGCTGGAACTCCCCACTGTGCGCAACGTATGGATGCAGCATACGAAGGACGCCATAGCTGGCGAAGCACTCGATTATTATCACTCCAAGAATCCTGAAGAATAAATAGGATCCATGAAACACTCCATAAATACTATCTGCTTCACGGCGGTGCTCCTGCATTTGGGCGGGGGCACCGCTTTTGCTCAATCTGCCCACTCGACTACAGATCTTAACCCAGTGGTTGTCACAGGCACAGGTACATATCACCGCTCTGATAATTCTCCTGTTGCCGTGAAGGTTATTACAGCCAAAGAGCTGAAAGACGCTCATGTGTTGACCTTGCAGGAAGCCCTAACACGGTTGACCACCCATATCACTACGCACACCAGTGGAATGGGAACCTTTGTGAACTTCAACGGCATTAGCGATGACTATATCGTTATTCTTGAGAACGGAAAACGCGTCAGTGGTGATGACCGCTGGAGCCGTATCTCGCTGGCTAATGTACGCCGTATTGAAATCTTTAGCGGGGCGGCATCTGCACTCTACGGCAGCGATGCTATCGCGGGTGTCATCAACATCATTACAGACGACAGCAAGGAACCCGTTTCTGCATCGTCCACCACCAAGGTGATGAATCACGGCCGTCTGGACGAAGATATCGCCGTGGACTTCACCGCCGGCAAATTTTCTTCCCACACCTCCTATACCTACCATCAGGCAGATAACTGGCAAGTGAACCGCTATCAGGCTTTCGATGAGGACGGCACTGAGGTGCTGAGGCTCACAGGGCGTCCGATGTCTACGGGTTTCCATAGCCACAATATCAGCGAGAAGTTGGATTTCCAACTCAATAATCAGTGGTCCTTCTACATTCGTGGCTCCTACTACGACAACCTCACCACTCGTCCCCAATCCGCGACCTACTTCACCCAGAAGAAAAATACGGCCCCTGCTGGAGATGCGGATGGTGGGACATCCGTTGCTACCTATTCCTACAATGCTAAGCAGGCCTATACCTACGACCTTCATCATAATTCTTACCTCTACGGCGGCGGTGCCCGCTGGACTCCCAACCCTCATATCCACCTCTACCTGGATGTTTATAGCGATAATTTCTCATCGATGTATGATTACTGGCAGACTGCCGAGAAAGAACCCTACGACGAGACACGCAAACGCACCCATTATGTCAATGAAACCTTACGTGGTATCTTCCGTTTGGCAGACTGGAACAAACTCTCGGCTGGTGCTGAGTTCGTGCAGGAGAGCCTAACGAGCCAAAGCGACAATATTGATTTTGAGAAAACCAATTCCTACAACCTCTTTGTACAGGATGAGTTGCGCATCGCCCGTTCGCTTGACGCTGTCGTCGGACTTCGTTACACCCAGAATGATCATTTCGGAGCTGCCCTGACCCCCAATGCAGGTCTTTTCTTCCATACGGGGGGCTTCCGCCTGCGTGCCAGCTATGCCGGAGGCTATCGCACCCCAACCCTATCGCAGCTCTATGCCACCGACCAAGCCAAGACAGCTGCTCGCTATACTCTCTACAATAAGGACTTAAAACCTGAAAAAAACCATTTTGTCAACGTCAATGCCGAGTACAGCAATACTTGGATGAGTGTGAGTGTCAGTGCCTTTCTTAATAAAATTCGTGACATGATAAACTATCGCACCATGACCCAAGCCGAGATAGTCGCTGATGCTGATCTCACCGCCTTGCAGAATGAGGGGTGGGAGACCATTCGCCAGCGTGACAATATAGACCGTGCGACTCTTCGAGGAATCAGCACTTCGCTGAAGTTCCTCTTGCCTTATGGTTTCATCATAGGTGGCGGTTATAGCTTCACGGATTCTGAGGCTGAGACTCAGAGTTTGGACAAGAAGACACAACAATACATCACCACCACATCACCCGTGGATAAAAGTGTGAAACACGTCGGTTGCGTGCTTGCTTCGTGGGACCATACATGGGGAGACTATCATCTGAATGTCAGCCTCAATGGCCACATTCAGGGACAACGTTACAGCAGTACCTATGGTTATGCAGAAGGATTCAGCCAATGGGACTTGACGACACGTCACACCATCGTACTCCGTAACTTTACTCTTGAACCGGGTTTAGGTATTGAAAACCTATTCAATCAGCGCGATACGTCCCCTTGGAACTCCAATTTTTCCACGATTAATCCAGGTCGTTCCTATATTTTCAGCCTGAGAATGAAATATTAGAGAAATTTTCTTTATCTTTGCACCGCAAAGACATTATCACAGCCTATGGGAAAAATTATTGTTGTGGGCTTAGGCCCAGGACGTCCAGAAAATATCACTCCTGCAGTTCAGACCGCACTGAAGCAAGCTGATGTGGTTGTTGGCTATAGATACTATTTTCAGTTTGTGGAGTCTCTTCTCCGCGAAGGTTGCGAGTGTATTGATACAGGAATGAAACACGAACGCGAGCGGGCAGAGCAAGCTTTCGTGCAGGCCGAACAGGGAAAGATGGTTGTTGTCATCTCGTCTGGTGATGCCGGCATCTATGGGATGACTCCGCTCATTTATGAGATGGCCCGCGAACGATCCGCTGATATTGAGATCATATCCCTTCCGGGTATCAGTGCTTTCCAAGAGGCTGCAGCCTTGCTGGGGGCCCCTATAGGACATGATTTCTGTGTGATTTCGCTCTCAGACCTGATGACCCCATGGACGGTTATTGAGAAACGTATCAGGGCTGCTGTCGTCGGAGATTTTGTCACTGCCGTATATAACCCCAAGTCCCACGGTCGATACTGGCAACTCCATCGCCTTGTGGAACTCTTTCTACAAGGTCGATCCGCTGTAACTCCAATAGGCTATGTGCGTCAGGCCGGGCGCGAAGATGAGGAGGTGAAGATCACTACTCTGGGTGCTTTTAACCCCGAAGATGTAGATATGTTCACCGTCATCTTAATAGGTAATTCGCAGTCATACATTGCCGACAATAAGATGATTACTCCACGAGGATACTTTCACGAGGAACAGGTGGAGGGAACTAAAGTTGGTCAACAAATAATGAATGCGTCTTTCCGTACCATCCTCTCTGAAATGAAGCATCCCGATGTGCCGCGCTGGCGTCTTTGGCCCTTGTTACATGCCATACATACTACGGTAGATTTCGGTATGGAAGAATGCCTTTGGATGGACGAACGTGCTACAGAAATCCTATATAGCAAAGTATCAGAAGGCCATCTGCAACATATCGTAACAGATGTGACAATGACAGCCAGTGGAATACGCAAGGGGGCTTTGGACAGACTGGGTATAGAAGTACACTGCTATATAAATGACCCGCGATCCCAACGAATGGCAGAGGAAAAAGGTGTCACGCGCAGTCAGGCGGCTATGCGACTGGCTGCCGAGGAATATCCTGAGGCGCTCTATGTGGTAGGTAATGCACCCACAGCCCTTTTTGAGATTTGTGATTTGGTGCACAAAGGAAAGCTATATCCTGTCGGAATCATTGCAGCACCCGTGGGCTTCGTTCATGTGTGCGAGAGCAAGCATGCAGTCAAGACACTGACAGATATTCCCAAGATCATTGTTGAGGGACGCAAGGGTGGCAGTAATCTTGCAGCCACGCTTGTCAACGCCATCCTCACCTACGACGATGCAGCACAGCTCAAGCCTGGCCGCGATCTTTGATACAAAACTACAAATAACACTTTAGCTACTGTCATGATACAATTCATTGTTATCGGCATTACAGACAATCCGAACCCTTGGTTTCCACAAGATGTGCTGGAGATAATCCGGCAGGGCAGGGTGTTCTCGGGAGGCAAGCGCCATCATGAGATCGTGGCTCCATTGTTGCCTGAATGTGCCGAATGGATAGACATTACAGTACCTCTTGAAGCCGTCTTTGAGAAGTATGAAAGTGTGAATTGCAAATCGTCTAATTGTAAATCAATAGTGGTCTTCGCTTCGGGCGACCCACTTTTCTTCGGCTTCGCAAATACCATTAAGCGTATGATGCCAAATGCGGAACTCCAACTGTACCCTACGTTCAATTCCCTTCAACAGTTGGCTCACCGCCTGTTGCTGCCTTACCAAGACATGAAGATCGTCTCGCTGACGGGACGTCCCTGGCAGGAATTTGACCGCGCTCTTATCGAACGGACGGGGATGATAGGTGTACTCACAGATAAGGAACATAATCCAGCATCTATTGCGCGAAGAATGCTGGAGTACGGCTATACTTATTATATAATGTACGTGGGTGAGCATTTGGGGAATCCTGAAAACGAAAAGATATCAACACTCACCCTCGAAGAGGCCAGCCAATGCGACTTCGGTCATCCCAACTGTTTGATTATTCAGAAGCAGATGACAGAAGATAGGAAGCCTTATGGCCTACCTGATTCAGAATTTGTATTGCTTGACGGCCGCGAGAAGATGATTACAAAGATGCCAATCAGGTTGTTGACATTGCAGGCTTTGAACCTGACACATCGACGTGTGTTCTGGGATATCGGAGCTTGCACGGGTAGTATCTCCATTGAAGCAAGGCTACTGTTCCCGCATCTGCATGTAGATGCCTTCGAGATACGGCCAACGTGCGAGGCGATAATTCACAAGAATGCTCGTAAGTTTAGGACTCCTGGAATCAATGTCCATATGGGAGACTTCTTGGAAACAGACATCACAGTCTTGCCACACCCAGAAGCAGTCTTCATCGGTGGACACGGCGGACGACTAAAGGAGATCATGGCGAAGGTGTTGACGGTGCTGACAGATGACGGTATCATTGTGATGAACAGCGTCAAGGCGCCTAAGGTAGCAACTGACAGCCACCAGCTTTGGGACGAGGCCAGTCAAGAACTCGGCCTAAAGCAAGAACCACCAATGAGAATAATAATCGATGAACATCACCCCATAGAGATCTTAAAAGCTCACAAATGAAGATCGCAATTGTAATAATCAACGAGACGGGCAAGGATATCGCTCTTTCGCTCCAGCATGAACTTGACGCAACAATCATATCTCACAAGTTTGTGGGTGAACGATGGGATAAGTTCGATGCCTTCATTTTTATCGGAGCAATGGGCATCTGTGTACGCATCATTGCACCTTATATCAAAGATAAGCGCGAAGACCCTGCCGTGGTATGCGTGGATAGTTTAGGATTGAATGCTATCGCCGTTCTTTCAGGACATATAGGAGGTGCCAACCGTCTGACACAGAATATTGCAACAATCTTGGGAGCTCGTGAGGTCATCACCACCCAAAGCGACCTTTTAGGACTATGGGCACTTGATACTTTCAACCAGATTTACGGATGGGATGTAGAACTATGTGAAGGGCATGGTACGATGAACGATGTGATAGCCACATTCGTACATAAGGAGCCGACCGCTTTGTTATTAGATATTCGCGATGAGGGTACGGACTACTTAGAAACACACCTGCCAAGTCATGTTACCCTTGTCAGCGACATCAGCGATGTGAATCCCGAGCGTTTCCGTCTTCTGATAGTTGTCTCTCCCTTTTATCATTCTGTTCCTAAATGTATGCAGTTCGTTCAATATATTCCGCGTGTACTGGAATTTGGTATAGGACTTGCTCATCAGGCACCGTTACAGGAAGTGTTGAATGGATTGGATGCGCTTTACCATGAGCATGGTATTTACAGGGAGGCAGGTAATATTTGTACCATCGACATTAAGGCCGAAGAGCCCGTCATCCAACACCTGAAGTCCGAAGGCTATCCCGTCCGTTTCTTTACTGCCGACGAACTGGCCAAGGTAGATGTCCCCACACCCAGCGAGACAGTAGAAAAGCATGTTGGCACCCCGAGTGTCTGCGAGGCTGCAGCCTTGTTGGCTTCCAAACATGGAAAACTGCTATTTCCGAAAGTTAAGGGAAAGAATTTCACACTTGCTGTTGCCATCGATAAAAAGTTTTCGCGCGAAGGCCATATCGAGATTGTTGGTGCAGGTCCTGGTGACCCAGACTTGGTCAGTGTTCGTGGTCGTAAGATGCTGGAGCGGGCTGACTTGATTCTCTATGCAGGTTCTTTAGTGCCTAAGGCCTTGACGGAATGCCATAAGCCTGGTGCGGTAGTGCGCTCTTCTGCAGACATGAATCTTGAAGAGCAATGTGCACTGATGAAGGAGCACTATGACAAAGGACATTTTATCGTGCGGTTGCACACCGGCGACCCCTGCATCTTTGGCGCCATTCAGGAGCAGATGGCATACTTCGATCAGAACCATATGGACTATCACATCACGCCAGGTATCTCATCGTTCCTTGCCGCGGCAGCCGAGCTGCAGAGTCAGTTTACCATACCTGAGCGTTGCCAAAGCATTATCCTTACGCGTGGCGAAGGGCGTACCCCTATGCCCGAAAAAGAACAACTGCATCTGCTGGCAAAGAGCCAAAGCACGATGTGTATTTTCCTCTCGGCTTCGATCGTAGATGATGTACAAAAGGAACTTTTGATGGAATATCCAGAGAATACCCCTGTTGCTGCCTGTTATCATCTCACGTGGCCCGACCAGAAAATCTATCGCGGCCAACTCAAGGACCTTGCCAAGATAGTCCACGACAACCATCTTACCCTGACAACGATGCTCGTAGTCGGCGAAGCCATTGGCAACCGCGCCGGTCTTTCAGAGCTTTACAGCAAGAACTTTACCCACCTATTTAGAAAAGGCAAAGAATGAAACATTCAGCATCTTTCATCCTGCTGACGCTGTTGATTGTCGTACTCTTCGTGCTTAACCTCCTTCTTGGCACGGTGAGCATTCCTGTGCGCGATGTGCTCTGCATCCTTTTCTCTCCCTCCGCCCTTAACCTTGATACCTCTACTCAGGCTGTTTGGTCCAATATTATCTGGAGCTCACGCGTTCCTCAAGCTCTGACCGCTCTAATGGCTGGTGCCGGTTTAGCGGTCAGTGGCCTGCAGATGCAGACCGTTTTCCGCAATCCTTTGGCAGGTCCCTCGGTGCTCGGAATTTCCAATGGCGCATCTCTCGGTGTGGCTTTGGTGGTACTCATGAGTGGCTCTTTGGGAGGCATGGCCTTGAGTCGCTTGGGTTATCTCGGCGATGTGGCTATGAGTGTGGCCGCTATTGTTGGAGCTTTGGCGGTCATGGGACTTATTGTTTGGGTCGCCCAACGTGTACAAGGCAATGTGACTCTGCTCATCATCGGCGTACTCATCGGTTATATGGCCAATGCTATCATCGGTGTGTTGAAATTCTTCTCCAACGAAGAAGATATCAAAGCTTATGTTGTCTGGGGGCTCGGTTCCTTTGCACGCGTATCTGGTGACCAGATGGTACTCTTCGTGGTGCTGATGGCTATCCTTCTACCACTGAGTATGCTGCTTGTCAAGACCATGAATCTGTTGCTCTTGGGTGATGCCTATGCCCAGAATCTCGGATTGAACCTCCAGCGCGCCCGCACTCTTGTCATCCTCTCTTCAGGAGTTCTTGTCGCCATTGTCACGGCCTACTGCGGCCCGATCATGTTCATAGGACTTGCTGTACCCCACCTGGCTCGCGCCATGTTCCGCACCAGCGACCATCGTATTCTGATGCCTGCCACTTTGCTTGCTGGTGGTGTTTTGGCCCTTCTCTGTAACCTCATCGCCCGTATGCCCGGCTTCGAAGGTGCCTTGCCTGTCAACTCCGTCACCGCCCTCGTCGGCGCTCCTGTCATTGCGACAGTGCTGTTCAAAAGAAAAGACTAAAAGTCCACGTCCTATTTCTGAAATAAGAAAAGATATGAAACACATCCACTTTATCATTTGTATTCTTTCTTGTGTTACTCTCATCGCTTGTAGCCCTCGTAGCTCCAAGACCTCAAGTTCCGCTTCTTCCACATTGGAGAGTAGGGAAGAGCCGATGTCCTATGCCAAAGGATTCTCTGTCAGCACGTTAAAGAATGGTATAAGGTTGGTGGATGTGGCAGATCCACAGACAGATGCAGACCGCATGCCAGTGAGTTACCACTTTGCTTTGGTGCCTAAGACCCATCCTTCCGTGATGGAGGTGAGTGGGCAGCGCGAGACAAACGAACTTGTGCCTGACGGCTACACGATTGTGCAGGTGCCGGTAGAACGGACGTTGTTGATGACGATGCTACAACTGTCGAATTTCACGGCATTGGATGCGCTGGACGTTGTGCGTGGTATTACGGGCACAAAGAATCTTTTTAATAAAGATGTACGTCAGCGTGTGAAGGATGGCCGCATTGTTAAGATAGGAATGGAGGGAAATTTCGATACCGAACTGATCTTGGCGTCCGATCCTGAGGTTATCTTTATCTCGCCCTTTAAGCGTGGAGGCTATGATGCCATCAAGGAGACAAGTATTACCCTTATTCCGCACCTCGGATACAAGGAACTTCATCCCCTTGGCCAAGCCGAATGGATAAAATTCGTTGCTCTCTTTATAGGAAAAGAAGCCGAAGCGGACTCCATTTTTGCCGGGATTGAAAGCCGGTACGAGAGCTTGAAGAGCAAAGTTGGGAGCTTAAAGTTGACAGACCTTCCCACCGTCTTTTCAGGCGAAATGCATGGTGGTAACTGGTATGCTGTGGGTGGACAGAGCACGCTTGCCCAGCTCTTCCGCGATGCGGGAGCTGACTATGTTGTCAAGGATGATAATACGGGCGGTGTGAACAT
Organism: uncultured Bacteroidales bacterium; assembly: GCA_902779165.1. GTDB lineage: Bacteria > Bacteroidota > Bacteroidia > Bacteroidales > Bacteroidaceae > Physcousia. The sequence continues at coordinate 126,720 of CACZAN010000016.1, forward strand.
CGAATTCGAACAGATGTACTCCCTTGCTTCCAATGCCGACTACTGGCGTATTCTCAACAGCTTCCCTGGCGAGTTTAGTTACGAGGCGCTGAAGGCCAGTGAGCCTCGCAATGAGCTCTTCCGTGCCTTCCGGGAAAAGAAGGTCATCTACTGCAACATGAAGCAGACGCCTTATTATGAACTTTCGCCCGTCACTCCGGATGTCTTGCTGGCCGATCTCATTGCCATCTTCCATCCTGAGTTGATGCCTGCAGACTATCATCCCACCTTTTATCGCATACTAAGATGAAAAGTGAAAATCACATAAGCTCATGAACCTCATGAGACATAGTCGTGAAATAGTAAAATCCATCATATTGTCCAATATTCAAATCACCACATGATTCTCGTATTCGGAGGAACAACAGAAGGCCGGAAAGCGGTTGAGGTGTTGGAAGTGGCAGGTAAACCCTTCTACTACTCGACAAAGACAGGCGCGCAGTCGCTTGTCCTACACAGCGGCATCGCTGTTGATGGTGCTAAAGACTCCGATGCGATGCGGCAGTTCTGTTGTAATCATGATATCCGCCTGCTCATTGATGCTGCACATCCTTTTGCCGTTCGTCTTCATGAGACGGTGGCTGAGGTCGCAGCAACGCTACATCTGCCGGTGATTCGCTATGAGCGTAGCTATCCACCACACACCGATGATATGACATGGTGTAGTGACTATTCTGATGCTATCTGCCAATTGGAGAATGCTGGCATAAATAGTTTACTGATGTTGACGGGTGTTCAAACCCTTGGACCGCTGAAACCCTTTTGGGAGCGCCACAACTGTTGGTGCCGCATACTTGACCGCAATGCGTCACTTCAGTTAGCAATGGATCAGGGATTCCCAAAGAGTCGGCTGGTGTTTTATGAGGAGGAGAACACGGCCGCTCTCATCCAACAGCTGTCCCCTCAGGCAATCCTCACCAAGGAGAGCGGCCTTAGTGGCGGTTTCATGGAGAAAGTGGTGGCTGCCAAAGCTGCAGGCATTAAAGTCTTTGTCATTGAGCGGCCAAAGATTCATCTCCAAGTCTCTATTTCCTCTTTTCAAATTGTCTTTGGTCCTTTTGGCCTCCGCCGCGCTGTCGAACAGATTCTTCCCAAGTTTTTCCCGTTGAAGAGTGGGTTGACTACTGGAACCTGTGCTACCGCTGCCGTCAAAGCTGCTGTGTTGGCTCTCCAGGGCGAAGAGGAAGAAGCTGTGTGGGTGCAGCTGCCCAATGGCGAAAGTGTGTTGGTAGATATCGAAAGCGTAGGAAAAGGTGAAGCTACAGTCGTCAAGGATTTTAGTGATGACCCAGATGTGACTCGTGGCTGCCGTATCACAGCTCGCGTTGAATCCTCACCAGTCCAGGGGTGTGGCATCCGTTTCCTTCAGGGAGAAGGTGTAGGCCGCGTCACCCTCCCTGGTCTTGGCGTTGCTGTTGGCGAGCCTGCCATCAACCCCGTGCCGCGACAGATGATAACGGCTGCAGTGAGGGAACTCACGAAAGAAGATATGGATATCACTCTTTCTGTAGAAAAAGGTCGTGAGCTGGCCAAACGCACTTTCAACGAACGTGTTGGCGTGGTCGATGGCATTAGTATTATCGGCACTTCTGGCATCGTGGTCCCCCTGTCTAACGATGCCTTTATCGAAAGTATCGGCCGCGAACTGCAGGTGGCCCGTGCTATCGGTTGCGATAGCATCGGACTTGCCTCTGGCAAGCGTGGTGAGGAAGCTCTTCTTGCCTTGGAACCCGAACTCCGTGTCATCCATTACGGTAACTTCATCGGAGCGGCCCTTCAGAAAGCCAGTCGTCTCGGATTTCGTCGTGTGGTACTTGGTATCATGATAGGCAAAGCGGTTAAACTGGCTGAAGGGCACCTCGACACCCACTCCCACAAAGTTACGATGAATAAAGACTTCCTCGCAGAAGTAGCTACTGCTATCGGCATCCCTGATGCTGCCGCAAAAATAGAAGGTGTTACGATGGCTCGAGAACTATGGGATATCATGCCTCCCACTTTCTTCAAACAGATCCAAGCCCTTTGTCTCCACCACTGCCGCAAGGTGTTTCCCTCTGGCTCGCTGGACATCCAATTAGTTAAAAATGAATAACAATATGAAACATATCATCCTCATCACAGGCGGACAGCGCTCTGGCAAGAGTTCCTACGCAGAACGTCGTGCTTTGGAGCTGTCTCCAAACCCAGTCTATATGGCTACGGCCCACATCTGGGACGAAGAGTTTGCCCTTCGCGTTCAGCGCCATCAGGAGCGTCGCGGCCCTGAGTGGACAAATATCGAAGAAGAACGTCAGTTGAGTCGGCATGATGTCTGTGGGCGTGTCGTGCTCATTGATTGCCTCACGCTGTGGGCCACGAATTTCTTTACAGTTTCCGCCGCTGATGAAGAACAACCTGATATAGATACTCTTCTTGCAGAGATGAAAGCCGAGTTCGACCGCTTCACGGCTCAGGATGCCACCTTTCTCTTTGTAACCAACGAGATTGGCATGGGAGGCACCAGTGCCAATGCCCTTCAGCGCCGCTTTACCGACCTGTTAGGTTGGTTGAACCAATATGTTGCCTCTCAAGCTGATGAGGTAGTCCTCATGGTGAGTGGTATAGAGGTGAGAATAAAGTGAACAATGAAACAAAAAAATATGGATTTTCGACAAGCGATACAAGACAAGATAGACAACCTGAACAAGCCCAAGGGCTCGTTGGGCGTGTTGGAGGAGGTGGCCATGCAGGTGGCACTTATCCAAGGGACGCTGACGCCCGAGCTGCGTCATCCTGCCCATATCCTCTTCGGTGGCGACCACGGCATCGAGCGTGAGGGCGTTTCACTGTCGCCACGTGAAGTCACATGGCAGCAGATGATCAACTACGGTCGAGGGGGCGGCGGTGTAAATGTCCTCTGCCATCAGCACGGCTTCTCGCTCCGCATCGTGGATGTGGGCGTTGATTACGACTTCGACCCTGTGTGCCACGCTCATATCATTCCGCGCAAGATCGGCTACGGCACACGCAACTTTCTCCATGAAGCTGCGATGACGGCAGCAGAGTGGGAGAAGGCGTTGGCCGTGGGACGTGAACAGGTGGATGCTTGCCATGATGAGGGCAGCAATGTCCTGTGTTTGGGCGAGATGGGGATTGGCAATACCTCGCCGTCGAGCGTGCTGATGCACTTGTTCCTGAATATCCCCCTGCCGCAGTGTGTGGGGGCGGGCAGCGGTCTTGACGCTGTCGGCATCAGACATAAACTTGACGTGCTCACTCAGGCAGTGGAGCAATACCATGCTTGCTGCGAGGGCTTTACTGCAGCCGACACCATCCGTTACTTCGTGGGTTATGAGATGGCTGCGGCCATCGGTGCTATGTTGCGGGCAGCCGAGCTGCGGATGGTGATTCTCGTCGATGGCTTCATCATGACAGCTTGTATGCTGGCGGCGCAGCAACTCAACCCCGCCGTCCGCGAGTGCGCCATCTTCGGACATTGCGGCGACGAGGGCGGCCATCATCTGATGCTCAGCGCCATGAATGCCCAGCCGCTTCTCCGTCTGAATATGAGGTTAGGGGAGGGCACAGGCGCCCTCTGTGCCTATCCCATCGTGGCGTCGGCGGTACATCTGTTAAACGAAATGGACAACTTCGCTCATGCAGAGATTACGAAATATTTTTAAACGCACGCTGGCGGCGCTGATGTT
>CACZAN010000017.1 GCA_902779165.1 uncultured Bacteroidales bacterium
GCCTATGAGAAACTGGACGAGAACGACAAGCAGAAGATGGCAGAACTGGAGAACAAATATCACCAATGGACGATCGACTACTACAAAGCCCACCCGATGTTCGGTTTCCTGTTCGAACTCAACGGGCGGCTCAAAGGGTTTCACTTCAATGACACGGGGCTCGCTACTATGCTCGACATCTACCACAGCCAATACACCACGCTCTATCCTGAGCACCCCGTGCATCAGCGCATAGCCGAGCAGGAAGCTATAGACTATCAGATTTGCGGGCGTAAATACAACGACTACGATGTGCGCACGATAGACGGCCAGCAAGTCCGCGCCTCTGAATACTACAAGGACAAGTTGACGCTCGTCATCTGCTGGGCCTCATGGTGTTCGCCCTGCATCCGCGATGCCTGCGACATCATCCCCATCTACAACGAGTACCGCAATCGTGGTCTGAACGTGTTCAGCCTCGCCCACGAATTCAAGTCCACCGATGCCATGCACAAGGCCGTCGAACGTCACGCCATTGTGGTGGGCCGCTACGGCTGCAGCACTCGTGGTCGGGTTTGTGTTGGGAAGAAAACTCCCGGACTCGCTCCCCGCCCACCCTATAAGGGAGGGAGCGGTTACTATAGACAATGAAGGAACGTTGTCAGCAAGTCATTCTGCTCCCTCCCTAACAGGAAGGGCGGGGGGAGAGTCCTTGGCTGAGTCTGAGCCCACCATCATCCGCGAAGTGATTCACGAAGTGGTGCATGACACTATCTACGAAACCCGTATCGTTCGCGTACCCGTGCAACAGACCATGACCGCTCAGGCAGAGCCCGCTCCTGCATCCCCCGGCTGCTCCATGCTTTGCGACGATATTCCCTACGAGCTCTCTTTTTGGATAAAATGGGTTTCCTACCTGTGACAGGTACGTGGAGAGGGATTGAGGGCTAGTAAATGAAGCCGAAGAGCCAGAGGGGAATGCGAGAGCCGTGGCCTACCTCGGTGTCATCTACACCAAGGAAGCTGTTGGGCTCGTCGGCAATCTGCTCGAAGGTCTTGCGACGGCCTCCTATCTCGAAGAGGTATTTGTCATCGACATAGAAATCACCTTTCTTGGGGTACTTGACCTCGTTGCTTACGATGAGCTGGCTATAGAAGAAGGTTTCGCGCTCGTTGCCTTTCTCGACACGGGGACAGAGGGCATGCATGAGGTTGGGATTGCCCAGGAAGATCTTGTCGGGCTTGTTGAGGTACTTGTAGTTCTTGGGCTTGGAGGTGAGAAGGCCCAGAATCTGTGCTTTGTCGAGGGCATAGAGCATACGGAGCCCCAGCTCGTTGTTGGTGGCAAGGGCCGCCCAAAGGTCGGACATCGTGGGCTGGAAGGGTACACGCTCGGAGATGATCATAAGGAGGCGCTTGACCTTCTGGATGGTCTCGAAGGTGACGTTCTCTACGGCAGGCAGGTCATCGTCGATGACGACCCGAACGGTCTCGCGAAGGCGAGGGAGGAAGTCTTCGACAGACTCCTTATAGAAGGGGTAATAGCCGTGCTGGAGATAGGCCTCGAAGAGAGGGGCAACCTTTATCTGACGGGTTATCTGCATGGCATAACGCACATGGTTCTGGAGGATGTCATCGAAAGTGACGGCATCGAAGGTGAGGACTCCCTCGTAGTCAAGGAACTCACGGAAGGACATGCCGTAGAGCGTGTATGTGGTCTGGCGACGTGAAAGGTCGACCTTGGCATTGTCCATGATGAGGAGCGATGAGCTGGTGTAGACAATGCTCATGTCGGGATAGTTGTCGTAGATGTTCTTGAGGTTGACGGACCACTGGTCGTAGCGATGAACTTCGTCGAGGTAAAGGCGCATGATGCCGTGTTGGTAGGCCCAATCGACAAGGTCCATAAGGGGATGGGTGGCAAACCAGAGGTCGTCAAGAGAGGCATAGAGAGTCTGGTCGACGTCCTGATAGTTTTCGAGGATGTGCTGTAGGAGCATCGTGGTTTTTCCCACGCCACGAGAACCTTTGATGCCTATGAAGCGGGCATCCCAGTTGATTTGGGAATAGAGATAGCGCTTGAATCGCAGGTCAATCTTGGAGAGCTTGCGATGATAGGTATCGATAATCACGCCGCAAAAATACAATTTATATTTTAAACTACAAAGATAATGTGAATTTTTGTGGTTGAAAATGTAAAAACGCGACGATTTTTATGGTTTAAGAGGTGAAATAGTAATCTAAGGCCTTGATAAAAAAGGAGGGGAGTGGGGAAGGAGACCTTCTTATGATGTTCATTCTTTGTAAATCTTCAACACCAATGAAATGAAATCGCATCTTTGTGCGTTAGTAATAGAAGAAACAAATCAGAAACGAACAATGAAAAATGCGATTAAGAGAGAGCCATGCAAGCTTGTTTGCGGATGGCCGAACGTGAGCATTTTATTTAACATGCAAACCATCATCACCGCACTACTCGCCCTCGTTGCAATGGCGGGATAAGATTTTCAGGCTAAAATGCCCACAATGGTAAAATAAATGAAGAATTATTTGGTTATCTCATCAAATATATATACTTTTGTGAACTAAAAATACAAATAATTTAGAATATGAGTTCACAAACTAGCCTTTTTCAAATGATTCTTGAGAGTCCGAGGACGGTGTTTACGGTGCAGTCTCTGATGATGCAGACGGGCTGCAATCCTAAATATCTTCGTCAACGACACAACCTCTTTGAAAGAGCTGGCCGAGGGGCTCTATAATAGAAGACACGTTTTGAACCAAATCGGCAACAACGCCACCTTTTGGGCTATCATGGACTCATTGCCATGCTGCGGCGCGAGGGTTACACGGTTGAGGCGGTGAAGTAAGCCTTGCGGAAAGAAGTTAAATCATAAAGTATCTTAAAAAAGGGAACAAATGCCGCGTTGTTTCCTCAATATTCAGTATCTTTGAACCCAAATTTTAGTGATTCTCTAAGGAGAAGGGTTTTTAGATAAATGTTTATGTCATATAATAAGGATATAAGGCTGTTGATGTGTCTGCTGTTGGCGGCGTGGGGCCTGTGTGCCTCGGCCCAGCCGGAGTTGACCGTGGTTTCTGATGTGGTGAATGTGGGTGATGTGATGTTTCAGCAGCCGAAGAGCATCAGTTTCGAGATTCGCAACAGCGGGTCGCAGCCGCTGCAGCTCACAGAGGTACATGCTTCGTGTGGTTGCACTCATGTAATCTGGCCTCGGGAGCCGATAGCCCCTGGTGAGTCGGCGAAGATCGAGGCGCTGTATGATGCCATGTTGTTAGGTACGTTCCAGAAGGAGCTGGAGGTGTACTCAAACGCTTCGGCGGAGCCTACGTACCTAACATTGCAAGGACGCGTGGTCTCTACGATGGAAGAGACGGACTACACGGATTTTCCCATAGACTTGGGCAACGTGCGGCTGAGCTCAAATGTGGTGGAGTTCGACGATGTGAGTCGCGGCGAGCAGCCTGTGGTGCAGCTGCAGGTGGTGAATATGTCGCGCTCGAGCTATAAGCCGGAGATCATGCACTTGCCGCCATACCTCACGGCACGCTATCTGCCGGAGAAACTGGCCGGCGGGCGTGTGGGGCGCATCCTGCTGACGTTGAATACGGAGGAGTTGAAGAACTACGGGCTCACTGAGACAACTGTCTATCTGGCCCGTAAGGTGGGCGACCGCGTGAGCGCTGAGAATGAGATTAGTGTCTCGGCCGTGTTGCTGCCTGCCTTTGCGCACCTCTCGGCAGGGGATATGGCTGCAGGACCTCGCATGGTGCTGAGTGCCGACAGTCTGGATTTTGGCGCTTTGGGTTCAAAGAAGAAAGTGACGCAGACCATCAAGGTCACCAACGAGGGGCAGCGTCCGCTGACCATCTCCAACGTACAGGTTTATGGCAGCGCGCTGAATGTCAGCCTGTCGAGCCGCATCATCCAACCCGGCAAGAGTGCCAAGCTGAAGGTAACGGTACTGAAGGAATATCTGCAGAAGACGAAGAGCCGTCCGCGTGTGCTCATCATTGCCGACGACCCCACTCGTCCGAAAGCTGTCATCAACATAAAAGCTAAACCATAATGGAACATCCGGAGAATAACGAGGAATACAAGGGCCTCACCGTGAACAGCGGCGTGGAGCAGCCCGCTATCATCAACCCGTATCTGAACCGATCCCGTTTTTCGCGACGGAAACTGACGGCGGCAGATTATGTGGAGGGTATCGTCAAGGGTAATGTGACTGTCCTGGGTCAGGCGGTGACGCTCGTGGAGAGCACGCATCCAGATCATCAGAAGGTGGCTCAGGAGGTGATAGAGAAGTGCCTGCCCTACAGCGGAAAGAGCATACGTATTGGCATCAGTGGAGTGCCGGGAGCTGGCAAGAGTACCAGCATCGATGAATTCGGCATCCATGTGCTGGAGCGCACGGGCGGGCGACTGGCGGTGCTGGCCATTGACCCGAGTTCGGAGAAGACCAAGGGCAGTATCCTGGGCGACAAGACGCGCATGGAGAAGCTCAGTGTGCATCCCGACTCGTTCATACGTCCCAGTCCCTCGGCGGGTTCCTTAGGCGGTGTGGCGCGCAAGACGCGCGAGACCATTATCCTCTGTGAGGCTGCTGGCTTCGATAAGATTTTTGTGGAGACGGTGGGTGTGGGGCAGAGCGAGACGGCCTGCCACTCGATGGTGGATTTCTTCCTGCTTATTCAACTGGCAGGGACGGGCGACGAGCTGCAAGGCATCAAGCGCGGTATCATGGAGATGGCAGACGGCATTGTCATCAACAAATGCGACGGCGACAACGTAGAGGCTTGTCACCTGGCAGCCCGACAGTTCCAGAATGCCCTGCATCTGTTCCCCATGCCCGAAAGCGGCTGGCTGCCGAAGGTGCTGTGCTATTCCGGTTTCTACGGACTGGGCATCAAGGAAGTGTGGGATATGGTGTATGACTATGTGGACTTCGTGAAAAAGAACGGTTACTTCGACTTCCGAAGAGCCGAGCAGGCGAAGTACTGGATGTTCGAGAGCATCAACGAGCAGTTGCGCAACGGGTTCTATAACAATGAGACAATTCGCGATCTGTTGCCCGGCGCTGAACGTAATGTGCTGGAGGGCAGGCAGACGTCGTTCATCGCTGCCAAGCAATTGCTCGACACCTATTATACCTTAATAAGTAGGTAATCAAAATTTCCAGTAGGTGTGTTTATGTATTTTTGATCACCTACTTAATAGCCGGTTAGTGCAGCAGGCGGGTGCGGCCTGCATCGATGCGGAGGAACAGAAAGAGCAACAGCGTGAACCCCCACAGCGATGAGCCGCCGTAGCTGAAGAAGGGCAGGGGGATTCCGATGACCGGCATCAGCCCCAGCACCATGCCCACATTGATGACGACGTGGAAGGTGAAGATGGAGAAGACACAGTAGCCATAGACCCTGCCGAAAGCGGTAGGCTGGCGCTCGGATACATAAATCAGGCGCCACAGTAATCCCAAGAACAAGGTTAGCACAATGGCAGAACCTATGAATCCCTGTTCCTCGCCCACGGTGCAGAAGATGAAGTCCGTCTCCTGCTCGGGCACGTATTTCAGTTTCGTCTGCGTTCCGTTGAGGAATCCCTTGCCCGCAAGGCCGCCGGAGCCGATAGCAATCTTTGCCTGAATCTGGTTGTAGCCGACACCGTTAGGGTCGTCGCGCAAGCCGAGGAGCACCAGCACGCGTTTTTTCTGGTGGTCGGCCAGGTGGTCGACAAGGGTGCTGGCGGAGACGTGGATGGCAAGGGAACCGATGGCAAAAAGACCGATGTAGAAATACCGGCGCAGGCGCAGACTGTGGAGGGAGACCATGGTCGAACGGCTGTGCTCCTGAGCTTTAATCAGTGCCGATGGACGGCAGTAGACAAACACCATGCCGAGGGAGAAGAGGATGATCATCAACACCACCAGGACATCGCCCAGTGATACCAGTCCTCCGAGCAGCATAATCTCGGAGAAGCGCAGTCCTACGATGATATATGCTACGGCTGCGATGCCGATGAAAAGCACGCTGCCGGGCATGCCCTCGCGGTAAAGCATCAGGAAGAGACTAAGGTAAACGAGGGCGGAACCGGTCTCTTTCTGAAGGACGATGAGCACCATCGGCACCACCATCAGCGCGATGCACATGAAGAGGTTCTTCCACGAACCCTGCAGCCGGAAACCATAGGTGCCCATGAACTTTGCCAGCGCCAGCGAAGTCGCGAACTTGGCGAATTCAGCTGGCTGGATGCTGAAGGAGCCTACCTTGATCCAGGAGAGGGACCCTTTGATGTCGTGGGTGAGAAACGGCGTAGCAAAAAGCAGGATAAGCAGGACACCATAGATGAGATAGGCAAAGGTGTCGAAGATGCGGTCGTCGAGCATCAGGACGATTACTCCCAGAACGATGGACGACGCGATCCAGACGAGTTGCATGCCTGTTCGGGTGGAAAACGAGGCCAGCGACAGTAAGTCCTTTGGCTCGCCGTACTCGTAGCAGGCACCGCAAATGCTCATCCATCCCATTGCGAGCAGGGCAAGGTAGAGGACGATGGTCAGCCAGTCGATGCTGGCCATGAAAGATTTCTTACCTGACGTAGTCACCATAGCTGATATGCTTGTTTGCAAAGGTTTCGGCTTTCTGCTCGCTGGCGGGCGATAGCTTTCCGTTGATATACTGCTCCATCATCAGTGCGCCGAGGGGCACGCCGTAGTTGGCGCCCCATCCACCGTTCTCGACGTAGACTGCGATGGCGATTTTCGGGTTGTCCTTGGGCGCAAAGCCCATGAAGACGGAGTGGTCGTGGCCTCGGTTCTGCGCCGTGCCTGTTTTGCCGCAGACGATGTATTCGGGGGTGTAGGCAGCGCGACAGGTGCCTCCTTCCACGGCCCGCTGCATGCCGGTGGCTACCGTCTCGTAGTGAATGGGCGAAACCATGGTGCGTCGCTTCTGGGTGTAGAGCGAGTCGAGCTCCTCGTCCTGAATCTCGCGGACGACGTGGGGAGTGATGAACCAGCCGCGGTTGGCGATGGTGGCGCCGAGGTTGGCAATCTGCAGGGGAGTCAGTGTCACCTCGCCTTGACCTATGCTGATGGAGATAATGGTCAGGCCGTTCCATGATTTGTTATAAGCCTTGTCGTAGAATTCGGCATTGGGAATCAGGCCGCGTTTCTCGCCCGGAAGGTCCACGCCCAGCTTGTAACCGAATCCCATGCTGACCATATAGTCTTTCCAGCGTGTCATTGCATCCTGCACCGTGCGGTACTTAGAGCGGTTCTCCATCATGTGGTAGAGGCCCCAACAGAAATAACCGTTGCAGGAGGTGGCGATGGAGGGCACAAGGGGCAGGGGAGAGGCGTGTCCGTGGCACCCCACCTTCAGTCCACGGAAATGGAAACCGTGGCTGCAGGGATATTGTGTGGTGGGTTGGATGATACCTTCTTGAAGGAAGGTCAGCGCCTGAGAGGTCTTGAAGGTGGAGCCCGGAGGGTAGAGTCCCATGATAGAACGGTTCAGCAGCGGTTTCATGGGGTCGGCTGATAGTTCCTTATGGCGCTTGCCTCGCTGGCGGCCTACCATGCTGCGCGGGTCGTAGGTGGGAGCGTTGACCATGCAGAGGATTTCTCCCGTTGCAGGTTCTATGGCCACGATGCTGCCGAGTTTGCCTTGCATCAGCCGTTCGCCCAGTTTTTGGAGTTCAAGGTCGATGCTGAGGGTGAGATTCTTCCCGGGAATGGGCTGTACGTCGAACTTGCCGTTCTGGTAGCGTCCCTTGATGCGGCCGCGGACATCGCGCAGCAGGATTTCGGATCCTTTCACTCCTCGTAGCTGGCGCTCGTAGCTGCTTTCCACTCCGAGCTTTCCGATATAGTCGCCCGAACGGTAGTACTCATCATTTTCGATGTCCGCTGGCGACACCTCGCCCACATCGCCGAGCAGGTGGGCGGCGTAGGGGCCGGTATATTGTCGGATGTTACGTTTTTGGATGTAGAAGCCAGGGAAGTGGAAGAGTTTCTCCTGGAAGTTGCTGAATTCCTTGGCCGACAGCTGGCTCATGAACACTTGCTGGGTGTGCATAGAGTAGCCCACGGTGTTTTTTATCTCCTTCATGCGCCGTTCGTACCACTCGCGGGTAATACCCAGACTGCGGCAGAGGTGTATCGTATCCACACCTACCTGCTCCTTCATGACCACCATCACATCATAGGCCGGCTGGTTGTAGACCAGCAGCTTGCCGTTGCGGTCGGTGATGGCTCCGCGGGCAGGGAACAGGATTCGTCGCATGAAGGCATTGGAGTCTGCCCGCATCTTGTAGTCGTCGGACATCAGCTGCAACGAGAACAGCCTCACCAAATAGATGATGAGGATGAATGCCACGGAGAATCCCAGGACGTACTTACGGTTGTTCAGTGAATAGTCGACCACGGACAGATTGATGAGAGGAAGGTGTTGGAACGTAAAAGGTTATTTCTCAGATTTATAGCGCAAGCCTTCGAGAATCAAACACATGAGGAACGTCAGTCCCCAGCTGGACGTCATGGCAATCAGGAAATCCAGAGGGTGGAAGAAGTTAAAGGTTTGGATGATGAAGTAGGCAATCACAAAAATCGAGGTCATTATCAGCGTGTAGCGGACGTAAGGCCAGAACCCCATGGTGGCAATTCCCGGCTGCAGATCTTCCACGGCGTCCTTCGGCACCATGAGCTGTAGCAGGGGAGGCTGGATGAAGGCAACAAAGGTCATTGCAGCCATTCCCACGCCAAGTGTCAGCGAGGCGATATCACACAGCAGTCCGCAGACAAAGCCCCAAAGCAAGATGCTCCAGCGGTCTGTGTTCAGAGGAAAGAGCATCAGCAAATAGACGTAAGGCAGCGGTGTGGCATAGCCAAAGAGATGAATGTAGTTGAACACCATCACCTGTGCCGCCACGAGGGCAACCATCCATAGCAGTCGTTGTAGGAATGTGATAATCATTGTACTTCGCTGTTTAAGGAATCGGCTCGTTGTTCCAATTCTGATACTTCGGTCTGAAACTCCTGTGCCACCACACAGACATCCTGCAAGCGGGAGAAATCTGTGCCCAGCAGTACCTTCAACTTGTAGCTGAGGCCGTCGTCGCTGTTGCTGATGGCACGAACGCGCCCTACAAAGATCCCGGGAGGGAAGATGCTGCTGAAACCGCTGGTCTCTACAATGTCGCCCACCTTGAAGCGTGCGTGGCGGGGAATGTCGTCGAGTACGGCGTGTAGCGGGTTGTCGCCCTCCCACCGCAGGTAACCGAAATACTGAGAGTCTCGCAAGCGGCAGCTAATGCGGGAGTGCTGGTTGAGAAGCGGCATGACGATAGAGTAGTGGCGGGAGGTCATATAGACGATGCCCACGATACCCGTGCCGGACACCACCCCCATTTCCGGCTCAACGCCGTCAGCTTCGCCCGCTGAGATGGTGATGTAGTTGTCGCGCCGCATGACGCTATTCGTCACGACCTTCGCCGGCAGCAAGCGGACTCCCTGCAGGCGCTCGGCCAGGAGCCGTTCTGTTTGTGTGCTGTCGTGGGTCAGTTCTGCCAGGCGGCGCTGCAGCTCGTCGTTGTTCTGTTGCAGCAGCAGGTTGCGGCGCATCAACTGTTCGTTGACCTGGCCCAGGGTCAGGTAGTTCAGTACGCTGCGCTCCCACAAGTCTATTCGGCCGACTACGGCATTGGCGGTAGTCAGCCACACACTGTTCTGATAATGATTGAACTGGAAGAGGAGCACGAAACTCACTACTTCCAGTATGAAGAATATCAGCCAGTGGTAATACTTGGCGAGAAAGTCCAGAAGAGTCTTCATGGACGGCGGTCTGTTATTACGCTGTTAACGATAAGGCGAGTGCTATTTTACTTGAAGAAATGGAACTTGTTGATGTTCTTCAGCGCCACACCTGTTCCCTGAGCCACACTGTGCAACGGATCGTCGGCAATGTGGAAGGGGATGTTGATCTTGTCGGTCAGGCGCTTGTCGAGTCCGCGAAGCAGAGCGCCGCCGCCCGTCAGGTAGATACCATTCTTCACGATATCGGCATAGAGTTCTGGCGGTGTTTCCTCGAGGGCTGCCAGCACGGCGGTTTCGATCTTGGCGATGGTCTTCTCCAGGCAGTGAGCAATCTCCTGATAGCAGACGGGCACTTCCATGGGGAGGGCCGTGATGCGGTTAGGTCCGTGGACGATATAGTCCTCTGGAGCCTGGTCCCCAAGGTCGGTGAGGGCTGAGCCTACATGAATCTTTATACGTTCAGCCATGCGTTCGCTGACCTTCACGTTGTGCTGACGGCTCATATAATCCTGAATGTCACGTGTCAGCTCGTCGCCGGCCACGCGCAGACTCTGGTCGGCCACGATACCGCCGAGTGAGATGACCGCAATTTCCGTGCTGCCGCCACCGATATCCACAATCATGTTTCCTTCTGGTGCCAGCACGTCGAGTCCTACTCCGATGGCAGCAGCCATAGGTTCATAGATGAGGTATACTTCGTGTCCTCCGGCGTGCTCGGCAGAGTCGCGCACGGCGCGCAGTTCCACTTCCGTGCTGCCTGATGGTACTCCAATAACCATTCGCAGGGAAGGCGTGAAGAAACGAGAGCCCGTGTGAACCATTTTGATGAGGCCGCGCATCATCTGCTCGCAGGCGTTGAAATCCGCAATGACACCGTCGCGCAGGGGACGGATGGTGCGGATATCTGCGTGTGCTTTCTCATGCATCAGTTTGGCTTTCTCACCTACGGCTATCATCTTGTCCGTGCGGCGGTCCAGGGCTACCACCGACGGCTCGTCGACCACAATCTTGCCATCAGTGATGATGATGGTGTTGGCGGTGCCGAGGTCCATGGCTATTTCTTTTGTGAAAGAGAAAAATCCCATATATTTTACAATTATACGATTTCAATATTATGACTTGCTGAACCAACCGTGAATGGCTGTGTCGTAGTGGCTGCTTACGCCAAAAGCTGCTGTGGCGAACTGACGGCGCTGCTCCAGCGTGGTCTGAGCGCCCTGAGTATTCAGCAGGTCAAGCAGAGGGCGATACTGCTCCTTGGAGGGGATGATGACGACGTCGTTGAAATTCTTGGCTCCGGCGCGGATGAGCGAGATACCGCCGATATCAATCTTCTCAATGATATCTGCTGCGCTGGCACCGCTGGCCACGGTCTGTTCGAAGGGATAGAGGTCCACAATGACGAGGTCTATTTCAGGAATCTCATACTGTGCCATCTGCTGGCGGTCGCCTTCGAGGTCGCGACGACCCAGGATGCCTCCGAAGATTTTGGGGTGCAGGGTCTTCACGCGTCCGCCGAGGATGCTGGGGTAGGTGGTGACGTCTTCAACTTTCTGGCAGGGATAACCCAGACTCTCGATGAAAGATTGGGTGCCGCCGGTAGAGAGGAATTTCACGCCTTCAGCGTTTAACTTTTTAAGTAGTTCTTCGAGTCCGTCCTTATGGAAAACGGAGATGAGTGCGGTCTTTATCTGTTTCATTATGGGGTGTTTTATTTGGGAATTTATTTCAATTTGGCCAGTGTCTCCTTGATGCGGCGCATGGCTTCTTTAATGTTCTCGTCGCTGGTGGCATAACTCATGCGGAAGCACTCGGGACTGCCAAAGGCATCGCCGCCGACGGTGGCTACGTGCCCCACCTCAAGTAAATACATTGCCAGGTCAGTGCTGGTGTTAATAACGCGATCGCCGTCGGCCTTTCCGAAATAGCTGCTACACTTCGGGAAAAGATAGAAGGCGCCCTGAGGATTGTTAACCTCCAGTCCGGGAATCTCCTTGGCGAGGCTGACGATGAGGTTCTTGCGACGCTCGAAAGCCTGGCGCATATCTTCCACACACTGCTGCGAGCCGGTGTATGCAGCCTCTGCGGCTTTCTGACTGACAGAACAGGGGCCGCTGGTGTATTGACCCTGCAGCTTGTTGCAGCCCTTGACCACCCACTCGGGAGCGGCGATGAATCCGATGCGCCATCCAGTCATGGCGTAAGCCTTGCTGACTCCGTTGATGATTACCACGCGGTCACGGATTTCAGGGAACTGAGCAATGCTCTCGTGCTTGCCCACATAATTGATGTGCTCGTAGATTTCGTCTGCCAGCACAATGATGCGCTCGTGGCGGGCGAGGACTTCTGCCAGCCCCTTCAGTTCTTCCTTCGAGTAGACAGAACCTGTAGGATTCGAGGGTGAGCAGAGGATGAGGGCACGTGTCTTGGGGGTAATGGCGGCTTCGAGCTGGGCGGGAGTGATCTTGAAGTCCTGCTCGATGGGGGCATCAATATATACGGGTGTACCTTCTGCTAAGAGCACCATCTGCGGGTAGCTGACCCAGTAGGGTGCGGGGATGATGACTTCATCACCGGCGTTCACCAGTGCCATGATGGCGTTGCAAACGCTCTGCTTGGCACCGTTGGAACAGAGGATTTGTGAGGGAGCATACGTAAGGTTGTTCTCGCGCTGTAGCTTGTCGGCAATGGCCTGCTTCAGCGAGGGATAACCGGGAACGGGCGAGTAGCGCGACCAGTTCTCCTCCACAGCTTTGATGGCGGCAGCCTTGATGTGGTCAGGAGTGTTGAAGTCGGGTTCGCCGACGCTCATGTTGATGACATCTACGCCCTGTGCTTTCAGTTCACTGCTGCGCTGTGACATGGCGAGCGTGGCAGACGGGGCAAGGCGGTTCAATCGGTCTGATAATGTATTCATAAGGGGAGTCTTTTGATTCTGCGTGCAAATATATGAATTTTTGTTGAGATGAGCATTAAGATGGAAGGTGTATTTTTATAGTGGGTTCCTTTTTATTGATGTATTTCAATATTTTTCACTTATTAAAGTGAAGAGTGTGCCCCATGCGTTCCTTCTTGGTCATCAGATAACGCTCGTTGTAGGGGTTGGGCTTCACCTCTATGGGTACGTTCTCCACGATTTCAAGGCCGTAGGCTTCCAACCCTACGCGCTTCACGGGATTGTTTGTCAGCAGCCGGATTTTGTGGATGCCGAGTTTGCGCAGGATCTGTGCTCCGACGCCGTATTCGCGTTCGTCAGGACGGAATCCCAAGTGTACGTTAGCCTCCACGGTGTCATCGCCCTGCTCTTGCAGCTTGTAGGCTTTCATTTTGTTAAAGAGCCCGATGCCGCGTCCTTCCTGATTCATATAGAGCAGTACGCCTTTTCCTTCTTTCTCAATCATTTGCATGGCCCGATGCAACTGCTCGCCGCAGTCACAGCGCTGGCTGCCGAAGATGTCGCCTGTGGCGCAGCTCGAATGCACGCGCACCAGCACCGGCTCGTCTTCAGTCCACTCTCCCTTGATGAGTGCCACGTGCTCCAGTCCGTTGCTAAGTTGTCGAAAGGTGATGTCGCGGAAGTGCCCATAGGCGGTGGGCAGATCCACTTCGGGCGCAGCTTCTACCATCTGTTCGCGTTCCAATCGGTATGCGATGAGGTCGCGGATGGTGATGAGGCGGATGTGGTGTCGCTCGGCCACTTCCATGAGTTGAGGCATCCGAGCCATCGTGCCGTCGGGATTCAGAATCTCGATGAGTGCTGCTGCGGGCTGCAGCCCTGCCAGTCGCGCCATGTCGATGCTGGCCTCGGTGTGGCCGGCCCGGCGCAATACTCCGCGATCCTGGGCATACAGCGGATTGATATGTCCGGGCCTTCCGAAGTCTCCGGGCTTGGCCGACGGGTCTGCCAGATGACGGATGGTGGCTGCACGGTCGGCTGCGCTGACGCCGGTGGTGCAGCCTTCGAGTTTGTCCACGGTGATGGTGAAGGGTGTTCCCAGCATGGAGGTATTGTCCTGCACCTGATGCGGGAGTTCCAGCTCTTGGGCGCGGCTGATGGTGATGGGTGCACAGAGCACACCTCGTCCCTCGCGCAGCATGAAGTTCACCTTCTCTGGTGTAATCATCTCTGCGGCTGTGATGAAGTCGCCTTCGTTCTCGCGGTCTTCGTCGTCGACCACGATGATGAATTTTCCTTGTCTGAAGTCCTCAATGGCTTCTTGGATGGAGGAGAGTTGTATCATAGTTTCACTTTTCTATTCTCGCTTTTCAATGTTTCAATGTTTCAATCTTTCAATATTTCAACGTTTCAACCTCATAATCACATACCCGCATTGCTTCTGCAGTTGTTCCAGGTCGCGCCAGAGTCGCAGTCGATAGCGCCAGATGCGGAACCAGAACACCAATCCTACGGGGAAGACCACGCCCACGAGTCTGTTCAGTCGCATATCTTCGAAAGGACGTGTGTGGGCATCGGGTATAAGGATGGGCATATCATTCAGCGTGCTTATCACCCTGTTGTCCCGGCTGTTCGACAATTCATCTACAAAGTTCTCGAGGCGATTGCTCAGGTCAATGACCACTCGGTCGGGCTCGTAGCGGAAGAAGATGCGGAAGTAATTGGGCATCAGGCTGAGGTGATGGGTCTGGACGTAGTTCTCGCAGTCCTCGCAGAATGACTGTAGTTCCGGTATGAGCCGTTGTGCGTTAGGCTCTTCCATGATGACCTCCTTGCGGGCGATATGTCGGTTCACCCTCAGCCCCAGCAGGCGGCGGATGGCGTTCTGGTAGGCTTCAACGTTGAAGACGGCGGAGTCCTGATTGGATTTGTAGGTCAGCCAGACGCCAATAGGTGTCAGCACCATCGTACTCAACCAGATGCCGAAGGTGATGTCCCAGTCTCCGCTCTTTGCCAGTTTCTCTCCAGTGACATTTACCATGTAGTAGAAGATGAAGATGACCACCGAGACCACGACGGGGATGCCCAGTCCGCCCTTTCGGATGATGGCGCCCAGTGGGGCTCCGATGAAGAAGAAGATGATGCATGCCAGCGAGAGCGAGAATTTCTTGTGGCGTTCCAACTTATGAATGCGCAGCGAACGGTTGGTGCGGAAGCTCATGTCGCTGTTGAAGTCCGACTGTTGGGCACCGTTGCGTGCTTGGTCCAGAGCCACACGAGCTACATGAGCCCGCTCGTTATCGGTGAGATTTGCGAAGACGGTGTCGAAGTTCAGCGGATGCGCCTCGTTGTGCTCTGCCAGCACCGCGGAGTCTCGGCGTCCGCTCAGCCGTGTCTGTCGCAGGAAACCGTTCTGATAGTATTTGTACTGCTCGCGCCCAGTGGAATCCAGCAGCGACGTGATGGAGTCTACACCCACATCCAGCATCGCCAGGTTCTTCGTCTGTGCGTTGTCATTGAAGAGGTTGGCATCCATGATGCTGAAATTGTTATCGAATGGAATCAGGTCCACCTCCCGCTTGAAGGTCTCGCGCATATAGGGTACAGCGGCCTTGTTCAGCGCACCGCCAGTGTTCTGCATATTGCGGAAACGCTCGCCGTCATAGAGCGTCAGACGGAGATGCATCTGGTCGGCTGTGGACTGGATGCGGCCGGAGTCTGCCAGCACAATCTGGGTGTCGTCGAAGTTTGTGCCCTGCGTGTAGATCATGATGCCATAGAGCATACCCGTCTCCTTGTCCTTGTGCTCCACAAAGAGATTGTAGCCCGGAATCTCGTTGTAGAACTGTCCCTCGGGAATTTCCATTTCAGGCGATTTCTGGCGCATTGAATAGATGATGGCTGCCAGTTGTTTGCTCGATTCCGGCGCCACAACATTCTGGAAGTAGAACGATCCGATAGCCACGCCGCAGACAAAGATGAGAACGGGGCGCAGAATGCGTACCAGTGGGATGCCAGCAGCTTTCATCGCCAACAGTTCCAGACGCTCGCCCATATTGCCGAAAGAGATCAGCGAAGCCAGCAGCAGGGCCAGTGGCAGAGATATCGGGACCAAGGTCATTGCACCATAGAAGTAGAACTTCCCCAGCACCTCGAATGAAAGTCCCTTGCCGATTAAATCATCGACATATCTCCAGATGAACTGCATCAAGAAGATGAAGAGGCAGATGAAGAAGGTGCCTGCGAACAACAGGCAGAACTGCTTCAGGATATAGATGTCTAATCTCTTAATAAAACGCATACGTACGCGCAAAAGCGGCGCAAAAGTAGTGAAAACTTCTGAGAATGCGCCCCTCTGCCCAAAAAATTCTTTCCTCGCGCCCTCCTTTTTCGTTTTATTTAACCCAAATCAGTCCTTACGTCAATATTTCAATATCTCAATGTTTCAATATTTCAACTTTTCAACTTTTCAACATTTCAACTTTTGAGAAATAATGGTTCCGCAGTGGCTTCTGAACGGGCTCGCCAGTGAGAGTGACGGTCTTCTGAAGCCTGATGTCTGCAGAGGAGCTGCCGACCTTGATGAGGTACTGACCCGGCAGTACGTTCCATTGGCGCTGGCCCTCGTTGCTGTAGAATCCGAACTGCTCGGTATAGAGCTTCACCTGAATGGTCTTGCTCTCACCCGGCTGCAGCGTCACACGGGCAAAGCCTTGTAGCTGAATGGGACGGATGGGCTGGTCGGCACTCGTGGGCGAGAGGTAGATTTGTGCCACCTCGTCTGCAGTCACTTCGCCCGTGTTCTTCACTTCGAAGGAGAGGCTGATACTTTCGTCCTTCGTTGCTGCCTCGCCAGTGACTTTCAAATTGCTGTATTCGAAGGTGGTATAGCTCAGGCCGTAACCGAAAGGCCAGGCGATTCGACGATTAGGGGATTTCGCCATTTGGCGATTGGAGGATTGAACGATTTCGCCATCGCACGATCCGTGATCTGAGAGTAGGGGATAGTTGTAGCAGATGGGCTCATAGATTTCGGTGTTGGGGTAGCTGACAGACAGCTTTGCCGACGGTGACACCTTGCCATAGAGAATATCGGCCACCGCATTGCCGCCTTCCTCGCCGGGATACCAAGCCTGGATGACAGCAGCACACTTTTCTGCGAGCCCTGAGATCACCTGAGCCCTGCCGCCAAACATCACCAGCACCACGGGCTTACCTGTCTTGATCAACTCCTCTACATACTGCTCCTGTTTGCCCGGCAGGCGCAGACTCTGGCGGTCGCGGTTCTCGCCACAGAGCATCACATTCTCACCGACGGCAGCGATGATGACATCTGCCTGCCGGGCCATAGCGAGGGCTTCTGCCTTGTCGGCTTTCTCGCCGGCATCCACTCTGCGATGCAGGATTGCATATTCCCAAGCACGCTCGTCGCCCAGCTCGCCGTATTTCGTTTCGATTTCTTCTGTCCAGTCGCAACCGCGGGAGTACATCACGTTTACCCCCTCTGGCTTGCGCCCGTTCATACCTTCTAAGAGCTTGACGATGTGCGGATTGTCGCTGTCTGCTATGTTCTCCACCTTCTTCCAGAAGTACGACATTGCGGGATAGGTGTAGTCGCCGCACATGGCCCAGATGGAGTTGGCATTAGGACCCGTCAGCAAGATGTTGAGAGAGGCGCGTTCGGAGCTTAGGTTGGAGAGCGGCAACACGCCATTGTTCTCCAGCAGCACCACCGACTGTACGGCGATATCGTATGCCGTCTGGTGCTCTTCTGGAGTATCGAGTTGGATTTGTTCCTCTGTGCTGTAGAGGTAGGCGTCTTTGTCGAAGAGGCCGGCGCGGAACTTATGGCGCAGCACGTTCTTCACGGCGCGTTCCAGCGTTTCGGGTTTGACCAGCCCCTGGTCGATGGCCATCTGCAGGTACTGATAATTGGCGCCATGGGGGAAGTCTACATCGTTGCCGCCATTGATGGCCGCCGCGGCTTTCAGCACCTCCGGCGCAGCCGCTGGTTCGTCACCTTGCAGCGGTAGCTGGTTGATAGCGGTGTAATCGCTCACCACCATACCGTCGAAGCCCAGATAGCCGCGAAGGATATCCTGCAATATCTCGCTGTTAGCCACGCACTTGATGCCGTGAACCTCGTGGTAGCCCGGCATCACGCACTTGCTGCCAGCCAGACGGATCATCGCTTCATGAGGGAGCAGTATCTCTTCCATCAGTTCCTTCTCCTCGGCGTCACCTCCTCCGCCGTAACCTAAATAATGTTTCGAGCAGGCACCCACACCCCGTTTCAGATCGCCCTGTTGCAAACCATTGACGAAAGCTACGCCCATAACTGCCGACAGATAGCCGTCCTCACCATACGATTCCTCCAGACGGTTGAACGAAGGCGTGCGACACACATCCACCATCGGCGACAACGCTAAGATTCCACCCATCTTGCGCAGGGCGGTACTCGTCTGGCGTGTCTTCAGTTCCGCCAGTTCCGGATTGAACGAACAAGCCTGTCCTATCTGCTGAGGATAGATGGTGGAGCCCAGGGTGTTTACTCCCGAGAGCACCTCTTCGTGCAGCAGGGCGGGTATGCCGTTCGGAGTGTTATGGATGAGCCAGTCCTGAATGGCCTTAGCACGGTTGCGCAATTCGTTCGGGTCGCGGGGCTGCTGCATGCAGAACTGCGAGAAGTGTCCGATGCCATAGGGAATCATCTCGCGACACCTGGCGGTATCCAGCTGTCCCTGCTTGTTGAACAGGGTGTCCATATACATACTCCTCAGCTGGGCGATGCGCTCTTCCTGCGACATCTTCTGGTACAGTTCGTCTACTTGCTGCTCTATGTCAGTAACGGTGTTGCATCCAGTCATCAGCGCTACCAACCCTGCTATCAGCAGGCTGGCGCACCACAATCGTGCGAGAACGTTCTTTGGTCTCATAATTGTTGCGTTGTTTTGCTAATTCGGGCGCAAATATACGCAAAAGTTGTGACTTTAGAGGCTCGCCGCTCAAAATCTTTTGTTTTTATTTTCTGAACTATGAACTTTTCCTTATCTTTGTGCCCAGTAACCATTGATATTGCATACTCCTTTTTATATAAAACACGTTTCGAGACATGACACACAAACTGCTTTTCACACTGATGCTCACAGCCATCAGCCTGTCGGCCGCCGCACAAGGGCCGCGCCGAGGTTTCCGCCGCGAGGCATTCACCACCGAGACACCCATGGCCCACGATCCCGTGATGGCCAAGGAGGGCGACACCTATTATATATATGCTACGGGCATGGGCATTCAGCAGATGACCTCCAAGGACCGCAAGACATGGACAGTGCTGCCACAGCCTGTGATGACCGTCATCCCTGGTTGGACTACCGACTCCGTGCCCGGCTTCGGCAATCATGTCTGGGCACCCGATGTCATCCAGTGGCACGGTCGCTGGTGGATGGCCTACAGTTGCTCCACCTTCGGCCGGAACGGTTCGGCCATCGGCTTGCTCAGCAGCCGCTCGCTTGCCGCTAATATGTGGAAAGATGAGGGATGCATCGTCACCTCACGGGAGAAGCGCGACAACTGGAACGCCATAGATCCAAACTTCGTCATCGACGACAACGACCAGCCCTGGCTCGTTTGGGGCTCGTTCTGGGACGGCATCCAGCTCGCTCCCCTCGACTCCACGATGCATCTCAAGAAGGCTGAAAGCGCCTTCCCCCGCACCATCGCCCGCCGCTACGATCCCAACTACAGACCCACAGAAGAGAACCCCACATCGAAGTATGCCGGCACCAACGCCATCGAGGCTCCGTTCATCTTCCGTCATGCCGGCTACTACTACCTCTTTGTCTCGTGGGATTACTGCTGTCGCGGCGCCAAGAGCAACTACCGCGTGGCCGTAGGGCGTAGCCGGAATGTCGCGGGGCCCTATCTCGACCGCACGGGCAAGGATATGGCCAACGGCGGCGGCACCCTCTTCCTCGAGGGCGACAAGACCAATTGGGAGGCGGCTGGCCACAGCGCCGCCTACACTTTCGACGGCCAGGATCTCTTCCTCTGCCACGGTTATAGCGCCACCCAGAACGGTGCCGCCTTCCTCATCCAGCGAACCATCAGCTGGACAGAAGACGGATGGCCGGAGTTGATAACTGATAATTGAAAAGTTGAAAGGACGTATCGGCTTCCGTAATAAGACGTATCGGCTTCCGTAATAAGACGTATCGGCTTCCACGATAAGACGTAACGGCTTCCACGTATGGACGTAACAGGTTTTATGTATATACGTGTCAGGCTTTACGTATATACGTCTTGGCCGTTACGTATGGACGTGAGTAAAACAAACTATAGTCCTTTGCCGCATCATCCTGACCAGTAGCAACGACCGGATAATCCACCAATACCAGATACGCTACCGTGATGGTGCGCCCTCTTGGGTCGCGATCGACCTTGGAATAAGCTCCAATCTGATGGAGTTCTGTCACCACCAGTCCCGTTTCCTCTTCCAGCTCACGGATGGCGCTTTGTTCCGTCGTCTCGTCCATATTCATGAAACCACCAGGAAAGGCCCAGCAACCCTTAAACGGGTCGAAGCCTCTCTGAATCAGCAGCACCTGTGGCCGCTCTTCTTTTGTCATTACCACGCAGTCAGCGGTCACAGCAGGTCTTGGATATTTGTATGTATAAGCCATCTTGTATATGATTTTTTATTCGTAATATTCGATGGGTAATTCGTCACTCACGATGAAGTCCTCGTGGTTATCATCGTAGAGATAGACGATGCGGAGGCCGCGATAAGATGCCGGTACCTTCAGCGTTTCGAGCAAATGCCATCTTGGCCGTCCAAAGTCATACGATGCGCGGTCAAGCAGCATCCGATTACTGGTCCAGTCAAACTGGTAGTATCCGCCACCAATGCACTGGTCATCCCCAATCAGCAAATCCTTATGCTGATTGACCATGCCCAGCCGCAAATAGCCATCCATCGTTATAATAAATTTTGGTAGTGCCATATTATAACATTCTTTTATATAAAGCTTTTGCATCATTCATGATGTCATCGTGGTCGAATGCCAATGGAGGCAGCGCATCGATGGGGAACCATCGTGCTTTTGCTGCATCATCCTGACCTGTGACAGCGATGGGCGCATCAACGAGAGCGAGATAAGCGACTGTAATAGTGCGCCCTCTTGGGTCTCGGTCAACCTTAGAGTAGGCACCGATCTGATGGATATCGAAAACTTTCAATCTTGTTTCTTCCTCCAGCTCACGGATGGCGCACTGCTCGGTGGTTTCATCCATGTTGAGGAATCCACCAGGAAAGGCCCAACAACCTTTGAACAGGCCTGCGCCTCGTTCTATCAGGAGAACCTTTGGATTCTCCTCTTTTGTCATAACCACGCAGTCAGCAGTGACAGCGGGACGCGGATATTTATAGGTATATTCCATTGTCTTGTTGTTAGCCAACGGTGTAATTTAGCACCTCATATTGAACCTTTGAGGGCTTGAATTCTTTCATGTTTTGTGGCCCAGCCATTATCTCCTGAGCCTTATCCATTGCGTCTGAAAGATTATCAGCCTCAATGGAAAGCTCTTTACTCATAACGATATTTGCACGAATCTTGAATTCCATTATTTGGTTGTTTATTAATTTGTTTCTTCAGAATTTTCTGTATCGTCTTTCTTTTTATCCTCTGTACTCTTATAGACATCATGGTAGAGTCCGATGATGAAGCCAGCAGCGGCGATGAAGATGAAGCAGAGCCAACTCTCGAAGACTATACCGAGGACTATCCCAAGGATTGTGCCGACAACAGCAATCTTGCCGCCTGTAGTCACCGGTTCATCAGAACTTCCAGACGTATATTTCGGAGAAGAGTTATTCTCTTCCTCCTCCATTGCATCATTGATGGCCATGAATCCCAAGAAATCTTGAAAGTTAAACATAGGCTGTACTTTATCTTTTGTCTCGCTCTACCTTCGCTCTTGCCATACTGTAGCCATACTCATGAGTAAGCCTTGGAGTAGCATGGAGTATGGGTAGAGTATAGATTCATAGGCTATAATAATACTGCTTGATGAGGTCTGTCATCTTCGCACGACGGGCTTCAAGGAAAGCCTGATAGTTGGTGCAATCCATATCAAGAATCTCAACAGGAATGCAATTGTCTTCGAGATTCTGGCGGAACTCCACTTCACTCTTAAGAGTTTTGAAAGAGGAATCTTGTGTACCTTTGATAGCATTAAGTGCTTCGTTCAGATATTCCTTCGGTGCTTTCTTACCAATCTTTATGTTGAGAGGGGTATCAAGATATGCATAGTTCGCAACCTGGTTATATTCATGCTTGTCAAACCCATTATCCACAAGATACTGCTTGGGGAAGATGTGGTGAATATCTCCACCAAGATTCACAAGCTCACCAACGGGAATATGAGATAGCAGAGAATCCTTCTTGAAGAAATTCTGCGCTGCAAGGAATACCTGATATGTAGGATTGATGGATGAAACAAAGGTCAGATTCTGATTCAACTGTACGTTCCAGAAAGCATCAGACAGCGTAGCATCCTCAATAGCTTTCAATGTGGCTTTGACTCCGTTCTCTCCTATAGCACGTATATCTTTGGCAAATGAAGATTCTGGCGAGGCACTATAGCGGCCTGTTAATACTGAGAGGACATACCAACGTTGCACAAGACTCTTAATCTCATCCACGGGGATTTCCTTGGGCTCCTGCAACAGAAGATAAACAGCATACGCAAAATCTATCGCCATCACCGAATTAACCAGCTTCTTTGACGTGAAACCAGCAGAACGGATGGCCAGCATAAACTGTGTGAAGTTGTAGCCTTTGATGACATTATTCACGCCAGCTTCCAGCTCCTGATATGTGGATTCAACAATTTCTTCCTTGAATTCACGAGTTTCGAAGTCACGTCCTGAGAGCATTGCTACAAGGTCTGCAAGTTTGGCTCTCTTACAGCGATGCATAAATGCCACACGAAGCACGTCGTCGCATTCTGGATCATAGACGGTTTCTTTGTCATCCTTTAGCCATTCCAACTTGCTAAGATAACCCGAAGCCGCAAAGGTCTGGTCTTTTTCCTTAATCTTGTTGTAGAACGTACCATCCTTACAAAGATGGGCAAAGTAGTCGATAACCTTGCGAAGCGTATTGCCTCCATGTATTTCGTCTGCGGCAATCTTAGACATCACGAAGTCACCTTGACTGAGCGCAGTCCCCTTGGAATTGATACGAATGAAGATATCCGTTACGATGTCTATATCCAGTGACGCATCCAATTCTATCACTCCGATATTGCAATGCTGCAAATTCTTTAGACTTTCCAGTACCTTATGCAACTCTTCCTGATCCATCTCAGGATTGTCAGCCACATATTGGTTTATAAACTTGAAACTGGAGAAGTCTGGCTTAAATAGCTCTGCAATATCCGGAATCCATCGTTTACCTTTGAGGTGTGCCGGAGTTTGGACAGCAAATAGCTCTGCATCAGGACTGCCAGAAATAGCAGCAAACGGGTCAAAGGCTATTTTTACACGACCCTCGCTGTAGTCATCAAAAACGATGGACTTACCCGCAATGGCAGTCATCAACGCCGTAATACGCTGCTGTCCGTCAATGAGAACCTTCTTACCCTCAGACAATGAACCATTTTTCAATTTGACAGAAGGATTCTTCCAGATGATGATATAACCAGTTGGATAACCCTTATACAGCGAATCCATCAAATCACGCACCTGAGACTTACGCCACACAAATGGACGCTGAATCTCAGGGATGGCAATATCGTTTGCCTCGATCAAACCCAATATCTGACTGATAGCTAGCGGATAGTTGTTATATTTCTGTTTGTCCATATCAATTACTTGTTTTTATTAGTTGCAATTTGCGATAGCTATATTCTTCTTCTTTTTTTGCCTTTATTTACTCATCTATCATAGTTATGCAATCGTCGGATACAAGTTTTGACTTGTCCTTTATCTTGTCAGGAAGGCCTGGTCCTTGAACAAATTCACCATTCTGTTCTTTCTCGAACAAACGGCTATTCAGATTTAGGAGATATTGCAGAATGTCTGCATCACGACTCATTCCATAGGCTTCGCGGACAGCGTTGTCAAGTCGAGCCTGAACCTCTGAAACAGGATTCTCTGGAGTATCATCCATAATGCGATACAGCTGACGAAGCGTATAATGATGTTTCTCCATCATCTCATTTCGCTTGTCTCGCAGCGCCTTAGCTTGTTTAGCAACTTCCTCTATTTGTTTCTTTGTAGGATTCTGAGGCCAAGGGAATGAATCGAAAACGGTATCAGAAGTATATCTCCAATCGCCCTTTAACGTTGAGCATCTAGCTACGAACCATTCCCAATGAATGGTAGATTGAAGAATACCAAATGAATAATCATCGTCCACAGGAAATACTGACAATGCATCATTTGGGCTTATCTCTTTGTTGACAAACTCAAAGATTGGGCGTTTAGTTACTCTTGAACATACTATATATCGGTTCATTGATTCTATAATATTCATCAGTTTATCGCGACTCCTAAACAGCTTATACCACGTCTTAAAAGCGTTCTGGTGGTCTTTTCTTTCTCGATAATCAGGATTTATCTTCTTTGCCTCATCATTTCGTTCTATTTCTTTGTCAGCTTTTTCTTTAAAAAGAGGATATACGTATTTGTGAAGATGTTCATAAAGCTCTTTGTATTCAGCAACCTCAAAAACATCTTTTGCCTTACGGAAATCTATGACATAACGTTGGGGCTGAGACTGATACTGGCCCAGCAGTTCCTCACCAATCAAATAGGGATGAATAACATCTCTGTTCTTTTCATCTTTTAGGTATTCTTTTGCCTGTTCTTTGGTCAAAAGAAAATATTTGTTGCCATGTGTCTGACCTTGATAGCAGGCTGTGGATTGACTGTTGCAAAGCAATTTTTTGGCCTTTGTGACATCCGAGAGGCTCAAAGCAGAATTTATCTCATCTAATTCATAATCCTCAAATGGAGAGTCTTTGCTGTCACCTCTTTGGAAGGTCAAGGTCTTTTTTCGTTTCTCCTCACCCTTCTTCCATGTGGCAATCGAGACATAAACGGCAGCATCGCCGGACCATACTTCTGTTGAAACAGAGTCGAGTATGGTACCACCATTTTCTACGATATAGTCAAGGCCTCCCATACGAGAATAGTTCTGGCGGATGGTATTGGTGCCAACAAGACCTGCATACTGGCCATCTTTCATCAATTCGTGTGCCTTGCGGAACCAATAGACACAGAAGTCGGCACGACCAGGTACATCGGGGAACTTTTGGTGAAGGCTGTCAACATAAGCAGCGCCCAATTCCTCAATCATTTTATTTTTTGATTGGTAGGGAGGGTTACCTATTACCACATCAAATTCTGGCCATTCATCAAATAGAGCGTCTTGACACAGAATGTTTTCGTCCATATTGTCAAGAGGTAGCGTACTGTCGAAATTGAAAGAACTGCCATAATGTTGAGAGATGCGCTTCTGATAATTGGTCTCGCAAAGTTCCTTGGCAATCATCATAGTCATCTTTGCCAGTTCAACAGCCATTGGTTGAACATCTATTCCAAAGAACTGTTTGGTGCTGATGACTGATCCGAAAGGGAAAGATTTACTGTTGATACTCGGGAACTCAAAGAGCCGGTCGATAACCTGACACTCCAAATCCTTCATTTCGCGATAAGCCACAAACAGGAAGTTACCACATCCACATGCAGGGTCAAGCACACGATACTCACCCATCTGACGACGCACATCCTTCAGTTCATCTATGGTTTTTGCTTTGGCAATCTTTTCTTTCCAAGGGCGGATGATGGTAGGCGTAATTACACGCATCATGTCCTGTTCACTTGTAAAATGCGCTCCATACTTATGACGTTCATTTGAACGCATTGTACCTTCAAATAGAGCACCAAAAATGGAAGGATTGACGTTTGTCCAGTCTTTATCGGCAACCTCTTTAAGCACTTTCAGGCAATGCTCATCAACGTCAACAATGTCAACATCTTTGAACAAACCGCCATTGAAGTAACGGATATCTTTGAACTTTCCACCTCTTGCAGGTCTCTCGCTCGCCATCTGACGGAACAGATTACTTATCTCATCGTATGGATTTGCCTTTCCATCGAGGCAATCTTGCAGAATTTGAGTAAAGAACCCCTTGGGTAGTAATTCAATATCTTCAGAGAACAAAGCCAGTACGCATTGTAGGATGAAGTGCTGGGTACGAGTGACATCTTCTTTCTTTTCAAATGTGAGATACTGGTAAAGCTCTCCAATCAGATTAGCAGCTTCCTTAGATACACTTTCCGTGTTGTTATTAAAGATTGGAGTATTTCCCTCCAAGAAACTCATGCAAGTGTATCTTTCTGGAAGTTCATCAATGGTCACTTCGTCAACTTTGTTGAACTCGTCATAGATGACAAAGCGCTCGAAGTTGCAGAGTATCACATAACGGGGTTTTCTGCAACCAGGCCCAATATCAATAGTAGGTTTGAGGTTATCCCAGTAGTCACGGGCTTGCGGTAAATGAGATTCCAAGTCCTTGATTTCCTTCTTCTTCATCTCTATCAGGACTCCGTCTTTTCCTGGCGGACTCCAGAGGCAATCAATGTAGTTCGTTGTATTGGTATCGGCAATTTTGATACGTGCCTCTAACTTGCCTTGAGCCTCGTAGATTCCCTTTTGCCCATAAGCGCGGAACAAGCGGTCACAGAAAGTCTGTGCCTGACCTCTTTCATCGCCATACAAATCATTCTTGACGAAAGAAACGAATTCTTCTATATCTTGTTTTCTCATTTGTTGTTGTTTACATCTTCCATCTCCAAACCATCTTCGAGGGTATAAGCCAAATGATGGGTTCAGGATTCAGGGTTCAGGGTTCATGTTTCGCTATGCCCTCCTTCGACAGGCTCAGGATAAATTAGCCTTCTGGTTTCTTGAGTAGGACTATCCAATGGCCGGCACTTGTGTTGCCCTCTCGAATCAGAACGCCCTTCTTCTGCATGTCTGCAAGGTCACGCTTTATAGTCCTTTCAACTAGTGACAAAACTAGTGACATTTCTTTCACAGAAACTCGTGAGTCCTTTTTTATCATTTCGCATATTTTCTTCTGTCGTTCAGTGAGTTGCACTACCGACATGCTACCGACATCACTGGTGACATCACTGGTGTCACTACTGGTGACATTACCACCACCTTTTCCGACATCTTTTCCGACATCACGGACATTCAACATCTTCATAAACTGGGTACGTTCTATCGACACCTGCACGCCGCCGCAGAAGTTCTCCACTTTGGGCATGGGAATGCCGGCAGGCTCAAAGCCCTCACGAATTTTCTTATAGCCACGCCCCCAGGTATCGATGAAGCCTGCCTTGAAGAAGGCGTTGGCGATGTTCAGGTTGCGAGGTTTGGAAGAATGATTCCCATAAAGTGTCTCCTGAGAATAACCCATAGGCAACTCTCCTTCATTCCAAATCTCCAGATGATCATCATATACATGCATTTGAATATCCGGACCCGTATAATCCTTATGAGCGATGGCGTTGTAGAGAATTTCTCGCATGGCTTCCTTGGGTATCTCCAATTTCTCATAGCGCTGCATGCCTTCAAATCGCACAGGTGACACCAAGTACTTGGCTTGTAGAATGTCCATCGCACGGTCGGCCATCTGAATGATATTGCCTTCTATCACATCTTGGAACATCAGGTCTGCCTCGTCACGACCGAAGCGACCAATCTTGAATTGCGCACTGGGGAAGAACTTCTGAGGCTTCTTGCTGAATAGGAGGATGGCTGCATTCTTCAGACCGCCATTGTCATCCACCAGACCAAGGCTTGAAAGCACATCAACGGTAGATGAATTTCGCTGATCCTCGGGGATACGCTGCGCATCGATGCCTTTGCGGAGGAAATAGTCAATAGCATCACGGTCAATATCATCTATCTTGGCTCGGTCGTTGGTCACATCGTCCCACGAGCGACCCATCTTCTTCAGCACAAACTGCTGGAGGGCTGGGCCGCGTAGTTCCTGCATGGTACTGCCGGAGCGGTAGTAGTACTTGCCGCGATAGTTGATGGGGATATTGCTGGCCTCTATCACCACTTCGATGTATTCCAATCCATCCTGCTCGAGTAGGTTCACATCAACAACGATGCCCATAGTGGTGACAATCTTGTTGGGGATGTCCTCCATCAGGCGGTCAACATTATCCAAACCAACAACTTCATGGTCGTTATTCACACCGAAATACATGACGGCACCCTGCGCATTTGCGAAGCCGCAAATCCACTTCAGGTATTCGTCATGCCAGCTACTCTTGTATTCAACATTCTGGCTCTCGCGTGCTTTTATCTTTGTCATATATCTTTTTCCATCTTTCTTCGAACATCCATTCTCAAACATTTTGGGCACAATTCAGGCTGGAAAAACCTATTGAATGCCCTATTATGCGGACAAAAATAATGAAAAAAGTTCTATATATAAGGAACGGGCGCGAGAAAAATGGTTAAATGCGGACAAAATATATAATTTTTGCGCCCAAAGCGGAACTAAAACGCATCAAAAGACTCTTAGAACCGCAGATAAAGTCATTTTGGATGCAGTTCAACTCGTCTCCAACATTTTGTTTGAAGGAAACGAGGGAAAGGTTATATTTCTCGGGTTATTTAGAAAAGGAGACATCCGACAGTCAAAGTCAACTGGAGGTCGTGCGATGTGCTAAATGAGCGATGCATTCGTATGCTGACGTGCCGAGCTTGCTCCATGATAACTCTACTGAGTCGAATGCCTGCTCCTGACATTAATTTACATACCAATAATGTAATAAAAGTTCAGTTCGCCCAATGAAAGCGGATGTCTCCCGACAGGAATCAGAGGAGTTCGGTTTGGAAGTTCAACGTTTGAATTTCAATGTCAAGTTTTCGCAATTTGGCGGAGTATTCATCAATCTGCTTGCCCAGCTGCTTGACATCCACTACCGTTACCATCTTTATCTCGGAATGGGAGTAGCGTTCCCGTTGCGATGATGCTTTTTCGAAAGTGTCGCGCAGAGCGGAGATGCGCATGGTCAGGACGTCTTTCTCTGCAATCATCTGTGTTATGGTCTTGCCTGCCTCGTTGACAGTCTGTACGTTGGTCAGGTTGATGTGCCATATCAGCTCCTCTAACCTGTTCAGACAACCATCCAGTTCTTTCATCAGCTCCTCGGGATTTTCGGCAGGCTCGTCGCCTTCCTGAACCTTTACATTGTCTTCTAAACGTTTCTCGATCTGAAAGATGCGTTTCTGCAAGTCTTTGCGGATGCTTAATGCTTCTGCGAGTTTCATAACCAAATTATTTAGAGTGAGTCTGTTGTCTTATTTGGCCACTTTCACGCGACGACCGCGGAAGATATAGGTCTGGCCGCGGCGCGGGGTCTGCACGGGACGACCGCTGAGGTCATACCAAGTGTCGTCTGCCTTGCTGTTGACGAGATCGGATATGCCGACGGGTGCGACATCTGTCACACGGAGGATGCCGCGGGCAATGTCGCTGTCATCCCAGAAGAGGCCAGGGGAGATGTAGTAGCTGGCCAGCTCGGGTGAGCCGCTGAAGGAGGTGACATCCTTCCAAAGGAGAACGCTGTCGCCGACGGCAAGGGTATGGCTCTCAGGTATGGTCAGCTGGATGGTGCCGTTCATGGTCAGCTTGCCAATCTTCTGGATGCTGGTGCCGCCCGTGGCGGTGGCGGTGGCGTTGCGGGCTACTGCGAGCTGCAGGGTGGCTCCGCGGGGAATAGTGAGGTTCTTGCCGCCAAAACTCATCAGGCCGGAAGTGGCAGTGGCGCTTGCGCCAACTCGAAGAGTAGCACCTGACTGCAGGGTGACGGAGCTGTTGGTGAGGGGGACTGTGGTGGAAGTGACACCCGACAGCATGGCATCCTTGGCCACAGTGAGTGTACCTGTTCCAAGCTGTGCACCAGCCTTCAGACAGAGTTCACCCGCCTTCACGGTTGTGGTACCGGAGTGTGTGCTCTTGCCGCTGACGGTCATCTTGCAGGATCCGATTTTAACGAAGATACATTTATTGTTGCCGCCGTCGTCTGTGAAGGTGCCGTCGAAGGTGAAGTCGCCCAGATCGTCGTTGCCCACATTCCAGGTGTTGCTGCCGCTGACAGCATTCTTGTTCTGGAAGTTTGCCACGGGATGAGCCAGCGAGCCTTTGCCCGTAAGGCGACCTATGGCGAAGCTCTTGGCGACATTGGTTACGGTGCAACCTTCAGCAATGTCGAGGGTGCCCTTGGCGATACCGCCGGAAGCGTCGAGGGGCAGCCAGATGTCCTTATTGGTGTGCCTGACGGTGCCTTGGAACTGGCTCCAGTCGCCAACGATGCGCACGCGGCTGACGGTGTTGCGGGGAACGATGGTCAGGGTGCCTTCGCCAGTGAGCTTGTTGGCGTAGGCGGTGTAGTAAACGTTGGAGAGCTGCCAGGTGGCAGATTTACCCTTGGGGATGTAGATACCGTGGGAGGTGGCCTGCGCATCGTCCCAAAGCGTGCCACCCTGCATCTCGACGGTGGTGGCAGGATTGCCTGCCTGAGCGGCTACGGAACCTGCGGTGATGACGAGTCGTGAGAGTGACCCGCTGACGGTGGTGAAGAGACAACCTGCACCTTTCTTGGTGAGTTGGGAGCCGGAGAGGGCTGCCGACATACGGAAGTCGGCGCTGTTGTTGATGGCTCCGCCTTCGGTGCCCACCATCTTCATCGGTGAACCCTGTTCCACAGCAGCGGTGGTCTGCAGCGTGGCACCGTTCTCCATTGTGAAGAGGTTGGCGTTGGTGGTGATGGCGCCGAGGTTGCCGGCTGCGTTATACTGATTGGCAAGCTGAGTGACCTTCACGGTGCCGCCCTTCAGGTAGTTGCCGCCCGTGTAGGTGTTGGTGCCGCTCATGGTGACTATGCCCGTACCCTGCTTGATGAACTGGGCAGAACCCTCGATGGCACCTACTCCGCTGAAGGTGTAGGCGGAGGTGTTGTCCACCGTGAAGGAAGCAGGATATACGCTGCCGACAACGGATACGGTCCTGGAGGTGGCATCGTCGTTGAAGACGACATTATCACCAGAGACAAAGGTCTGGGCTTCTGCCGCACCATCGATGAAGTTTGCCGTTTCGGCAAAATCCCATTGGTTACTTGCTGTGCCGCTCCAGGTTATGGTGGCGGGGGCGCGCAAGTTCATGATTTCCATGATGAGTTTTCCGTCCTCGATGTAGAGCTTTTTCTTCAATGTTGGGAGGCCTTCGAGCAAGAGGTCTTCGACGTTGCCCTCGAGCGTGCCCACTTCGGCAATGATGTATTTGCCTGGCTTAACGGTCTGCTGACCTGAAGCAGGATGGCCTACGACCTCGACGACAGGCATGAGGTAAGTGGGACCGGCTTTGATCCAGGCGGTGCCTGTCTTGCGTTCGATGACGAGTTTGGAGGTGTGGATGCAATCGGCGGCTGCACCATCGGAATAGATATCCACGATGATACGTGATCCGAAGCCCAGGGACAGTTCACCCGTGGTGATGTCGCCGCGCTGGTCGGCACCTCCGGGACGGATGACAGCACCATAATCAGCTCGGATGCTGAGGAATTCGCCACCGTTGGAATTGAGTTCTGCAAAGCGGTTCAGCCACAGCGGCGACTGCTTCATGGTGCCGTCGAAGTTCAGGGTGCCAGCCCAGACGTTGGTTTCGCCCGTATGGTTGAAGTCGGTTTTCGGCAGGGTGAGGATGCCGTCGCCCTGCTTGACAAGGCGTCCGCTGCCAGAGATGCCGCCACCCGTGACAGAGCACGTGAAGGTGGTGTACTTGATTTCGGTGTTTTGTGTGGTACACTCGCTGGGGGCTGTGCCCTGTACCCAGGTGGGCACGTTGAAAGTGAGCACCTCGGGTGCGGCACCTGCTTCGATGCTGACACTGGCGTTCTTGTTCTCGTGGAAGAGTACATGCTGGCCGTTGAAGGCGGTGCCGATGGACGAACCATCCGCAACAATGGTGCGGCCTGTGGTTGTCAAGGGCGGGGGAGCGAGTGTGATGCCCTCGATCTCGCCGAGGTAGTAGCTTGGACGAGGGGGCTGATTGTAGCCACACATTTGCCACACCATAGCGTTGCGGTACTGGTGGTCGTGCCAGAGCGAGTAGTTGCGGAACTTGGTGGCTGTAGGGGTGGAATAGATGCGGATGTTGTTGTTGGCAGTGCGCATGATGATTTCCTCGCGCCAGTCGCCGAGAATGTCACCTTGATAGCAGGGAGTGCCCTTGGTGTCGTTGTTCGTCAGCGAGCCGGCACAGGTGTAGATGGGCGTCCAGCTACCATGCTTATGAATGCATCCTTCGGTATTCTTACCGTTGATATAGTTGAAGGATTCCTCGCAGAGGTCGCCATCCCAATAGATGCGGAAGTTCTGATCGACTCCGGTCGCATCGAGTCCGCTGACGGCTTCGTTGGTAATGAGCGAGATAGCTCCCTCGCGGGCGGAATGCCCCAAGCCGCCAGGAAAAGCGTTGGTGAAGTTGCCAGCCATGCAGCGGCCATCATCGTTGCCCGCAACAAAGCGGTGGTAGATCTTGGAGGTGGTGGCATCGCGGTAGTTGTTGCCAGGATGGTCTTCCAGGCAAGCATAAATCTCATGACCGTGGATGTAAGGATTCAAGTCGCCCACATGTTCTGCATCTCCGTGCCCCAAGCCTGTGGTGGAGAGTCCCTTGCCGTTGTCATCAATGACCATATTGCCAAAGATGATCTCATCGCGTCCGTCCCAATCGACATCGGCCACGCAGTAGTTGTGGTAACCGTTGCCCTTCCAAGGACCGTTGGCATTGCAATACCACTGCCAACGCACCTTCAGTTTATGGGTGGCGGGGTCCACGTCGTAGGCAATCATCTTGTGGCGGGTGTAGATGCCTCGGGCAAGGAAGATACTCGGTTTCTTGCCGTCGAAGTAGGGGGCGCCGAAGAAATGCTTCGACGAACGGTGACCATACCCGTCGCCCCAGGCGGCATTGAGGTCGTTCTCACCGTTTTCCAGTCGCTTCAGCGGGTAGTCGATGCACTGATAGACTTCGCCCGTAGCGCCATTCATATAAACAAGGTATTCCGCGCCGTCGTGCATGAACCAATTGGTGCCGCCACCAGTGGCTGCGCGGTAGTTGACGTTTTTCTCGCCTACGGTGTAGGTGGTGCCGTCGGCTTTGTGGATGACGGTGCCGTCGGCAGCGCGCATAATGGCTTCGGCTTTGCCGTCGCCGTCCCAGTCGTAGGCCACGATGTTCTGCTCATTGTTTTGGAAATCACCCATATTGGGGCCGCAGTTGACCCACCAGAGACGGGTGCCGTCCTGCTTCAACACTTCGAAGATGCTGTATTCCTTCGTGTCTACGCCGCCAACCTTGGGGCCGTTCTTCGGGTAGGACTGCTCGATTTCGCTCCAGTTGTCGAACTTCATAAGGATTTCCAGCTCGCCATCACCGTCGACATCAGCGCAACAAGCATCGTTGGGGATGAGTGTACTCTTGATACCTTTGTGCGTCAGTCGGATTTCCTTGTAGCTACTGGCCCATACGTCGGGAGCCTGGCATTGGTCCTGTTCCTTGCCGCCGATGACTGCCGCTACCGTGTACTTTGAACTGGTGGTGCCGCTCTTGTCTGTGAAGTTGGAGACTGAGATAGGCTCATCGGTAATCTTAGTTCCGTCGCGATAGACGTTGTAGGTCACGTCATAGTATTCTTCGGCGAGGATGCGCCAACTCAGGTATACGCCACCAGAAACTTTCATGGCCACGAGGCCGCGGTCGAGGTGGTCGGTCTGGCGCTGGGCGAATGTCATGTGAGCCAGGCTACACAGCGCGATGAGGAGTAAGAATCTCTTTTTCATTTGTTGTCAGTTTTTGTTGAAGCATTGTAATTTGGTTGCAAATGTAGTTTGTTTTTTCGAGAAAACATAATATTTACAGCCTTTTAACCTTTGTTTTTTGCTCAAAGAGGCAGTTTTTGAAAGAAAAATGCCCATTTGTTTGCAAAGCAGGGGAAAAATATCTTACTTTGTACCACAATTGCAAAATGATGATATGGATAAACTAAAAATCGAAGAGCGTGTCGTGGAAATGTTGAAGACGGTTTATGATCCCGAGATACCTGTTAATGTCTATGACTTGGGACTCATCTACCGCATTGAACTCAACGACGATCTTACGCAACTAGATGTCGATATGACCATGACAGCCCCCTCATGTCCTATGGCTGATTTCATCCTTGAGGATGTACGACAGAAGCTGGAGACCATTGAGGGCCTCGCAACGGTGAATGTTAATCTCGTCTTTGAACCGGAGTGGACGCAGGATATGATGACCGAAGAAGCTAAACTGGAACTGGGACTGCTATGAAACCGATCTACTTTCTCTCTGATGCTCATCTGGGCAGCCGCGCTCTTAAACACGGGCGCACACAGGAGCGGCGTCTTGTCCGTTTCCTCGACAGTATAAAGGAAAAGGCCGGTGCCGTGTATCTGCTGGGTGATATGTTCGACTTTTGGTACGAATATAAGCTCGTGGTGCCGAAAGGTTATACGCGTTTCCTCGGTAAGGTCAGTGAACTCACAGACCTTGGTGTGGAAGTACATTTCTTCACGGGCAACCATGATATCTGGGCTTACGACTATCTGGAGCGCGAGTGCGGCTGTATCATTCACCGCCAGCCCATCACCGTAGAGCTGGCCGACAAACTGTTCTTCCTTGCTCATGGAGACGGTTTGGGCGATCCCAACCGTACGTTTAAGTTCCTTCGTTGGCTGTTCCACAATCGTCTGGCTCAGGTGTGCTTCTCAGCACTGCATCCCCGTTGGGGTGTTGAACTGGGATTACGTTGGGCAAAACATAGCCGTCTTAAGTACGAGGCAGAGGAACCGCCCACCTATCTTGGCGAGGATCATGAGCCCCTTGTGCTCTTCGCCAAGGACTACTTATGTGGGCACCCTGAT
This sequence comes from uncultured Bacteroidales bacterium, assembly GCA_902779165.1. Classification (GTDB taxonomy): domain Bacteria; phylum Bacteroidota; class Bacteroidia; order Bacteroidales; family Bacteroidaceae; genus Physcousia. The sequence continues at coordinate 34,755 of CACZAN010000017.1, forward strand.
GTGAACTATTTCATCTTTGGTCATCGCCATATAGAACTTGACCTCTTCCTCTCAAGAGAGTCAAGGGTCATCATCCTTGGCGATTGGATTTCGCAGTTTACCTATGCCGTTTTCGACGGGCAAAGCATACACCTGAACAACTACTTGGAAGGCGAGACACAGCCGTAGAGTACCGGGTTGGTGGAGGGATCGTTGTACATTTTCATCTGCTTGTAGACCTTCATCCATTTACGCCCGGCCTCGATATCTGCCAACAATTGGTCGATAGCGGTGCTGAGGTCTACTTGCTGTTCGAGAAGTACATCGAGTTTCTTTTGGCATGTGGCACGATGCTCCTCTGAAGCATCTGTGCGCTGCACTTGTTCATGCATGTGGTAGATCTTCAAAGCGAGGATGCTCAATCGGTCGATGGCCCAGGCTGGGCTCTCGGTGTTAATTGTGGCATCGGCCTGCGGTACGATGCAGTGGTACTTCGTGAAGAAATAGCTGTCGATGGTTTCTACCAAATCCGTACGGTCCTGGTTACTCTTGTCGATACGACGCTTCAGCACCAGGGCTGCGGCGGGGTCGATCTGCGGGTCGCGGATGATATCCTCGAAGTGCCATTGTACGGTGTCAATCCAGCTCTTGCGGTAGAGGTCTGCCTCGATGGTTCCTGCAGCATAGGGATTCTGAATGGGGGTATCGACGTTATCTGTCAGATGGTAGTCGGCTATAGCCCTGTCGAAGATGGGGCGTGCGAGTTCGGTGAAGGTCATAGTCATTAACGGATTTATGATTGATGATTGACGAATCAGATGAATAATATTTTCTGCTTAACATAACTGTCCCTGCTCCCGATAGCTATAGTAGTCGCCATCTGTGATAATGACGTGATCCAGCAACTTGATGTTCATGAGTTTGCAGGAACGGGCGAGGCGTTCTGTGAGCTGGTTGTCCTCATTGCTGGGACGTTTACTGCCCGACGGATGATTGTGGGCGAGGACGAGGGTAGGAGTCTGGCGGATGAGTGCCTCTCTTAGGACGAGACGAATGTCTACTTGTGTACCTGTTATGCCGCCTTTACTGATGAGAAAGGGTTGTCCCTCAAGGCTATAGTCAGCTCGAAGGTATAGGGCATAGCATTCTTCGTGGGGGAGGTCGCGCATGCGCGGGTACATTATATTATATAGGTCGGTAGAGTCCTTGATGTGGCGTTTCTCAGCCGCTGTTTCCATCATGCGACGCTTGCCAAGTTCGCAGGCAGCGAGGATGGTCACAGCCTTGGCAGGCCCCAGTCCCTTATAGTTTTTCGTCAGGTCGGACAGCGATAAGCGGCTGAGCGCTTTCAGACTTCCCCCACAGTCAGAGAGCAGCCGCTGCATCAGTTGCACAGCACTCTCTTCTGAATTGCCGGAACCAATGAGGATGGCCAGCAGTTCTGCAGGCGAGAGCGCTTCGGCACCCTGGTCTATCAAGCGTTCGCGTGGTCGCTCGTCGGATGGAAGGGACTTGATGTTCATTTATAGAGTCGCTCGTTGTTGTCGAATCCCTCTTCTTTCTTCTTCAGGACTATGCGTTTCCAGAAGGCAGAGAGGAACCCTAAACCATAGCCCAGGAGCTGGATGAAGGAAGCTGGGATGGATAGAATCCCGACCCAAAGGCTGTGGTTGCGAATGGAAGAATCTATGAGGATAAGAAGGGAGTAGAGTAAGAGAGGCAGCAGTGAGATCAGCATGATAACTCCGCCGAAGAAAACTGCTACCCATCCCATGTTGCAGCCAGGTTCCATGTATTGCTGTTGCCATACGGATAATCCACCCATGATTGCCAGCACTAATCCAAACATGAAGGGGATGACCAGCAACATGCAACCCACCGTGAAGACCGCAGGCAGCGTATGTACAAACTTCATTGAACCTGGATGCAACAGATGCAGGTTGATGCGGGCGGTGCCAGAGTTGCGCACTTGGCGGAAGAATTTTCCGAAGTCTGTGCGACGCTTGTGCCACACCCAAGCTTCTGGGAACAGGCGGCAGCGGGCACCTGCCTTGCAAATGCGATAGCTGAAATCGATATCTTCACCGAAGCGCATGGCTCGAAAGCCGCCCAGTTGCTGCCACAGTTCCCTGCTCACGCCCATATTGAAGGAACGGGGATAGAACTTGTCGAGTTTCTGTTTGCCGCCACGAATTCCACCCGTAGTGAAGAAGGACGTCATGGAGTAGCTGATAGCCTTTTGTACAGGGGTGAAGTCGGGGTGTGCGCGGTCGGGGCCTCCGAATGCATCGCAGGGATGCTGTGTCAGTTCCTCTTCTATAGCGGATAGGTAACCAGGTGGCAGTACTACATCGGAATCGAGTACGATGAAGTAATCGCCGTCAGCGTGCTCGGCACCATAGTTGCGGGCGGCGCCGGGCCCACCATTCTCTTTTATATAATAATGTAGTGGAAGGTGGTCGGCATAGCGGTCGCAAACCTCCTTGCACGGAACATCACTCCCGTCCTCGACGATGTGGACGTCGAAGTCATGGCAGGTCTGCTCACACAGGCTGTCCAGCAACTCGTCCACCTCATCGGGGCGGTTGAAAACAGGAATGATGATGGAATATCGCATCTGTATTTAAAGGAATACTAAAAGAGTGAGAAGTGGAATACTATGAGACTAAAGCCAGCGTGTCCATAGCAATCATCAGTTCCTCATCGGTGGGAATGACGCAGACTTTCACGCGGGAAGAGTCCTTGCTGATAATGGCTTCGGTGGCACGACAGGCGCGGTTCTTCTCATTGTCAAGCTCCACACCGAGGAACTCCAGGCCACGTGTGGCACCTTCGCGAACCTCGTACTGGTTTTCACCAGCACCGGCAGTGAAGAGGATGACATCCACACCTCCCATGGCTGCGGCGTAGGAACCGATGTATTTCTTGATGCGATAGGTGTACATCTCCTTGGCCAATCTGGCGAGGTCATTACCTTCGGCGATGCCTGCGAGGATGTCGCGGAAGTCACTGCGTCCTTCGCTGACGCCCAACAAACCGCTCTGCTTGTTCAGCAGGTTGCTGATGCCTTTGGTGTCGAGGTTGAGTTTATCCATGAGGAAGGTGACAGCTCCTGCATCAATGTCGCCAGAACGAGTGCCCATCATCAGGCCTTCGAGGGGTGTGAGACCCATGGAGGTATCTACGACCTTGCCGTCCTTGACAGCTGCAATAGAAGCTCCGCCCCCGATGTGGCAGGTGATAATCTTTGAGCCTTCCTTTGGCATCCCCAGAAATTCCAGTACACGCTGGGAAACGTAACGGTGGCTGGTGCCGTGGAAACCATAGCGACGCACACCATGTTTCTTGTAAAGCTCATAGGGTAGGGCGTACATGTAAGCGTAGTCGGGCATGGTCTGATGGAAAGCAGTATCGAAGACGCCCACTTGCGGCAGGTCGGGCAACAGGGCTTTGACGGCATTGACACCTTTGATGTTGGCGGGGTTGTGGAGGGGGGCGAGGTCATTGCAAGCCGCAAACTGCTCCATGACTTCAGGCGTGAGGAGTACACTTTGTGAGAATTTCTCTCCGCCATGCACCATGCGATGTCCTACGGCATCAATCTCATGGAGGTCCCTTAATACGGCATGTTCGCCTTCGGACAGGACTTTGAAGATGAGTTGCACACCAGCGGTGTGTTCGGGTACGGGAGACTCAAACTGGAACTTCTCACCATTGGCCTTGTATTTAATAAAGGAGTCGGGCAGCCCGATCTTCTCGATGCCACCGCTGGTGATGACCGAGCGGTCATCCATGTTGTATAAAGCGTATTTTATACTGCTGCTTCCACAGTTCAAAACAAGTATTTTCATTGATTCATTATTTTGCATCCATAGCCTGACAGGCTGTGATGGCAATCAAGTAATAAATATCATCGATAGAACAGCCGCGGCTGAGGTCATTGACGGGGCGGGCGATACCTTGAAGGATCGGACCGATTGCTATGGCTCCGCCCAGACGCTGGACAAGTTTGTAGCTGATGTTGCCTACTTCGAGGTTCGGATAGACTAGGACATTTGCATGACCGGCAATGGCGCTGCCGGGAGCCTTCTTCTCACCCACAGAGGGCACGAGGGCGGCATCGGCCTGCAGCTCGCCATCCACTTTCAATTCGGGGCAACGCTCCTTGGCCAGACGGGTGGCCTCGATGACCTTGTCCACCACTTCGTGCTTGGCAGACCCTTTGGTAGAGAAACTCAGCATGGCAACGCGGGGATCGTCAAAGCCAGCTACACTCTTGGCGGTCTGTGCTGTGCAGACTGCAATCTGAGCGAGTTGGTCTGCATCGGGCATTGGTGTCACTGCCACATCGCCCACGACGAGAACGCCATCCTCTCCGTACTCTGGACGGTCGGTGATGAGGAGCATGGCACCGCTGACACAGGTGATACCCGGAGAGCACTTGATGATCTGCAGAGCGGGGCGCAGTGTCTCGCCCGTTGTGGAAAGGGCGCCGCTAATCTGACCATCGGCGCCTTCGGTCTTGATAATCATGCAGCCCAGATAGAGCGGATTCTTCACTAATTGGCGGGCCTGCTCAATGGTCATACCTTTGCTCTTGCGAAGCTCGCATAGCAATTGTGCCAATTCCTCGCTACGCTCATAGTTTTCCGGGTCTATGAGTGTAGCCTTGTCGATGTGTGTTAGCCCGTGTTTCTTTGCCAAAGCGTAGACCTTATCGGGATTGCCGATGAGGATAATGTCTGCCAACTTGTCGGCCAATGCCTTGTCTGCCGCAGTGAGTGTACGCTCTTCCTCGGCTTCGGGTAGCACGATGCGCTGGGGATTTGCCTGCGCACGTGCGATGATTTTCTCAATTAATGACATGTAGAATTATTCTTTATGATTTATAAATTAGGTTTTTTGTGTGATAAGTCGTTATTTAATCATAATCTTCCGCCCTTGAGTGACATAAATGCCGTGGCGCAAGTTCGTGGTACCAAGAGGACGGACAATCCGTTGTCCCTGGAGGTTATAGACGGCATCGTCGGTAGCTTGTCTCGGACGTATGAGCGTCAGAGGCTGAACTCCAGTATCGATGCCGTCGAGTGTCATTAGCAGTTGCGACAACTCTGAACGGGTGATGATGAGCACTTTACCCATGTTCATGCCTTCTGGCACAGCGCAGGAACCATACTCATAAAGGCTCCAAGATAACTTTTTAGCTTCGGCTAAACCTGCAGAGGCAAGTAGGAACTCCCCATTCAATGTACCCATCATCAGCCAGCCATCGCCGCTGAAAGATGGAATCGTGGTGGACGCTTTAAGTTTCAAATTGTTGTTGAACACCTTCTTGACATTCGAGAATTTACTCTGCGAAGGATTCAAATTCTTGCTGTGGGCTGTACATAGACCACGATTGTCGGGGTCCGTGAACAAAGCCACGTATTCTTCGCCGTCCTTGAAGATATGTAAATCGATGGCACTGGAACCGGCGGAAAAATAACTCACTACCTTGCTGAAATTCACGAAGTCTTCTGTTCGGGTATATAGTGGAACATATTGCCCTTCGCTGAGATTTGTCCAATAGTAGATCCAATGCTGGGTTGCGGGATCAAATCCAATCTCAGGAGAAAGAACTTTCACATCGAGAACTTTTCCATCTGTGCCGTTGACTGGCTCCCAGGTTAACAAGTCCTGAGATGTCCAGTGGTAGAGCCCTTTCGCATCTGGCAAACCGTGAATGAGATGGAAGCGAGTCTTTCCCTGCTCATCTTCCATCCGATAGAGAAAAGGGCCTTGTACATCGGGCTGACCGTCCTTTACTCCAAAGACACTCTGGCCTCCCTTCAGTGGCAGCCAGGTCAGTCCGTCGAGGCTATAGGAATAATACATATGGTTGTCATCGTTCTTGGTATAGCAGAGAAGGTATGCTTGCTTGGGATCCTCTTCCATCGTGGGCATGTTAGCCTCGATAGGCTTTACGACCAGCGTCTCATTACTTTTGAAGGATCTCAGACTGAATCCGGCATCAATATACTGTCCGCCGCTGGTTTGCTTCGTGTGAATGGCAATAGTGTTTTCACCTGACAGGTTAATAGTCTTGCGAACAGCCTCGTTCAGCTCAAACAGTTGGTAAGTGGTGTTGTAGCCTGTGACGGTTACGGCCAGTACACCATTGATGTAAACTTCCGTATCCTCATCGTGGAACATTCGCAGGCAGAGATCCTGGAGGCTTTCTTCTTTGACGTTTGAGAAACGGAAGCGACGCCGAATCCAAATCTCCGGTGTGCTCCAGCTTGTTCGTACACGGGCATCGGGCTGGCTGATATCGCCGAATCCAGCCATTCCTCTTTTCCATCTGGAATCCGAGAATTCGGGCATCATCCAGTCTTCTTCAGGTTCGTTGGTAGTATATCGCCAAGATATGTTTTCGGAATTATCACCAGCAGATACCACACTCTTGGCATTGGCCATGCGGCTGTTGATGGTCTGCTCAATCTTTGCACGGATAGATGCCAGTTGCTCGTCGTTGATCTTCAGAACTTTGCGGTCGTAGGTAAGGATGCCGTTTACTTCCTGCTCCACATCAGTGATTTGTGTGTAGACACCAGCCCAGAGACCTTTGGTATATTGGAGGGCTTGCAGAGCAAAGGTGTACTGATTGAAACGTTCTGTATAGTCATCGCTATTGCTCACCTGTGTGTAGGTTTGTTGACTTCCCGCCCAGAGATGCCCTTCAATCATCAGGGTGATTCCTCCGTATTCTCCGCAGACATTGATGCGGTCATTGCGACTGTTGGCCTGTCCGTTAGGCGAGGGATAGCTATGTGCATCAGCAATGTCGCCAATCTCGAAGTCAGTCCATCCGGAAGCAGCATTCATGAGGCGTCCGTGGTCGGCATCAGCGTTGCGAACAACAAGGTAGCCCCGTACAGTATGATCAGGTCCTGCATTCGCGTCCTGTCCCCATCCTTCATTATAGGGCACCCAAACTCCTATACAGGGGTGCTGCTTCAGTGCTGTGACAATATGCAGGCACTCATCGTAGAAGTTTTGTTGAATTTCTTCTTTCGAGCCGATGCTTCCGCTGGAGCCCCCACTGGGCATATCCTGCCAGACGATGAGTCCGTTACGGTCGCACCATTCATACCAAAGGTCGTTCTCTACCTTAATATGCTTACGAACCATGTTCATGCCCAGTGACTTAATTGTCTTCAAGTCATAGATCATGGCTTCGTAGGAAGGGGGAGTCAGTAAACCATCGGGCCACCAACCTTGGTCCAACGGACCAATCATGAATATAGGTTTACCGTTGAGCAGGAAGGCGGGATGCCCATCAACCATCCCTTTCGAGAGTGTGCGCAATCCGAAATAACCTTTAACGTGGTCACATTCTTCAGTGTCTGCACCGATGAGGGTGATATCCAGATCGTAGATAAAAGGAGTGTCGGGTGTCCACAATTTGGCATCGGGGATAGTGAGCGTAACCTCCTCGCCCACAGGGGTCTCTTCAGAAGAGGCGACTGTTCGCTCGCCATCGAATGCTGTGAGCTTGAACTTACAGGTGGGGTCCGTGGCGATGACCTTGATACGGGCTGTGCCACTTGCTGCATCGGGAACGACTTCATAACGTTTAATATGTGCAGCATTCACAGCTTCGAGCCATACTGTCTGCCAAATACCGCTGCAGCTGGTATACCATATACTGCTTGGGTTGATGGTTTGTTTGCCGATAGGCTGTCCGCCACGGCTGCTGGGGTCATAGACGGCCACTTGCAGTTCTTGTTCACCGTCATTGGTCAGAGCTTCGGTAATATCAAAGGTGAAGGGATCGCTTCCACCTTGATGTTCTCCAACTTCTGTACCATTGATCCATACGACGCAACGCCAGTCTACAGCACCAAAATGCAGAAGTGTGCGTTTGCCCTGAAATTCATTTGTGAGAGTAAATGTACGTCGATACATCAATGTGGAGTTGGCAACACTGGAGTAGTCCGTCTCCATGATGCCGGAGAGAGCTGATTCCACGCCAAAAGGCACGAGGATGGTTTTCTTGAAATTGTTCTTGTTGTTCTCGTAGGTCATTTTCACGCTGTTGTTACGGCGGAAATATTCCCACGGTCCATTGAGGTTTATCCATGCTCCACGTACCATCTGCGGACGAGGATATTCCTGCCATACATTCGCGGGGTCAATGGCTTCGCCCCAAGGAGTCATTAGTTTGGCCGAAAGGCGCTGCCATTCGGTGGCAGCACTTGCTGCAAAAGCGAGCAGCAGAAGACAGGCCGTTAGCAAAGATTTTTTCATAATCATAGGTGTTTCATAGGTTTTATAATGATGTTCATTCTTTTGTTCTTATTTAACTTTATTCATCATACTTGCCTTTACCATATAAAGGATAAGCAGGGCATATGCTGCGAGGGAGCAAACCTCTGAAAGCGGATTTGAAAGCCATGACTCCTGAATGGGGTTAAAGTTCAGGTAGCGCAACAAGGCGGAGATTACTCCCATAAGTGCGCCCCCAGCGATAAATCCAGAAGCCAGCAGGGTACCTCGCTCGCCGCGTGCTTTGTTCAGAGACTCGTCCTTGGAGCGCGAGGTGACATACCAGCTGATGGCACCACCCACTACCAGCGGCACGTTCAGCTCCAGAGGAATAAACATGCCGAGGGCAAAGGCCAGGGCGGGTACGCCACACCATGTCAGGATCAGCGCCAGCACGGCACCGATGGCATACAAGATCCAAGGTGCCCCCACGCCGCTCATCAGAGGCTCAATGACGGCTGCCATCGCATTGGCTTGGGGAGCTGCTAACTCACCAGAGGCGAAGTCATAAGTTTCGTTGAGTAGTATCATTACACCGCCAACAGTGGCTGCAGAAACAAGAACACCGAGGAACTTCCATGTCTCTTGCTTTGCCGGTGTTGTGCCTAACCAATAACCAATCTTCAGGTCGGTAATGAACGAGCCAGCCACACTCAAAGACGTGCAGACGACACCGCCCATGATCAGTGCCGCTACCATACCACCTGTTCCACTCAGTCCCACGGCCACCATCACCACGGAAGCCAAGATAAGTGTCATCAAGGTCATTCCGCTCACAGGATTACTACCGACGATGGCGATGGCATTAGCAGCCACGGTGGTAAATAGAAAGGCAATGAAAGCAACCAGCACGATGCCGACTAATGCAAACAGCAGGTTTCCTTGCATCACGCCCAGCCAGAAGAACAGGAAGGTGACGATGATGGTCAGTAGAGCACCGAAACCGATAATGCGGATAGGCAGGTCTCGATCGGTGCGGGTTGTTCCGGCAATATTTTCATTCCTTTCAGAGTTTTCACCTTCTATATGTGAGGGATTGGATTTCCCGATTCTCTTTACAGCCTCTACGATGATTCCTCGACTTTTCCAAATTCCGATGAGTCCTGCCATGGCTATACCTCCGATACCAATACTCTTTCCGTAGGCACGGAAGATCTGTTCGGGTGACATGTCACCGACAGCGGTAGTGATGGAAGGGTCCCACTGATTAAGGACGGTGTCGGGGAATAAAAGGGCTAGACCAGGAACGATAATCCACCATACACAAAGGGAACCTATCGTGATAATGGAGGCATATTTCAGACCGACAATATATCCCAGTCCGAGAACAGCAGCACCGGTGTTGACTTTAAAGACAAGTTTGGCCTTCTCTGCTACGGTCTCCCCCCAAGCCATGCAACGTGTCGTGAAATTCTCGTTCCACCAGCCGAAGGTGGCGACAATGAAGTCATACAGGCCACCGACCAATCCTGCTATTAAGAGGGGCTTGGCTTGGTTGCCGCCTTTCTGTCCGCTGATCAATACTTGTGTTGTGGCTGTGGCTTCAGGGAAAGGATATTTACCGTGCATATCCTTTACGAAGTATTTGCGGAAAGGAATCATAAACAATATTCCGAGCACACCTCCTAGCAGTGAACTGAGGAAGATGCTCATGAAATCGGCCGTCATCTCTGGGTATTTGGCTTGAAGGATATAGAGTGCCGGCAAGGTGAAGATGGCACCAGCAACAACACTCCCAGAACAAGCACCGATGCTTTGGATGATAACGTTCTCGCCCAGGGCACCTCGTCGACGTGCGACCGTACTGACGCCTACGGCAATGATGGCAATGGGGATAGCGGCTTCGAACACCTGTCCCACTTTCAGCCCAAGGTATGCGGCAGCTGCTGAGAAAAGAACTGCCATCACGATACCCCATGCGACACTCCATGCGGTTACCTCCGGGTATTCCCTGTCGGCGCGCATCAGTGGTTCATATACTTCGCCTTCCTTCAACACGCGAAAAGCATTGTCGGGCAGCCCAATCTGTTCTTGTTCCTTTTCCATGACAATAATTTAATTATCCAATTTACATTCTAAAACGAGTCCTCCGTCAGTATACGCTCTAAATCCTCTGCACTTATGCGCAATTGGAAAGAGCCTCGAAAGGCGATGGAGATATTTCCTGTTTCCTCAGAGACGACGATTGCCAGCGCGTCAGTCTCTTGTGAAATACCGAGGGCAGCGCGATGGCGCAATCCCAGTTCTTTTGGTAGGCTAAGGTCATGGGCAACAGGGAGAATGCACCCCGCAGCAGTGATGCGCTTATGCGAGATAATCATACCTCCGTCGTGGAGGGGGGAATTCTTGAAGAAGATATTCTCGATAAGGCGCTGGCTGATACGTGCATCGAGCAATTCCCCAGACCTGATAAAATCGTTCAAGGGAAGGGAGCGCTGCATGACAATCAGTGCTCCGACTTTCTGTTTGGACATTGACAGACAAGCCAACACAATGGGCATGATGTCCTCTCGAGTATGCGACTGTTTCTTTTCACCACTGAAGAAACGTAGTGCAGACCTTACACGAGGGTGCGTACCAATAGAATAAAAGAACTTACGGATTTCATCCTGAAACAGTATCAGCAAGGCGATGGCTCCTACACTGACAACGCGGTCCAATAAGGTTCCCAAAAGACGCATCTCCACAATCTGCGAAACAAAGAGCCAGAACACCACAAAGACAAGAACACCAAAGAAGATGTTCAGCGAACGGGATTCCTTCATCAGGCGGTAGGCGTAGTACAATAGTACAGCCACCAGCAGGATATCTATCAGGTCTTTTATTCCAAGGGAGATGAACACGGATTAATAATACTAATAAATGAACTAATGTTGAATGCCAATTTGTGTGGCCTTCCATACTTTTACGGTTTCAACGGCCTCGCGCACATCATGCACCCGAAGGATATGTGCGCCAGCCTGTAGTGCCAGAGTATTCAATGCGACAGTGCCTGTCAGCGCTTCCTCAGGAGCGGAATCCAGCAGGTGGTAGATCATGGATTTGCGTGAGAAACCGATAAGTATGGGATAGGTGTCGAAACAACGGATGAGGTCTGGTAGGGAATGTACCAAAGCATAGTTCTGCTGCAATGTTTTTCCGAAACCATAGCCGGGGTCGAGAATGATATCCGCCACACCCAACTCCTGCAAACGCTGAATGCGTCCGGCCAGATAACGTGCCACAGAACTCAGGACTTCTTCGGGCGAGAGGTCTGGATGCTGGGAGAGAGCGGAATCGTTATGTGTCAAAACATAGGCGACTCCTAACTCAGCTATAGTTTCGAACATAGCATGGTCAGCATCGCCTCCACTGATATCATTGATAATCTCTACGCCGAACTCTTGTACGCAACGGCGCGCCACAACTGCACGAAAGGTGTCAACGCTTAAAGGAACCTCTGGCAGTGCTTTTCGAACAGCTTCTAATCCAGGAAACAGTCGCTGCCATTCCTCTTCCTCGCTGGGTGCTTTGCTACCAGGGCGTGTACTGCAGCCTCCGATGTCCAGGATTGTGGCGCCTTCTGCCACCATCTTTTCTGCCCTTCGGAGCACATCTTCAGCGTCCTTCGCACGACTGTCGGGGAAGAATGAGTCGGGTGTGACATTCAGGATACCCATCACTTGTGGTAGAGATAGGTTCATGAGTTGTCCTCTGAGGTTTATCGTGGGCATGAACTTTGTTGTACTCATCGTTGGTGCTGATGCTACCGCGTAGTCGGTTGCGCGATTTGCGCCACAAAGATACAACTTTTTTCTCTCTTGGAGAAAGAAACGATAAAAAAATAGCAGAAAATCAAGAAAATCTTTGATGAATCGCGCGCGCGTACCTTATTTTGTTATTTCCGCCTCCCCTTTTCCTGTATGATTCTTGCTTTTTCACAACACGAACGTGGAGGGCAATATGATGATGGAAGAAAAATGAAAAATGAGGGACAAGGGCCGTGAGAAGAGTTTTTCTTTCTTCTTTTTTCTTTTGTTTGTAAAAGAATGCGTATCTTTGCAGCGCAAAACCGCATAGCATGTTATCATGACATGTCATTCCATCATCTGAGGACGTAAGATTCCTAATACAAATAACAAATAACACTAATTTACTTATGAAGAAATTTCTATTTTCTGTATTGTTTATGTGCGCTGCAGTATCCATGACGGCAGAGCGTGCCGACTACCGTATTATCCCTCTGCCAAAGAGCGTGCAGACAGACTCAACACAGGTGTTCACTCTCTGCTCGGGCATGGGTATCGCTTATGATGCTGCAGATCCCGAGGTTTCCCGCAACGTACAATTCCTACGTCAGTGGGTGGAGGAGCTGACAGGGGTGAAATTGGCTCTGACTCCTGATGACAAGAAGGCCGCAGTGCAGTTTACACTGGGCCTTGCAACTGACAGGAAGGTTAAGAAAAGCAAGAAAAGGCAACCTGCTCCCCAGCTGACAGCCCAGCAGGAGGAGGCATACACCATTGATGTTACGAAAGATGGCATTCAGCTGCGTGCTCGCAAGCCCATAGGTTTTTTCCGTGCCGCACAGACATTGCGCAAAAGCCTTCCGCTTGCAGTTAAGGGTCAGACGCTTGCAAGTGTGGATTTCCCTTATACTCAAATTCAGGATGAGCCTCGCTTTGGCTATCGTGGAGTGATGTTGGATTGTGCCCGGCATTTCTTTGCTGTGGATGTCATCAAGCAATATATTGATGTGATGGCTCTGCATGGCTGTAACCAACTGCATTGGCATTTGACTGAAGATCAGGGTTGGCGCTTTGAGGTCAAGGCTTTGCCGGAGTTGGCGAAGCAGGGACAGTGGCGCGAACAGACTGTGTTGGGGCATAACACTGGCGTCTATGACGGTCAGCGCTATGGTGGTTACTATACTCAGGAGCAATGTCGCGAGTTGGTGAACTACGCTGCGGAGCGGTACATCAATATCATTCCTGAAATCGACCTTCCAGGTCATATGATGGGTGCTCTGCATGTTTTTCCCAACTTGGGCTGCACTGGTGGTCCGTATCCTGTATGGCCTCACTGGGGTGTCAGTCGCGAAGTGCTCTGTCCTGGAAATCCGGAGACGATGACGTTCCTGAAGACGGTCGTGGGTGAATTATGCGACGTGTTTCCTTCGAAGTTCATTCATATCGGTGGCGATGAATGCCCGAAGGAGCGCTGGAAAAATTGTCAGAAGTGCCAGGAAAAAGCCAAGGAACTGGGACTTCAGGATGACGGCAAACATAGCATTGAGAATCAGTTGCAGACATGGGTGAACCACCAGATGGAGGCATTCCTCAGTGAACGTGGCCGCGACATGATTGGTTGGGACGAAGTGCTGGAAGGAGGACTGACGGAGAATGGCATCGTGATGTCGTGGCGTGGAGTCAATGGGGGCATTGAAGCCGCCAAGCAACATCATCGCGTCATCATGACCCCGACCACCTTCTGCTATATCGATTATTATCAATTAAAGGACCACTACCGCCAGCCCGATGCTATCGGTGGCTATCTGCCTGTCTCGAAGGTGTATAGCTTCGAACCCCTGTTGCCCGACCAGTTATCAGAAGAGGAACAGCAGTATATCCTCGGCCCGCAGGTGAACCTATGGACGGAATATGTAGCCTTCCCGCAACATGTGTTCTTTATGCTGCTTCCGCGTCTCGATGCTATCAGCGAGGTGCAGTGGTGCCGCTCTGATCAGAAGGATTTTGAGGATTTCAAGGTTCGTCTGCCACACATGAAGCAGATCTATGACCGTATGGGTGTCACCTATTGTCGCGATATAGAATAAGGTTATCTGATAGTTGAAGATATAAGATGATAAAATGAAGAGAATAACATCCATTATACTGCTTGCATGTGTAACGATTACGGCTATTGCTGATCGTGCCGATTATCGTATTATTCCTCTTCCAAAAACTATTGAGACAGATACAACAAAGGTGTTTACACTTCATGACGGGATGAGTGTTGCCTATGATGCCAATGACCCGGAGGTGGTTCGCAATGCACAGTTCTTGTGTCAATGGATAGAGGAACTTGCAGGCTTGAAACTGGTGCTGTCCCCAGATGATAAGGCTGCTCCTGTTCGTCTGGTCTTGGGGCTCTCGGCCGACAAGAAGTTGAATAAATCCAAAAAAAGTGATAAGCCTGTTAAGCTTACTCCTCAACAGGAAGAAGCATATACGATAACGGTTGATAATGGTGGCATCGTTCTTACGGCCCGCAAGCCTATCGGTTTCTTTCGTGCTGCACAGACGTTGCGTAAGAGTCTTCCAATAAAGAGAAACCTGTCAACTGATGCAACGTCTGCCAACAGTGTGGATTTTCCTTTCACGAAGATTGCAGACGAACCTCGCTTTGAATATCGCGGCACCCACCTCGACTGTTCTCGTCATTTTTTCAGCGTAGATTTCATCAAGCGGTATCTCGATGTGCTGGCGTTGCACGGCTGCAACCAGTTTCACTGGCATCTCACCGACAATGATGGCTGGCGTTTTGAGGTCAAGGCGTTGCCGGAGCTGGCAGAGAAGGGTCAGTGGCGCGAACAGTCGCCTCTACGCCGCGCAGGCTTGTGGGACGGTGTGCCCTATGGTGGCCGCTACACTCAGGAGGAGTGCCGCGAACTGGTGCGTTACGCTGCTGAACGTTACATCAATATCATCCCCGAAATTGATATGCCGGCTCATATTGGCAGTGCCCTGAAAGTCTATCCGAACCTTCGTTGTGACGTTCAGAACGAGAGGGGTGTTGATCAGGTGCTTTGCGCCGGCAATCCAGAGACGATGCCCCTGCTTAAGACCATCTTCGGCGAGCTTTGTGATGTTTTTCCTTCAAAGTTCATTCATATCGGAGGCGATGAATGTCCGAAGGGGGGATGGCGTAAATGTCCGAAGTGTCAGGCTAAGATTAAGGAATTAGGCCTTCAGGATGATGGCAAGCACAGCCTGGAGAACCAGCTGCAGACGTGGATGAATCACCAGATAGAAGAGTTCCTCAGCCAGCGTGGTCGCGACATGATTGGCTGGGATGAGGTCCTGGAAGGTGGTTTGACAGAAGGGGGAGTCGTGATGTCGTGGCGAGGTGTCAAGGGTGGCATCGAAGCTGCCAAGCAACACCATCGTGTCATCATGACCCCCACGGATTACTGCTACGTTGACTACTATCAGTTGAAGGATCACGATCGTCAGCCACCAGCTATTGGTTACTACCTTCCTGTCAGCAAGGTTTATAGCTTCGAACCTCTCGAAGGAATCCCAGAAGAGGAGCAGCATTACATTCTTGGCGCTCAGGCAAACCTGTGGACGGAGTATGTGGCCTACCCCCAGCACGCGTTCTATATGCTCCTCCCTCGTCTCGATGCCCTCAGTGAAGTGCAGTGGTGTCGGCCAGACCAGAAAGACTATGAGGACTTCAAGGTGCGCCTCTCCCACTTACAACGCCTCTACGACCGCATTGGCGTCAATTACTGCCACGATATGGAGTAAGTATGAATAACTGAGAATAGTTGAGAAATAAGTAAGCATTGGAAATAGAACTGAAAAGCCTCTCGACAGGCTATCATACAAAGAAGGGTGACCGTGTGGTCTCTAAGTCGATAACAGCGACCTTGCAGGCAGGTGAACTTACCTGTCTGCTGGGTCCTAATGGTGCAGGAAAAAGTACATTACTTCGCACTTTGTGTGTCTTCCAGCCTCCATTGAGTGGTGAACTGTTATTGGATGGATGTCCTTTAGAGAGTTTTACGTCTCAGGAGTTGGCTACACGTATCGGCGTCGTGCTAACTGAGCGACAAGATATAAGAGGAATGCGCGTGCGCGAAATGGTAGCTATGGGGCGCAGTCCCTACACAGGCTTCTGGGGCAAACTGTCTGCTGATGACGAGTCGGCTGTGGATGCTGCAATTGCAGCCGTGGATATTCAGCCCCTTTCCCAACGGATGGTTCATACCCTTAGTGATGGCGAACGCCAGAAGGTGATGATAGCTAAGGCTCTGGCGCAGCAGACTCCTGTAATCCTCCTTGATGAACCTACTGCTTTCCTGGATTTTCCGTCTAAGGTGGAGATGTTGCTGTTGCTGGCACATCTGGCTCATGATATGCAGAAAATCATCTTCTTGTCTACCCATGACCTTGAACTCGCTCTACAGATAGCCGACCGCCTGTGGCTCATGGGAAAGGAAACAGACGGAGTGGTTATTGGCACCCCCAGTGAGCTCGCGTCCAGTGGCGCTTTACCACATTTCTTCTCTGGTCCTGGTATCAGTTTTGATGCCAAGACTATGAGATTTGAGGTGAAGAGCTGATTGCTATGATTCTTTAATCCAGGTGGAACACCTCCTGGATAGGGATTGTAACGGGACTGTTGTCGGGATTGGTTTCCATGATATCTTTCATGTAGTCCCACCAACGTTGTGTCGTCTCATCTGCCCCCATGTCCTGCGAGCTCTGTTCTCCTTCGATTTCCTGATAGCCGAAGAGTATGTTCGTCTCCTTGTCCCAGAAGATACTGTAGTTCCCAACGCCGGCGTCCTTGATTCCCTTCCGCAACTCTGGCCATAAGGCGGAGTGGCGCCGTTCGTACTCTTCCTCGCAACCGGGTTTCAGGAACATTTTAAAAGCAAATCTTTTCATGTTGTTAAAGTGTAATTTTTGAATAGTTCTGAAAACGATGCTGCAAAAGTAGTGAAAAATTGATTTTACTACTCTTTTTCTTCCTTTTTTCTTCAGGAAATGGGATAAAAAAGCTTAAAAAAGGACTTTTTGGGGTGTTTTTGTCAAGTAAAAAAGCACTTTGACCCGTAAAACAAATCTTATTGTACTTGAATGAGTTACCTTTGCAGCGCAAGGTGAAGCACTCCCTCGCATGAGAAGGAATTTTATTAGTTACTTAGTAAAGAATTCATGTTTATGCCTGATACAGTTAAGAATAGTAGGCACAATCACAAAATTGATTTAGGGGACTTCATGGAGAAAAACTTCAGAAGTGACATGTCAATGACCGAGTTTGCTCAGGCCACGGGACGTAGCCTATCCACTTTTAAACGCGACTTTAAGAAACTGAGTACCCTTTCGCCTGAACGTTGGCTTACGGCCCGACGTCTTAGAGCTGCCTTTGACCTGTTGAAGCGTGGTCAGAGAGTGTCGGATGTTTGTTTCGACGTGGGCTTTAAGAACGTCTCGCACTTCTCTGCTATTTTCAAGAAGAAATTTGGAATAACTCCCGGTGAGGCGAGAAAGGGTCTAATGCCCATCAATCCTCTATAACAAATCAGGGATGTGTCGATTGTATGACACATCCCTGTTTGTTCTTTGGGTTCAGGTGTGAGTAGACGTCAGTCGTTGAGGTAATAGATAACAGTGGTCACAACGCGCACGTTCTTAATCCAAGGTGTGTTCTGGTCACGGCTCTCGATAGAGAACTGACCTTGGTCGGCGGTGCGGATTTTACCCAGCTTGCTTTTGGAGTCCTCTGCGAAACGCTCGGCTGTTTTGCGGGCGTTCTTTGTGGCCTCTGCAATCATTTCAGGCTTGATGGTGTTCAGACCCGTGAACTCATAGCTCACCACTGACCCCTCGTCATATTCGTTGCCCACGATGGTCACGCCCTGACGCATCAGTTCTGTCTGGCGGCTTACGAGTTTGCGCACGAGATCCACATCTTTAGATACTACGGTCACTACGCAGTTTGCTTTGTAGCGGTAGCGTACGGTCTCGCTCGAATAGCTCATGTTTGCTTGTTGGTCTACCAGTGTGGGAGGAGCCAACGAGATCTCTTCATTCTTTACGCCGTTGGACTTCAAGAAGTCCACCACCGTCTGGGTGTTGCGCTCGATGCGGTCGTAGAGTTCAGATGGGTCGTTGCCCAACTCCTTGAACTTCAGAGGCCATGTGGCTTTGTCTGCCTTCACCTCTTTTTCCGAGAGTCCTTTGGCTGTCACCGTGCGGTCCATTTCCTTGAACTGCACAATACCTTGTTTGATGGATCTTCCTCCGAGGAAGATGCCGATAGCGAGTAATAGAGCCTCGCCCATGAATTTGAAGTTAATGGATTTCATAGCCTTGTATCCTTCAATTGGTTATAGGGGTTATTAAGATTCAATATTTCAGGAAAGGTTCACGAAGAACAAATACTTTGCCTTTTTGCATTGCAAAAGTAGTGGAAATATGGCGAATAGACGAGAAAACGCGGGAATATTTAAGGTAGTTTAACGGTAGGAGGGATAACATAATGTAAATAGTGTAAAGAAAATGTAAAAGCGTTGGCATTTCCAATAAAAGGCTCTATTTTTGCACCATGTTTCCGCTATTACTCCCCTTATTATTCCTGTCTGCCTCCCTGCCACAAGACTCTGTGCCCCAGCAGGACTCTCTGATGATGGAAGGAGTGGACACGTTGCGTGAGGTGACGGTGCGTGCTGGTCGGCACATCCCCTTGCCAGGGATGGTGATTTCCGATAAGTACAAACAGGGTGTTGTCCCTCCGCCCAACTTGGGCGATGTCATCGAAAAACTTTCGCCAGGTCTCAAGGACAAAATCATGCATCCCTTCGCTATCAAGCAGCGCAAGAAGGAACGTCGGCGCAAACGTAGCCTGAAGGCTCTCGAAGAATTCGGGCGTGTCAAGACCTTCGACGAGTTGCTGCAGGAGGCCTACCGCCAGCAACTCTACGAGGATTCCCTCGCAAATAGCCATTAGCGATATGAAATAAACTGTCTAAGAGGTTTATGATATTAACACAAAGAACCAGCTACCAACCTATTGTTGTATGAAGAAACTTTTAGCTACCTTTATTCTTTTGTCCTGTTTCATCGTTGCTTCGGCCGTGGAAGTGGGTAAGACCTATCGTATCAGCCCTCAAGGCGATTTGTCAAAATCGCTGTTTATTAAGAACTCATTCCGTGATGCCAGCGTTGATATCATGTTGTGGGAGGAGACCGATGTGCCTTCGCAGCAGTGGACTCTCCTCGAGGGTGCCGACGGAACTTATGTCCTCCAGAATGTGTACTCAAAGCTCTATGCTGCTCCACGCACAAAGAAAAAGGGCGGTACCCTGTACACGCATCGTGTCGCCAGCTACGGACGCATAGCTCTCGAGGCGGTGGACGAGGCATCTGGGATTTACCATATACTCCCCATCGCTCGCGACTTGTATCTGTCGTCATCCACAGGAGAGGATGGCATTCTTCCATTCTGGGACGAGAAGGATGAGGCCAGCAGAAATCAGCTTTGGGTGTTCCAGGAAGTGGAACCCAAAACGGCGTTCACGGCTGTGATGCGTGATGAAATGGTGGACAACTACCTCAAGGCGTACTGTAAGCCGAAGGGGAGTGGGATGCGAACGTTCAGCAAAGGCGGTTGGGGTGAATCTGAACAGTTGGAGGTGTTGCTCGACGCCTATGAGAGTACGGGGAATGAGGCCTATCTCAATAATGCCCGTTATGTCTACAGCTATTTTAAGAACCAGGTTGGCGACAACTGGAATCATTTGGTATATACTGATGATTATAAATGGTACGGCCATGATTTCAACGATGATGTCATGTGGCAGATTATCGCCGTAGCCCGACTCGGGTGGCTGACGGGTACAAAGTCTTACACTACAGCCGCAAAGAATAACTTTGACAAGATCTACGAGCGGGCATATATCCCATTCACGGGATTGATGCGTTGGGCAGAAAGTTCTGGCGATGCCTATGGCACCAACTCGTGCATTGCAGGACCAACGGAGGTGGCTGCCTGCTACCTTGGCATGAGTGGCTGTGGCGAAGAGTATTTTGAGAAGGCACGTGACCTCTATGCCGCCCAGCGTTACACCTTAACGAATAATATGGCTACGGGAAAGGTCTGGGACAGTGTTGTCTGGGACCCCAGTACCAAGACTGTTAAGAGTAAGAACGAATGGGCGTCGACCTATAATCAGGGTACGATGCTTGGTGCTGCCTGTCTCCTCTATGAACATTATGGCGATGAGCAATACCTGAAGGATGCAAAGAAACTCATGGATTTCACCAAGAAGAATCTCTGTACCTCCTATGGTTTCATCAACGTCTGTCAGGATGAATCCAACGGCGACCTTTGTGGCTTCAAGGGAATCCTTATGCGCTATGTGCGTCGCTTCGTGTTGGATATGAATCAGCCAGACTATCAGGAATGGCTGATGAGAAATGCGCTGCTGGCTTACTGCAATCGTTCGGCTAACGGTCTTACCGGAACTGGCTGGCTGACGAAGGCCACCGATGCTTCCACGACCAATCCTTTCGGTTGTTCGACAGCGGTCTCTGCGGCAGTGAACGTTCCGCTGTGGGATGTGGTGAAGAACGGGTTCGATACCTTGCAGGCAGAGCGCTTCGACTACCACCGCGGACTCCTGACGTCAGAAGAGGAAGGCTGCGGACAGGGCGCTGTAGCCCAAGTCTCTAACGGCTCTTGGGCACAATACGACAATGTGGACTTTGGCGAGCAGACGGTTCGCAGTATGTCGCTTGACATCACGGCACCTGTCAACAACGCCACAGGAACGGTGGAAGTCTATTTCGATAAGATGGAAGGAACGCCTGCCGGCGTCTTTGAACTGAAGGAACTCGACGAAGGCATCACCTGGCACTCGCTGTTGGCCGATGTCATCCCAACGACAGGCCTTCATCGCGTCTACCTTCGTTTCACGTGTACTACCTCGCGCAGTAAGGCTTATCGTGTCGACAGCTTCCGTTTCTTTGTCCAGAACGCAGATGAGGTGAGGACGGGAATCTCTGCCCCGTCGCTGACAACACAGCATGTGCCGCTGCCGACCGACAAGCTTTATAACCTCATGGGGATGCGCTTGCCGCAATCCTCTCTTCGGGGAACTGTGGCACTGAAGCGGGGGCGTTCCTCGCGCGTAATAATAAAATAAGGTATACTACGTCAGCACGCGGTCGCCTCGCATACGTCCTAACTGCGACTGCACATGCTTGATATCCTGATAGCGTTTCATCACTTCGATGGAACGCTCTTTGTCTGCCATCACCTCTGGAGAACTTATCAGTTCCATCAGTTTCCGCAGTTCGCGGTCGACAACCGCCAGCTTGTAATCTCCCATCAGATGGGGTATCAGCTCACCCAGGCGCTCTTCCTCCGGCTTGATGGGAATCCCCTTGTTGTGGATCTTGCTGAGGGTTTCCTTTTCGTGAGCCAACTCTGTGGCCAGCTCGGCGATGGTTAGGTCGGGGTGGTTCTCGAAGTAGCGGTCACAGCGGAAGCCCTCTTCCCAATAATGTTCCAGTGCCTCGTCCAGGATGCGCTGATGCAGGGGGCTTTGCAGCTTCAGTTCATCGTCCATGAGCGAGAGGTTGATATACTCCACTACGGTTATGGGGCGCTCGGTGCCGTCTTGGTCCTTGATGTTGCACATCACTTTCTCTCCATGGCGGATAATCATCTGAATCAGCAGCTGCTCGGTCTGCAGGAACAGCTCATCGTCCTTCTGTCGCTTGGTCTGCAGGTTGATGGCGGAGGGCGTGGCGGGCTTGGATTCTGGGATGATTCCTGCCAGCACCGCTTCCTCTTCAGCCGTCAGGACTGGTTCCGTGTTCTCAGTCTGAGGGGGGACATCCGTTTGAGCTACATTGTTATAGCCGCCGGTAGAGGGCCGGGAGGTTTCTGAGGTTGCAGACTGTCCCTGCTGGCGAGCGGCTTCGCGCTGACGTTCCTCGCGCAACTGCTTTCGCACTTTACCTACGGCTGTGGTGATGATGCGCTCTTCAACCGAGAGCATCTGTGATGTCTCCTTGATATAGAAGGTGCGCGTGATTTCGTCGGGAATGACTGCCAGGCTCTGCACGATATTACCAGTGAGTCGCGAGAGTTTGATGGGGTCGCCCTGTGCTTCTTCCAGAAGGAGATTGGTCTTGAATTGGATGAAGTCCACCTGATGTTCTGCCAAGTACTTCTGGTAGTCTTCTGCCGTGTGCTTGCGTGCAAAGCTGTCGGGGTCGTCTCCATCGGGCAGCAGCAGCAGTTTGACCGTCATCCCTTCGGCGAGCAACATATCTATACCTCGCTGTGAGGCTTTGATGCCTGCTGCATCGCCGTCGTAGATGACCACGATGTTCTCTGTGAAGCGGTGGATGGCACGTATCTGTTCGTGGGTCAGGGCCGTACCGCTGCTGGCAACGACGTTTTCCACCCCCTGCTGATGCATGGCCATCACGTCCGTGTAGCCTTCAACGAGGTAGCAGAGGTCCTGTTGCACGATGGCTTTCTTGGCGAAGAACAGTCCATAGAGCTCGCGCTTCTTGGAGTAGATGATGCTTTCGGGCGAGTTCTGGTACTTCACCTGCACGCCTTTCGTGCGACTGTCGAGCACGCGGCCTCCGAAGCCCACGACTTTGCCGGATATTGTGTGGATGGGAAAGATCACTCGGTTGCGAAATCGGTCGTAAGTCTTCCCCTGTTCATTGCGGATACAAAGTCCTGTCTTCAACAGGAACTCTTCGTTGTATCCCGCTTCCTTGCCGGCTTTCCACTGGGCGTCGTACTTGTCGGGACAGAAGCCGAGCTGGAATTTCTTTATCAAGTCGTCGCGGAAGCCACGCTGGCGGAAGTAGGCGAGACCTATTGCGCGCCCGTCCACCGTATCATTCATCTGCTGCTGGAACCATTCGTTGGCCCATTCGTTGACGATGAACAGGCTCTCGCGTTCGCTCTGTTCTGCCTTTTCTTCATCGCTGAGCTCACGTTCCTTGATTTCGATGTGGTATTTCTTGGCTAAGTAGCGGAGGGCATCGGGATAGCTGAGTTGCTCGTGCTTCATGATGAAATGCACGGGTGTTCCTCCCTCTCCGCAGGCAAAGCACTTGCAGATGTTCTTCGACGGCGACACCATGAACGAAGGCGTGCGGTCGTCGTGGAATGGACATAAGCCCTTCAGGTTCGCGCCGGCTCTTCGCAGGGTCACGAAGTCTGATACGACATCCACGATGTTCGCTGCGTCCAAGATTCTATCGACAGTTTGTCGGTCAATCATCTTCTATCGCTTTGCTCGAAAATTTCTATACGTTTAGGCTTGTCTCACTAGTGAGACACTTGAGTTCCACTGCTGGAATTCCCGAGTTCCACTGCTGGAATTCTCGAGTTCCACTGCTGGAATTCTTGAGTTCCACTGCTGGAATTCTCGAGTTCCACTGCTGGAATTCTCGAGTTCCACTTCGAGTTCCACTGCTGGAATTCTTGAGTTCCACTGCTGGAATTCGTTTTTCTCACTACTGATACATTGGTTTACTTCACGGCCTCTCCCTTGCCATCTTCGGTCAAGTAGAAGAGTGGGGCAGGATTCGTCTGCTCCTGTTTGTAATAGTGGAGGCCGCTATCATTAGTACGGGGATACCACTCACACAGTAGGTTAATCATCTCGGCAGCAGCCCAAATGACGGGACCGTAGCCGTGTGCGGCAGCAGAGCTGACGGGGCGGTAGTAGTAGAAAGCGGGGTCGAAGGCCATTCCCGTTCCTACACAGGTGCCGGCGACCTTACCTTCTTCCGTGATCTTGGTGCTGATGGCGTGCCAGGCGAGCTGTGCCACGCCGCCGTAGGTGATACCCTCAATCCAACCCTTCCGAATGGCGTGGGCGATGGAGTAGCAGTAGATGGCGGTGGCGCTGGTTTCGAGGTAGCTGTCCGTACGGTCGAGGAGTTGGTGCCAGAAGCCCTCGCTGGACTGCAAGGCACAGAGGCCGGCGATGTGCTCGCGTAATTGATTAAGGATAAAGGGGCGGTCGATGTGGTCTTCGGGCAGCATGTCCAGCAGTTCCACGGTGGTCAGCAAGGCCCATCCGTTGGCTCGTGCCCAGTGATATGTTGGCTGCTGCGCCAGCCCTTCGACATATCCGTGGCGGTAGATTTTCTTCTCAGGAACCCACATCCGCTTCACGAAGTTCTTGTACATCGTGGCTGCCTCGTCAAAGTACTTCGGGTCATTGAAATAGATGCCGGCGTAGGCAATGGTCGGGATGCCCATATACATATCATCGAGCCAGACGGTGTTGTGCTGCGGACGGTGGCGCGCGAAGAGTCCGTCCTCCAGACGGTACTGCCCGTGCTCCACGAATTGGAAGTAATTGTTGATGAGCGTGTCCTCTGTCACATCAAAGTGAACATAATCGCCTTCTACCGTAGTCTTATGCTCACGGGTTGATTCATTCCGCTTCATCCATTTCATCATTGCCGTACACATCGTGCCGCAATCATCCAGCGCACGGGGGTGGATGACCTGTTCCATCTGTGCGTCGGCCACCTCGGGCTTGTCGGCATCACGCTCTTTGAAAAGATAATAAGCCGTGGTCAGCAGGGTCAGATTATTAAATACATACTCCTCGTAGCGCATATCTCCTGTGGCATCCTTGGCAGCGAGCAAGGCCTGATAGGTGATACCCCATTCGTAGGAACCGATGCGGAAAGCACCGCGATGCAGGCTGATTCCCTCTTCCAGCGGATAGAGCCGCTTGTTGTCTGGAACTTCATTGCCGTCGGCATCAACAAACCCCTTAGGCCGTTCGCTGTCGATGTAGGCGAACACGCGCTCGAGGTCAGCTTTCACCTCATCGGCAGTCAGTTCGCCATAGGGCACCTTGTAGTCGGGCTTCAGCAGGTGGAGTGGGGTTGTGGAGTCGTTGATTTCCTCCGTTGTCTGAGGCGCATTCTTGCAGGCAGTGGCTGCAAATGCTACCAATACGGCACTCAGGAGATGCACAAAAGAGAACTTTTTCATATCGTTTTGGAGTTATTTGTTCGTTTGTCGCCGCAAAAATAGCGAATATTCTTCAAATAACGTGCTGCTTTAGCAGTTTTTTTATACCTTTGTCGCAGAAATCCACCTATAGCACTTCCGATGAAACGTTTTTTGCTCTTTCTTGCCGCTACTTTTTGCCTTTCTGCAGTACCCTATGCGGCTAAAAACAAATCAAGGGTAGCCTTTGACCCAACGCCAGCCCGACTGCATTGGATTGGCAAGACCCCAGAGGCGGCGAAACCTGTCAGCTTCGGCATTCCGTTCCTACGAGGGGAACTGAAGCCCAGCGATGCCTTCTCCCTTACTACCGACAAGGGCCAGGTGATACCTGCGGATTTCTGGCCTACAGCCTATTGGCCTGACGGAAGCGTGAAGTGGGGAGGCTTCGCAACGGTGGTGCCTGGGGGCACAGAGAGTGTGCTGTTTAGACCCATTCCCGTTCCCTCACGTGGTGGGAACGCAGAGGCTGGCATGTTGAACGTTGATGCAAGCGGTTCTCACATCTGCATCAACACCGGTTCCCTGCAAGCCTACATCCCAAAGAGTGGTAGCGCCATTCTCGATAGTCTGGTGTTGGGAGGCGTGAAGGTGGCTGGTCGCGGACAGCTCGTGTGTACCAAGCAGAGCGAGCCTTTTGCCGAAGACGTCCGTACGGTTCACTACAGCAACTACTTCTCGGATGTGGAGAAGGTCGAAGTGGAGCGCGCAGGCAACGTCCGAGCCGTAGTGAAGATCGAAGGCCATTATCTGTATGATATGAGTCAACTGGAGATTGTGCCGACTTCTGCAGATCTCGGTAAGAATACTGGCCTGGGGATGTGGCTGCCCTTTACGGTTCGTCTTTACTTCTACGCAGGTTCTGAACAGGTTCGCCTTGTGCATTCCTTTATATATAATGGTGACCAGCATCATGATTTCATCCGCTCGCTGGGCGTCCGCTTCGAGGTTCCGATGCGTGAGCAGGCGTATAATCGCCACGTAGCCTTTGCTACTCAGGACGGTGGCGTGTGGACAGAGAGCGTTCAGCCGCTGAGCGGTCGTCGTTTCCTGATGAAAGACGGAGATTTCAGCTTCGAATACAAGCAGGTGGCGGGCGAACGCATTCCAGAACCCGATGTCTTCGACCAGGCTGGCCGCGACCTGTTGCATCACTGGGCAAAGTGGAACACCTTCCGCCTCACGCAGCTTACGGATCAGGGCTATGCCATACAGAAACGTGCCCACACGAACAATCAATGGATAGGAACCCATACGGGTCAGCGCGCCGCAGGTTATGTCTTTGTCGGCGATGTAAGTGGTGGCTTGGGACTGAGCGTCAAGGACTTCTGGGAGAGCTATCCTGCCAGCCTGCAGGTTGACAGCGCTTCTCATGACATTGCTTTCCTGACGGCATATCTCTGGAGTCCTGAAGGGGGAGCAATGGACTTGCGACATTATGACAACGTTGCCCACGATCTCAACGCCAGCTATGAGGATGTGCAGGAAGGGATGTCTACTCCCTACGGCATTGCCCGCACCAGCGTAGTCACCCTGATGCCGGAACGGGCGTATCCGGGGAAAGCTGCTGTGGCGGCGAGAGCCCGACAGCAGGTGGAAGATGCTCCGCTTATCTGCACGCCGGAGTATCTTCATTCGCGCCGTGCTTTCGGCGTGTGGAGCCTGCCGGATAGCAGCAACGAGCGGCGTGCGGTCGTGGAACGGCAACTCCAGGAGTATCTGGATTTCTATGTTCAGGCAATTGACGAGCATCACTGGTATGGTTTCTGGAACTATGGCGACGTGATGCACCAGTACGACCCCGCCCGCCACGAATGGAAATACGATGTGGGCGGTTTCGCCTGGGACAATACTGAGCTGGGCAGTATCTCCTGGCTCTGGTATAGCTTCCTGCGGACGGCACAGCCCAAAGTGTGGCGCATGGCAGAGGCGATGACCCGCCATATCAGCGAAGTCGATGTCTATCACCTCGGTCCCTTTGCCGGCCTTGGTTCCCGACATAATGTAAGCCACTGGGGCTGCGGCGCCAAGGAAGCCCGTATCTCTCAGGCTGCCTGGAACCGCTTCTACTATTATCTAACCACCGACGAGCGGACGGGCGACCTGATGACAGCCGTCCGCGATGCCGACCAGATGCTCTACACCATCGACCCCATGCGTCTGGCTCTGCCTCGGGAGAAGTATCCTTGTACTGCTCCGGCCCGACTGCGAATCGGTCCTGACTGGATTGCTTATGCCGGCAACTGGATGACCGAGTACGAACGGACACGCAATGAGAAGTACCTGAAGAAAATCCAGGCGGGGATGAAAAGCATCGCAGCTCTGCCCAAAGGAATGTTCACGGGACCGGGAGTGCTCGGCTTTGATCCTGCAACGGGCATCCTCAGCTATGAGGGCGACACCGCCGTCATCTCCAACAGCCACCTGATGTTCATCATGGGTGGTTTCGAGTTGATGCATGAATTGATGGAACTGGTGCCTGACGAGCAGTTCGAAGCCTGTTATCTCGACCACAATGCCCGTTATCATCAGATTACCAGAAACCACTTCCGTATCAGTCGTCTCAAGGGCTATGCTGCCGCCAAGAACAATGACCGCGCTATGGCAGAAGATACGTGGAAGGATATGTGGCGCTACAGCAATGCAGAGCAACACTACCGCTTCGATCCACATCCGCTGTTACCACCCGAAGTACCACAACCTATGACCGAAAGTGTGGAAACGACCACGAACGACTGTGCCCTCTGGTCGCTCGATGCTATTTACCTATTAGAAGTTATCCCTCAAGAA
Organism: uncultured Bacteroidales bacterium; assembly: GCA_902779165.1. GTDB lineage: Bacteria > Bacteroidota > Bacteroidia > Bacteroidales > Bacteroidaceae > Physcousia. The sequence goes on from CACZAN010000017.1 coordinate 62,619, forward strand.
TGAAACAGCTCATCACCCTCTTTGCGCTCCTGCCGATAGCGGCTGCGGCGCAGACTTTCAAAGTCGAAGTTTCCAATCCCTCCAATACAGACCGTAAGGACGTTCCCGTGGTTGTCGACCTGCATAAAACTCTGAAGAAGAAAGCCGCCACCGTCCTTTCGGCAGAGGTCACCGCCCCTACCCTCACAGGGCAGGGGAGCGGGTTGATTCCCTGCCAGCTTGATGACCTCGACGGCGACCTGATTCCCGATGAGCTCTGCTTCGTCTGCGATGTTCCAGCTCGCTCTGCTGCCACCTTTGAGGTCGTGTGCTCTGCTGTTTCTCCGCAGAAAGATTATTCTCCTCGCACGGCAGCCTTCATGAAAGTTTGGGACCGCAAATACCGCTATCCCTATATCAACAGCATTGAATATCAGGGCCGCAACGAACCCCTCGCCACCTACGACGCCATCTATGGTCATGGTGCGCAGTGGGAATCGGAGCTCGTAGGCTTCCGTGTCTATATGGACCATCGCCAGAGTATCGATATCTATGGCAAACCCACTCCCCAGCTCGTCCTCGACCAGACCAATTTCTATAGTACGCGCGAAGATATTGCCGAAGGACGGGGTTGCGACATTCTCTTTGCAGGTCCCAGCGTGGGAGCCGGTTCCTTCCGTGGATACCTCAATGGTCAGCCTACGTATGTCGATGAGGTCGAGGCACGTGGTCAGCGTGTTTTGGCCTCTGGGCCTGTGCGCGCTATCGTGGAGGTGACAGACCGCAATTGGAGCTACGACGGCCGCCGTCTGCAGATGCGTCAGCTCTATACCCTTTATGCCGGACATCGCGACGTCGTAGTGGATATCCAGTTGGCTGGTGCTGATGTCAACCGTCTTTCATTCTGTACGGGTGTGCAGAAACTGGAACTTGAGAACGAAGGGCTCATGGACCGCACCACCCCGCTTGTCGGCTCCTGGGGAAAAAACGTTCCCGATAAGGCGGCAGAGGATCTTGTGGAGGGAGTCGGATTGGGCGTCAGCGTCGAAACAAAATACTTGAAATCGAAGAAGGAAGATGCCTATAACTACCTCACAATCCTCCGTCCCGTCGATGGTCGCATCCGTTATCATCTGGCTATCTGTGCTCTGATGGAGCGCGATGGGTTTAGGGATTCCCGCAGTTGGTTCGACTGGCTGAGGCAGTGGCAGACAGAACTGAATCACCCTTGCACCATAAAAATAAAGCGCTGAGGCCTCGGCCCCGGCGCTTTGCTTTGCTACGAACAACGGACAGCTTTCTTAGAAACGATAGGCGATGCCAATGTTGAAGACGCTGTGGCCGTAGTCGTTCGTAATCATGTATTTGTACTGGAGGTTGGCTGCAATGTTGGGCGTGATGTCGTACTGGAAGCCGACACCCACATTGGCGCCGACACGGAATTTGCCCGTATCGTCGAAATGGAAATGGCGGTGCCACAAGGCGATACCTACCACGGGATAGACGTGCAGTCCATATTTCATGGGAAGGACATAGGGATGAATGTCGAGGTCGATGTCCCAGTCGCTGACTTCCTTGCTCTTGAAGAAGTAATTGAAGGCGAGTTCTGCGCGCACGCGTGATGCAATATAGTATTGCAGACGCGGAACCTGAATACCGAAATTAGTTGCTCCTGCACCAAATCCGAGGTCTAATCCAAGACCAATAGCCCAGTCGCCACCTTCGGCTTCAGATTCATTCGAGTAGTAGTAATCCTGCGCAAACATTCCGAGACTCAGCACGGCGGCGCAAATAGTCATAAGAAAACGTTTCATAATCTTGTTTTTTGTTAAATAATGCTCTTTCTGCCTGCAAATATAGGTAATTCTCACCATATACACTGCCTTTTTATGAAAATATTATGTTTTTTGTGCGGCAAATACCGACTTTTCTTACTATTTTTGCAGCAAATAAACCCTAAACCCAACTTAAAACAAACCAAAAATGAACTTAGGAACTCCCGAAATCATTCTCATCGCCCTCGTTGTGCTGCTGCTCTTCGGAGGCAAGAAGATTCCAGAACTGATGAAAGGTCTTGGCAAAGGTGTCAAGAGCTTCAAGGATGGCGTGAAAGGACTTGATGACGAAGTCAAGGACAGCGCCACTTACGACAAAGCTGAAACCTCGAAGTGATGGAAGAGCAGATGACCTTCTGGGATCATCTCGACATCCTGAGGGGAAGCATCATCAGGGTGCTCGTGGCGGCAGTTCTTATGGGCGTCGGAGTGTTCTTCCTGAAGGAGTATCTCTTCGATCTCGTCCTGTGGCCTCGCGACAGCAGCTTTCCCACCTATCGGTTGCTGGGGGCGGAGGAATTCCACATCCGCCTTGTCAACACCGAGCTGACGGAGCAGTTCATGATCCACATGAAGGTGTCGCTCGTCATGGGACTGTTGGTGGCTTCTCCCTACATCATCTACGTCCTCTTCCGCTTCATCTCACCTGCCCTCTATGACAACGAACGGCGTGCCAGTATCCGTCTGGTAGGTGCCGCCTATGCGATGTTTATGGTTGGCATCGTCATCAACTACTTCCTCATTTTTCCGCTTACGGTTCGCTTCCTGGGCACCTATAGCGTGAGCAGTGAGGTCGAGACGATGCTCACCCTCAGCAGTTACATCGACACGCTGCTGCTGATGTCGCTGGTTTTTGGCATCGTCTTCGAGATACCCGTCATCGCATGGCTTCTCGCCCGCTTCGGAATGCTGAAGCACACATGGATGTCGCAGTATCGCCGCCATGCCGTTGTTGCTATCCTTGTCATCGCTGCGATTATTACCCCGACGGCAGATATTATGACACTGCTCGTTGTCTCTCTCCCCATCTGGCTCCTCTATGAAGTCAGTATCTGGATTGTCAAATTTACAAACACGACCTCTAACCCAACTGAAGAATGCTCAGAAGAATCCGAACCTTCTTCGCCGTCGTTACCCTCCTCGGCGTCACCCTCCTCTTCTTAGACATCAGTGGATTCCTCCACACCTACCTCGGCTGGCTGGCAAAGATACAGTTCCTGCCAGCTGTGCTGGCATTGAATGTGGGCGTCATAGTTGCCCTCATCGTGCTCACCCTCGTTTTTGGCCGCATCTATTGTTCTGTCATCTGCCCTCTGGGCATCATGCAGGACATCTTTGCGCGCCTGCGCCCGCGAAAGAATAAAAAGGTAGGGCACTACAGCTATTCGCCCGAGGTACGCTGGTTGCGTTATCCTGTGCTGGTGCTGTTCATCCTTGCTGTCATTGCAGGCTTCGGCTCTTTTGTGGCTCTGCTGGCTCCCTACAGCAGTTTCGGCCGCATCGTGGTGAACCTGCTGCGCCCGCTTTATGAATGGGGCAACAATGGACTTGCAGCTATTGCTGAGCACTACGACAGCTATGCCTTCTATTCTACGGATGTGTGGCTTCGCAGTCTGCCCACCTTCTTCATTGCTGTGGCGACAGTGGTGCTCCTATTCGTCCTTGCCTGGGTGGGAGGTCGCACCTACTGCAACACCATCTGTCCCGTCGGCACCTTCCTCAGCTTCATCTCTCGGTTCTCTTTCCTGAAGGTTCGTTTCGACGTGGAGAAATGCCGCAATTGTTCTGCCTGTACCAAGGCGTGCAAGGCTGCCTGCATCGATTTCAAGAATCACAGCGTCGATTACTCCCGCTGTGTTGTCTGTGGCAACTGCATCGATGCCTGCAAGTTCGGGGCGTTGAAGTATGATGTGCCAAGGTTGCACCCGGACTCTCCCCCCGCCCTCCCTGTTAGGGAGGGAGCGGTTACCAATGACTCTTGTAATGCGGATGCCCGCTCAGAACATTCTGCTCCCTCCCTAACAGGGAGGGCGGGGGGAGAGTCTGCTCTTTCTCGCCGCTCCTTCCTCATTGGTGCTTCCCTTGCCACCACCACAGCTCTCGCTCAGGAAGCGAAGCTGAAAGTGGATGGAGGACTCGCTGAAATCGAGGACAAGAAGGCGCCGGAGCGCAAGACACCCCTTGTTCCGCCGGGTGCCCTCTCTGCAAAGAACTTCGCCCAGCATTGCACGGGCTGCCAGCTTTGTGTTGCCCAGTGCCCCAATCAGGTGCTTCGTCCGTCCACGGGTCTGATGACCCTGATGCAGCCGGAGATGAGCTATGAGCGTGGCTACTGCCGTCCGGAGTGTAACCTCTGTTCAGAGGTCTGTCCGGCAGGGGCTATCCGCCCCATCACGGTGGAAGAGAAGTCCTCTGTCCAGATAGGTCACGCCGTCTGGATTAAAGATAACTGTCTGGCGGCGAACGATGGCGTGGAGTGCGACAACTGTGCTCGTCACTGCCCCGTAGGAGCCATTCAGATGGTGCCTCTCAATCCTGACGACGAGCTGGGTGCCTATGTTCCTGCTGTCAATGAAGCTACCTGCATCGGTTGCGGTGCCTGCGAGAATCTTTGTCCCGCACGTCCCTTCTCTGCAATTTATGTCGAAGGTCACGAAGTACACAAGGAGATTTAAAAGAAAAGAGAAAGATGAATAAGACCATATCCCGCCGCAATTTCCTGAAATATCTGGCCGGTAGCGCTGCGGCCGCTGTTCCGGCTTCTGCCCTTCTCACGTCCTGCAAGCCGGGTTCTTCATCCGAGCCCTCTGGGGATGCGATGACCACCCGCGTCAACCCCAATACCGGCGATGTCGTATCGCTCCTCGGCTATGGCATGATGCGTTTGCCCGAGCTCCCAAAGGGCACTCCCGACGATCCGGTGACAGGTCCCTTCGACCAGGAGATGATCAATCGCCAGATAGACTACGCCCTTGCGCACGGTGTCAACTATTTCGACACCAGCCCCGTCTATTGCCGCGGTCTCAGCGAGCGTTGCACGGGCATAGCCCTCAAGCGCTATCCTCGCGATAAGTATTTCATAGCCACCAAGCTCTCGAATTTTGGCAGCAATCAGTGGGCGCTGGAGCCTTCGCAGGCGATGTTCGAGAACTCCCTGAAGGAACTGCAGACCGACTATGTCGACTACCTCCTGCTTCATAGCACAGGTGGCGGCGGTCGCGATCCCGAGACGAACGAGAACCTCAGCGGTCTGGAAGTCTGCAAGCGCCGCTTCATTGACAACGGTCTCACCGACTGGCTCGTGGAGCAGAAGCAGAAAGGCCGAATCCGCAACCTCGGCTTCTCATGGCATGGGGATTATCGTGCTTTCGAATACCTGTTGCAGCTGCACGACGAAGGGCGCTTCCACTGGGATTTCGTGCAGATAGAGCTCAACTACCTCGACTGGTTCTATGCCAACGAGATCAACGGCACCAACGTGGATGCCGTCATTCTCTACGACGAACTCCACAAGCGCGGCATTCCTGCCGTCATCATGGAACCGCTGTTGGGAGGACGCTTGGCAAATGTCAGCGACGAGGTGGCTGCCGAGCTCAAGCAGCGCGACCCCGAGGCCACCATAGCCTCCTGGGCATTCCGCTTCGCAGGTTCTCCCGAAGGCGTACTCACCGTTCTCAGCGGCATGACTTATATGGAACACCTCGAGGAGAACGTTCGCACCTACAGCCCCTTGCAGCCCATTACCGAGGAGGAGAACGACTTCCTCCTGCATGTCGCAGAGCTCATCTTCGGACAGAAGGAAATCCCCTGTACTGCCTGTCAGTATTGTATGCCTTGTCCCTATGGTCTTGACATCCCTGGTAACTTCACGCACTACAACCGCTGCATCCGCGAGGGCAACGTGCCGCAGTCCAGCGGTTCGCCCACCTACCGCCGCCAGCGACGTGCCTTCCTCGTGGGGCTCGACCGTAGTGTGCCTCGTCTGCGCCAGGCCAGTCATTGCATCGGCTGCAACCAGTGTACTTCCCACTGCCCACAGCAGATCGACATCCCCCGCGAGCTCCGTCGTATAGACGCCTATGCCGAACAACTGCGAAGAGAGGGCGGCCCCCTGTAATTGTCAATTGTCAATCATTAATCGTTAATTGTTAATTGTTAATTGTTAATTGTCAATTTTTAATCGTCAATCGAACATGCTCTCTCTCATCTCCCTTCTCCATTCCACCCCCGACCTCTGTGGGGTCGTCCGTTCCGCCGATGGGCGCATCGCCGACTTCCATCGCAAGGGAGTGGTGGATCTCTACACCCTTGTCACCTCCAATCCCGCCTTCCTCCGTGGCGGACAGCTTGCCGACCGTGTTATTGGTCGTGGAGCCGCCCTGCTGGCTGTGAAGGGAGGGGTGACAGAGGTTTATGCCGACACCCTCAGCGAGCATGCGTTGGAGATTCTGCAAAAGGCAGATGTCCGGTATTCCTACGACAAGCTTGTCCCCCACATCACCAATTGGGCGGGAGACGGCATGTGTCTTGTCGAGGCACTCACCCTCGAGGTCAGCGACCCCGATGTCGCCCTGCCTCTCATCCACGATTTCCTTCAGGAGCGTGGAATCATAGGGTAGGGGGGACGAGGTTTTGCCTGACAAATTACAAAAGGAAACTCAAGTTTCGCTAGTATGCTCGCTCGAACTTTGTTCGCTTCGACTCTTCGAAGAACCAGCTGTAATACAAAGCCCCAGCGGGGCGTGACAATGGTAGCCTCCGTCAACATCCTCATTACCAGCCATTGAAATGGCTGGCTACCATTGTCAGATGCCTACGGCATCACTTGCGAAACTTGAAAAGGAAATAAATCATCAGAATGCGCTGGGCTTGAGATCGAGTCCAGCGTGTTCGTCTATGCCGAACATCAGGTTCATGTTCTGCACGGCTTGTCCGCTGGCTCCCTTCAGCAGGTTGTCGATGACGCTGGTGATGAGGAGCTTGCTATCGTGCTTTTCGACATGTACGAGGGCTTTGTTGGTGTTCACGACCTGTTTCAAGTCGAGGTCGCGGTCGACATAATGTGTGAAGGCAGCCGTCTCGTAGAACTGCTTGTAGAGTTTCACGATGTCCTCCTCGGGTACTTCGGGGTCGATGCGTACGACCTCCGTGCAGAAGATGCCTCGTGCGAAGTCGCCGCGGTAGGGGATGAAATCGACGGAGGCATTGAAGCCTGGCTGCAACTGTGCCAGTGACTGTCGGATTTCGGGCACATGCTGGTGGCGGAATGCCTTGTAGATGCTCATGTTGCCGCTTCTCCAGGAGAAATGCGTTGTGGCGGCAGGCTTCACGCCGGCACCCGTAGAGCCGGTGATAGCATTGACCATGATGTCATCGTGCAGCAGCCAGTTGGCAGCCAGCGGCAGCAGACCCAATTGGATGGCAGTGGCGAAGCAACCTGGATTGGCGACATGCTGTGCATTCTGGATTTCTTTGCGGTTCAACTCGGGCAGCCCATAAATCCAGGAGAGCCCACCCCCGGCCCCTCCCCGGGGAGGGGTGACCGTTGAGGATGAAGCTGATGATGGACTGTCTTTGCCCCCCTCACTGGGGAGGGGTTGGGGGTGGGCTTTCACTCGGAAGTCCTGTGCCAAGTCGATGATGCGCACGTTCTGGGGCACAGGATGCTCCTCGAGGAACTCTGCGCTCTTGCCGTGACCCATGCAGAAGAAGAGCACATCGACGCTTTTCAGTGGCAGGCGGTCGGTGAACTTCATGTCCGTCTCGCCCAGCAGTCCTTCGTGGACGTCGGTGAGCGGGTTCTTGGCGTTCGAGGTACTATGGACAAAGGCAATGTCTGCCTCGGGGTGGTGCAGCAACAGGCGGATGAGCTCCCCCGCCGTGTAGCCTGCGCCGCCGATGATTCCTACTTTTATCATATACGGGTAATCAGATTTTGAGAATCCTGCTGAGGCATGATTATCCAGAGGATGACATATATGATGCCGCCGCAGAAGGCGGTGCCCACTGTCAGCACCACCCACAGCAGTCGCAGCAGTTCAGGGTTCCAGCCGAAGTATTCGGCAATGCCGCCGCACACTCCGGCAATCCACTTATTGCTGCTTGAACGTAACAGTCTCTTTTCCATATTTTATCTTATCTTTGTTCGTCTTTATGAATTCCGTAGTACACGCGTAGCGGCGTGGAGAGCACCTTGATGAAGCCTTTGGCCTCGTCGGCAGTCCAGCCCGTCTGTGTCTCGCCGTATTCGCCGAGCTTGCTCTTGGTGAGGTCGTTGACGGAATCAACTCCCACGGTCTCGAAGCTGAAGGGACGCAGTCGCAGGATGGCCGTTCCCGTCACATTGCGCTGTGAGGAGGTGAGGAAGGCCTCGATGTCTGGCATCACGGGCTCCAGGTACTGGCTCTCGTGCAGGAACATGCCATACCAGTTGGCCACCTGGTCCTTCCAGTACTGCTGCCACTTCGAGAGGGTGGACTTCTCCAGCAGGCGATGGGCTTCGATGATGAGCTTGGGTGCTGCAGCCTCGAAGCCTACGCGCCCCTTGATGCCGATAATGGTGTCGCCCACGTTGGCATCGCGGCCGATGGCATAGCTGGCACCGATTTCCTCGATGCGCTGTATGGCTTTCACGCGGTCGTCGAAGTGTTCGCCGTTGACGCCCACAATCTCGCCCTGCTCGAACTGAATCTTCAGCAGGCTCTCCTGATCCTCAGCCGTCACATGCTTCAAGTAAGCCTCCTCGGGCAGCCCCTGAGTGGCGTCGAGCAGTTCGCCGCCGCAGATGCTGGTGCCCCAGATGCCTACGTTGTAGCTGTACTTCAGCTTGGCGAAGTCTGCGCTGAAGCCGTGGGCGTTGAGGTAGTCCACTTCCTCCTTGCGCGTCAGTTTCTTGTCGCGCGTCAGGGTGATGATTTCCACTCCGGGAGCCATGACGAGGAAGGTCATGTCGAAGCGTATCTGATCGTTGCCGGCACCTGTGCTGCCGTGGGCGATGGCGTCTGCACCTATTTCTTTCGCGTAGCGCGCGATGGCGATGGCCTGGAAGATGCGTTCGCTGCTGACGCTGATGGGATAGCAGTTGTTGCGCAGCACGTTGCCGAAAATCATGTACTTCAGCGACTTCTCGTAGTACTCTTGGGTCACGTCGAGGGTTACGTACTTCGTGGCGCCCAGCTTGTAGGCATTCTCCTCGTTGGTCTTCAGCTGCTGGGCGCTGAATCCGCCCGTGTTGGCGCATGCAGCGTGCACTTCATATCCCAGTTCCTTTGCGAGGTACATCACCGTGTAGCTCGTATCCAAACCGCCGCTAAAGGCGACGACGACTTTCTTTTTTTCCATTGTATATTGTTGTTTTGTTTTTGGTCTTATGGGGCTAATGGGCCTCATGGGGCTTATTGAGTATTTTCTTAATCTCTGAACTCCTGGCTATTCGTGATCTTTCCGTCCAGTCTGTTAATACGATTTATGACCTCCTGCGGAATCTTGGCGGGCAGGTGCTCCTCGGGGTCGAAGAGCATGGCGGTGCAGATGCAGAACTTGCGGTTGCGCTCGCGCAGAACATTGATGTTCACGCACCCCTCGCATCCCTTCCAGAACGCCTCGTCGTCCGTCAGGTCGTCGAAGGTTACAGGCAAGTAGCCCAGCTGTGTGTTCATCTTCATCACCGCCTTGCCGCTGGTGAGCGAGAAGATCTTCGCGTGCGGCCAGCGCGTACGCGCCAACGAGAATGTGAGGTCCTTGATTCTCTTGGCAATACCCAGTCCGCGGTACTTCGGATTCACAATCAGACCCGAGGTCGTCACATACTGCTTGTTGCCCCACGTCTCGATGTAGCTGAAGCCGGCGAACTCCGGCTCGGCAGGGGTGCCATCGGCATTCTGCTGCGATGCCAGCGCTATCACAGCCTTTGCCTCGCGCATCTTCGTAGCCACGTATTCATGTGTGCGCTTGGCAATACCCGTGCCGCGCACCTTGGCGGCCTCCTCGATGGTTTTCAGGATGGTGTCGACGTAGCGCTCATGGCTCTCGTCGGCCACCAGGATTTGGATTTCAGGGATTCCCTGACTATTCTTTGTCTCTTCCATAAGAGTTCTTCTGTTTTCAATAGTCAATACTTAACGTTTCAATCGCATTCAGCCGGTTCAGCAGCATCTGCCGGTTGGTGTCCTCGGCCATGACGATGAACACGGTGTCGTCGCCGGCCACTGTCCCCAGCACCTCCTGCAACTCCGCATTATCGATGTCGTAGGCCACGTGCGCAGCATGGCCTGGCGGCGTGCGCAGCACAGCCATGTTTCCGCTGAACTTCACGCTGAGCGCCCCCAGCCGGTTCATCTTCTGCACCGTCATGTGCGTGTCGCTCACGCGCTGATAGCGCCGCTTCTCGGGCAGCATATACACCTGCTCGCCCTCCTCGTTCGGCGCCTTGGTGATGCGCAGCTGTCGCAAGTCGCGCGAGAGGGTGGCCTGTGTGGTGGGGAATCCCGACCGCTCCAACTCTCTCAGCAGCTCCTCCTGAGTGCTCAGTTCCTGACTCGAGACAATCATCTTCACCACCTCGAGCCTGGTATTCTTGTTGATAATCATATCTCTTAGAGTGTTTTGAATCTTCTCGTAGCGTCAACGGGGTTCGCATCAGGCAGCGCCCACCGACTCTGCATCAGGCAGCGCCCACGTCCCGCTTTCGCTAAATCGGCTGCAAAGGTATGCATAATCTTCCAAATATCCGCATAAAAACCCAAAAATTTTGCATAAATCCCCAAAATAATGCATTCCCTTCCATGAACGGCTTGTTTTTTTCATACCTGAAGAACCATTGTCATGTCCCGCTGGGGTTTTGTGATTCATTTCCAAACTCCAAATAGTGCCCGCTCGGCGCAGCCTAATTTCAATTTTCAACTCCGTTGGCACGCAGATAGCTCCGAAGGGCTTTACGGCTATCTTCGGAGGCGTTTGGAGATAGCAGCGGGCGCGGAGGAGCATAGGTACCCTAAAAAGCATTCCGCTCGGCATCAATCCGACACTGGTGTTGCGGACTGTGTCTTTCCCTGTATAGTGTGGATTTCGTTTCTGAGATCCGTCAGGGCGAGCCTGCACAACGTGAACGTGCTGATGCGTGGCTTGTGGCTATCGTTCTGCAGGCTGTAGATGGGCTCAAAACCTCAGAATACTTGCAACAAATCGCTCGTAGGAATATTGAGGAAGAGATTACTATCGATGAAGCTTGTATATCCACGCAGGCCGTAAGGTCTTAGTGAGGTGATTTTTATTATTATAGAAGTGAAACAGGGGTGCAACTTGGTTGGCACCCCTGTTTCGTCTTAGTGTAGTGTGTAGTGTTTTTGAAATAAACTGCGGTTTTGCGACTACTCGATGACGGCAGCGAAGCCGCCGTTGCGGGCCATCTTGATTTCCACCTGGCTGGCGGAGGTGACGGTCTGCTCCACGACGTTGTAGTGCATGGCCTGGTAGCCGGCATTGATGCCATCGACGAAGGCTTTCATCTTGAAGGACTGACCGGCAGGCAGGAAGTCGAGGCTAACCTTGACGGTCTTGTCCTCGTTGGTGCCCTGGATGGCTCCCACGAACCATTTGCTGCCGCTGCGGCGAGCAAGGACTTCGTATTCTCCCACCTTGGCGCCGAGGCAGCGGGTCTCGTCCCAGACGACGGGCACACTGGCGATGTAGCGGGCGCAGTCCTCGTTCTGATAGTAGCGCGTGGGGTTGTCGGCCAGCATCTGCACACCGCTCTCGAGGACGACGTAGAGGGCCATCTGGAAGCAGCGGGTGCCCATGGCAGCGGAGTTCGGACGGCGCGAGGCATAGATGCCGGGCTGTGCGTTGAACATTCCGCCGGGAGTGAAGTCGGCTGCGCCCACGGCATTGCGGATGAAGGGGATATAGATGGTGTTGTCAGGCGGGCAGCCACCCATCTGTTCCAGTCCCTTCACGCCTTCGTAGGAGATGAAGTTCGGGAAGCGGTATTCGAGTCCTGCGGGTGTGTAGGCTCCGTGGAGGTCGATGAGGAGGTGGTTGTCGGCGGCGGCCTTGACGATGCGCTCGTAGAAGTTCACCATCCACTGGTCGAAGTGGTCCATGAAGTCGATCTTCACGCCGGCGACGCCCCATTCTGCATACTTCTGGAAGAGGTCCATGTGGAGCTCAGCGGTGAGCCAGGGCAGCCAGAGGATGACGCCGACGCCCTTCTGCTTGCAGTAGGCGATAAGTTCGTGGAGGCGCAGGTCGTCGTTGCCGACAAAGGGATCGCGGGTGTTCTTGGCCCAACCCTCGTCGAGGAGGATGTACTCGATGCCATACTTGGCTGCGAAGTCTGCGAAGTAGGCGTAGGTCTCGTAGTTGCAGCCAGCCTTGAAGGTCACATCGGGACCGAAGGGGGTGGCTCCGTTCCACCACTCCCAAATGACTTTACCGGGCTTGATCCAGCTGACGTCTGCGAGTTCGCTCTTCGGAGCGAGCTGTGTGGGTACGGTCTGGGTGAGCAGGCCTTCGGAGTTGGTGATGACGACATAGCGCCAGGTGAAGGAGCGTGTGCCCTGGGTCTTGGCGTAATAGGGTGCTTCCTCGGTGACGTTGAAGCCGCGGTCGCCCTGCCATTCGTATTTCGCCGGGGCAGGGGGGAAGGTGCTCTCGATGGCGCCGTCGTCGGTGGGACGCAGGCAGAGGTGTGGATAGTCGCGCAGGTCGGTCTCGGCGATGAGCAGCTGCAGGTCGTTGTCACCAGAGAGCAAGGCAGGCGTGAGTCCGAATTTCCCACCGGCTTTCCAGTCGGCAATACTCTGGTGGGTGTAGCCTTCCTCGCAGGAGGTGCGCCAGTTGCTGGGCTGCTGCACATGGGTCTGTGCGTCGAAGGCGGGACGCAGGACGAAGCGGTCCTCGGTGACCTCTACTTCTCCCTTCACCTTGGTCTGGAAACGATAGGCGACGGCGTTGTTCATGACGCGCAGCAGCAGGGTGCCGTTCTCGACGGCGACGGTAGCTTCGGTGTAGGCATTCTCGATGCTCGAGAACTTCAGGGGCACCACGGGCTTCAGGGTTTCTGTGGCGCTACGCTGCTTGACGCTGCCGGCAGTGACGCCTACGGCTTTGCCGCTCATCTTCATGCCGACGCGCTCCATTGTGTAGATCTTCTGTCCGCCGCGGCTGACGGTCCAGCCGAGCTGTCCCTTCTGGGTGTTCAGCTCTACAACGATGTTGCCGTCGGGGGACTTCACCTGCACCGCTTTGGCGGCGAGGACGGGCGAGCTGACTACTGCGGCGAGCAGGGCTGTCGCCAGGATTTTCTTCAGTTTTTTCATGTGTGTTAATTAAAAGTGGTTGTAGTGAATGATCAGTTTTTTCCATTATTCTATCGAACGGCAGTAGGTTACTCCCAGTTTGTCGTAGAGCTTCTGCAGCTGGGGCAGACGTGCCTTGAAGCTCTCGAAGTTCTTCTGGTCGGGGTTGCACCACTGCACCTCGCACATGGCGCCCAGACGGGGCAGCAGCTGGAAGAAGGCGTGCTCGGGGAAGGCCACGTGCTCTGTCCACAGGTTCGCCTGCACGCCCAGGATGCAGGTCTGTTCTTCTTCTGTCAGCTGGTCGGGGATGAGGGGCTCGAAGGAGTATATCTTGCTGCATGATACCTGGTAGCTGTCGGTGGTTTGGGGTTGCTTGCTGTAGTCCTTGAGCTGGGGATGGTCGATGTATGAGTAGACATTGGGGCTCATGATGACGCGATGGTGCTGCTTTGCAGCTTCGATGCCGCCCTTGGTGCCGCGCCACGACATCACGATGGCATTCTCCGTGAGTCCTCCGGAGAGGATCTCGTCCCATCCGATGATGCTGCGTCCGCGCGAGGCGAGGAACTGCTCAATCTCGTGGTTGAGGTAGGTCTGCAGCTTGTTCTCGGCACTCTTGCCGTCCTGACTGCCTCTGCCTCCGGCTCCATCGTCCTTCGGGTCGCTGGTGAGTCCCAGTTCCTTGATCTTAGCCTGGCACTTCGGGCACTTCTGCCAGCGTTCCTTGGGGCATTCGTCGCCACCGATGTGTATGAATGGAGAGGGGAAGACGTCGCAGAGCTCGCCAAAGACGGTCTTCAGGAAGGTGAGCGTCTCGGGGTTGCCGCCGCAGAGCACATCGCGCATCACACCCCAGTAGGGGGCAACGGGGTAGGGGCCTCCCAGACATCCGAGGTTGGGGAAGACGTGGAGGGCTGAGAGCATGTGGCCGGGCATATCGATTTCGGGCACTACGTTGATGTAGCGTTCTGCGGCATAGCGCACGATGTCGCGACACTCGTCCTGGGTGTAGTATCCGCCGTAGGGAACGTTGTCGTAGATGCGGTGGTTGCCCGGGCCGATGACAGTCTTCTCGCGCACGCTGCCCTTCACGGCGAGGTCGGGCAAAGCCTTCACTTCGAAGCGCCAGCCCTGGTCCTCGGTGAGATGCCAGTGGAACTGGTTGCAGCCGTGCAGCGCCATGACGTCGAGGAACTGCTTGATGACATCTACGGTGAAGAAATGACGGCCACAGTCGAGCAGCACGCCGCGGTAGGTGAAGCGGGGCTGGTCGGCAATCTGCACGAAGGGCAGTTCTACAGAGGAGAGCTGCTTCACGGGCAGGCTCTTGCGCAGGGTCTGCACTCCACGGAAGATGCCTTCTGGCAGTGGACCGCGGATTTCGATGCCGCCGCTGCCCACAGTGAGGGTGTAGGATTCCTGCTGCTGGGGCGTCAGCTGCTGGGGCTGCTGTTTTTTCCTGTTCTTCTTAGATTTCTTGTCTGCCTGCGTTCCCAGAATGAGGCGCACAGCAGCCTTGGGGTCGCTGGGAGTCAGTGCCAGTTCCACACCCGTGGCTTCCTTCACCCATTGCTGGAGGAAGGCGGCATTCTGCGCTATCTGCGGATTCTGGGCATCGTAGGCAATTCCCATTCCGGAACGGAGGGTGAAAAACTGAGTGGTATCGGTCTGCACGCTCTTGGGAAGCGGAATGATACGATAGTCAGCGCGCTGGGCAATGACCCAGGCGCTGACAAATATAAGTAATAGGCTGCTAAAGGTTTTTTTCATCGATGTCTTAGGTTGTCAGGTAAGTAGGGGTCGGTTTATCGGATATCGATAACAGGGATGTTGTCCTTGTCGTTGTAGTAGAGGTTCTCGCCTGCCATACCCCAGATGAAGGTGTAGTAGTAGGTGCCGGCTGCGGCGTGAATCGACCACTCGGGCGACATGATGGCCTGCTCGTTGTGGAGCCATACGACGCGGCTCTCTTCGGGCTGACCCATGATATGGGCGATAGTCTGGTCTTGCGGCAGGTTGAAGTAGTAGTAGGCCTCGATGCGGCGACCGTGGGTGTGGGGAGGCATGGTGTTCCAGGCAGCACCCGGGTTGAGCTGTGTCAGTCCGAGCTGCAGCTGGCAGGGTCCTTCCTCGAGCACGTCGTTGACGATAAGCTTGTAGACGGTGCGGTTGTTGCACTCCTCCAGCGAGCCTACGGGTCCCCAGACGGCAGCCTTCAGCGAGCCCTTGCGACCGTCGAGGGTGATCCACTGGGTCTTGTAGTGCTGGTGGGCGGTGGCGCTGTTGAGGTAGAACTTAGCGGGTTTTGAGGCATCCTTGGAACGGAAGAGCACCTCCTTGTTCACGTCCTTGTCCTTGGCGATATGTCCGCGGCCGATGTACAGTGCCTCCTTCGGAGAGAGGGCATACTCCTTGCCATCGACGATGACCACACCGTCGCCCTCGCCGCAGTTCACCACGCCGAGTTCTCGGTTGTAGAGGAAATATTTCTCCTTGATACCGGGATCCACGTCGAGACCGAGTTCGAGGAAGTTCTCCAGCTTCAGGTCTTTCGTGACAGGCATGGCACCGCCAAAGATGAAGCGGTCGTAGTGGGAATAAGTCAGGTTGATCTCGTCGGCCACCATGACCTTCTCCATGACGAAACGCTGGCGAAGGGTCTTGGTGTCGTAGTGCTTGACATCTTCGGGATGGCAGGCGGTCTGGAAATTAACTTTCTGCTGGGCTGAAGAAACTAATGCCACGGACAGCAGGGCTAGGGAAAGAAATAACTTTTTCATTGTTTCGAAAATATTGAATTTAAAAACAGTCGGAAAAATCACTGTGCATTAGCACTTGCTTTCTCATCGGCAACGATATGCCTTCTGTTGATGAACATCATGACGAGGGTGAAGCCGGCGAGCAGGCCCATGCCGATATAGTCCAGACTCTTGCAAGCGCGGAAGATGACCCATCCGAAGAGCGAGGAGCAGAAGTCGAGGGCGCCGGCCAGGAAGCCGTCGGGAACGTGGGCTGCAGCATCCTGCGTGGCGGCATACACCGAGTTGGCGGCGGCGGTGAAGTCTGCACTCATGTCGGTGACGAAATACAAACCGACGATGAGCGCCACAAGGCCGATGATAAAGGTCTTCACCACATTATTCTTCGTGATGGGCAGCACCAGGGGGAAGAGGTAGAACATGCCAGCCAGCGAAGCTAACGGCAGGAACTGGTTGCCAGGCAGCACGACAGCGAGGAACAACACCGTAGGAATCAGCAGCAGGCTGACCACCAGCGTGGTAGGATGACCGATGACGAGGGCGGGCGACATGCCGATGTGTACTTTCTTGCCATTGAACTTCTTCTCCACCACTTCCTTCGTCTTCTGGCTGATGGGCATCAGACCGTCGATGAAGAGCTTGGTGATACGAGGGATGAGCTCCATCACGGCACCCATGATGACACCTAATGAGAGGATGGTCTTAGCGGCATCGCCGTTCCATTCCTTCACACTCAAGGCACCTATCAGTGCTCCCACGATGACACCGAGGATGAGCGGCTCGCCCAGCACGCCGAACTTCTTCTTCAGTCCTTCGGCATCAATGTCGAGCTTCGAGAAGCCGGGAATCTTGTCCAGCAGCCAGTTGATGGCGAGGGCGAAAGGCACAAAACTCTGGCAGAAGGGCTGAGGGATGCTGATGCCGTCCAGGTCGTAGTGTTTCTGGAACTTCTCGGCGGTCAGGTCGGCCATCACGAGCGTGAACATATAACATACGATGGCGGCGAAGTAACCCCATCCGAGGCTCTCGCCCTGAACGAAATAGACCACGGCACCGATAAAAGCGAAGTGCCAGTAGTTCCACAGGTCGATATTCACCGTTCGCGTGGTCTTCGTCAGCACCATCAGGAAGTTCACTCCCAGACAGATGGGAATGATGAGGGCGCCCACGGCGGTGTTGTAGGCTACTGCGGCAGCGGCAGGCCAACCCATATCGAAGATACCCAGCTGCAGGTCATAGATGTCAGAGATGTTCTTCAACGGACCGTTGAAGTTGGTGGTCAGCAGGGCTGTCACTATGCCCAATCCCACGAATCCGACACCCACGTAGAGGCCGCTCTGCAGCGATTTTCCGAACTTGAGTCCTATGCACAAGCCAATAATAGTAAATAGGATAGGCATCATGACAGATGCTCCCAGCGAGATGATGTAAGAGAATACTGCTTCCATAGGAGACCCACCCCTCACCCTCCCTGTGAGGGAGGGAGTAGTTACCTTGGTGGGTAAAGGATTTTATTTGTTAAACATTTAATTATTTATTTCAGGAATACCAAAATCGATGATGACAACTCCTTGTTAAATCAAGAAAACAAGAATCGATAGTGACCACTCCCTCCCTCACAGGGAGGGCGGGGGGTGGGTCTACTTCTCGAACGATATGCTTCCGCTTCCGATATTCTTGCCGTCGGCAAAGATCATCACGCGGTATTGTCCGGCGACGAGCATCTCGTTGACGTCCCAATAGACGGTGATGGGCGTTTCCTCGCCGTTATACTCGATGTCCTTGCGGATGCTGTACTCGAGGTTACGGTTCTCGAAGGGGAAGGTGCCGCCTCCGTTCAGCACTTCGCCCGTGGGTTTCAGGATACGGACGAAGATACTGCGATTGCCAGCAGCGGCGGTGACGTTGCGCGAGATGTTGAAACTGATCTGGAACTTCTTCACGTCCTTGGTCTTCTTCGCCTCCTTGCCACGTTTGTTCAGGGCACTGATCCGCAGGCCCGTAGCATCCAGCTGACTGGCGATGGCCACTTTGTCAGACAGCGATTCCTTCTCCTCGCTGAGGGAGGATATCTGCTGCTGTTGCTGCACCTGCTGCTGGCGCAGGTTCTCGTTCTCGCCCATCAGCTGTTCGTTCAGACGGTTCAGCGAGTCGATTTCTGCTACAAAGCTCTTCAGCACCTCGCGCATGGTTGCCAGTTCCTTCTTCAGTCGGGCAATCTCTGCGGCATCGTTGCTCTTGGTGCGTCGCAGTTCCTCCAGGAGTTCCTGTGTGCGCTGCTGCTCCTGCTCGAGCTGCGCCATCAGCGAGTCGTTATTAACCTGAGTCTTCATCTCGTTGTACTGACGGGCGAAGTTCTCGTATTCGTTCTCCATCTCGCGTTTGTCCATTTCGGCGAGTTCCAGCATCTGCTTGTTCTCTTCGTTGGATTTGTTGAGCGAGTAAATCAGGTAACCCATTCCTGCCAAGAGGAGGACAACAATGGTTACCGCAATAAAAATAATGGTCTTTTTGTTCATTTTCTCAAGATTTACGGTGCAAAGGTAAGAAAAACTTTAAACTTTAAACTCTCAACTCTCAACTTTTTCCCACATTTGCAGCAAGAAAAGGTAAAAAACTAACGTAATTGTGCTAAAACGTCTCTCTTCTTCCCTCCTTTTCATCCTTTCAATGACCATTTTGCGCGTAATGGATGCTCGTGTGGATGCATCAAAGATGTTCGACTAAACTTCGACTAAACTATCGGGAAATGATTACTTTTATGAATAGAAACTCTCTGTAAGGCGTCTCCACTTTATGACGATGTGATGCGAACCTGCATCCCTGTTTGAGTCAAGTGGTCACCACAGACATCCCTCTCCCGTTCCTCCTGAGTTCCCCATTTCAGATTATAGGAATCCACGAGGCTGTATAGTTCCACCATCTGAGCTGGCACCAGAATCTCCTGAAAAGCACTCTCTGGTGCCCGGAGGAACTCAGCCAAAGTCGTAATCCCTAACCTCTTACAAGCTTCAAGAATGGGAGGACTGATGTGATAATCTTCTATGTTGCGCATGGTAGAGTTTATTTATAGAATGTAATCCAGTTCGTGCAATATCGGTTTCTGGCTTGGTGTAATTCCACGACCTCGCCTTTCTCTCGATACCATGCATAGTTCCATCCTGCACCCATATCAAGATAGATAGCTTCCGATGCACCATAATTTAATAAGGCTTGCTTGAAATCGCCAAAGGAGATGACCGTGGAAGATTCTATGATGCATAGTCGTCCTTGATGACAGCACAATGCCCTGAATACATTCTCATTATCATTCCCACGAGCTGTTGGCTTCAGTTTCCCTTCGTGGATAATCATTTCCTGAGCAAAGGCAGCTCCGCCATGTTGAGCGGCAGAATCCAATTCCGCAGAATAGTTCTTATAGCAGAACTTCCAGGCCTTGTCGTAATAGACGAATTCCCCAGTATTCCGTTCGCATCGGTATCCCGCGTACCGCTGTCCACCAGAGACATGATCTCCGGCAACGTTAGAATGCTCAAACTTCTCTAAGCGCTGACCTGTATAAGCAGCTTCAGCGAACAAGATAACTGCCGAATCTTCCTTCTCTGGCATCTCGCCACACAGCAAATCAATAGAAGTCCATCGAGGATAGAGAACAATAAGTCCCATTGTATCTACCCTCAGAACTTCTTCTTCCGTCAATACATCCTCTGCCGCTTCTGCTCCTATATTCATTGAAGAGTTGCCATCATGATTATAAGGGCTAGCTTGGAACCGCATAGTATTTGAAGTCCTGCAAGCAGAAGAGTTGTTATCAAGGTGCGTAACAATAAATGTTTTACCGAATTCATCATTGTACATTCTTTATATTTGATGATACTTCATGGACGCCAAAGAAATTCGTGGCTCGCTAAAATTGTTGTATCACTCCAGTAGTCATCGTTGTATATGGAATCGTCAATCTTTGGATTGATAAATGATTCCTCTGGCCATAACTTGCGAAGTCTAAGAGCATATTGAATATTTTCTGTCGCCTTCTGATATGCTACGACCTCGTATTTATCATTAACTTCATTCTTTGGCTTAACCTCCAATGTTTTCCAACCTATTCCATTGGGATAGAACCCAATATAATGATAAGCACGTGGTTCTACACTAACCCAGCCACTCATGTGCTCAAATTCATCGGAAAAGCATTTCCAGAATATCTCTCCTTTGCTCATCCTGTACATCTCTAGCTCTAAATGATTGTCCCCCCAACATTCAAAGATGTAAAGGCCATCTTGTGGTGCCATTTCATCTTTATTTGTAATATGAATCCACAATGGCTTTATACTAACAATCCGTTCAATTTTAAAGGTTAAACGATGGTGCTTTTCTTCACAATATGCATCAATGTAGTTATCTCCATATTCATCAGAAATACACACGTCTGTTATGTTTCGCAAACACGTTTCACCATTCGCTTTAAGATATTCTATCTCCACAACTGAATGAGATTCTAAGAATGCCAACATGTCCAAGTTCCTAACCATATATTTATGTCTTTCTATATTTTAATCCAAAAATATCCCTAACCTCTTGCAAGCTTCAAGGATAGGAGGGCTGATATTATATTCTTCTAAGTTGCGCATGGTATGTTACTTCTTTGATGGAATATAATATCCAGAATCTATCAAATATAATAGATGTTTCACACATTCTTGTTTTGCAGATTCCCTATCGTGCTTTATACTTGCACGATAAAAAGAAGAGATATAAGAATAATGATTTTGAGCTGATTCGATAGCTCTATATTTGCCCGATGAGAGTTCTGCTATAGAGAATTCATATAGTTCGCCATCCCAGTTAATTGTAGTGCCAACGGGGAACTCTTTTTTACATAGAGATAACGCTTTTTGCACATCATAACTGCCATTTGTCAAAACTTCAGGATTATCCTTGTAATATTGAAATAAATTCAGCGGTAATTTATAATGTTTGTATCCAGCATTAATACTACCTATGGCTATTAAATTAAGAGTAGGGTCGCTGAAATATTCGCCTAACTCTATTTCCACCTTGTGCATTCCTTCTGAACGAAAAGGTTTCTCTTTAAATGATAACACGTTGACTTTCATATTGATTTTGTATGATAATGTATGATAAAGGGTGTATTTTATAGTTCATTAACAAAGAATTCTCTCATGACTTTTTCTCCTCTTTTTTGAGGATCCCAGCCTTCGTAAAATACCACGTTGTCGCTGTCAACCTCTTTTATTATTCCTAGAAGGTTAATTGCCGAGATAGTTCTTGGTATGGCATTCTTCCAGGTCTTTGGCTGGCTTTTGTTGAACATAGGTCTTGGAAATAGGTAAAAAAACATCTTTGCCAAATCAATACGCAGCATACTGTCGGGGATTAATTTTCTTGTTGTCATTGATAAAGTCTTTGAGCAAAGAACCTGTTTAATACTCAAAATGAATTCTTCATCATAAACATTGAGTTTTAGTCCACATGCAAAATGTGCATTTCTTCCTGCATTTGTCTTCAACACTCCTTCAATATATTCACGATGGTATTTGTCTTCTTTAATACTGTATGGAATATACCACCATTTGCCTATGTATGCATGACCATCAACATCATCGTAAGGTTTCCCTACAGTGTTTTCTTCCCATAACCGATATGTAAAATCTTGCCACCTGCTTGTTAAGACATCTTTAATAGTTCTAAGATGTTGTTCTGTCGCGAGCGAACTAGCTATGGCCAATTCTTCTGCATCTCCACTTTTATATGCATGGTCAAGATTAATTAGCTTGATTCGCTTTAATTCGCTATTCTCATCATTCTTAGCTATAACATCCCTGAATATGCTTCTTCGGAGTTCAGAGAAATCACCCTCTTTAACATCTGTCCACTTAAAACGCTCGTAAGGCTGTGGAATTGGTGTTGCATCACAAAATAATCTATCGAATTCTTCTCTATAACTATTCACGACACTCTCTTCGTCAGTCATAAGAATGTTTTCACTATTATTATTTGCATGATAAGTCCAATTGTATGATCCTGTGATAACCATGTCGTCGATTATACAGAATTTATTATGCATAGTCCCTTTCACGGATTCTGCAAAACGAACTTCTGCACCCAAATTTGATAAAATGCCAAAATCAAGTCCAAACTCATTCCTGTTTATTAAATCATCCAAAATGACAACTTTAATCCTAACGTTGTTGTTAAGCACACTCATTAACGCTTCAAATAAGAGATCATTGGTAAACCAAGCAACTGCAATTCGAATGTAATTTTTTGACGAGGCGATTTGCCTCAATAACACATCTTGGATATTGGCAAAATAAGGACTTGTCATGACCTGTGGATATTGGTGATTATTACTTACAACGTATTAAACTAAATTGTCTTTTACACTACATGCTAAGATTTTTATTTTCTCAACAATATCATCATAAGGCTTATTATTATACCAGATGAGATAATTATATAACGCAAATTCTTTGGTGTTTTTGACTTTAGACTCATAAATATTGTATGCTAAGGTGTCCTGTTTCGTTTGATACCAGTCAAATGTACCATCACTTTTCAATGAAATCTTCCAGTCAAGTAGTTTCTTTTGATAGGCTTCAGTAGAAAAATCTTCTTTTTGAGGAGTCCTATGGCTTTGGCTATTTCTTACTTCACGTACATGGTCAAACGTTTCTCGTATATTGATTTTAAACTCACAATCATAAGCCCAAAGCTTCACACTAAAAGAAATTGAAGACAAACTGGTGTTGTTGTCAGAGATGCTTGCTTTCGGATTATATTGTTTTATGTGAGATATGATGTTTGGGATGGAACCATCTTTAACCGTATAGAAATAGTTGAGCAGCATTTCAGCTTGGAGTTGAGCGTACCTACAGTATTCTTCAAAATCTACCTTATGAGAGCGAGTCCCATATCGATATCTCATCATTTCACGATTGTCAGAAATTAATTTGTCTCTAACCTCAATTTCACTGATAAAAGCATAATCAATGATAGACTCCATAGCATCAATATAGTAGTCTAACCCTAAGTATTTCTCTATATGAGAAATGCGCCCATCATCGCTTTTAATCACTGATGCAGAAACCGTTTTTCCAAACAGCTTCTGCATTTCTTGACGGAACTCGGAATTTTGTTCTGCCAATAGTTTTATTTTCTTTATGGTTGCTAACAACTTTTCATCCATCTTGTAACGTATTTAGTAGTGAATCTAATTCTGCATTTAGTTCATCCACATCAATAGCTGGAGGTGGAGGAACCATCACTTTATCTTTCCGGTGTATGAGCCAGAAAGGCTTCTCGTCTTTACCTCGGCATGAAGATATTGCAAGAACTTCTTTGTTCTGTTCTTCTTCTATGGTAAGTGTCTTATTGACAGTTACCAACATTTTCTTGTCGTTGAGCATGAAATAGGCATAGTGTTTGCCTTTCTCGCTGATGGCAAAGGTAACAGTAGTAGAATTCTTCTTCTCAAATTCTGTTATACCAATTGTTTCAAGATACGTTACTCCTTTTGAGTTGGTCTTTTCAGAGATAGCGTCTTTGTTTGCCAACTTTTGGAACTTAGCATAAAGCCTAATATAGACGGGATCATCAACGCCTTTCACCATCTTCAGGTACATAAGTTTTCCGTCAATCACATTTATAAGATCTGGATTTCCTTTTTTCACATGTCCCTTTTCTTCTTTGTATTTTTGGAAAAACTTACCATAAGCAACATTATAACCATATCTATCCCACATATAGAGGATATTACGAATGTCACGAACATACTTTTGTGTCACATTCAGTTTATCACTGACAATGATGCCGGTAACTTCCTGCCTACTGCTCTTTGATAATTCGTTCGAGTTCCACCATAAATTTCCCCCTTTTACTATACACGTAACGCATGGAAGAAAATGTGATGTCGTCTGCATAACGAGTATAGTTCATATTAAATCGGTTTGCCAGTCTACTTAGATAATAATCAAGTTTGTCACAGACCATGTTTGTAATGATAGGAGACGTCGGTGCTCCCTGGGGGAGAACAAAGACGTCCTCTTTATTCCCATTCTCGTCCTCACGACTCTCTTTCATGCAACA
The DNA here is from genome assembly GCA_902779165.1 of uncultured Bacteroidales bacterium. Classification (GTDB taxonomy): domain Bacteria; phylum Bacteroidota; class Bacteroidia; order Bacteroidales; family Bacteroidaceae; genus Physcousia. The sequence continues at coordinate 86,601 of CACZAN010000017.1, forward strand.
CAATCCAGCCAACAAATTGGCAATAGGCTGATTGAACTTGAATGGTGGAACCTGAAGCCGTTTCCAAACTCTTGCTTGATGGATACAGGGGAAGAAATCCTTTAGGTCTAAGTTAAGTATATAGTCCATCCCAAGGTGCGCTGACGCATTAGTTACCACAGAACGTCCATCTGTAAATCCCATAGCATATTCTGATGGGGTATACATCGAACGGAACAATTCATTGACTGCAGAAAGCATCATCATGAAACTTTGCGTCCTTGGTGCCGTAATTTGTCTAGTGCCACCAGACTTCTTTTTTATCTTGAATTGACGGTAACGATGGAAAGTGTGATTAGGGTTACAATAGAAGTTTAGTTGTTTTTCCGTGAACGGATGATACATAGAAGCATCAAAGCCCATGTCCTCTATCTCAGCCTTTTTTATTTGGTTGAGTAGATTAAGAAGATCTCCCTTGTTTTTGAGCTGTAATGCTTGTTGTGCTATCTGTTTTCTATCCATTTCACTTTGTATTATAGGAAGCGGTCTCTGACTCATCTTTTCACTGAAATGTCTTTTCTTTGTATAAGAATAAGATCATAAAAATATAATCTCATAAATATAAGTCATAAAAATATACAACTCATAAAAACAACAACAATGTACAACGTACGTAATAGTGCAACGTTAACGCTCAAACATTGTTTCTCTCCAGAACCCCGTAGAGACTGAAGACATCTTGCGAATCTACCTCCGAAGAAGCAGGGCTTGCGCGACGCAAGACGAAATTCAAAATACCATTTCAGTTTCCAGACTTATCAAAGACCGCTATAATAATCCATTTCTTCTTACTTTTTAATTTTAACGAGACGAATAGGAAGCTTATATCCTGAAAAGACATTTGCGACCTCTATGATTGGCGTGCGTCCTGATCCCTTTTCAATTATAATAGCTTTTTGCTCATTTGTGTCTTGATGATTTTTTAGCCAAAAGCGAACTGAGCCGCCACCATACTTTGGTTTCCCAATTTCTATTTCGTCCTGCATATATCCTTTAGCGCCCAACTTTATACTATTCCCATTTGGACCAATAATGGTAATACCATAGAAGGATTGTCCACTACTACTATAACGACCTTGCCATTTACAGATTTCAAGTAACTCTTTCCATTGTTCTTCTGTTGGAAGATTTAATCCTGATGCTTTTGCGTATGGTAAATACATAGTATTACCATTTTCTGATTCATAGTTGTTTGCCCAAAGTGTTCCACTTGGAAGACCCAGGTCAACAAATTCATTTCTGTTGTCACGAAGGTCAACAGGGATTTCTTCCTTGCAGTCCTTGTAACCTTCACGATAACCATCTTCGTATGCCTTGGCGAGCGCATTGGCAATTACTTCGTTAGCATTCTGTGCTGCGTACTTATAAGCTTTTTCGGTAAGTGCAATCATATCATGTTCTTATGTTTTCGGATGCAAAGGTACTAATAATTGACGAAATGTATGTTCGTAGGTGTGACTTTTTATGTCGTTTTATTAAATAATAGGTCTAAATATTCCATTCCGGCCTCATTTTTACACATAAATTGATGTATTAGCATCATTGTCTCAGAAATCTGTGCTATACGAGAGTCACTAAAGTTAAAGTGTAGTTTAAGTACTTTTTGAAGAAATTTCCTACAAAGGTTTAAGGTGTGCTCTCTGATTGTTTGGTCAGAAACTTTTGCGAAATCAAGACCTTCTAACAAATATCGAATCTTTCTTCCAGCAAATAGAGTGATTAAAAAGTCTCCCTCCCTGAAAATATCTCTTTTGCCTTCATCGGATTTTATTATTATCTTATCCTTTTCAAGCATATCACTTAATCCTCGGATGTATGCTATAGAAGAATTTGTATAATCTTCGGTGAACGCTATTTTACAGGCTTGCACGATAATCTCAAAAAGATAATTCCAATCATATAATGGTGCATCAAATGTTGTTACCCTATGATTGTCCCACTGATACAATTTAGCTATGTTAAAATTGAGAATATAACGATTGCCTTTTTTAATGGCGGCTTTCAGATATGATAAACGGCCATATCCGAAGTTTGTCATGATGCAAATTTCTAGATTCTTTTCTGGAATAGTAATCGTGTCATTAACAAACCCTAGAAATCCATGAGGACGATATAAGATTTCCTCAGAAGTCTCATTTTCAATAAAGTTCCGGGTATATAGTCCCATACTTTCAGAATAGCACAAGCACTTTGTAAACTGGGACTTAATTTCTTCCCAATGTTGAGTATTTTTTCTTGTTGCCATATTTTTTCTTTTTTATTGATGATGCAAAGGTACCACCTGTTTGCGAACACTATGTTCGTAGGGCGAATAAAATTTATTGGCAGAGTTTTTCAACCACACTTTTCAATATCTCATCATCTGATCCTTCATCAGAGAAAGGCTGGGCATAACTGATAAACCCATCTTTGGTTATGAAGAACTGTATCCATGAATAACTTCCAGTGCCTTGTATATAGTAGAAAACGCAATAGTTGGTCAAATGCTCTACGATATTGGTAATCTTCACGTCTAAATCAGAACAGATGGACTCTACATTATTATATAGAGTACCAAGAACTTTGCTTGATGGCGAATACCTAAACGAGCATAACGGGGTCAAGTTTATCTGTATGAGAGAGAGGATGTTGACGATTCCTTCAAGATTATCGCCTGCCATATATCTAGTGAATATACCCGCCTTGTTGTAAAAGCACTGCACCAAGTGGTTCTGTTCCTGGGCATCTTCAATGTGATACCACTCGCAGTATTGTTTGCTTTCAACGCCTTTCACTAAACAGCCTGCACTCTTCAACTCGTCTGATACGGCCCAATACTTTGCCTTCAAAAAATTGGGCGCATCGCTATGATGGAATGGTGTCTCTGGTACATCAGTGAACGAAAGGTATTCCTCACGAGGTTTGTTGACTTTGATAATGGGAGCCACCCTCATCTTCGACAATGGAGTGACATTGGGTATGTTGTACCCATAAAGTGTATGACTTGCTCGTGTTGTAACGGTATAAGTCCATCTGAGATTATCATTGCTCAATCCCGTCCTGCCGGTATAATCTACAAACACTGTACTCCATTCTCCACCCTGTGATTTGTGCCCCGTAATAGCATAGCCGTACTTTACACGTAAAGCGTTATAATACGGATCGCCTTTAAGCAACTCTTTGAACTGTTGAGAGTTCCTCTTTAGTTCTGGATGTCGCATGCAGAAATTAATATAGAGGGCTTGAATTTGGGTGAAGGTCAGATTTGAATCAGCATCATCTAACATACTTTCAATAATTTTACATACTTTTTCTCTTCCATCGTCTAACATGATACGGACATTGCGGAAGGCCAATGTAACATTCTGCCTAACCCTCTCTCTACCTTTTGTGACATAAACAGGAGCACTTTGGCACTCTGTTTCACCTCCAATATCTGTAATCTTAACGAAATCGCCATTCATCACATCCAACTTGTAGTTGTTATTAACAACTTGAAGTATGTCGCCAATCACAATATGTTTCTTTCCTGGATAAAGAATTTCGCGAACAGCATAATTATAGTCTCTCGCCTGGCGATTACTGAAAGTAATGATAACCGACTGTCCGATTTCAGGTTTGGGATATAAATCAAGTAGCTGTCTGGGTATGTTGAATCCTGCAATGTCAATCACTTCGCCCTCTTTTCTATCGAATACTAGATTGTTTCTCTGAGCAGACTCAAGGAGTGCCCGGACTTTCATGGCATTGGAAAGTATGGCACTTCCTTCACCTTGCCGAATAACATCTGTCAGTTCTGCAACCATCACCTTTATCTTGTTGCTCATGAAAAAATGCTCGTCCAAGGCATTTGATACATTATCACCTATAGGTGGAAGCTGCATGGGGTCTCCAACAAATATCACTTTCCCTCCTCTATGTGGAGCGACGAAGGTAAGCAGGTCGTTAAGCAAACTGCCTGTTCCAAACTCAAAGAGTTCATTGTGAACTTCGCGGGTTCCAATCATAGAAGACTCGTCAACGATACAGATACGGTCTTGGGCAGTGTCTTCTGCATCTTTCAACGGGAAGATATAGCGTATATCATCAGAATCTTCTTGGGTTTCGATTGTATCCAACTCGTATATACAGCGGTGTATCGTATTCGCTTCCTCTTGGGTCTTGGAACATAGAACTCTTGCTGCTCTTCCTGTCGGAGCCATTAGAATGGGCATTTTATCATACTTAGCCACCTCCTTTATGATATGACTAATCATGGTCGTCTTACCCGTTCCAGCATACCCTTTGAGGATGAATACGGATGCATTGCTATTCAAGAACCCTTTGATAGAGTCCAATACCTGCTGTTGCTGTTTTGTTAAAGTCATATTACTCCTCATTTTATAATAGAAACAACTCGCCATCTCCCGTCTGGCATCTTTTTTGCTTTAGCCTTAACGACATCGCCTTCCTTCAGGTTGTTGGCCTTTGCCAGTTTCTTTGGCACATAATATTGATGGTCAATAAAACAGAACTCTCCCTTTGCAGGAACAGACACCTTACCGCTGATGGTACAAACTTCTGCATCATTGACATGCTGTTTCTTTTTTGCAGTCACATGATGGTCTTTTTTATCTGTCGGATGAATAGTCAATACAATCTTCCGATGTTGGAAATCATACACTCGTACAAGGAAGATATCGCCAACAGATGCTTTCTTCAACAGCGGTGTGACCGTTGATTGTACATAGATTTTCTTCTGTTTGTTGACGAGGTTTACCCTTTCTTTTCCTGCATGATTGGTGACAATACCACTATAGGTCAGTTCTTCAACGGGTACATCGGAATAGGCAAGTTCTTCAGCCTTCTCAATATTACTTCGATAGAAAAGCATGGCTTGAGTGGAAGGGGTTATGCCCGACAGTTTATTCTGTAACAGATAAGCATCGCCTATGATTTTCCAGCCATTTTCTGTATAGGTCTTCATATACTGGCCAATCTCGTAAGCTGCCTGTTCCTTATTGGAATCCAGCAACAGGTTGGCCAAACCTAAACGTAGTTCACCAATGTACTCTTCCTTTCCCATCATGGTCAATGCCTTGCAATATAATGAGATTCGAACTTCCTTATCAGCACAGATGTCGCCAAGATGTTTCCAAATAAACCACTCTGGTGTTGTACGGAGAAGTGCCTTGTATTCTGCAATGGCTCTTTCAGTGTTGCCCTGCCAGTAATACAACTGAGCGATATACATCCCGATGAATCTGTTGTTTGGGCATTTCGCCTTGATGATCTCAAAGAACGGAAATAGTTCATTAACGAATTCTTCTGTATGACGTTTCTTCAGTTCTTTATAGAGACGGGTAGCGACGTTCTCTGCCAGAGATTGGAATTCGATAGACTTTCCATTATCCGTAGTTCCTTTTGCCGATAGGAAATCTTCATCGCGTAGGCTTTCCAGTTTCCACATCAGGCAGAATTCAATGAATTTGAAATCGTTCTCATGCTTCTTTTCAAGATTGGCAGCTTGCATCATAATACATGAGTGCAGCGTACTTGGTTTGCAAGATGCAAAGGTCAGATAGAATGCCAATGCCTTCCTAATATCCCTCGAAGACAATCTACCCTCATTGTTTTTCAGATAACGATAGATAGTCCACCCGCAGGGCTCTTCAAAATACGATGGTATTTCTTTTGCTTCAAAAAGAGGCAAAAGGGATTGATACGCTTCTTCGTATTTTTGCTCCTTGCCAAGCTGATAGGCTTTGGCTACATCTGGAGCAATTGCCTTGATATGTTCTTGCGAGTTGATATCCATTTAATCTTGGTATTGGTCTAAATGTGCACTAAGACGATTCTTAATGTCTTCTCTGATTGACTTAGGAGAAAGAACAACGAGGTTGCCACCAAAAGAACACAACTCCCTGGTAAGTTCATAGTTTTGGATGCAATCAATAGAGAAGAAAGCGCCATCTGTGAGAGTTGGGTATTGTAGGCGGAGGGCACTATCACGGTTACCTGTATAATGTTTTTGTGATTCGTGAAGTGGTTTAGTTTTCACATAATCTTTGGAAATATCACTCACCCAAAATATAATGTGCTCAATGGGGCGATTGTCATACAACGTAACTCCAATAATGTCTTCAAAGCGTTCGTTGAGGTCGCCTTCATAATCTATAAAGGTGTGTGAAGGAAGTGGCACTACTTTGTCTATACGGTCAAGAGCAAAATTCAATAATTTGCCATCATACTCAACAGCACCAAAGAGGAACCAGCGACGATTATACTCCTTTAATAAATAAGGATACAGATTCAGGCTGCGAATCAACTCTGGCTCTGAATAAGTATGGTAGTGGAGTTCTATAACTTGCTTGTGTGAACAAGCCGTGAACAACTCACCAAGCAGGGTAGAGTTTGCAAGAGGATTTTTTGTAAATGAAATCACTTGCTTTCGCGTCTCTGCGCGGAAGCCGCGACGCAACTTATCAAGAGCTTGCAAATTAGGAAGTCCATCGAACTGACCAAGCATAGACAATGCTTCGGACAGGAGAAAAGCTTCATCGTCAGTTAAGTCCTTCTTGAAAATAGAATAGGAGGGGTCGGCATATCTTAGACATTGCTTTCTGATAGACTCCATCTTTTCTCTGTCGAATCCAGAGGTGTAATATCGTTCAATCTCAGCCAGAAACGGTCCTTCGTATTCAATGTAGTGAATATCCTTCTCCAGCATCCTTCGACCAATGGAATCAAGACCTAACTCGTTGAGCTTCTTGTTCAACTCTTCGAGCAAGTCGTTCATCGAATAAGCATGATACCTGTCGGAAAGTAATCCGTCAAGTATCTGGAATCGAGTCATTGCATTCTTGTTAACTGGCATACACGATATTTTTAAATCGTGGGCAAAGGTACTTGGTCTTCACGAATCCTATGTTCGTTTCGGAGGCAAATTTAACGATTATTATCCATTTTGAAGCAATAAGGTGGAAAAAGAAGGTGAAGGAAGCAGAATTTGCTATGTATTTGAAAAAAGTCTCTATATTATTGAGAGATGCATCAAGATAAAGCAAACGCTTCCTTTTAATCTATGTCTAGTTAAACGTTAATTATTTAATTCATTGTTACTTATTGAGGGTTAAACATTTTGATTGCAATACTTTATCACATTATAATATCTGATTTTGCATTACTCTTTGTCGTTAGATAGAAGTGCTATAATGTTATACCTTCTCGTTGTACATTCGTTTGGAAAGGGGTGGCGAAGGGACGGTTTTCCCATTCGCTTCTAGGAAGGATCATGGTGCTTATGTCGGCTCCAGTCTCTAACTCAATGTCATAGAGAGGTGCCTTTATCGCATCCTTCTCACTATAAGTGAGCCTGTCGGTATCCACCAGAATCAGCAAATCGAAATCAGAATCGGGACGCGCGTCGCCACGTGCCTCCGAGCCTTAGAGTATCACTTGGACCGCAGGAAATCTGCGATGCATGGTCTCTCTTATCTGATTGACGACTTGTGCCCGTTCCATTCTTTTATAAGTTTTCGGCGGCAAATATAGTGATTATTTTGCAACATGCGGCAACGAACCACTGAAAAAAGCGACATTGATGAGAAAAAAGAGTTGTTTTTGTAAGATATCGTGTTATAAATAATGCATGTTTATTGCTCTGTTGATATTATTTCCTCTTTTTGATTAACTGTTTTCCTCACATACAGATACCTCGGGTACTCGGTTTTTATTACCTACTTTTGCGGCGGATTAAGCTCAATATACACCTTAATATATCTATAGACAAATTAAGCCCACCTATACACCTTATAAAAAAACTTTTTTTCAAAAATCCACCGAATCCACCGATTGAAAGGAGGGGTGAGAAAGGAGGCCACCTCGCTACTCGTCAAGTATCTAATGTGTCTTGACTGTACGCTAATTGTTTATATCACTGTTAGTTAGGCGGATTTATTCCCATTTGTCCTGAAATCGTTTAATTTGTCTCAGCAGTGCTGAGAGTTTTTCGCCTGTGCCTTTATAGGTCTCATAAATCTGCTTCATTCGCCAGAGGTTCTTGTCAAATCTATGCTATGAGAGGGTCAATAATTAGTTATCTGGGGACAAAGATAGTGATTATTTTGCATTCTATTTTTGCATACTATGCTAACGATTCTCAACCAGCTGGAATGGAATTCTGCAAATCAGAAATTCAAAAACTATGCTAACCCTACTAACCTTGCTAATTTCTGGATGCCGAAGATGCTTCTCTGTCACTCAAATGATCCCCCATTCCGCTCCATACCCGTTCACTCTCCTTCCTCTTTCGCTCTTTTTCGGGCATTAAATTCATCACTCAAGTTGCCTGCATGTCGGCAACTTGTTGTCTGTTAGGTAATATATTGCTATCAAGAATTAGAGAATTAGAGAATGTTTCTCAATATGCAGAATAAAGCCTATGAATTGATGAGAATGACTAGAATATTTTTCAAATTCTTGACAATCAGAATGACTACTTGCGAAAGTCGAGTAATGTAAAATAATTCTGAATACCTACTTATTTCTCAGAATGGGTATCCATTTCATCCAAAAGGAACTTTTCAAGGGTGCGCTTGTCTGGCAGCTGGAGCATCCTCTTCCAGTCATCTTTCCCCTAACCTCCATATCTTCCGCTTGACGACCCTTGGGTCGTCAAGGCTAACATCCCGTTGTTTCGGCTTATACGCCCTGTTCTTATGCTTGACGACCCAAGGCTCGTCAAGCCTCATTCCCTCCTATCCGACACTTTCTCTCTATAGGTGGGTTCTAAGTAGGTAATCGAATTTACATATTTCGCCTGATAAATACACCTTACTCAAGTTTCGTAAGTGATGCCGTAGGCATCAGACAATGGTAGCCAGCCATTTCAATGGCTGGTAATGAGGATGTTGACGGATAGCGTGCCGTAGGTACGCGACAGGGATTCCCCGCTGGGGCTTTGTATTACAGCTGGTTAGCATCACTTACGAAACTTAAAACACCTTATCATAAGTAGGTGTTACCCATGAGAAAGGAGCCAAGGTAGAAGAAGTCGTCATTCGCACGAAGACAGAGTATCAGCACGGTCTCCTGCTGACCATGCCCCTGCATCACTCTCAGCAAGTATGGAGCGGAGTTTTGGACCATTTGAGTAGCAGAGAAGCTTCATCGGCATCCAGGAAATTAGCAAGGTTAGTAGGGTTAGCATAGTTTTTGAATTTCTGATTTGCAGAATTCCATTCCAGCAGGTTGAGGATAGTATGCAAAAATGGTTCCTTTCTCCACTCGTCCACTTTTTCTGTTTCCTATAAGCCGCACCCTATTCTCCGAGGCTGATGCTGGCGCACCAGCCACCGTTGCGGGCCATGTGGACGGGCAGGATGGTAGTGCTGCTGACTTTGCTCTCCTGACGGAGGTAGTCCATTGCAATGACGTGGGCATTGACACCATCGGCGAAACTCGTCATGCTGTACTCCTTGCCGGCGGGCAGGAAGTCGAGTTTGAGCTGCAGGTCACGTTCCGTGCTGTTGGTGATGCCGCCGATGAACCATTTGTCACCCTTGCGCTTGGCAGTGACACAATATTGTCCGGCTTCGGCTGCGAGGACACGCGTCTCGTCCCAGTTGACGGGCACGCTGGTGAGGAAGTCGCGGCAGTCGGGCCACTGGTCGTAGCGGCAGGGGTTGTCCATCAGCATCTGCAGGTTACTCTCAGCAAGCACGAAGATTGCCAGATTGAAAACCTTGGTGCCCACGCCTGCGCAAATGGGACGGTTGCCGTGATGCACCTCCGGCTGGTAGTTGAGCATCGATCCGGGCGTATAGTCCATGGGGCCTATAGCGTTGCGGATGAAGGGCAGCCATACACTGTTGTCGGGTTTGCAACTGCCGTTGTATTCCATTCCTCGCACCCCTTCGTAGGTCAGCACATTAGGATATTTGTAGTCCATTCCGCTGGGGTGGTAGGCACCGTGGAAGTCAACGAAGATATGATGCTTGGCGGCTTCCTGTGCCACACGCTCGTAGAAGTTCACCATCCACTGGTCCTGGCGGTCCATGAAGTCTATCTTCACACCCTTGATGCCCCATTCCTCGAACTTCTGGAACAGGTCCATGTGATGCTCTACGGTGAGCCACGGGAGCCAGAGGATGACGCCTACGCCCTTGCTCTGGCCGTAGGCAATGATCTCCGGGAGGTGTACTTCAGGGTTGGTCTCGAAAGGATTGCGGGTGTTCTTGGCCCAGCCCTCGTCGATGAGGATGTATCCCACGCCGTTGCGGGCCGCGAAGTCAATGAAGTACTTGTAGGTGTCGAGGTTGATGCCGGACTTGAAAGTCACATCGGGTCCAAAGGGGATGCCGTTGAGCCAGTCCCAGCAGGTCTGTCCCACCTTGATCCAGTCGGTAGGCCCGATGGCGTTTGCCGGAGCCAGTCGCTCAGGCATCAAATTCAGCGGCAGCTGGGTGTCGCTTTGGGTGATGTACATATAGCGCCAGGGGAAGGTGCGTGTGCCGGTGGTCTTGGCCACGTAGTCGGCTTCCTTCAGGATCTTGTGGCTGCGGTCGCCCTGGTCTTCGTATTCTGTTGGACACTTGGGCTGGATGATGGAGAAGGCATTGCTGCCTTCGCCGCAAGACTTGAGGAACACGCCGGCATAATCGAAGAGATCGAACTCAGAGATGAGCACTTTCTGTCCGTCGCTCATGACGAGGATGGGGAGTTCGCTCATGCGGTCGTCGGCCTTCCATTCGTTGCTGGCCATCACAGAGTAGTTCTCCTCGCAGCTGGTCTTGAAGCCGCCTGGCTGCTGAAGGACGAGCCTGCTGGGCTTCGCGAGCTGCCACGTGCCGTCCTCGCCCAGCACCTCGATGTCGCCTTTCAGGGCAGTGATGAAACGGTAGGCAACGCCGTCGTTATATACGCGCCATTCCACCTTGTAGTTGCCGCCGAAGGTGAGGGTGAGCTGGGTGTAGTTGTTCTCCACTTTGCTGTACTTCAGGGGATGGATGGGGGTGATGGTTTCGTTGACCGTCGTCACCTTCTTGCCCTTCAGGACGGGCTTCTCGCCTAAGGTGCGGTCGCTGAGGGTCATGCCGATGTGGCACTGCTGGAACAGTTGTTCGCCATGACTCTCTACATCGTAGTAGATGCGGTCTGCAACGGTTACTGTAACCTTTGTCTGTCCGTCGGGACTGGTAGCGCTGACTTGTTTCTGCGCATGGGCGGTCATCGTTATAAAGACCACCGCCAGGGAAAGTAGTTTTTTCATATAATTAGGTTTTGGAACTTCAAAAAAAAGGCGAAGAAGAGGGGTGACTCATCTTCGCCCGCTTGTTTTCAGCGGAGTCGCTGTTTCTTGTTGCCGGCTTGCGTGCCAACGGGTGTCGCCGTCTTATCTGACGAGCACCTTCTCGCCACCGACGACATAGATGCCGGCGGGGAGGTTGTCGGTAGCAGAATTGATGCTGACCTGACGGCGGATGAGGGTTCCCTTGGTGTCATAGACGTCCACGAGGGCGTTCTTGGCCTTCAGGGTCTGCACGCTGGTCTGGATGCAGTCGAGGCTGGCGACGTGCTTGATTTGCAACTCGGTAGCCGTGGTGGACTGCTGTTCCCAGATGAAACCGCAACGGGTGGGGAGGAAGTGCTGATCGGGCTGGGTGCGCACGAGTATGCTCTGCAGGATCTCGGAATCCTGCTTGGCGGGGATGCCGAAGCGGCCGTCGCCGTTCAGCTGGCTCCAGCTGCTGGCAAAGGTGACGCGGTTACCCTGCTCATCGCTGAGGGTGACGGGCATCAGCTGGGTGCCGATGGCCACAACCTCGGTGTTGCGGGCACGCAGGTACTGGGTCTTGGGAGTGTAGATGAGGTAGGGTACGCCGGCTTGAATGCCCTCGGCGGTGCAGTCGAGGAAATAGAGGTTCACCGTGTTGCCTTCCTGACGGATGGCAGCGAGGCGTTCGACCTGTACATCGGGTGCTGCCTGCTGCAGCTGTTCAGCGGTCAGGGTCATGGGCAGGCACAGGGTGTTGTAGCCAGCGAAGAGGATACGGTTGAGCTGCGTGGGGTTTTCGGACTGCAGCTGCTGCACGTTCAGAGCACTATTGTGTGCATAGATGAACTTCAGCGGTTTCGGCTGTGCAAAAGCGGTTGAACACATGGTGGTCAGAGCCACGACAAGAAGAGTAAAATGCTTCATAATCTATACGTGTTTAGGTTGTTTTTGTTTGATTTCAGCTGCAATTTTACGAATAAAATCTGATATTGCGTTCAAAAGGAGTCAAGACTTAACTTTTTTTAAGTTAAATCAACGGAATACCTGCTTCGCGACATTCTTTGCGCATCGCTTCGGGCCAGATGCTGGACTGTGTCTCGCCGATATGTGCCTTGTGGAGCAGTATCATGCAGATGCGGCTTTGTCCCAGACCGCCTCCGATGCTCAGCGGCAGTTCTCCGCGCAGCAGACGCTGGTGGAAATAGAGCTGCTTGCGCTCCTCCTTGCCCTGCAGCGCCAACTGACGTTCGAGTGCTTCCTTGTCCACACGAATGCCCATCGATGAGAGCTCGATGGAGCGGTTGAGGATGGGATACCAGATGAGCAGGTCGCCGTTGAGTCCGCAGAAGCCGTCTTCGTTCGGCGTGGACCAGTCGTCGTAGTCCGGAGCACGCTGGTCGTGGGGTTCGCCGTCGCCCAGCTTGCCGCCTATACCTATTATAAATACGGCGCCGTAGGCTTTGCAGATGGCGTCCTCGCGCTGCTTGGGCGTGAGGTTGGGATACTGCCGACGTAACTCCTCGCTGTGGATGAAGTGAACCTCCTCGGGCAGGAAGGGTGTCAGCTGCGGATACATCTCGCTGAGATAGTACTCCGTGCGGAGGATGCAGCCGTAGATGCGGTTGACGGTTCGGCGCAGGTATTTCAGCGTACGGTCTTCGCGGGTCATCGTGCGTTCCCAGTCCCATTGGTCGACATAGATGGAGTGGATGTTGTCGAGTTCCTCGTCGGCGCGCACGGCATTCATGTCCGTGATGACTCCGAATCCGGGCTTCACCTGGTATTCAGCCAGTGTATTGCGCTTCCATTTGGCCAATGAGTGTACGATCTCGGCAGGGGCATCGCCCATATCCTTGATGGGGAAGGTGACGGCGCGTTCCACGCCGTTGAGGTCATCGTTCAGTCCCAGTCCCTTCAGCACGAACAGGGGTGCCGTTACTCGACGCAGGCGCAGCTCCGAGCTCAGCGAGCTTAGGAAGAAGTCCTTGATTTTCTTGATGGCCAGCTCCGTCTGTTGCAAATCCAACTGAGGTTCATATCCATCAGGCTTTAGCAGTTTGCTCATTGTTTTGTTATAGTTCTCGTTTTGGAATCGTTCTTTTGATGATTTGTCGGACAATGCAGCCCGTTTTGTTGCATTTTGCGCGGCAAAGGTACGTCTTTTCTTTCATATTGCCAAGAAAAACGAGGGGAAAGGGCAGTTTAGGAGCAAATATTTGACAAAAATCTTGGTCATGTCAACAAAAAGGTCTATCTTTGCACCCGCATTTGGCTCCGTAGCTTAGCTGTATAGAGCGTCGGATTCCGGTTCCGAAGGTCGCGGGTTAGAATCCCGCCGGAGTCACTTAATTTTAAGTTTAGAGTTTAGAGTTTAGAGTTTAGAGTTTAGAGTTTAGAGTTGAGTTTAAGGTTTAGAGTTTAAAGTTTAAGGTTTAAAGTTTAAAGTTTATGAAAACACTAAACGACATAGCCCTGCACAGACGTAGCATCAGAAAATACGATTCTTCCCGTGGCCTGAGCCGCGAGGAGCTGGAGACCCTTGTGCGCTTTGCCCAGGAAGCTCCCAGTTGGAAAAACCAGCAGACCTCACGCTATCATATTGTCACCTCGCCGGAAACGCTGGCTGCAGCCCGTCAGTGTCTGGGCGGCTCCAACCCCCAAAAGACGGAAGGCGCGGGCGCACTCATCATCACCTCCTTCAAGCACGACATCGTGGGCCACACACAAGGCAAGCCCGACAACGAAGCGGGCAACGGATGGGGGTGGTATGACCTGGGATTGCAGAGCGCCTATCTGCTGCTGAAGGCCGCAGAACTGGATATCGACACCTTGGTCATCGGCATCCGTTCCGCAGAGCAGCTCAGGCAACTCCTCTCCATCCCTGAGGACGAAACCATTGGCGCCGTCATCGCCGTAGGCCATCGTGTCGAAGACGTCCAGCGCCCGCCTCGCAAGCCCCTGGATGACATCCTCCGCTTCTACTGATCGTCTGGTCTGTAGGGGACGTGAATAGCTGACAGCCCTCTCCTGCTCGCCTCCCTATCAGATTATTACTGCCAGAGGACGAGCGCAAAAGTAAAAAAAGCCCCGCTGCATCGACATCCGATGCAGCGGGGTTGTTTTGATATTGTTGGATTTTTTTGATTACTTCACTTCCTGGTAATCGTTATTCTCTGCGGGAGCAGCGGGAGCAGCGGGAGCGATGGGCTCTTCAGCGGGAGCGGCTGAGGGCAGATAGGACCGCAGGACGAGGTAGGCAACGACGAGCATGAAGTTGATGACGACGTCGGCAAAGTAGACACCTACGCAGCAGGCACAGAAGCCGAGGATGGCGATTCCGATAGCGGTGAGGCCGAGGAGGACGAGATCCCAGAAGCTGCCTGAGGTCATGTTCCACGAGCGGCTGAGGGCTTCGGTGAAGCTGACATTCTCGACAGCGGCAATCAGGGGAGCGAACAGGAGACGTACGCCGAGGAAGATGCCGGGAAGGATGCAGCAGACGGTGCCCAAGCCGACGATGATGCCTACTGCGAGTTCCACACAGAAGAAGATGGCAAACTGGTTGATGTCGATCTTCAGGGCTTCGCCGAAGCTCTCGTACGTCTTGCCCGTGGTGGCTGCGTTATAGAGCATGCGGAAAGTAATGAAACCGATGTAGAGGCTGAGGAGCACACCGATGATGATCCAAGGCGAGAACTGCATGGCCTCTCTCATGGCTTCGGCCACTTCCTGCGGGTCGGGATTTTGTCCCATGCCGCTGAGCACATCCTTGTTGACGGTTAATCCCAAGTTGCTGCCCAGAGATTTGACGAGGGAGAGGAGTACGAAAATGGGCCAGTGTTTTACGGCGAGGTCCCACGCACGGGAGACGGTGTCTCCGACGAAGATTTTCTTCATTGTAGTGTTATTTTATTGGTTTAACGTTTTCTGTCTGTTAGACGTTGGTCGGAAGCAAAAAGTTGCAGCAGGTGCAAAATTTTTCATCCGAGGGGCACGATATTCCGAACAATGCCCCATGCGAAGGCGATGATGACCATCACGAGGGCAGCCCGAGGGGAGATTTCGTGCTTCCACAGCCACCACAATCCTACGAGAGGTGCTCCGATGGCGAGCCCAGGGTTGAGCCAGAAGGCCTCCACGAAGTTGCCGTGCAGCAACGCAAGGAACATTCGCTGGGCGCCGCAGAAGGGGCAATCGAGGCCTGTGAGCCAGTGGAAAGGGCATATCAGCATGTCAATTCGTTCGATTTTCGCCGTTTTGTCGTGCAAAACTACACATTATTTACGATTTGGCCAAAAAGTGACCCATAAAAACTACAAAAAACAAGGAAAAATGGCCCGTTCATTGACATTTTCCAAGAAAATATTTGGAACGAAAGGCCAAAAGGTGTACTTTTGCAGCAAAGTAAACCTTAATTATTAACTTTTAAACTACTATTTCTATGGGATTTTTCAAAGCAATTGGTTCCGGTTTTGGTAACTACACAAACTTCTCGGGTCGTGCCCGTCGTTCTGAATTCTGGTGGTGGGCTTTGTTCGCTTTTCTAATGGGTATTCTGACCGTGATTCCTATCCTCGGATGGCTTATCGCGCTGGCAATGCTGCTGCCGAACTTAGCCATGCAAGTACGTCGTCTGCACGATACGGGGCACAGCGGCTGGTGGTGGTTCATCGGCCTCATCCCCATTATTGGTTTCATCGTTCTGCTCATTTTCTACGTCACCGACAGCAAGCCCGGTCCGAACCAGTGGGGCCCGAATCCGAAGGGCATCGGCAACGAAATCTATGAGCCCGCTCCCGCTGCAGAACCCGCTGCAGAACCCGCCGCAGCTCCTGCTGCTGAATCTCCCGCTGCAGAGCCCGCTCCCGAAGCATAATTTCTTACAGAAAAGAAAACAAAGAATCCCAGCTTCACTCTGCGTGAGGCTGGGATTTTCTTTTTCTTTCTTATGCGTCGGCAAAGACACGGCCGTCGTCGAGGGTGACTTGCAGCAGGGAGTATTCGCTGTGGAAATCGTGCTGCAAGCGGTGGAGGTATCGGCGACATTCCCAATGACACATGGGCAGATCGTGGAGCAGGTAGTTGCCACAAGTCTCGGGGGTGGTGGCGGGCACTTCGTTCTGGGTGAGGATCCACTCCAGACATTGGATGGTCAGCTGACGCATGTCCTCGACACGATAGTCACCCGTCATAACAATATACATCCCCGTCAGGCAACCCATAGGACCTACATACACGACATCCTCCTTCACGGCGGAATTGCGGAACCAGGTGGCCATCAGATGCTCGATGCTGTGGATGGCAGCGGGGGCAACAGCGGGCTCGCAATTGGGCTCGGTGATGCGGAGGTCGAAAGTGGTGAAGCCCTTGTCGCGCCTCGACACATAGATGCCAGGCTTCAGCCGGGTGTGATCAATCGTGAAACTCTGTATTACTTCCATAGGAGTTAATTCATAATGCACAATTCAAAATAGGCTAATCCTCGAATTTCAGGATGGCGAACTTCTCGGGCAGGGCGGCGAGGAAGCGGCGAGTGACCTCGAAGCTGCGATCGGCCATCTCGTCCCAGAAATTCTGATATTGCTCCAGATGCTGGTCGGCACCCGGCGTGTCGCTGAGGACGCGAAAACTGACAAAGGGCACCTTGTGGAGGTAGCACGTCTGCGCAATAGCCGCACTCTCCATGTCCACAGCCAGCGCCTCGGGGAACTGCGCCTTGATACGCTGGAGCTGCGAATGATCGCTGATGAACTGGTCGCCAGAGCAGATCAAACCGGGAACGATTTTACAACTGGAAGATATCACCATTTCACCGTGAGACGGTCTGTTAACAGTCCTGGCCACTTCCACCAGTTCCTCTTCACTGCGGAAACGGGTGGGCATACCTTGTAATTGTCCGGGCTCGCAGCCGGGAAAGATGACATCGTGGTAGACGGTGAACGTGCTGACGACAACGTCCATCACATTCAGGCATTCATCGATGCCGCCTGCACAACCCGTGCTGATGATGCAGTCGGGCTCATAGCGGCGGATGAGCGATGTGGTGCCCACGGCTGCATTCACTTTGCCGATGCCACATTGCATCAATATCAGGGTGTTGGCACGCAGCGAGCCTATGGTGAACTCGAAGTTTCCATCGTGCTCTGTATGAGCATCTTTGAGTAGTGTCGTAAGCTGCACGTGCTCCTTCGACATTGCTGAGAGGACTCCTATTTTCATTGTCGTAAACTATAAGATGTGGTTTTGTGCGCACAAAGGTAAGGCTTTTATGCGTATTAGCCAAGAAAAAAGTAAAAAAAAGAACTGCACCCCACGCAAATGGGATGCAGTTCGATGAAATCTGATCTCAGATGGCTGATTAGAAGGTGTAGAAGAAACCTACACTTACCAGCTGGTTGTTGGCATTGATACCGAAGTGGTTGTAGCCATCGGTGTGGCGGAAGCCGAGGTAACCTGTGGTGGTAACGAAGCTGCAATGTTCATTGACGCTGAAAGCCACACCCGGACGGAAGCCGACATTAAACATGGTTGTAGCGTCTGCGTTGCCCATCTTGTGACTACCTACTCCGAAACCGCCATCAACAAAGAAGCTGGCGACGCCGGCACGGGCAAAGGTAAAACGAGCGTAAGGAGAGACCATGATGTCCTGAGTCTTGAGGGGGTTAGGATGAACCAGACCCACGCCAGTGCTGCCGAACGAGAAGCTGAGGTCCAAACCGAGAGCCCACTTGTCGCTGAAGTTGTAGCCCACAGAGGGAGCCAGGGTGAACTGAGTCTTGGCGTCAAAGCCAGTGCTCTTCTCATAGTCAAAGCCAATAGCTCCACCGACCCATACCTGTGCGTTAGCTGTCAATGTAGCGACTGCGAAAGCAGCCATCAAAAGAATCTTTTTCATAATACTGTTATTTTATCACTTTGTACCTTTCCTACTCTTTTCTGGGTTTTCGGAATCTCCCATTTGTACATTTCTGATTTCGGGTGCAAAAGTAGAGGGTTTAGACGAGACGACAAAATATTATGCTGAAAAACATATATTATACCGACTAATGGAACATTTTTGTTCGCAAATCGTCTACCCCCCCAACTATTCTATTGCACAAAAACGCATAATTTGAGCAATCAATAAGGTGCCGAGATTCTCTCAGAGCCTTAGCGAACGACCTTGCGCAAGGTGCCGTCGTGCATCTGAATGATATTGATGCCACGCTGCAGGCGGATGAGCTGTCGTCCAGATCCGTCGAAGATGGCCTTGATACTGTTGCCAGCAATCAAGCGCCCCAGTCCGTCGGCGATGAGGGCGCGGTACACAATATCGTGAGCAGGCATCGTCTCGTAGGTCTCGCCGTCCCAGCCGATGAACGAGTAGCGGCTGGCGTCCTCGGGCGTGTAGGTGCGCAGGGTCAATGCTGCGCCGTACTCCACTTCGTCCTCAAAGACGAGTTGTTCGCCGACATAGTAGCTGACCTTGTACTTGTTGACGCTGAAGGAACCCGTGACGGTCACATCCTCGGCGGGCATTGTCTCTGGAATCTCGCTCCAGCCGCTGAAGGTGTAGCCTTCCTTCTCAGGAGCTTGCTCAGGAATGATCGTGGCTCCGACCTCGACCTCTGCGGTCTTGTACTCTACCCCGTCCACGATGTAAGTGAGGTTGTAGGTAACAGGAAGCTTCGTAGCGTCGAAGAAGCGGTCGTAGGCTTGTGCCTCTGCCTCCGTGAAGGGGAAGTCCTTATCGCGGCAGGAAGCGACTGCAAGGTCGGCGATATGTGAACGTCCGCTGGTGTCATCTGTAGCATCGACTTCGAAGGTGAAGGTCTGCCCCTCGCGCAGTTTGATAAAGAAGTCGAGTGTCTGAGGAACCTTGCCGTCCACTTCGTCGACTTCCACCGTTCCGTAAGGCTGAGTGAAGAGGAAGTCTCCCTGGTCGCACTTCATACCTCTGCCCTTCATAATGCGGCTGCGCAAGTTGAGGGTATTGGTCTGTCCGCTCTTATCGCGGAACACGGTCATGGTGGCGAAGTAGATGCCGTCGGCAGGAGCCGTGAAGGCGATGGCGGGCGAAGCCGTACCATTGCTGCTGGAAGCAAGCGGATGGATGTTGCCGTTCTCCGTTACGAAGCAATACTCCTCGTTGCTATACCAGGCCCTTCCGTTGGCGGCTTTGGCCTTGGAGTTCTGGTCATCGAAGGTGGTGAACTTTGCATATTCGCCATCGCTGGGAGTATAGCGGTAGTAGCCCCAGGGGTGGTCGTCGTTCTTCTCGAAGCAAGCATCGGCAGTGGCGGCAGAAGCGCCTTCAGCCGTCTGGAAGAGGTGGTAGTTGCCCTCAGCATCGAAGTTGATGGGAACAACGACCTCGGCCATTGCATCGTAGAAGCGATCGTAGGCCTGCGCGTCCTCCAAAGTGAAGGGCTTGTTGGTATCGCGGCAGGAGGCTACGGCGAGGTTGGTGAAGAAGGAACGTCCGGAAGCATCGGTGTTGGCGGTGTAGTTCTCAATTTCGATGGTGAAGCTGGCACCCTGCTTCATACGGATGAAGAAGTCGAGCGTCTGAGGCACCTTGCCGTCGGCTTCGTCGATAGCAGGCGTTCCATAAGCCTTTGCAAAGAGGTACTCATCCTTACTGCACTGCTTTTCCTCGCCCTCGATATAGCGGCTGCGCAGGTAGAGCGGAGTATTCACGCCGGACTTGTCGCGATGGATCGTTGCCGTGGCAAAGTAGATTCCGTCGGCAGGAGCCGTGAACATAATGGCTGGCGAAGCGGTAGGCAGAGAGTGGCAGTTACCGTTCTCGGAGATAAACACGTACTCATCATTGCTGTACCACGCATCACCGTTGGCAGGTTTGGCCTTGGAACTGTTGGCATCGAGGATCTGGAATTTCTCATAGGTGCCGTCCTCCACAGCGTAGCGATAGAAGCCCCAGGGGGTATCTGTGTTCTGCAAGAAGGCAGCATCGGCTGTGGCCTTCTCAGCTCCGTCAGCCGTTTTGAAGAGTTGGAAGTTACCCTCGGCAGCGAAGTTGATGGGCTCCTGGCCGATTGCATCATAGAAGCGGACATAACTCTTTGCTTCCTTCAGCGTGAAGGGTTTATCGGTATCGTGGCATGAGGCTACGGCGAGGTCGGTGAAGAAGGAACGACCAGATGCATCGGTGTTGGCGGTATAGTTTTCAATCTCAATCGTGAAGCTGGCACCCTGCCTCATGCGGATAAAGAAGTCGAGCGTCTGAGGCACCTTGCCGTCTTCGCCGTCAATATCGGGTGTTCCGTAGCCCTTGGCGAAGATGAAATTGTTCTTGTTGCACTGCTTCTCCTCGCCCTCGATATAGCGGCTGCGCAGGTAGAGCGGAGTATTCACGCCGGACTTGTCGCGATGGATGGTGACAGTAGCAAAGTAGATGCCGTCGGCAGGAGCCGTGAACATGACGGCTGGCGAAGCGGCAGGCAGAGAGTGGCAGTTACCGTTCTCGGAAATGAAGACATACTCATCGTTGCTGTACCACGCATCACCGTTGGCGGGTTTGGCCTTGGAACTGTTGGCATCGAGGATCTGGAATTTCTCATAGGTGCCGTCTTCCACGGAGTAGCGATAGAAGCCCCAGGGGGTATCTGTGTTCTGCAAGAAAGCAGCGTCTGCTGTAGCCTTCTCAGCTCCGTCAGCCGTCATGAAGAGGTGGTAGTTACCCTCTGCCTCGAAGTTGATGGGGTCGGCGACGATGCGGCTGTCCTCAACAGCCTTCCACGCGCGATCCATATAATAAATATACGTGTGCGTGAGGTTGACATTCAGTTTGCCCTGCTCGACGACGTCCTTAGCATCACTGATGATGGCACTCAGTTTATCCATTTTGGCCTTGTTCACCTGTCCGATTTCGTCTCCGACACTCTCGCCGGCCATCAGTTCCTCGTACTTGGTGATTTCGGTGCTGAGTACCTCGTAAATGTCGCCGATGTTCCAGACTTCGTCGGAGTTGAAGTCTGCAGGTGTGATAATCCACTGGCGGTTGACGCTGGTGTAGTTCTTCTCGTTGCTCTCCCAAGCAATGAGCGAGGTTCCAGGAGTACTGCTGCCGCCTTCCACGTTGGCCGTGCGCTGGTATTTCTTGTTAATGATGTTGTAGTAGCTGGCTTCGTCGCTGGCAAGAACGATGTTCCACAACTGGGCTTCGTCCTCGGCGTTGGGTTCCACGATATTTAGGCGCGTGCTGAGGTCGCCACTGGGTGCATTGAGAGCCAGTCCGCTGGCGCGATTGATGAACTGATAGGCATCACCCACCTGCTTGATGGCCCATTGCTGTGTCCAGCGAACGGTGTCGGCCGCCCATAAACAGGTAAAGTTCCCGTCCTTCAGCCCCTCGTCCACGACATCAAACAACGTCTTGACACCCACGCTCTGAACGCGGTAGTAGTAATTGACGTTCAGTTCGAACTCGCGGGCATCATCCTCATAAGTGGCGTTGGCGCGCTCCACAATTTCATGGTCGAGGTAAGCGAAGTGCTGGGTGAGGAAGTCCTTGAGGTCTGTGATATACTCAGCATAAGTATCATGTATCGCCACTTCGTTATAGACCTTCGTGTTGATACCGTACTTGTCGAAGTTCAATTTGGCAGAAGCTGCCAGCAGGTTGCCCAGGCTGTCCACAGCATGTTGCAGATGAGCTTCAATACCAGCATCACGCAGTTCCCTGTAGCGGCGAAGGATGAGCTGGCGGAACCAGGGGTCGCGCCACATGCGGGTGAACCACGAACGGCAGACGCCCGTGTTGATGTCCACAATCATTCTTTCGGTTGTATTATTGCCGCGGGTGTCGTTGTTATAGGCGATATCATAGTCCCACAGCGGACCGAAGTACATCTTCTGGTCGTTGGGACGCTTGTAGAGATAGGTGCTCCAGAAGCCGTCGTAGTTGGCACTCATCTCTGTGCAGAGATACAGATTTGCCAGTGATACGGAGTCTACGAGCTTGCGATAGCCCAATTCCGGATCCTTGTAGTCCTTGCTGAAGAGTGCCGATTCGAAACGGTCGAGCCAAGACTTCACATAGTTGGATTGCGCCGTAGTAACCTCTCCGTCTTTGGGTTTGTGGATACGCACGGGAACACTCTTCAGTGTGGTTGTCACATATTTGTGGTCTTTCCATCCATCAGCCTCGAGGAAGAATCCCTCGCTGGCCTCAGCGTCATCACCAGGAGTCTCAATATCCAGACGACCCGACTCCACATCTGGATGGTCGGTAATCTGGTAGTTGCCAATGTAGTCGCCGTTGAGCACGACATCCACGAAGAGGGCTCCGGGATTGAACTCCATACCCACAAAGCGCCCCATGACATCAGTGGTCAGAGCATTGCGGATGAGCGACTTGTCGTAGTGATTTGCCATCAGGACCCAGTTCTTGTCGGCCACGCCCTTATCGCCCAGCAGGCTCACCTTTTCGCTGAACTTCACGCGGTAGGCCTTCTTGCTGGCATTGCTGCCGCTGAAGGTGGAATTTCCCCTGCAGCGGATCTTCATGTCTGTGAGAGTCACCACTTGGTTGCCATCGACCATCTTCCATGTGGCGTTGACGAAGTCCTTCTTCGAGGTGACGGCAGCCTTGTTCTTGGTCTCGATATAGACCGTAGGCAGGTTTGTCAGCTGTGTGTACTCCTGAGCAACCAACGGCAGGCTCAGAAACAGCAGGAAGAGGTAGTAAAGAATGCGTTTCATAGAATAGGAATAGTTTTTGTTAATGAATAGAATAATGATTAGAAAAATGGTTTTTCACTTACAAGTCATGCCTAACGATTCAAGCGTCAAGCGTCAAGACGGAAAATTCAACAGACAGAGGTTAGCCGAAAGATATCAGCCGTCAGAGGTCCCGACGGTCGATATCAATCTTTCGCACATAGAATTTCGCCTTCGCGCACAGTTCGTCGTAGTGCTGCTCCATCTCGAAGACACGTCGCTGCTGCTGGTAGTAGGCGTCATTGGTGCGGCCGTTGACGCGAGGCTTCATGCGCTTGAACTCCTCCCGGGCTGCCTCGAGGCTGATTGCATAGCGGCTGAGGCTATCGCGAGTCTCCAGCAGCTCCACGCTGTCGAGCGTGAGGATCGCTGCACGGCGGGTTTGCAAAGCCGTGGGATACTGACGTCGCAGAGCGAGGATGGTGTCGCGAGCTGCATTGAATTGTCCGTCGGCCAGCAGTTCACGAGCTTGGTCGAGCATAAAGAATGCCTCATCTTCCGTTGCCTCTTGCGTGGTCTTGCAACCCCACATAAAAGATGCGATAAAGAGGGCAAACAGGATTCTATAGTGGTCAATTTGTCTCATATCGATTGCAAAAATAGGTCTTTCTTCAAAAAAGGCCGCACGCGCGAGCGTCTTTTCAACTATTTTTATTACTTTTGCAGCAGTTTTTAGCATGAATTAAACATTTATGAGACTACTTGACCGAGCTGAGCTCGCACAGCTACTGGATACACGCGTCTTCCATCTCATCGGAGACGTGGCCGACGAAATGGGTGTCGAAACCTATGTCGTCGGAGGCTACGTCCGCGACCTCTTCCTCGAACGGCCGTCGAAGGACATTGATGTCGTCGTGGTGGGAAGCGGTATCGGGCTGGCAGAAGCCGTGGCGGCGAGGATGGGGAAAGGGGCACACGTCAGCGTCTTCCGCAACTTTGGAACAGCACAGGTACATTGGCACGGAGAGGAAGTGGAATTCGTGGGGGCTCGCAAGGAGAGCTACAGCCACGATTCACGAAAACCCATTGTGGAGGACGGAACCCTGGAGGACGACCAGCAGCGAAGGGACTTCACCATCAATGCGATGGCCGTCTGCCTGAACCGCGAACGTTTCGGAGAACTCATAGACCCCTTCGACGGCATCTGGGACTTACAAGACCGCCTCATTGCCACTCCGCTGGACCCCGACATCACCTTCTCCGACGACCCCCTGCGCATGATGCGCTGCATCCGGTTCGCCACTCAGCTGAATTTCGAGATAGAACCCGAGACCCTTGAGGCTCTTCACAGAAATCGCGAACGAATACGGATTATCTCGCAGGAACGCATCATCGACGAGCTGCAGAAGATTATGGCATCAGACTCTCCCGCGCGAGGATGGGAACTGCTGTTCCAATGTGGACTGCTCGACATCATCTTCCCGGAACTGGCTGCCATGCAAGGTGTGGAGACAGTAGCTGGCAGGGCCCACAAGGATAACTTCTGGCACACGTTGGAGGTGCTGACGAATGTCGTTCGTGCTCTCCGCGACGACCCGACAGAGCGTGCCGACAACGGTCTGTGGCTTCGCTGGGCAGCTCTGTTGCATGACATCGGGAAGCCGAAGACCAAACGCTGGGACGCACAGCAGGGCTGGACGTTCCACAACCACAATTTCGTGGGCGAAAAGATGATACCACACATCTTCCGACGCATGAAGATGCCGATGGACGAACGCATGAAGTACGTCCAGAAACTCGTCTCGCTGCACATGAGGCCTATCGTCATTGCCGACGAGGAAGTCACTGACAGCGCTGTGCGCCGACTGCTGTTCGAGGCTGGCGACGATATCGACGACCTGATGTTGCTCTGTGAGGCAGACATCACTTCGAAGAATGAGCAGCGTAAGCAGCGGTTCCTCGACAACTTCCGCCTGGTGCGACAGAAACTCATAGATCTCGAGGAGCGCGACCGCATCCGCAACTTCCAGCCGCCTGTCAGCGGAGAGGAAATCATGCAGCGTTTCCACCTCCCGCCCTGCCGCGAAGTGGGCACCTTGAAGAGTGCCGTAAAGGATGCCATCCTCGATGGAGTCATCCCCAACGAACACGACGCCGCCCTCCAGTTCGTCATCGAGAAAGCGCGGAAGATGGGATTGGAAAGTTAAAGATAAGGCAGAAAAAAAACGAGTAGGAAGAAGCTGTTTTCTCCTACTCGTTTGTTTTTTGTATGCTGTTTCTGGAGAAACTCCCGAAACATCACCTCTGAATCTTACTTCAGACGCTTGTAAGCATAAGCTGCTACGTCGCCGAGCTCTTCCTCGATGCGGATGAGCTGGTTGTACTTAGCCATACGGTCGGTGCGGCTCATGGAACCAGTCTTGATCTGACCGCTGTTAGTGGCAACGGCGATGTCAGCGATGGTGGCGTCCTCCGTTTCGCCGGAGCGGTGGCTGGTGACGGTGGTGTAGCCGTGACGGTGAGCCATCTCGATAGCCTCGAGGGTCTCGGTCAGAGAACCAATCTGGTTGACCTTGATGAGGATGCTGTTGGCAGCACCCATCTTGATGCCCTTCTCCAGGAACTTGGTGTTGGTGACGAAGAGGTCGTCGCCGACGAGCTGGCACTTGTGACCAACCTTAGCGGTGAGCTTCACCCAGTTCTCCCAGTCGTTCTCGTCGAGGCCGTCCTCGATGCTGTCGATGGGATAGGTGTCGATGAGGTGCTCCAGGAAGGCGATCTGCTCCTCTGCGCTGAGTTTCTTGCCGTTGGGATCCTTCTGCTTGCCGTTCTTCAGCTGCTTGTAGTCATAGAACCACTGGCCGTTCTCCTGAACAGCGAACTCGCTGGCAGCGCAGTCCATAGCAATCTTCACGTCCTTGCCCGGCTCGTAACCTGCTGCCTTGATGGCGTCGCAGATGATGGTCAGAGCGTCCTCGATGCCATCGAGAGCGGGAGCGAAGCCACCTTCGTCACCTACTGCGGTGCTCAGGCCACGGGCCTTCAGCAGCTTGGCGAGGTTGTGGAAGACCTCAGCACCCATGCGGATGCTCTCCTTGATGTTGGGAGCGCTGACCGGACGGATCATGAATTCCTGGAAAGCGATGGGAGCGTCGGAGTGAGCACCGCCGTTGATGATGTTCATCATAGGAACGGGGAGCGTGTAGGTGTTGCAGCCACCGATGTAGCGATAGAGGGGCAGACCGAGAGCGTTGGCAGCAGCCTTGGCACAAGCGAGGCTAACGCCGAGGATGGCGTTGGCACCGAGCTTGCTCTTGGTGGGAGTGCCGTCCAGAGCCAGCATCTTGTAGTCCAGAGCGCGCTGGTTCAGCACGCAGTCACCCTTGAGGGCGGGAGCGATGATTTCGTTCACGTTCTTCACAGCCTTCAGGGTACCCTTGCCGAGGTAGCGGTTCTTGTCGCCATCACGGAGCTCGAGGGCTTCGTTCTCACCAGTGCTGGCACCAGAGGGAACAGCAGCACGACCCATTACACCATTTTCCAGAATCACGTCGACTTCTACAGTCGGGTTGCCACGAGAATCAAGGATCTCACGAGCGATGATTTTTTCAATCTTCATTTGCTTGAAATGTTTATTAAATGTGAATGAATAGGAATGATTTCGTTTTTGCGGCGCAAAGGTAAGGAAAAGTTTAAAGTTCTGCGTTTAAAGTTCCAAGTTTTTGCCGCTGAAGAGGGTATTTTTCACATTATTTATATCAATGTGTGTGCACAATCTCCGTTTTTGCCAACTCTGCATTGCGCTTATCGGTCTGTGTGACCACGCGCGCTGCCAACTGCAAGAAGGCATTTCCCACGGGTGTGGAGGGATCCAGGGCGGCTGGTTCGCCGGCATCACCGCTCTCGCAGACGCTCTGCACGAGCGGAATCTGCGCCAGCAGGGGCACATCTGTTTCTTCGGCCAGCTGCTTCACGCCCTCGCGTCCGAAGATATAGTAGCGGTTCTCTGGCAGTTCGGCGGGAGTGAACCACGACATGTTCTCCACCAGTCCGAGAATGGGAACATTCACTTTCTCGTTCGTGTACATATTCAGTCCTTTGCGCGCGTCGGCCAGCGCCACCTGCTGCGGCGTCGAGACGATGACGGCTCCCGTGATGGGCAGAGTCTGCACCAGCGTCAGATGAATGTCCGAAGTGCCGGGAGGGGTGTCGAGAATGAAGTAGTCGAGGTCGCCCCATGCGACTTCGCCGATGAGCTGTTTCAGGGCGTTCGAAGCCATTCCACCGCGCCACAGGGTGGGGGTGGCTGCATCCACGAAGAAACCGATACTCAGTAGCTTAACGCCATATTTCTCTGCTGGGATGATCAGTGTCTTGCCGTCACGTTCCTCGCTATAAATCTGCTCCCCTTCAATCTGGAACATCTTGGGAACAGAGGGACCGAAGATGTCGCAGTCCAGCAATCCCACACGGTGGCCCAGACGTGCAAGCCCCACGGCCAGGTTTGCTGCTACGGTGCTCTTTCCGACTCCACCTTTGCCGGAGGATACGGCGATGATGTTCCCTAAATTCGAGAAGTCCGGAGTGCCCGCAGCACGCTCGGCATTCGGAGTGCTCTGGGTCTTCGTCTTCACCTCCACTTCCACCTCCTTGCCGACATAAGCGTGGATGGCGGCCTCAGCAGCCTTGACGAGGGATTTCAGGAACGGGTTCGTAGGCTTGTCGAAGAGGAGCGAGAAACTGACATGCAGTCCTGCGATGCGCAGGTCGTCCTCAACCATTCCCATCTCAACAATGTTCTTGCCCGAGCCGGGATAGCGCACAGTCTTCAGCGCATCGATTATCTGTTGTGGATAGAGAGTCATAAAAGTTGAAAGGTTGAAACGTTGAAAGGTTGAACTTTTGGAGCAGCGAGCGCCATCAAGCTTGCTTGAAATGGCCGAGTCGTGACAAAAGTCAGCGAAGCTAAATATTGAAAATTATTATTTGGGCTGCAAAGATAGTGAAAAGTTGAAAGTTTCTGGGCCTAAAGCATAAAGTTTTTGCTCCGCAGAGACACTTTTTGCCTCTTTTTGCGTACCTTTGCGCCCGAAAACACATCTTTTATCCTACAAACCACTCAACCAATAGCACAATGGACTGGTTAATCAACTTATTCACCAACACCGACAGCATCGCGCACATCGTGGTGCTCTACTCGTTGGTCATCGCCGTAGGTATCTTCCTCGGCCGTTTCAAGGTTTTCGGCATCTCGCTGGGCGTCACCTTCGTGCTCTTCGCCGGCATCCTGGCCGGACATGTCGGTTTCACAGGCACGCCCGAAGTGCTGAACTACGTACAGGACTTCGGCCTCATCCTCTTTGTCTATTGCATCGGACTTCAGGTCGGCCCGGGCTTCTTCGAGAGCTTCGCCAAGGGCGGCATCACCGCCAATGCTTTAGCGATGGGCATCGTAGGACTGAACGTGGTGACGATGCTGGCCCTCTACTTCATTCTATTCTACGACCCCGCCGTGAAGGGTGGCGACAACGTCTGGAACCTTTCGATGATGACCGGTGTCCTGTGTGGTGCTATTACGAACACCCCAGGTCTGGGTGCCGCCTCCGAAGCCGTGACATCTATATACAAAGGTGCAGCCCAGGTTCCGCAGATTGCCTCCGGCTACGCCTGCGCCTATCCCCTCGGTGTCGTAGGCATTATCGGAGCCATCATCGCCATCCGATACATCTGCGGCATCAGCCTGAAGAAAGAGTCCGAGCAGATTGAAAAGGAAATGAACGAGAACCCCCACGCTAAGCCCCACCGCATGACCTTGCGCGCTGAGAATAAAGCACTTAGCGGGCGCTCCATCCTCCAGATTCGCGACTTCCTCGGACGCAACTTCGTCTGCTCACGATTCCTACACGAAGGCCACGTCACCATCCCCAACCGCGACACCATCGTCACCACGGGCGACCTCATGTACATCACCTGTGCCGAGGACGACTGGGAAGCCATATCCGCCTTCATCGGACCCGTGGACCATGTGGAATGGGACGAACAGGATGTGCAGATGGTTTCCAAGAACGTGCTCGTCACCCAGCCCCACATCAACGGCAAGACCTTCGGCCAGCTCCACTTCTCCAGCGTCTATGGAGTCAATGTCACCCGCATCCATCGCAACGGCATGAACCTCTTCGCCGACCGCAACCTCCGCATTCAGATTGGCGACAAGCTCGTCTGCGTAGGACCGGAAGACGCCATCGAACGTGTGGCCAACATGCTCGGCAACGAGGTGAAACGCCTCGACCACCCCAACCTCAGCGCCATCTTCATCGGCATCGTTGTCGGCATCATCTTCGGAATGATGCCCATCGCCCTCCCCGGCGTGCCCACCCCTGTGAAACTCGGACTGGCTGGCGGACCTCTCATCATCGCAATACTCATCGGGCGCTTCGGCTACAAGCTACACCTCGTCAGCTACACCACCACCTCCGCCAACCTCATGCTCCGAGAGTTCGGACTCGTGCTCTTTCTCGCATCAGTAGGCATCAAGGCCGGAGCCTCTTTCTGGGAAACTGTCACACACGGCGACGGACTCACTTACGTCTGGGTCGGCTTCCTTATCACCGTCATTCCTATACTTATTATAGGTGTACTCGCGCGCCTGCGCTACAAGATGAATTATTTCACGCTGATGGGACTCATCGCCGGTGCCACCACCGACCCGCCCGCCCTGGCCTATGCCAACCAGACGGCCAACAACGACGCTCCCGCCGTCGGCTACAGCACCGTCTATCCCCTCTGCATGTTCCTCCGCATCCTCACCGCCCAGCTTATCATCCTCCTGCTCTACAGCATTGTCTGACCAGCAAGGGACATCACCCTCGATAAGCCCCGCTGCGTCGTTATTCGACACAGCGGGGTCTTTTTAGTATCCCAATTCGAGAACATACCACATTCATTCTCCTAACGGAGGAAAACAGACTATAGTTTCTGCGACGACTAACTATAGTTACTCGTGCAACAAACTATAGTTCCCCGCCCCAACAACCCAGGGAATAATTCAACGTTTCAACTTTTCCGCCCGGTCTTGGGTCGCTTCACGCTTGAAGAACTTTTCAACTTTTTTCAGAAGCTGAAGTCGAATTGTGCGTCGAAGAGATTGTAGTTGTGCTTGTCGGGGTTGGCGATGGTGCGGTCGTTGACGCGGGCGTACTCCACGTTCAGCTGAAAATGTTTGTTGATGAAGAAGTTGACACCGATCTCATACATGGTCTTCGAGCGGTTCCACTCGCTGTTGTCGCGGTAGCACTGGTAGCGGGCTTTGGCGTGGAGGCGGCTTTTGATGACGGGCACGATGCCTGAGACATACCAGCCGTCGGCTTTATTGCCCAGGGAATAGTCGATGGTGTTGCTTCCCCTGCCCGTTGCGCCCCAGCCGTAGCTGTGTATGTATTCTGCGCGGAAGGTGTACTCATCCTTGTCGTATTCCACGGAGAAGGCGTAGCGGTTCTTGCGGATATCCAAGGTTTCCTGGGTGTTGGGGTCTATCATCCCACCACGGCTTCCCGTCCACCCGAAGGCTCCTATGCGCAGCCCCTGAATGGGCGCGACCCAGATGCCTCCGATGATGTCTTTGCCGTGGTTCTTGTCCCAGATGTTGATGCCTTCGCCATTGAAGACACCGATCTGGTAATGTAGCAGGTTGCGTCCGGACTTATTCTTCAGGAAGTCGCCCTGAAGCTGGATGCCGATGTCGCGTCCCGAGGAGCTCTTCTCGCCTGTGCGGTCGCCATAGCCTACGAGGGAGTTGATGACGTTGGCGTAGGCATACCATCCTTGGGTGATGGGGTTCATGGGGTTCTCGAAGGTGAAGGGGCGCTTGAATTCGCCGCCCTTGATACGCAGCCATTCGAATTTCCGCCACTCGGCGTAGAGGTCTACGAGCATCACGGTGGGTTCGCCGGGACCCTTGGCGGAGGTGGCCTGTATCTGCACGCGCCAGTCGAAGTCGCTGATCTTGCCGTCGAGCATCAGACGTGCGAGTCGCAGATTGAAATAGTTGTGATCGCTGCCTTCCCGGTCCTCATACTGATACTGTAACATGCCGTAGCCGCTGAACTTGATATTGTCGTACCATTTGGTGGGGCGGCTGGTGCTGTCCGCCGTTTTCTCCTGAGCGCTGGCTGTCAGGGTGCATACAGCCAAGAGTATTGCTAATAGTTTCTTTTTCATAATATGTAGTAGATGAGAATATGATCTTCGAGAACCTCACCTTTTATGGATGTTTGGGTGCAAAAATACTCATTTTTGGCAGAAAAGCCTATTATCTTTCGATGAATTATGGGATGATGAGTGTTTTTTTGGTGAATTTTTGCCCGTAGACGATAGAAAAGCACTATCTTTGTGCCGCAAAAAGGTTATTCCAATGGCAAAAGACAAGGTGATGTATGTCTGCGACAACTGCGGACAGGAGAGCGCAAAATGGTTGGGCAAATGCCCGAGTTGCGGACAGTGGAACACTTTCAAGGAGTTCCGCGTGGCACCGAAGCCATCCGTCAGTGCCCGTCAAGGAGGATCGCTTCCTGCGTCAGGAGAGGGCGGAAGGACTGTTTCGCGCCCCATTCCGCTGTCGCAGATCCGTGCCGACGCCGAGCCGCGTATGGATTTGCAGGACCCAGAACTGAACCGCGTGCTGGGAGGGGGAGGACTGGTGCCGGGCAGCCTGGTGCTGCTGGGCGGAGAACCAGGTATCGGCAAGAGCACGCTGGTGCTGCAGACTATCCTGCGGTTGACGGATAAGAAGGTGTTGTATGTCAGCGGCGAAGAGAGCGCCAGGCAGCTGAGGTTGAGGGCAGAGCGGCTAAAGCCCTCCTTGGGAGAAACTGTCGCCACCCAGAACACCATCGGAAACGAAAGTCTCCCCTTACGGGGTGATTTAGAGGGGGCTTCTACGGAGTCTTCTGAGGGGGCTTCCGTCCTCGTCATCTGCGACACCTCCCTCGAAAGCATCTTCCAGCATATCGAGGCAGAAAAACCAGACCTGGTGGTCGTAGACAGCATTCAGACCATAGCCACGGAAACCGTGGAGAGCTCGCCTGGCAGCCTCAGCCAGAT
This sequence comes from uncultured Bacteroidales bacterium, assembly GCA_902779165.1. Lineage (GTDB taxonomy): Bacteria > Bacteroidota > Bacteroidia > Bacteroidales > Bacteroidaceae > Physcousia. The sequence continues at coordinate 118,639 of CACZAN010000017.1, forward strand.
CCGCGAGTGCGCTGCAGCCCTGCTACGCTACACCAAGAGCGGTGGCCCCAGCATCATCCTCATCGGACATATCACCAAGGAGGGCAGCCTGGCAGGACCTAAGGTGCTGGAACACATCGTGGATACGGTGCTGCAGTTCGAGGGCGACCAGCATTATCTCTACCGCATCCTGCGCGCCCAGAAGAACCGCTTCGGTTCGACCTCGGAGCTGGGAATCTATGAGATGCGACAGGACGGCCTCCGTCCTGTCACCAATCCTTCAGAACTGCTCCTGAGCGATCATCAGGAAGACCTCAGCGGCATCGCCATCGCTGATGTGGTTGAGGGCGTGCGGCCGTTCCTTATCGAGGTGCAGGCGCTGGTGAGCACGGCGGCCTACGGCACCGCTCAGCGTTCAGCCACTGGTTTCGACTACCGCCGGCTGAATATGCTATTGGCCGTACTGGAGAAGAGGGTGGGGTTCAAGCTCGCCCAGAAAGACGTGTTCCTGAACATTGCGGGAGGACTGCGGGTGACGGATACGGCTACGGACCTGGCCGTCATCGCTGCCATCCTCAGTTCGAATACCGACACTCCGCTGGATCACGATACTGCACTCTGCGGCGAGGTAGGACTCTCGGGTGAACTGCGCCCCGTGAGCCGCATCGAGCAGCGCATTGCCGAAGCCCAGCGCCTGGGATTCAGCCGCATTCTCATTCCTGCCGCCAACCTGAAAGCGGTGAATCCGCACGACTACAGTATCCAGCTGGTGCCCTGCCGCAAGGTGGAGGATGCCTTCCGTGCGCTCTTCGGATAAAAAGTAAGATGATTGATGTTGTTTTGGAGTGTCTGAGATTGTATCTTTAGAACACGTTCGTACTGGATGAACTCAAAAGAGGAGAGCCTTTCGAGCTCTCCTCCTTTCTTTATGCTACCTCAGTAGCGGGTCCCTTGTCTGATGAAAGTCAGAGCATTTGAACTCCCGTTTTTCGGTAGCGAGCCTTTGTCGTTCCGTTTTCGACAAAACTGCCTGATCTCTCAATGGTCTTGTCTTTCATTAGGCGGTTGATTCTTGACTGTGCAGCCTTAATGTTGTTCAGCGCGAAGCATCGTATGGTGTCTTCCACGGTGAACTCCTCCGGCAGCTGCTGAAAGGCGAGGATGGTCTTCTGGCGGTGCTGCACGTTGACGCTGGCTTCGCGGTCCTGCTCCTCGAAGTACTCCTCGACGAGGTGGCCGAAGAAGTGGCGCTGGCAGGCGTAGTGGATGTTCAGCAACAACTCGGTCAGGCACCAGTCCGTGTCGTCGGTCTCGAAGGTTCCGCAGTAGAACGTGCCTTCTTCCTTCAAGCTGTCCCAGTGGCGCATGACGATGAAGGGTGCGGCGAAGTTCAGGCCATGGTAGGCGCAGCGCTTCAGCATCAGTTCGTCGGCTCGCGACTCGTTCTCCTCGGCATCCTTCATGCGTCGTTCCGTCCAGTCGTAGAGCTCATCGACGATACGCTGCAGGCTCAAATCCCCCTTGGTGCGGTTGAGTTTTTGTGCCCATTGCCTAAGTCGCTCATCGGCTTCGTAGTCCACGCTCTCCTGCCGCTGCAGCATCTCGAAGTTGGTGGAGGGCAGGGGGATGACTGTCAGACGGGTGAAAAGTCCGCTGCCGACGTTGGAGGCGTTCACCTTCTTTCTCAGCGCGATAGGCGTGCCTGTGCATACGTAGTTCCAGGTGACGATGAAGTTTTCGAGGATGCTGTCGAGGTTGGAGTATGCCTGACCGTCCTCCTCGTTGTGGAACGCCTTCAGCTCCATGGAGTTCTTGTCTATCCATGCGCCTCCTCGCTGTACGCTCAGCGTATTGTCCAGCTCTGAGTCGAAGGTGAGCATGTGCAGCTGCATCGGCTCGCCGTCTACGACCTCCACGGCATTCACCATGTCCTGAATGAACTGGGCGTTGGAAGTACGGGCGGGGTGTATGCGTACCACCACCTTGGGCTTCTTCGGCTTCTCCTTGTTGGCGCCCTTGGTGCGCATGAGTTCGCGGTAGGCGTTGATGGCTTCCTTGCCTGCGCGGTCGGCTTCGGCGATGGGTGCCGTGAGGAGTTTGTAGAGGCGGGTGGCGAACGACTTTCCGCTGGCGGGGTCGCCGATGATGAGTGTCTGACAGTTCAGTCGGCGCGCCACCTCCGGCATATGGTAGAAGTGGTAGGTGCAGCGTGTCATCAGCGTCATCAGGAAGCCTCCTGCCACGAACACGGCAGCTGGATACTGGCTGCGCTTCAGGCCCTTGCAGATGTCCTTCAGTATGGGATAATCCTCAAAGAGGGCTTCGATCTGAGCGCCCCAGGCAGCAAGAGCCCCCTCTAAATCTCCCCGTAAGGGGAGACTTGCTTTTCCGCTTGCCGTCTCTGTGCCAGATTCTTTCCTCCCTTCAAGGGAGGGGTTGGGGAATGTATCCAGCACCCTTTTCAACCTCAAGGGGAATCCCTCATATTCAGAACTGAGCGCATTGCGAATCTTCTGCTGCTTCTCTTCCAGCGGGAATCCGTCGTAGCAGGGGATGACCTGATCCAGCCATTCGAACGACTTGCCGCAGATGTGCCTGAGGTCACATGCCAATTGATACGTCAGCGTGTCCCTGTCACCCTTCGTAGGTTCGAAGCCGTGGTTGTTCATCTCCCAGTACTTGGCGATGATGTCTGTGAAGGGGATGCCGTGGTAGGTGGTGGGGAAAAGACCCACCCCCTGACCCCTCCCGTCAGGGAGGGGGGCATCCTCCGGCTTGTTCTCATTCTCTGCGCCAGCCTCCACCTCCGCGCCAGCCTCTCCCCTCCCTGACGGGAGAGGGGTGGCCTTCGGCTTGTTCTCATTCTCTGCGCCAGCCTCCACCTCCGCGCCAGCCTCTCCCCTCCCTGACGGGAGGGGGGTGGCCTTCGGCTTGTTTACATTCTTTGCGCCAGCCTCCACCTCCGCGCCAGCCTCTCCCCTCCCTGACGGGAGGGGTATGGGGGTGGGTCTTGGACAGAAATGCTTATTCGCCTTCTTCGCCCCTGCCGGCACCTCTTCCTTGCCCTGCCTCTGGCGCTCCTTCAGTCGCTGGAATTCTGCCTCGCACTCCTCGCGGCTCATGGGCTCTGTGAAGAGGATATCGTCGAGATACACCAAGTCTTCGTCCGACCCGCTGGTGGAGAACACCACGCGCTGGAGGTCCTTAGCACTTGTGTCCATCTCCAGTTGAAGGATGGTGGCCACGCGCACCTGATTCTCAAGGATCGTGGTGCCCGGCACACGCTTGCACACCAGATGCCAGCCGCCGCCGACAGAGCGCTCCAGCATCACCAGCCCTATCTCGTCCTTCTTCGACAGTATCAGCTCCCTGATAGCCTCCGACTGCGCTGCGTCGTAGCAGTCCACGTCGTGGAAGAAGAAGCTGCCCTGGCTCTTGCAACCCGCCAGCGGCCCGTCGGCATAGCCGATGTTGTAGGCCAGCTGCAGCAGCTTCGCCTTTGCCGCATTGTCGCCATCGCGCGCCTTGGCCAGCAGCCTCAGGTTCGTCTTCGAGTTCCTGAGCGCCATCAGCTCCTTGCGGTTCTTGATGGGGCGGGCCACCTTCTGCCGGCGCCCGCTCCCTTTGTCTTCGTATCTTATCTGATATACCATACTTATTTCCTTCCTTTGTCAAATGTTTGCCCGCAGGCCCTCCCCTCCCTAACGAAGTGTTCAGGGAGGGGCTGGGGGCGGTCTAAACCAGCCCCATCGCCCAGTCCACCACAGTCTGCTCCGCCTTGGCCGTTTCGCGATCGAGCACGTCGCACATGTCGTAGGGTCCAATCGCCTTGGGCAGGCTCTCATAGACCTTGATGCGCTGTGCCGACTCCTTTACCCAGCCATGCTCCAGTGCGCGCAGCAGGCGTGCCCTCGGTCGCGACTTCGCTTGTCGGTTATAGCGCTGGAATCGCAGTTGATACTTGCCGTCCTGAGTCTCTTCCATCGAGAGGCGGCCTTCCACTCTCAGTCCCTTTGCGAGGCAGGCCATGACCATCGCCTCGTCCATAATGTTTACTTTCTTCATTGTATATTAAGTTTCAAGATTAAAGTTTCAAGGAAACTCTTATTATTCACTTTTCATTTCCTTCCCTCGCCCCCACGGGGAGAGCCGGAGAGGGGCTAAAGAATCGGCTGGCTTCCCATTCCCTACGGTGTTCCAGCCCCGCCAGTTTCTTACCGCCGGCAAAGACCCAGCGTTTGAACTCCGCCTTGATGTTGCGGTAGCTGTCCTGGCGGCGAATCAGTCGCAGGAGCTTCGACGTGCGCAGGCGCTCCACACCGATGTTGAAGGCGAAGCTCACCAGAGCATCGAACTGCCCCTGCGTGTGCGCCACACCCATGCGCTGCACCTGCTCTGCCACCTTCGCCACGTCCGCCTTCAGCAACTCCTCTGCCCAGTACTGGGAGATCTTGTCGCCCTCGCGGACGTCGCTGCCCGTGTGTCCGTAGCCTATCGTCAGCTTGCCACCCGCACAGCGGTACGTCTCTAACCTCAACCCTTCAAACTCCTTGAGCTTGTCGAGCAACAGATACGATACTTCCATTTTCATATTTACGATTTACGATTCCAGATACTCCTCTTCTTCTTCCCACTTCCAGTTCTGCGGGCGTGCTTTTACGGATTCCTTTATCGCCTCCGTGCAGAACACCCTGACCTTGACGTTCACGCCGTTGCGAGTGAAGATGCGGCAGTAAGCCTGAGCCCAGTACAGAGCCGTTTCAGCATCGTCGAAGCTGTCGAGGTCGAACAGGCCTTGCGCCACACCCTCCGATTTCTCGCAGGTGATGGAAAAGTTTCCTCCACGCTGAGTGCCATCGTTGGAGAACAGGTGCAGCTTCAGGTGCAACTCCTGCGGCACTGCTTCGAACTTCACGTCCTGGGCTCTGAGGGTCAACAGTCGCGACTGGAGCACCTTGTGGATCTCGTCCTCGGCATTCTCGAGTGCGCACCCCAACATCAGCGCCAGGTCCTTCATCTGGATGACGTCGCCCGCATCGCAGAGATAGCGGTATCCGTCGTAGTAGTAGGTCGAGTCCTCCAGCGGCTCCAGCACCTCGTTCTTTGTGGTTAGCCACCACTGATTTCCAAGGAAAGTCGCGGTGGCGACGACGCCCGATACTTTGTTGTAAACAATAATCTTATTCATACTTCTTATTCAATTAAATATTCGAAACTGTGAGCTTTACAACGTTAATCTCATTGTAAACACGCCCGTTGTACTCGCGTGTTCTGATTCCAAAGTGTACGTCCACGAGCTGCCCTACGGTCAGCTCTTTGTCGACGGGGATCTTGTCATTGAAGAGGTCCAGAGCGACTTCATTGGGGAAGGCAATACTGGGGTCTGCTTCCACGACCACAATTGTTAACTTGCGCCATTCGGCGCCTTGGCTGCTCACGCCCTGCTGCAGGGGAAGCACCTGAGAAATTTTTCCTGTAATTCGCATAGTGATTATTATTTGATAATTATGTTGCTTGTTCCTTTCTGCTTCACGACTCCTCCACTTTTTCCAGCGTTCAGGAATCGTTTCGACATTCGCCACCTCCAGCATCGGAAATCACCTGTGACCTCTTGTCTTGTTTTCGTGCAGTAATGCGAACCATCAAGGTTTATCTCCTTGCGCTTGCATGAGGCACAACAGATGTTGATGTAGATGCCATGTTCATTTCGCACGGTAAATTTGTTTTCTGTCATTTTCTCTAAATTACCGCTTCCTTCGAGCGGGGTCTTAAAATGAATAATGTTCGCGTGGACGTGAACTCTTTTCGAGACATCATCCGTAATACACGAACCGACCTCGTTTCTTCAGGGAAAACGTTAGGGAAAACATTAGGGAGCAACTCTGAAGCCGCCAAACAAAAGGGATACAAAAATAGCGGAATCCCTTCTAAATCAAAGAGATTCCGCTACGGAAAAATATTTTGATAATTTTTTCGACTTTCCCTAAGGATTTCCCTAAAGCCGTTTATCGCTTATGCAAATGCAGGTCCTGATGGTCGTAGGAATCATACACACTCTGGAAGTCCTCATCCTCCTCCGTAGCCCTCCTCAGCACATGCTTGGGATTGGTCTTCAGCAAGTCGACGCACTCCTTAATCACCGGCAGCGCCTGCGCATGAGCACTATTGCCCTTGTCCAGTCCTGTCAGCCATTGTCCGTCTTTGTTCTTGAAATGCCCTTCGAGGATGGCAGGGAGCGTGTAGCCCGCAGGCAGTTCGACCAGCCCTGCGTCTATGACTTGCTTGAACAACTCTACCAGCGTACCCTTCCCATACTTGCCTGTCCAAATCAATTCGCAGTCGTCGTCTCTCTGTCCAGAGAACAACGCCTTGAAATCCGCTTCATTGCCCTCTATCCATCCTTCTATTGTCAACTGCTGAAAAAACAACGTCAGGTGCCCCTTCGTCACCCCGCTCTTCTTCTTCAACGTCATCGTCACGCGAGTCTTGGGTGCCTTGGCCGCCTTGGGCTTCTTGGGAGCAGACTCCTTCTTCAACATTTCCTTAATATTTTTTTCTGGCGCATAGTAGTTCAGTTCTTCTTCCTTCTCTGATGTGTCTGTGCCATGGAGTTTATTCATCTCATCTTGAACATAACGTAGCTTAAATTCGAATTTGAAAAATGCTTCCCTGTGCGCTTTGGCGTCTACTTCCCTCCTCTGCTGGTAGAAGAGAATACCTAATCGATGAGCTTCGCCTCTTTCCAACATTCCAGTGTTGTATTCATATAGGTGCCTCAGTTGATCATAATTCTTCCAAGCATAATTTCTCTGCGATTCGTCGTCCAGCGAGTCGAAGTCTATTTCATCTTTCTTCTTATGCGTTCTCACTGCTGAAGACAATTGGGATTGGAAAATGCCCGAATCAAATAACTCCATCATGATCCTGATTCTGTAGTCTTCCAATTGTTCCGCATTAGGTTCGTCGTAGCATTCTTTTTCCTTCCATTCCTCGAATTCTCGTTTGGCATCCGAAACTAATGATGAGTACTTATATTTTTCATACACCTCTTCGAAAAGACTTTTATACTGCTCTTGTCTCCATCTGCTATTCGTTTTTGTATAAATATTTTTTAGCACAATCCTCAGTTCATTCAATATTGCATTCACAATCCGCTCCAGATGAGTCTCATTCATCAATATCCCTGCTGAAGCAGCACTGATAATGCCAGACACCTGCTCATGAGCATTGAATGATTTTAGGACTAAATCATTTTCAGCTTCCTTCTCAATCAACCTCAGGAATCTGTCTTTGTAGCTACTGTGTAGAGTTGGGTCATCATCTTCCTTGAAATATCTCTGAGGGTCGGTGTACACACCTGTCTTCTCGGCGCATTGCATTAGAGGCCAACTCATGTTTGCCCATTTATTGTAATCCACATCAACATCTATATCCAACAAGGGCATTTTCTCAATTCTAGCCAGAACATCATTCTCGAAGATATTCTTCACTTCCATAGCTTCAGTCGCCAAACCCAGAAGATGCATTATACGAGCAACAGCTGGCATCTCAGTTGTCAGTTGTTTACATCTTTTTTCCAGATTTTCGAGCAATGTCAGATATTTACTTGGCTTCATTTTCTTATTGCTACGTTTCAGTGAGAAAGAGTCGCGGACATCTTTGATAACAAAACAATCATTCCATCAAGGTAGCTACTCCTATCATTCATGACTTTCTGAATACCGCCAATGCCCGCGCCTCATATTTGGTGCGAGCTGGCAGCCGTTCTCTTCACGAATGATTCTGGGTGTCCTATGTCAGGACAATGTAGCTATTTGATGGAATGTATCGAAAAGCCGTCGGGTTGCTCTTTCTTTATATATGTCTTTTTAGTTCTCTATGCTATATCGTTTGTTTCTATGAGGTTGAAATATTTTTTGAAGAACGCCTCCAATTTCTCGATGACACTCTTTTTCTTCTCTGCTCGTTTGCCGGCGCCTGCTCCGAAGATAGGCATCGGCGGTAACAATTTTGTAACGGCAAGTCCGGTGGTGGTCACAAAGCCGTCCTCAAAGGATTGCTGCATAAAATGCAGGGTCTCGTCACCTTTCAAGTGTTCGTCAATGATGATTTGCTCCAACTCTTGCTTGCGTTGTTCTATGACGTACTGCTCCCATTTGTCGAGGATATTCTCACCGTCAGGAGTTTGCTTTGCAATGAATTTTTCTACCAACTCCTTCTTGTCCTTCAAATCGGGGCTTGCATCCAAAGCTTTATCTATCTTCACTTTGATAGTTGCATCCGCACAATTCGACTGATGGTATTGTGCAACAAGAGCAAGGATATAGTCGATGCTTATGCTGACCTGTTTCACCAGTTCCAGCTCATACACCACTTCATCCTCGATAGTCTCGTTTGTACCAGCATTGGCTTCGCGATCCCGTTTGTAGGTCTTGTAGTGCGTATCGTACCAAGTCAGATACTCCTGCATCTGCAATTCATTGATGATGTACTTGTCGGGCGTGAACTCGTCGAAGCTCGACAAAAGGTTCTGCATCTTCAGCACGGCACCCATCAGCTTGATGTATGCCTTGCGTTCCGACTCACTCGCCAAATCTTTCAGCGTGATCAGGGGGTAACGCTCCAAGAGGGCACCCACCAATTCTATGTAGCCTTCTACGTGTTTCTCCTTGCCGTTCTTCTGTTCCTCGTCATAGCCATCGTAGTAATCCTCAAACGAGCGCATCAGCACTATACCGCTGGCGTCCTTGTCACCAAACAGTCCCAGACATTGGTTCGTCGCCTCCTCAAGATTACGGAAGCAGACGATATTACCGCAATTCTTAACGGCATTCAAAATACGATTGGTACGACTGAAAGCCTGTAGCAGTCCATGCATCTTCAGGTTCTTATCCACCCAAAGCGTGTTCAGCGTCTTCGCATCGAAACCCGTCAGGAACATACCTACCACGATGAGAATATCTATTTGCTTGTCCTTCATGCGCAGCGACACATCTTTGTAATAGGACTGGAATTTATCCCCGTCTGTAGAATAGTTGGTGCCGAAGATCTCGTTGTAATCGGCAATAGCAGCTTCTAATGCGCTGCGGCTGTCGCCATCCAGCTGCCCGATGCCTTCAGGGTTCTCGTCTTCAAGTGTACCCGTCTCGTCCTCTGCTTCGTTTGCAGAATAGGTGTAAATCATTGCTATGGTTCGCCGCTGTGACTCGTCCAGTTCCTGCATTTGCCGCTTTAGTTCCTGATAGTATGCGATAGCAGTAGGTATCGAGTCTGCTGCAAGTATCGAGTTGAATCCTCGCGTCTGCAACTTTTTCGTCCTCAAGACTTTTGCACGCTTGCCCCTACGCACCATCTCTGCTACGTTTTTCAGGTGACTCATGCCATAGATGTCAGCCTGTTTAGTCTTTTCGTCAAAGTGGTCGAGGATGTATTTCGTCACCAGGCTGATACGTTCTGGGTGGCGCCAGGCTTCGTTGGTGTCAATGCCCCACACATCTTTCGAGGGCGCATCCTCACGCATACGCATTGTCTTGATGAAGTCTACCTTGAACTTCAGCACGTTTTGGTCGTTGATGGCATTGATGATGGTGTAGGTATGAAGAGCGCGGGTATGATTGCCCCGTTCGTCGGGTTCTCCACCAAAGACTTGTGCCGTGGTACGCAACTTGGGGTCTTTACCCGTACCTGCATTTTCTGCAAAGATGGGCGTACCGGTAAAACCGAACATCATATATCGTTTGAACGAACGACGTACCAGCTTCTGCATATCGCCGAACTGCGAGCGGTGACACTCATCGAAGATTATCACCATCTCCTGCTTCATCACCTCCTGCAAATCTTTGTCCGTTCCCAAGATAGAAGGCTTCATCAGATTGGCCAGCTTCTGGATTGTAGTGATGATAATGCGGCATTCCTTGTTTTTCAGCTGACGTAGCAGGATACGGGCAGACGAGTTGCTATTAGCACAGTCTTTCTCAAAGTTGTCATACTCCTTCATGGTCTGATAGTCCAAATCTTTTCTATCTACCACAAAGAGCACTTTCTTCACTCGCTCATCCATCGAGGCCAGTTGGGCGGTCTTAAAGGAAGTCAGCGTCTTTCCGCTACCCGTTGTGTGCCAGATATATCCGCCAGCCTGCACCGTCCCCAACCACGTACGATTATTCAGCGCCTGATTCATGCGCCTCAATATGGATTCTGTGGCGGCTATCTGATAAGGACGCATCACCATCAGGTTCTTATCAACGGTGAATACGCAGTAGCGCGTCAGGATATAGAGTAGCATCTTACGGCTTAGGAAACGTTCTGCAAAGTCCATCAGCTCTGCCACACGGTTGTTCTCTGTGTCCGTCCAATAGCTGGTAAACTCAAAGGAGTTACTCTCGCGTTTGCTGCTGGCTTTACGCACGCTTCCTTGTTCCATTACATGGGCGTAGCGCGTAGTGTTTGAATAGTATTTAGTTTCTGTGCCGTTAGAGATAATAAAGATTTGGGCGTAATCATATATACCGCATCCCGCCCAGAAGGAGTCACGCTGATAGCGGTTGATCTGATTGAATGCCTCCTTGATGGATACACCTCTGCGTTTCAGCTCTATGTGTACTAATGGTAGACCGTTTACAAGGATAGTCACATCGTATCGGGTCTTATGCGCACCTTTTTCCTCCTCATATTGGTTTATCACCTGTAAGGGGCGGTTCCTATGGATGTTCTTTCGGTCGATAATACAGATGTTGCGGTTCTCACCGTTGTCCATCGGTAGGCTCAGAATGTTGTTGTGCTGAATAATTTCTGTCTTGTCTTCAATCGTCATCTGATCACCCAGCAACATCAACTTCAGACGTTGCCACTCACCATCGCTTAGCTTCAACTCATTGAGGGTTTCCAGTTGCAAACGGAGGTTAGACAACAGCTCCACCTCGCTATGGATTTGGAGATGCTCATAGCCTTGACCCACCAGCTTCTGAATGAAGCTTTTTTCCAATGCGTCCTCACTCTGATAGGCACTCTGTTCGTGGGGCTGCTGCTCGTAGCGGCCCATCACTATCATCGCGCCCTCATCGGCTATTTGAACATATTTCTCCATTGTTTAATTCAATAAATATATAAAAATATAAAACACAACAAATATAAGCATAATGAGAGTAGCCGTTATCGTGCCAAGGGCTTTAATATCTCGGAAAGAGTAATAATTTATTCCTGTGGCCAGTTCTAATGAGCCAAAATCGGAACCTCTATATAATCCATTATTAATTAGGAACTTCATATCTTGAATATACTTCGCCTCATATGCAACAAACCCATTAGTGCCCTTATAATCGGATTTTAAGTATTTCCAGGCTTCTAATATTCTCTTTTTTGATTCGAATATATCCTTTACTAAAAGCTTAACTTTTTCAGAACTTTTCGAGGCTATAAGATTTCCTATATCTTCCATATCTTGTGTATACCTTAGATTGGTAATACACTCTAATGCAAACTTGTCAGAATATTCTTTATTTTCAAATAACCTTAGTATTTCTTTATTGAGAATATCCTTCAAACTATTATATTCTTTATTATAATAGTCGCCAAACCCATAATCGCACCACGTACCCGAATGGCATTCTTCTTCACCATATTCATAAGTGACCCATTTACGTAGAATCTTTCCATAAATACCTATCAAATCACCCACACTTTGCTTAGTTTCCATTGAGCAAAGGATATAGACATAGTTAGTCCTATCTGTATCTAGTGGATATTTCACTTGAAGATACTGATAAATCGCGGTTCCTGAATATTTTGATATATTTCCCATTATTCAAAGCTTAACAGTCTATTTCGATAATACTCATATTGCTTCTGACGCTGCGCCAACTGAGCCTCCATGTTATGGATGCTTGACTCGAAGGTTTCGAGAATCGAGACAATGCGGTGCTGCTCGGAGAGCGAGGGGATGGGGATTGGAGTATTCTTCAGATTATAGTTATACAATCTTTTAATTGTTCCTCCGTCTGTTTTCCATTCGGCTATTTGATAAAAATAGTAGAGATATTTATTCGTAACAAATTTTTCATCATTAGCTATCCAAACAATGTTTGAATCTTGGAAATAAGCATCTTTACCATCAAATATTACTGAACGACCTATTGTTCCAGAAGCAGAAATAAGGATCTCACCCTTTTGGGGATAAGAATAATTGGTCTTATATTCTTCAAACAAAGCTCTTGATATATAAGAATTTGCTTTACCTCCAAATGTCCCAATCTTGAAAAAAGGAATATCTCCGTTATCTGAAGTTTGTTCTTTCAGTATACGCTTACACATGCAAACTTCACCAATATCCCCCAACGTCTTCATCTCAACCCCCTCTATCCCTTCGAAGTTGAGGAGTTGATCACGATAGTGCTCATACTGCTTGCGGCGCAGTTCGATTTGCTCCTTCAGGTTATCGTTGGAAGCCGTGAAGGTATCGAGGATATCAACTATACGCTGCTGCTCGGAGAGGGAGGGGATGGGGATTGTGATATCTTTAATCATTGATAAGTTTAGACTAGTCAAAGCACCTTGCGCCGAAGATTTAATCATAAAATAATTTTCAGCCAGATAGTAATATAGGTATTTATAGTTAACTAAACTATCATCTGTTTCTAAAGCACAAACCGATTGATTCGCTGTCGTTTCAAAAGACACAACGGCAGTTTTTGCAACAGTAGCTCCAGTCATAGCCATAACAACACTATTTTTTCTTATTTTCCGTGCAGAGGAATTCTCATAACCTAATGCAGTTATGTATCGTTCTGCTGTGCTAATGACATTAAAATCAATTTCACCAGAACGAATCCATGGAATGTCACCATCATAATAATCTTCTCTTTTAGTGTTGGGGGTTCCACCGGCAAAGACTCTAGAACAAACTTCTCCTATTTTCTTCCATTCCACCATATTAAACTCCTCCCATTTCTTTAGAAAGTTGAGATAAACGACTTTGGTACTGCTCTAAGGCACGAGCGTATTTTTGCTGAAATTCGCTTTCAGAAGATAAATCCACATTTCTCGCGTGCTGTTCACGATACATGTTTGCTATATCAGCTGCCATAGTGAAAGAATGTTCAAATTTAGCCATTTCACCTTGTTTCTTATCTGCCTGAAGGAAACGAGACCTTGCCTCCCAAAGTTCTTTATTGATTTGTATCTGGGAAATCTCGAGCTGTATTTTAGCAAGTTGCTTTACACTCTCTATCTGCCTCGTAGTGCTTTCTTCAAGTGCTACAATCTGCTTAGCAGTATCCTTAGCACTGCTTCTGATAGCCCAAACTGCAATTAGAATTGCGATGATCGGGCTGAGGATTGTGGCCCACTGAACGACTGCTTCCATACTTATCCCTCCAACTCTTTAACGATTTTCTCAATCCTCGCATTCAGTTTCTCCCCCTCTGCCACCAAATCGCGTAGCTTTGCATTTACCTCCTCAATGTTGATGACTTCGCGTGTGTCCTCCTGCTCCACGTAGCTGCTGACACTGAGGTTGCAGGCATTCGTAATTAGATCCGCCACAGACACCAACCTGCTGATATATCGCTCATTACGACGTTTACGGTAGTAACTGAGAATATTCTTACGATTCTCCTCCGTTAAATAATTGCGGTTGCCGTCCTTCACGAATTCTCGGCTGGCATCGATGAACAGCACCTTGTCATCACCAGCACGGCGACCCGGCTTCTTCAGGACGATGATGCAGGTGGATATCTGTACGCCGTAGAACAAGTTCACGGGCAACTGAATCACCGTGTCGATGGCATTTTCTTTCAGCAGGTACTCACGAATCTTCTGCTCTGCACCACCGCGAGACAGCACTCCTGGGAACTCCACGATGACACAACAGCCGCTATCGCGAAGGTGATAGTACATATGGAGTACGAATGCTAGATCAGCAGCCTTGACTGGAGCCAAGACACCAGCATCTGCAAAGCGTGGGTCGTTCATTAGCAGCGGATTCTCCTTACCCACCCATTTCAGTGAAAATGGGGGATTCGATACGATGCAGTCGAAGCAGCCCCTACCATGCTGCACCATGTCGATATGCATGGGCGAGAGCAGCGTGTCTGCCAACTGGATGTCGAAGTCGTTGTAGTTCACATGGTGCAAGAACATGTTCGAACGGCAAAGGTTGTAGGTCATGGGGTTGATTTCCTGACCATAGAACTGCAGATTCTTCAGTTTGCGCCCGTGAATCTTCTGGAACTTCAACAGCAGCGAACCGCTGCCACAGCAGGGGTCGTACACCTTCTGGATATTACTAGTCCCCCAAGCTGCAATCTCCGCCACCAATTCGCTGACTTCCTGCGGTGTGAAGAATTCACCGCCAGACTTACCAGCCTTGGAAGCATACATGTTCATCAAGAACTCGTAGGCATCGCCGAATACATCGTTGTGGTTGTCGGCTAAATGCTCGCTGAGTTCCATCTCTGCGATGCGATGTAGTAGCTTGGCCAGCAGGCGGTTTCGCAAAAGAACCGTATTGCCAAGTTCTGAATTGTTTACGGCAAAGTCAGAGAACAACCCTCGTATCTTGGGTTCTGAGGGTGTGCCGAAAGCGGACTTCTCAATCTCGCGAAAGATGGTGGAAAGTGTGTCGTTCAGGTTCTCGTCCTGATCGCAACGCGCCACCACGTTCTGGAACAGTTGCGAGGGCAGGATGAAATAGCCCTTCTCCTGCACCATCATCTCGCGTGCTGCCTCTGCCTCGTCGTCATACAACTCGTCGTACCTGAAACCAGACTCACCAGCGGCTGCCTGCAAGTCCTCCACATACTGGCAGATATCCTCAGAAATGTATCTGTAGAAGATGCCGCCTAGCACATATGCCTTGAAATTCCATCCGTCAATAGCACCACGTAAATCGTTTGCTATCGCCCAAATGGTCTTAAATAATTCTTGTTGTTCTTTTCTGTTTGCCATAAGATTAAATTTTCATCTTGTAGCCGTGCGAAATCCCGAATTTCGTGACGCTCATCGCAGCGTAAGCACGGCAGACCTATGTACTCTTTATCAATTTAATTTAAGACTATACTTGGGACTTCACGCTCACGCGCTGATGATAGCCCACAATAGAAATATTACGGAAACTTAATATCGAAGATTAATCATTCTTGCATTAGTCCCCCCATGGCGAATCGAGTTCTGTGTCTTTCCCTCACGCGCTTAGACTCACGTGCTGAACTTCGATTGCTACGGCTAAGATACGCTCGACCTCTGGTCGCTTCTTCAAGCGACAGCGAGTCTGAAGAACTTGCCTTGCACTCTCTGAGCACTGGGAAGTCTTCTTCGACAATGACACTCAGTCATTCTCTTTGAAGCCACTTCGACGTTGACTTGGAAAACGATACTCAATCCTTTTCACACTCTATTCGCCCCAAGGCGAATCGAGTTCTGTGTCAACACCACCAACGCCAATTCCCTCGATGGGATTGCCATTGAGGTCATAGGTGGCTGTGCCGTCCCAGTCGCCGTCAGCAGTAGGGACAGCGGCGATGAGGCCGGCGGCGATGGAGTCGGCGCGGGTCATCAGTGGCGGAGCAGGGTCAACAGGATCATTGTCCGCACATCCTGTGAGGACGGCGGAGGCGAAAAAGAAGATGATAAGAAGGAGGGGTAGGGCGCTAAAACTCAAAAGGTTAGCACGCCTGCGCACGCGTGAATGCGCGAAAAGATGAGAAGGGCAAAATTTACCCCCCCCCATTTGCTAAATAGCTGATTTTAAACGCTTTAGCCATATAGGAGGATAGGGTTATAAATTCAATTGCTGCCGCAAAGATACATATTCTTTCTGACTCACCAAAATTTTTCAAAGAAAAATAAGGGGGAGGGGCTGAAATAGGGCGAAGTCCACATTCTCAGGATAAAAGGGCTCCCTCTTTCAGTTTATGCCACACTCGCCCTCATCAGTTCATTCTGCAAGAAAGAATAGACATAGCCGGAACTCTGATAATAGAGCCCGGTGGAGTTGTCTTGCAAGCGCTCGAAGGTCTCTGATGTGTACAGCACATCTACGGCCTCCTCTGGGGTATAGTGGTAGTCGTCAATGAGAAAACCTGCCAGCTCTACGCTAAGGTCGTCTTTCAGCAGTTGAATCTGCTCTGGTGTCAATTTCGAAGTCATAGAGGCACCTCAATTTTCATGTTTGAACCATGATAGAGTGTAATCATGTCAGCGCTCCTCCATTATTTATGCACACCTGTGCCAGCGCCTCCACGGTATCGGGAAATGACTGAGTATGTAGAACGGCATAGTGGCTATGAAGATGATCCATTCCCCCGTAGCGCTTCAAGTAGGCATACGCCTGGCGCGGGTGTATACCAAAATGGCTGGCAAACTCGCTGATGAGTGCCACCGTAAAACCTATCACATTTCTGTCTTCACGTGCCATTAGAATACTGGTTTTTGTCGGTTTCACGCCGCAAAGTTACACATTCTTTCTGACTCACCAAAATTTTTCAAAGAAAAATAAGGGAGAGGTGCTGAAATAGGGCGAAGTCCACATTCTCAGGAAATGTGTCCACCTTTTCAGTACACATTGTCGCTTTGTGTACCGTCCAATCTCCTTTGGTTCGCATCTACGCATCTACACATCTACGCGTCTTCATTTGATACTTGCATAGGGGACAATGGAAAGGGGAAATCATCTTATATTATATATTATATATATTATATATAATATATATAATATATAATATAAAAATTAATCCATGCTTTTTCATTGCGAGGAGGGAGTGCGGAATGCAGAATACAAAAACATAAATGAAGACGCGAAGACGCGTAGATGCGTAGATGCGTTTTGATGGTGTATTCTGCGCAGCTATCTCCAAACGCCTTTGCAGCTATTTCCGATGCCTCTCGGAGCTATCTGCGCGCCAGCAGTGTTGAAATTGAGAATTGGGGCTGGCTGAGCGCGTGTCTTTCGATCGGAAACGAATGATTGTAATGGTCATAATGGTTATAATTCGTGTTTTTCGTGTTTTCCGATGTTGAAAAATAAGGGCGCAGATGAAAACTTCCGTGGGAACCTGATGCATGCTTAGCCAAAAAAATGGTGCATATATGATGCATGAAGAAATATTTTTCGTACCTTTGCACC
>CACZAN010000018.1 GCA_902779165.1 uncultured Bacteroidales bacterium
ACGCTTTTTCCTAGCTGCTTTATACCAGCCGTTGAAACGGCTGGCTACCATTGTCACGCCCCGCTGGGGCTTTGCATTACAGCTGGTTGGCATACTTGCGAAGCTTGAGTTACTAAGATTGAATTGTCGCCATATTTTTTACCGCTGTTGTGCTATGGGTTTATCCATAAGAATACTGTTTTAGCTGTTCGATAATCTGCACATCTGCCGGCAGCCACTGCACGCTGTCCAGTTCCTCTTTCGGCAGCCAGCGTGCTGCCTCATGTTCATTCAGATGCAGTGCCTCCGTCAGCAGCGAGCAGAGATAACAATGCATGGTCAGGTGGAACTTTGGATAATCCCATTCCACTGTACAAAACAGCTTATCAACTTGGATTTCCGTAGACAGTTCCTCGCGTATCTCCCGCTTCAACGCCCCTTCTGGCGTCTCACCAGCTTCCATCTTACCGCCAGGAAACTCCCACCAGTCTTTCCAGTCTCCATATCCCCTTTGGGTGGCGAAGATACGGCCATCCTTATGTATGATTGCAGCTACGACTTCTATCTGTTTCATTATTATTGAATGAGACCTTATTATGAGATTTTGCTGAGGGATTGCTTGGTCTTCTGGCTGCCGATGGCGATGAGTTTCTCTGACTTGTCGTAGTCAAAGGAGCCGTAGCGCGCCATCTGGATATCGACAAGCACATCGGGCTTCATCAGCTTGGCCATGAGGATGGAGTTCTGACGAATCATTAGGGAACTGACGCGTGAAAGCATCGTGTAGTGATTGAATTCGATATTGTCTGGTCTCAGACGGTTAAGGATTTGCTGCGATAGCGAGGTGCTGCGCTTGCGCCGTTCAACCAACGCTTCTTTCTCCTCCCACTGGGCCGCGTAGTCATGACCGCTCACATCAATGCCGACGAGAATGTCGCCTTCATGGCGTGCCACGCGATTCAAGGGGATTGGATTTGTCACGCCACCGTCAATAAGAATCATACCATCGCGACGTACAGGTTCGTAGAATACCGGTAGCGAGATAGATGCACGTATGGCCTCGAAGAGACTGCCCTCGCGGAATACTACTTCACGTCCAGCCTTCCAGTCTGTGGCTACGGCACAATAAGGAATCGGCAGTTCCTCGATGAGAACGTCAGGCACGAATTCCATGATGGCCTCGATGATGCGTGTTCCCTTCACAAAGTGGTTGAGGCTGAGCGAGAAGTCCGTCAGCTCAAGCATCTTCTTCCTATCTATCGTCTTCATCCACTCACGGAATTCTTCCAGTTTGCCTGCAGCATAGACCCCGCCGATGAGAGCACCCATGGAACAGCCGGCAATGGAGGTGATATGGTAACCCTCTGCCTCCAATTCCTCGATAGCACCGATATGGGCGAGTCCTCTGGCACCACCACTTGATAATACTAATGCTACATTCTGCATTTTCTCCATATTTCTCTACCTTGCAATCTTATATTTCTCGTTAAGAGGCTACAAAGATACTCTTCTGCACAATTGCCTCCAAATATTTGCAGTTAAAATCTATTATCTGCCCCCTTATATCTCTTATTTCCCCCCTCTTCGTCCCGTTCAGCGCACCTTAGTGCGATGTATATTCATTATCCCCCCTTTGCTATTCTGCGCGTTTCTATTCTTGCCTCTCTCCATTTCGGATAGTATTTGTCCATCAACGCGTGAAAACGGGCATTATGACTGGGTTCTATCAAGTGACAGAGCTCATGAACCACCACATGCTCGATACACCAATCCGGCAACAGCAGCAGATAGGTAGAATAGCAGATGCTACCCTCCTTCACTTTGCACACCCCCCAACGGGATATCATCGGTTTATAACCGACAGAGGTAGGGCGAACCCCCATCTTCTTCGAATGCTGTTCTATCATAGGTTCAACCAATGCCCTTATCCTCTCCTTTGCTTCGACCTTTTGAGCCCTCGTGGTCAATGGCAGCTGGTCATAGAAGTCTGCTCGCTGCTTCTGTCGTTCTGCAGTCTTCTTTCTTGCATCAACAATCCATTCCTGATGCTGGCTAATAAACGCCTCCACCTCTTTTTTCGAAATACCGATAGGTGCCGACACGTGTATATCCCCATTCTTCACGATGCGCATCGACAACCTTTTAGTCCGTCTGTATGTCAATTGTATAGCCATTGTTGTTTCTATTTTCGTTCCTCTTCGTCCCGTTCGTCGCCCTTTAGTGCGACGTTTCCCTCCCCTCTTCGTCCCGTTCGTCGCCCTTTAGTGCGACGTTAGCTAAATCCGCTGCAAATCCATTCATATCAAGACATTGAGCCCGCGTGATACGAGTTGCAGCCGTTTCTTCGCTATAATCAGCGTAAGGAGCCAGCACCAACAAAAAACCATCCGAGCAACCCGTCAAATCCCTCCCCGATGGATAAATAAACTTTCCATCCAAGCCACGATTAACAATATGTATCATCGGTAATTTTTCCTTGTAACAAGCATCATATACGGCTTTCTCTGCCGGTGAGATAAAAGGCGAAATCAATACCGTTCCCCGTCGTGCTTCTTTTAGATAGGTTGCCACCTCTTCTTGTATCTGCTCCTCTGTCAAGTGTCGATGACAGCGGACCTGCAAACGTTCAGGATATGTAACCAAAAACGTATTGCCAACGGCAGTATATGGATGCCCTTTCTTTCCTGCCGAGAAATTATAAACCTTACGCAGACGATCCGGGAAATGGCTTTTGAGCCAGAGCCGACGCGGATTATCATTCAGATATGCAATCCACGTTTGCAATTGCCCCTCTCGGAATAAGATGCGATCATTAAATCCACGTGAAAAGAGAGGGGGCTTCTCAGAACTAAAGTACTGAGCACAGAACGAAGAATCATTCCATAAAGCATGAGAACAATCACTCTTCCAGGCAGCTATGATCTTTCCCAATGAATAGTCGGCAGGAAGGGTATCACGAACATAAAGTATACCATGGAAATGGTCTGGCATGATTTGATAATGGAGCACTTGAACGCGGCAGCCAGTTTTCTTCGTTGTCTCTGCTGCTATCTTTCGGAAAGCCTCAGCCACGTAATCACCCAAGGCTGTTGGCGCTATCGCTGCCGTGTTCGGACCATCGCCCACAAGCGAACCTAATACACGCTTGCGGTCAATCGTCGTTACCGTAATTAGATAGATGCATGCCGAAGTATAGTCATGCTCCTCCATCCGGCGCAATCTGTTATGTTTAACAGGTGCTTTCTCCATTATTATTTCATTTCTCTTATAGTTATGTTGTTTCTATTTTCGTTCCTCTTCGTCCCGTTCTTTTCCCTCTTCATTTCGTCCTCTCCCCTCTTTGTCCTGTTCGTCGCCCTTTAGTGCGAAGCCAACTCCCCTCTTCGTTCTGTTCTCTTCCCTCTTCGTCCCGTTCGTCGCCCTTTAGTGCGACGTTGGATTTCCCTTGCAAATATTCGCTGCAACGACTTCTATCTGTTTCATATCATTATGCAATTTCTCTTATTCTTGCAAAATGCATAACGCTACCAGGAATCGGTTCCACCATATTCCAGCGTATCTGCATCTGCATCCGTGTCCCTAAATTCTTAAATTCCCAATCACTCAATGTGACTCGGCCCAAATAGACATATCCCAACGTACGGTTTTTATCCTCTACGAAGTTTTTCTGTTCGCGAACAAACAGTAACATTGTCTGGGTTTGGTGAATATATGCCTGACCTTCATTCGATTCCGGTTTTACACGATTCTGCGTATCCCACTGGAATAAATATGGCGAAAGGGCCTTGTCATCATAATCAGTTGTAGAGCCTTCTTCGCGATTCTTAATAATATCCACAAACATGGCTTCTAGATTCATCTGTTTATTACGCTCCACACCTTCACGTGCTGATGATTTTTTCTCAAGCGTCGATGTACCAATAGCTACCTGTATCTGTGCCTTCGTATAGACACCATGCAACTTCAACGGGAAGTTTGGTAAAAGAGAATTGTCAGCCTTTTCGTATGCTTTGTTATCATTAAGCAATAAAGGCATCACTTCTTTCAGTTCCTCACAAAATAAAGTATCTCTCGAAAGTGCGTCAACCATTTCCTGAAGGTTTTGGAAACGACCAGCATTTTCAAATAAATCGTAATACAACATCAGCAACCGCTTCTGGTCAATAGCATTCATCTCGGAGACCTTGACCCTAAATGACTGACGAGCCAACTTCTCGATGAAACTCAAATATGAATGCGAATCAGTAGCCAGCCATTTACGGAATACTGCACGGCTCAATTCTTCGTTGTAAGCTGACTGCTTATGCTTAATCCCAGCTTCATACATTACCTGATTCCACGTTCTGTTTCTATATAGTTTATCCAGCGGAAGCTGGTATATCTTAACAAAATTGGTAAGAGTGAGCGGCACTGAGTGGTGTCTCTCAAAGTTTTGTACCAACGCTGTGACTTTCCGTGCCGTGAAACGCTGTATGGCCCCCTTGATATTGTTCATGATGTACTCTTTCGCCTTAGGCTCCAAAATAATCCGACATCCCAAAGGCAGATGAGGACAATCGCGCTCAATTTCCTCAACGACACTCATCGAAGTACGTCCCAGCATTACACGCATACGATCGGTATAATTGAACTCTGCACGGCAATTACCCACGAAATCGAGGATGTTCACATGGGACTTCCCTACAGCCTTGCGCAAACCACGTCCGAACTGCTGGATAAACACAGTGAGGCTCTCCGTAGGGCGAAGGAACAGGATGGTGTCAACTTCAGGTATATCCACACCCTCGTTGAACATATCCACCAAAAACAGGTAGTTTATCTCCTTGTTCTTTAATCGCTTGTAAAGTGGCGCACGCATTTTGGCGTTCTCGCTGGTCAAAACATCTGCTTTCAATCCACACAACGTGAATTTTGATGCCATATATTTAGCATGTTGCTGGTCAACACAGAAACATAAGGCCCTGACATCTCGGATATTCGTCAAATACTTCTGTAAAGACTGTAGAATTACAGCGGTACGGGCATCATTGTAACTATATATACGCGAAAGTTCAGATGCAACATAATGACCTTTGTCCCAAGCGACTTCTGAATAATCGACGGAGTCTGTTATACCATAATAACAGAATGGAGCCAGCAAACCTTTGTTCAAGGCATCATCCAAACGAATCTCTGCTGAGATAGTTCCATCAAAATCTTGTGTAATGTCTTCTCCATCCATTCGTTCAGGAGTTGCGGTCAGTCCTAATAGCACTTTAGGCCTAAAGTGGTTGATAATCTTACGATAAGACGATGCAGCCACGTGATGAACTTCATCAATAACGATGTAATCATAGTAGTCAGCAGGAAATGGTAAACTATCCAAACGGTTGTTCAACGTATCTTTAGAGGCAAACACGTATTCATAGTTTGCTGGTTCTTCGCCTCCATACCACTTCTCGCCAAAGTTGTAGTTAGAGAGCACTTGTCGGAAGGTCTGTAGACTTTGCCGTAGGATTTCTTCTCGATGAGCTACAAACAACAAGCGAGCGCGCTCATGTTTCTCAGTAAATGCCTTATAGTCACTGGCGGCCATTACGGTTTTACCAGTTCCCGTTGCTGCTACCACCAGATTGCGCCAATGGTTGCGTACCTCGCGCTCCACCAGCAAACGTTCAAGAATCTCCTGTTGATAGTCAAAGGGATGAATCAATCCTTTAAGCGTTGAAAAGTCTATCTCATTATCTACTTCCTTGTTTAGGGCCGCTTTTAGCCGCTCGTTATCCTCGCCGTTAACATACGTATCGTAGCCATCGGCCCACCATGAAGCATCAAAGGCACCGAGAATGGTCTTCATCATTCGCGGTTGCTCCATCTGTGTCACCTTCACATTCCATTCCGCACCAGTATCAAGTGCTTGTTCAGAAATATTCGAAGAACCAATATATGCTGTGTTAAAACCCGTATCGCGAAGAAAAATATAAGCTTTGGCATGTAGACGTTCAGAAGTGATATCATAGGTAATCTTGATTTCCGTATTCTTCAACGCTGCCAGTTGAGTGACGGCCTCATAGTCAGTAGCCTGCATATAGGTCGTCGTAATGACCTTTAGTCGACCACCTCTGCAGGTAAAATCCTTCAATTGTGGCAAAATAAGGGCAAGTCCACGTTTCTTGATGAACGACACCATCAATCGGATTTCATTGGCTGAAATAATCTCTTTCTGCAGCTCTGTGTACATTTTCATGCCCTTGCCCGTAAATAGTGCACCGTTTACCAGACCTTTCATAGGCATCATCTCTTCCAACCGTTTTGCCAAATCAGGATAATCCGATTGTGTCTTATCAATCACCGCCGTCAGAATCTTGGCCTGAGCAGACAATAGGTTTCCAGAATCCAAATGGAACTCATTGACCAGCTTACGAATGATGGCATTAGCTAGGTCCAATCCTTTCATTACTGAATTGTTCTTTCGTTCCTCCACTTCTTCTTCATCATCATTCGTATCAACCATATCTGATAACACCTGCTCAAAGATGCTCGTCAGATACATCGAAAGCAGTTTTGACACCTCATCCTTTTTGATAACCCGTTCCCCGATATAAAACCGGTTCTGGTCAATCGTTGCGATCTTCTCCTCAAACAACTGATTGATAATCTGCTCGTATATCCCAATCTTCATCGGCTTTGATAATTTAAGCAATTTAACCTTAATATCTTTATCTGTGAACGGTTCTATCTTCAATGCGATTTCAGAGGCCGATAGCCCTTGTTTTAGGCATCAAAAGAGGCACTTTTGAGTGCTTAACCGCCGCAAAGATAGTGTTTTTTTCGTGAATAAGCGAAGAAAATGAGGTAAAAGAAGTGGAGATGGGGTTGAGATGAGAATAAATCAAAGGGAAAATGATAAAGCGTCTCCCCTATCCTCTTCAATACAAAAAGGGAAAGATGAATAGAGGGAGGGACAAAGACATTAGGACGCGAGGGCCGAGACGTATATACGTAAAGGTAGAGACGAAGGGACGTAGGGGCTGATACGACAGGATGTGTTGGAGGAGGAAGTTGTAGTTCCAGCGGCGAGGAAGTAGTAGTTTGTCGTGCAAGTAACTATAGTTTGTTTGACGAGTAGGTGTTGTTGTTTGCTGCAACAGATGATGATGAGCGTGGAAGGGTGCCCTCTGGTATAGAAAAAAGAATTTTGCAAAAAAGCTTTCACCTTTCACAAATGGGGTCTAAGGATTTGAAATTCATGATATTGCAAGGTGAAAGCTCTTTAAAAAGCTTTCACGAAGCTTTCACCAGGCTTTCACTCATCATTTGTGAAAGGAACTGCTGATTGCATGAAAGGAGTTTGGGAGGTTTCGGAGGTAGGGTAGGTTGTGGTACATTGGAGTTTTTTGGGAGATCATTTAGTGAATCTTTGGTGAAAGCTTGGTGAAAGCTTTTTGGAAAAGTTTTACGATGTAAGCAATTGTAATAAAGGAGTTTGCATGGCGTTCGTGAAAGATGAAAGCTTTTTGAAGAAATTCTATTTTTTGTGCTATAAGCTTCCACAATTTTATCCTGAAAAAACTGAATGCTTTTTTTGCTTATTTTTGAGCTTTTATTTTCCAAAATACTTGTGGATATCAACTATTTTTTGTATCTTTGCACCCGAATTGGCGATGGTGCCATTCACAACCTTAAACCTATTTACTTATGGTACAAAATTTACCTTTTGAATTAACCGAAGAGAGCATGGAACCGACCATGCAGAACAAGAGTGATGCCATGCCCACAGAGGCTGTTGCGACTAACCCTATCCCTCTCGGCCAGACCTTAGATGCCGGACAGCAGATGGAGGAAAGCCCTGTAGAGGAAGATGGAGGCGATGCCGAGGATTTCCGTATGCTTCAGCAGTTTCTCTCAGAGCGCTATGAACTGCGCAACAACGTGGTTGCCGGACGTTTGGAGTTCCGGCTGCGCGATGGAAGAAATGCTCCCTTCCGCCAGTTGACCATCGAGGCCGAGAACTCCATGATTATCCAGGCGAAACTGGCATTAGGAGACGTCAAAGGCTTGAAGGCAAACCTCACGATGCTGCTGCATTCGGAAGAAATAGAGGAGTACGATCCTGTAAGTGCGTACCTCTCTAACCTACCCCACTGGGACGGACAAAATCGTGTGGCAGAGCTGTTTGGACGCTTGCCTGGTATCTCCAGCGAGAACATCCTCAGATGTTCTGTATGGATGCGATCAGCGGTGGCCCATTGGCTGAAGATGGACCTCCTGCACGGCAACGACACCGTCCCCACCCTGATTGGCGATCAGGGATGCGGTAAGACCGTTTTCTGCAGACGCCTGCTGCCGCCGGTCCTGCAAGGCTATTTCCTCGACAGGATAAATCTCTCGAACAAATTCGACAAAGATATGGCGTTGACGAACAACATGATTGTGGTGCTCGATGAGTTTGACCAGTACACAACGAGCCAGCAGGCTTCGTTGAAGCAGGCCATCTCGCGCAGCACCGTGAATGCCCGACCGATCTACAAGGGCACTCAGGTGGTGAGGCACCGCTATGCCTCGTTCCTGGCTACGACCAACAACCAGCACCCGCTGAATGACCCCACCGGTTCCCGTCGTTACATCTGCATCCGAATTACGCCTGGCGCCATTATCGACAACGACTCTTCCATCGACTACGACCAGCTCTATGCCCAACTTGTGGAGGAAGTGTGTGTGAAGAAGATGAAATATTGGTTCGATGCGGAAGAGACGCACCAGCTGCAGATCGACAATGTTCCCTTCAATAGGGAGGTCAGCATCGACGAGATGGTGGATGCCTGTTTCCAGAAACCATCGAACGGAGAACAGGCGAAGGAATATTCGATGAACGAGATTGTGGAACTCGTGGTGATGCGTTATCCTCATCTGAAGTGTAACCAGTCCTTGAAGATGCGACTGGGTAGTGCTCTGAGAAAACATGGTTTCGCACTCCGACATCACAACACGGGTAATTCTTATGTTCTCGTTCCGAAGAAGGCTGCTTAGGGCGAAGAGTGAACATAAAAATACAGAAAGCAAGGAATTTTAACACTTGATTTCTGGTTGGACGTTTCATTCTAACAGAAAAAGTAAGCCCAAAGCGCTCGATATGAGGGCTTTGGGCTCTTTTTTCGCCTCTGAGAATCGCTTAAAATCTACTTTTCGTCCACGAGGACGCAAATTCTGGATTCTCAGAGCGTGAATTTCAAGAAAGATTTCTCATTTCTCAAAAGAACTTCGTTTCCTGACCGACGACTTCCGAGAGAAGGAGGTTGGCGAGACGGGAGGTGCCGAGACGAAGCCATTGGTTGGTTAGCCATTGTTCGCCGAGTACTTCCTTGACGATGGTGTAGTAGACGAGTGCATCGTGAACGGTGTTCAGACCGCCGGCAGGTTTGAAGCCGATCTGGATGCCGGTCTTCTCGTAGTACTCCTTGATGGCCTGACACATCACGTATGCGGCTTCGGGTGTGGCGGCAGGTTTCTCTTTGCCGGTGGAAGTCTTGATGTAGTCGGCTCCAGCATACATCGAAAGAATGGAGGCGCGCTTGATGTCGGAGCAAGAGGGTAGGAGACCGGTCTCGAGAATGACCTTCATCTTGCGAGCACCGCAAACGGCCTTCAATTCGCTGATTTCATCGCATAATGTCTCATAGTCGCCGCTCAAGTATTTACCCACGCTCATGACGATATCAATCTCAGTTGCACCGTCTTTAAGCGCCAAGGCTGTTTCTGCTACTTTAACCTCTAAAACGGCCTGTGAGCTCGGAAAACTACCGCTGACGCACGCTACCTCTACACCTTCGACTTCAAGGCTCTGAGAGACAATCTGCGCGAAACACGGGTATACACAGATGGTTGCAACGTGCGGCAGGTCGGGATATGCGTCCTCAAACTTGTTGACTTTCTCCGTGAAGGCCAGCACGCTCTCTTCGGAGTCGGTGGTCTTCAGGGTGGTCAGTTCCACGCTGCCCATGAGGAATTTCTTCACTTCAACGGTGTCGTTCTCCGGCACTTTCTTCTCGATGATGTACTTCACGGCGGCTGCCACTTCGGCATCGCTGATGTTGCAGTTGTACTGCGACAATGCTTGTTCGTACTTGTTCTGTTCCATGTTGATATTTAATGATTTAATGATTAAAGGTCTTATAGACTTTGTAACCTTTAGAGATTTGAGGATGTACTATAGTTTTGTTCGGTCAGTTCTTATATTCTTTGCTTCCTGGTTTAGGATATCCCTTGGATGCATCGTCAATCACGAGAATCCAGTCGAGTTGTTCGCCTGGGGTAGGGGAGAGGAAGGTTTTCTGACCTTCATTCCTGAACTTTCCGATGTTCGCTGCTTTTCCTGTTCTGGGATTAAACCACCAGGCTTTCAGGTTTTTACCTCGTATGTAGGAGGTACGTACACTGAAGGCTCTCCCCACGGGTACGTACACAAGAATATAGGTACTATCGGTGTCGGCTGTAGCCACGAACCGATATTCACCGCGACCCGGTACTGCCGTGTTTACTTCATGGGGAATAAGCACTTGGTCAGTGGCTGGTATGCGTGTGAAGTAAGGGCGTGAGAGGAGTAGGCGTTTGGCATGAACCATCTGGCTTGAACCTGGTTGGTGGATGGCGTCTTGCCAGTCCATGAGCGGCACGTTGATGGGGCTGCGTTTCTTGTGGTCGTACATCTGCCAGATGCTGTGATGACCATAGGTGTGACCGCAAGCACCCCAGAAGAGGTCCCAGTACAGGGCTCGTCGGCAGTCGGCAGCTACGCTATGCCCACGTTCGTTGGGGTTGAAGGCGAGTGGATGGTCTTCGTAGACAGGCTCTCCGTCCAGCACGGGCTTGACAGGCTCGCGTTGATAGTCCTCGTAGGTCTTGCTATAGAGGAACCAGTGGTTGTTGTGCCCATTCTGTCGCATGTTGAAATCCAGCCATTTATCTGCATGGTAGAAGTCTGCTGAACTGGATCCTCCCGTGGGGTGATAGGTGATGAGATGTTTGCCACCGTCGCCTTCACGTAAGCCTTTGGCCATCGCACGGATTATAGCTTTATCACGGTCGCTATCGGAGTTACGGTCGCCTCCGAGGATCCAGATGAGGTTGGCATTCTTGTAGCGACTGGCCAGCCAGCGGCCATAGATTTCTGCGTTTTTGGGGTCAAAGACAGGTCGGTCGCCATCGTGCCAGTAGCGTCCCCATGTAGGCAGCATACCTATAGTTAGTCCTAATCTATTCGCTTCATGAACAATGAAATCTACTTGATCCCAATAGTCATTTTCGGGGCCGTCGGCTACTGCTGGCCTGGTCGGATTTTGATTTTCGAAAGGTAAGTGTCCGTAAGCATTCGGTGTACTGATTCCATCTAACTCTGATATGGCTACAGCCTGAATGACCGTGAATCCTTTCTTCGCGCGATCCTCTATATACAGCTTGGCTTCGCCTTGGTCGAGTCGGTGGAAAAGTTCCCAGGCTGTGTCGCCCAAATAAAAGAATGGTTTGCCTCCTTGATGAGTCAGAAAACGTTGGTTTTCAGATACTTCAATGTGGTCAATAGGAACATCGCCCGATGCCTTGATGGAATCAAGCCACATCAGCGCAAAGCAACTGAGGAGTAGCGATCTCACGTTCATTTTTTATTCCTTGTTATGGGTGTCCATCAGGATGGTTACAGGTCCGTCGTTGCAGAGTGTCACCTTCATGTCTGCGCCAAATTCGCCATGTCCTACTGGGCGTCCTATTGCTTCTGAAAGCCTTTGGACGAAAGCCTCGTAGAGGGGAATGCTGATGTTGTGGGTGGCTGCACGTAGCCAGGAGGGACGGTTGCCTTTCTTGTAGGAGGCGAAGAGCGTGAACTGGCTGACAACAATGATGTTGCCGTCGGCTCCTTCATGTTCTCCTGCAATGTCCAAAATGCTGCGGTTCATGACTCCGTTTTCGTCGTCGAAGACGCGTAGGGCAGCTACTTTTCGCACCAGCCAATCCACGTCCTCGAGGGTGTCTGTAGCCTCGATTCCGAGTAGAATAAGGTAGCCCAGTCCATGGAACTCTGCGTTCACGCGACCTCTTATTTCGACGTTAGCACCTTTGGCTCTTTGGATTACTATTCGCATAATTAAAGGCTTCTTTTTATAGCTTTTGCTTTAGCTTCTCCGACCACTTTTGCCAGTTCTTCTTCGCTGGCTTCGCGGATACGTTTTACGCTCTTGAATGCTTTCAGCAGGGTTTGTTTTGTCTTAGGTCCTACACCGGGAATAGTGTCTAATTCTGACCTCAATTGGCTCTTGCTGCGTTTGTCCCGATGGAAGGAAATAGCGTAGCGATGTACCTCATCCTGTATTTGTGTCAACAGGCGGAAGAGAGCACTGTCTTGTTTCAGTCCTATGGTCATTGGAGGGTTACCATACAATAGTTCGTGGGTGCGATGGCGGTCGTCTTTTGCAAGTCCGGCAATGGGAATCTGGAGCCCTAATTCATCTTCTACTACGGTTCGCACAACACTCATTTGACCCGCACCACCATCCGTAATGATGAGGTCGGGTAGGGGAGTGCCTTCTTCCATCATTCGGCTATATCGACGTCTGACAACCTCCTGCATGGAGGCATAATCATCTGGTCCAACTACCGTCTTGATATTGTATTTTCGGTAGTCTGCTTTACTTGGTTTGCATTTCTTGAATACCACGCATCCTGCTACGGCATCTGTTCCTGATATGTTCGAGTTATCGAAGCATTCTATCTGGTAGGGTAGGGTAGGGAGCTTCAAGTGATCCTGTATTTCCTTCATCAGCCTGACGGCTTTTTGCTCGGGATTCAGTTTGTCTTGTTGCTTGAGCCTATCTAATTTATATTGTCTGACATTGAGTTCGGATAACGCCAAAAGTTGTCTTTTATCTCCACGCATAGGTACCGTGATTTCCACATTGTTAAGTGGTAGTTCCACGGGGAACGGTAGTACGATTTCCTTCGCCTCTGAGCCCCATCGGTCACGCATGTCCATAATACCACGAACCATTAACTCTTCTTTCGATTCGTCGAGTTTCTTCTTATATTCGAATGTGAAGGCTTGGTTGATGGCGCCTTCAACGACGTGTAGGTAATTGATGTAGGCCACTGGTCCATCATCATCGATGGAAAAAACGTCGATGTTATGACTTGAAGACGTGATGACCTGACTCTTTTCCTGATGTGCTGTAATGAGGTCGTAGCGCCGTTTGACTACTTGTGCTTCTTCAAATTTCATTTCCGATGCCAGCTGTTGCATGGTTGTCAGCATTTCACGACGCAATGCTGCAGTATCTCCTTTCAAAATTCTTATAGAAGCATCAATATATTGCATGTATTCTTCATGACTTTGGTATCCCACACAAGGTCCAAGGCAGTTCTTCATGTGGTATTCCAAGCAAAGTTTGTATTTTCCTGATTCTACCCCTTCTTTGCTCATGGGTTGATGGCATCGACGGATAGGATAAAGGTTCTTGAAGAGTTCAAGCAATCCATTGATCGTTGGAATATGGCTATATGGCCCAAAATAATATGCTCCTTTACGGTCAATGTGCCGCGTTTTGAAAATTCGAGGCAGGTATTCTTTGGTGACTGCAATACTGGGATACGATTTACCGTCCTTCAGTAAGACATTGTAGCGAGGCTGGAACTGTTTGATGAGTTGGTTCTCGAGCAGTAATGCTTCGGCTTCTGTCTTGACGATGGTATAGGTGATATCATATATCTTACTCACAAGTACCTTTGTCTTGAAGCGATCTACCTCTGTATGAAAATAGGAAGAGCAACGCGCTTTGAGATTCTTGGCTTTGCCAACGTATATAATAGTACCATTTTCATCGTAGTACTGATAGCTGCCAGGCTTTTCTGGCATGTTGAGCACGATAGCTTTGAGACGCTCTATACGTTGTTTGTTCTCTTCCTTGGTCATTGTACAAGATGGAACAGGTGGATTATATTGTTACCAATGTGGTGAGGTCTATGCCATCAAAAAGGTCGCGCCCATGAAGACCTTCATCGGTAATTTCGATGATGAAGTTAATGAATATTTTCTTCGGGTTGAAGTGTTTGACCAGCTTATAGGTGGCCATCGCCGTTCCACCTGTTGCCAGCAAATCATCATGGATGAGTACGACGTCGTCTGCATTAATTGAGTCAATATGCATTTCTACTGTATCCACTCCATATTCTTTGGAGAAAGATTCTTTAATTACAGTAGCGGGCAGCTTTCCTGGTTTGCGTGCTAATACTACGCCGCATCCTAAGCGTGCGGCCAGTGCTCCAGCCATTATAAAACCTCTACTTTCTACGCCGACGATTTTGGTTATACCCTTGTCTTTGTATAGTTCATACATCTCGTCGAGCATAATTTTCATGCACTCTGCGCTTTTGTAGAGTGTTGTAACATCACGGAAGTTGATACCCTTTTTAGGGAAATCTGGAATACAACGTAGGTTGTCAATTAATACTTGGTTGTTCATATATGTGAATAGTTTAGGTTTTAGTTTCACGTGGAACTTATCTTCCTAATAGCACCAATAGGACGTTAATGTCAGAGGGAGAGACACCGGGAATTCTTGAGGCTTGAGCCAATGTTTCAGGATCATGTCGAAGCAGCTTCTGACGTCCTTCGGTGGATATAGACTGAAGGGTGGAATAGTCGAAACGTCCGCGGATACGGATATTCTCTAACCGATGCATCTTCTCGGCTTGTTCCACTTCGCGCATGATGTAGCCTTGATACTTTATTAGTATCTCAGCCTCTTCGATGATTTCTGCACTTCTTTCCTGTATGGTTCCGATTATTTCACGTAGTCGGGGTAGGGCAGGGGAGAGATTATCGATGGTCAACTGAGGTCGTCCGAGCAGTTCCATTAGCTTGCAACCCCGCGTAAGAGGAGCAGTACCGAGTTGTTCGAGGAGGCTGTTGACATCCTTCATCTTCACGGAATATTCCTCCGCAAAGCGGATGATTCGTTCTACTTCTTCTTTCTTTTTTAAATAATGCTGCAGTCGCTGGTTGGTGGCTACACCCATGCGATGTCCGAGTTCTGTGAGGCGGGCATCTGCATTGTCCTGGCGTAGCAGGATACGGTATTCTGCGCGTGAGGTGAACATCCTATAGGGTTCGTCTACACCTTTACAAACGAGGTCATCAATGAGTACGCCTATGTATGCCTCATCCCGCTGGAGTACCAGCGGTTCCTGGCCGG
Organism: uncultured Bacteroidales bacterium; assembly: GCA_902779165.1. Lineage (GTDB taxonomy): Bacteria > Bacteroidota > Bacteroidia > Bacteroidales > Bacteroidaceae > Physcousia. Next base: position 15,195 of record CACZAN010000018.1, read on the forward strand.
TACAATTCCTGGCTGCATTGATTCCTGCCAGAATTCCCTGTCCTGCAGCTTCCTCATAGCCTGTGGTTCCATTGACTTGTCCTGCAAGATAGAGTCCGCTGACAACGCGTGATTCTAATGAGTGATGTAGCTGTGTGGGATCGAAGAAATCGTATTCGATGGCATAGCCTGGACGATAGATTTCGAGGTTTCGGAAGGCTGGAATAAGCCTCAAAGCCTCTATCTGGACATCTATGGGTAGTGATGAAGAGAAGCCATTGAGGTAGTATTCATTGGTGTTCGTACCCTCCGGTTCGAGGAATAGCTGGTGCTGATCCTTGTCCGGGAACGTTACCAGCTTAGTCTCTATGCTGGGGCAGTAACGCGGCCCTATGCTTTGTATCTGGCCGTTATAAAGCGGAGAATCGGGCAGCCCTTGGCGTAGACGCTCGTGAACAGCCTCGTTGGTATATGTTATCCAACAAGGGAGTTGGGAGAGCTTAGAAGGCTTTTTTGACGCCAAATTCGGTGTCTCTGCGCTTGGGAAGTAGGAGAAGGTGCGTCCGTCGGTATCGCCCGGCTGTTCGGTCATAAGTGAGAAGTCCACACTACGGGCGTCTATGCGTACAGGGGTGCCAGTCTTCATCCGTGCGACTCGTAATCCATGTTGTGATATACTTTCTGCCAATTCCAAAGATGGAGGTTCTGCACAACGACCACCAGGCAATTTCACGTGTCCAATGTGCATCAGACCATTTAGGAATGTGCCTGCTGTGAGGATGATACTCTTGGCTCGGAAGTTTATGCCGAGATAGGTTTCAACACCTGTGGCAACGACTCCCCGCGTTCCTTCCGAGGATGTTATGAGCCGACGCACCTGATCCTGCCAAATATGTAGGTTGGGTGTGTTCTCCAAAATATCTCGCCATGCCCAGATGAATTTCGCGCGGTCGCATTGTGCACGCGGACTCCACATCGCAGGGCCCTTAGAGCGATTGAGCATGCGAAACTGAATGGAGGTTCGGTCTGTTACCCAGCCCATAGCGCCTCCAAGCGAGTCTATTTCTCTGACTATCTGTCCTTTAGCTATTCCGCCGACAGCGGGATTGCACGACATTTGCGCTATCTTGTTCATATCCATTGTGATGAGCAATGTGCGCGCGCCAATGCATGCGGCAGCATGTGCAGCCTCACATCCAGCGTGACCTGCGCCAATCACAATGACGTCGTAATTCAGTTCCAAGCTTTTCACTCTTCTTTCAGTTTCACGGCGCGAAGATACATTAAATCCGCGAGAGAAAAAAAAGTTTGTGCAAAAAACTATGCAAATACTGCTATTTTGGCATCAGAAAAGCCCTAAAATGGCCTACTTAGGCATAGAGAACTCACACCCGCAGTAGCGTTGGTTGTAAAAGCCATATTCTTTTAATAGTTGGTTTCTGCGTTCTTGCAGTCCCCCCTTGCGCCAGTTATGAGCCCAAAAACGAGCTCCTATTACTGCCTGTTCTGCTCTTTTTCCGGCTAACTCAATCTGGTCAAGTCGTTTCCATCTTGAGGAGGCCAGTGTGGTGGCAAACACGTTGATGCCCAGTTCCACTGCTTTTTCTGCGGCAGTTCTCAACCGTAGATCGAAACAACGCTGACAACGAGCACCTCGTTCAGGTTCGTTCTCCAACCCGCAGACCTCGCACAACCAGCTGTCGTGATTCCAATCCTCATCTATCCAGTTGATTCCCAACGATTCGGCGTGACGTTTGCTTTCAGCCTTACGTATCTCGTATTCTGTCTGGGGAAAAATGTTGGGATTGTAGTAAAAGATGGTTGGCTGGATATGTGCAGCCAGCATCCATTCTACAATGGCACTGGAACAAGGAGCACAACAGGCGTGAAGCAGTACTTGCTCCACGCCTGCAGGCACTTCTATGCCGTTTAGGGATTTCATTATAAAACTAGAATTGTATGGTAAAATCTACGGTGCCGTTCCGTGTGTTGTCAGTAGCTGTCTCGACAGTAGCGGCATTACTAGCCTTCTCCTGAATGCGATGCAACTCTGCTTTGTTGCGTTCTGAGGTAGGAGTGGATTCAACCATTGAAATAATATCGTCGTTATCAAGGTCCTTCTCACTGAAAACGAAGATTTGGCGTCGGGGTTTCTTTGGGCGGTTCTCGTCTTCATCGTAGTATTGACCTCTGCGCTCGGCTTTCTGCTCGCGCTCTTCTTCGCGCTTGCGCTCTTCTTCCTCTTCCTCGCGTGTACGTTTGCGTTCCACGGCTTCCATACCGGGGATGTTCTGAAGCCCGAATCCGGAGGCGAGAAGGGTTATTTTTACCTTATTGCCTAACGAGTCATCAATACCCATACCCCATTTGGTCTCCAATGTTTCCTGTTGGAATTTGGCCATGAAGTCATTGACTTCGTTCATCTCTTCCATGGTCAGCTGGTCATTCTCGTTGTTACGGCTGAAGGAGATGTAGAAGAGTACTTTCTTGGAGTTGTAGATGTCGTTGTTGTTGAGCAATGGGCTGTGCAGAGCTTCCTGAAATGCTTTGGTGACGCGGTTTTCGCCCTCGCCGTAGCCTGTTGACATAATGGCTACTCCGCCGTCCTTAAGAACCGTCTTAACATCCTGGAAGTCGAGGTTAATGATACCTCTCATGGTGATGATTTCTGCGATGCTCTTGGCTGCGATGCTGAGCGTGTCATCGGCTTTGGCAAAGCCATTGAGGACGGTGAGTTCTGGGTATATCTGGCGCAGGAGTTCGTTGTTGATAACGAGGAGTGCATCAACGTGCTTGGCCATCTCCTCGACTCCGTCGAGTGCCTGATCGATCTTCTTGTGTCCTTCGAAGCGGAAGGGGATGGTGACGATACCTACTGTGAGGATATCCATCTCGCGAGCACATTGTGCCACGATTGGAGCTGCACCAGTACCTGTGCCGCCTCCCATACCGGCGGTAATGAATGCCATGCGAGTGCCGTCCGTAAAGAGCTGCTTGATTTGTTCTATGGACTCCAGAGCTGCCTGACGGCCTTTCTCCGGCTTGTTGCCGGCGCCGAGTCCTTCACCCATCTGCAGTTTGTTGGGGACTGGAGAGTCTGTGAGGGCTTTGTTGTCGGTATTACAGAGCACGTAGGTCACATCGTGAATGCCTTCGTTGAACATGTGGGTAACAGCATTGCCGCCACCACCGCCGACTCCCACCACTTTGATGATGCTTGGATTGCTGACCTGGAGGTTGAACTGGATTCCTCCAGCTTCGCTATTATTGTTGTCTGCCATAATTTCTACATTTTATTGTTAGCTTTATCGTTCATCTTCTCATTTCTCTTCTACGAGACTTTCGAGCGCATCAGATACGGCTCTGAAGAAACGCTTAAATGCTCCAGGCTTCTTTGGTTCTTCGGGCTGTTCAGGTTCTGAGTCTGTTGCAGGTTCAAATTCTGTTGGCTGCTCAATTTCAACCTCGGTGGCCTTGGGTTCTATGACGACACCTGTACCTGCCGAAATATTGGCTGGCTTGGGAGTAGTAAGAACATCATCTTCAAGATGTTGGTCGAAGAGGTCGGTAGGTTCATGGCGTTCGCTGGTGCATTCGGTTTCGCCTCGGCGAAGCATAGCAACGAGGGTTGCGATAGTATTGTTCTGAGGATCTAATTTCAGGCTGGTAGTGAACTCTGTTGAGCTGGGCATAAGGCGTGTCTTCACCTTATCGAAATGATGGTACTGGATGAATGCTGTCTCCAGATTGGGGATTATAGCTCCACCTCCAGTGAAAACGATTCCAGCGAGCAAACGATCGGAATAATCCTTAACCTGCTCCCAGACATTAGCCAGGATTTCCTGCTGACGGGCTTCGATGAGATTGAGAATTTTCTTCAGTTCAATGGTACGATCATTAGAGATATTGATTGTTCGTGTGGCGTCGATTTGCTCCTCTTCGGTGTAAGCCGATCCATAGGTCAATTTGATCTTTTCGGCTTCCTCATGCTCTATATGCAGGCTGGTAGCGAGGTCATTAGTAATGTTTCCTGCTCCGAGGGGGATGACCACCAGGTGGCGGAGAATGCCTTTCTCGTAAATGCCCACTGTGGTGGTTTCGGCACCGAAGTCCACGAGAGCGCATCCTGAACGTTTTTCTGTATCTGTCAGGATGTAGTTAGAAAGCAACAGGGGTGAAATGAAGCAGTCTGCCACCTCTAACTTGGATTCTTTCAGACAGCGCATGATGCTTTCACGCAGGGATTTACGTGCGACCACATTCTTATAGAAGCCTTCAATACGATCGGCCATGATACCCACAGGTTCGTGAGTAATATTGGAACCTACGCGATATTCCTGGGTTACTACGTCCAGGATCTCCATATTGGGATATACTTGAGCGCGGTTCTCATCCAGCAGGCTGTCTACCATCTCGTCAGAGATAGTTACCTTGATGTCGAACTGACGATGTACGGCATTAGCCACCGTCCGTAGTGATTGCCCGCTAATACCCACGCACACACGCTCAATAACGAAATGTCCTCGTTCTTCAAGACGTTTCTTGATGTTTGAAATAGCCTGTACGGTCTTGTCAATGTTATAGACAACGCCCTTGTGGATGCTATCAGGTGCACTTTCTTTCTCGAAGCCCACTATTTGAAGACTTCCATCGGCTTTCTTCTGTCCGACAATGGCTCGGACGGATGACGATCCGAGCTCAATAGCTACGATGTTCTTTTCTGCTCCCATATCTTATCAAATAATTAAATGTTGCAACTATTCTTCGGCATACTACTTCACGCCTATCACCTGTCCGTTGAATTTCAAGTTGATGATTTTGTAACGATTCCATCCAGCCTTGTCCAGGCCTTCAGAGTAGAAGCGACGCATGCGGCTGAGTTTGTCTTCGATTGCTGAGGTATCGCCCAGTAAGATGATGAAATCCCCTACGCGAGGTGTCAATTCTATTTCGCCGTCAGCATTGACGTGGATTTCCTGAATCTCCTGACTCCAGAAGGGATCACGATCCAACAGGGTGCCCATGGCAGCATAGCGTGGGCCTGAAGTCTTGCGGGGCGCATTGCCCGTCATGACGAGTAAGTCTGTGGTATGATGGCCGCGTGGCATCGTACCTCCTCGGCTATCAATGTAGTAATCTTCACCGTCGGAATTGAAGACATGGAGGACCGGCACTCGAGGAGCGATGCGTATGGAGATACGTCCTTCTGCCGTCTTGAAGCAGAGAGCCTCGTCAATGTAGGGACTTGCTGTGAGCACGTTTTCCAGCTCCGTCAAATCCACATCATCCAATGGCTTTCCTTCTGGAAAGAGCTTCTTACTGACCAGCAGCTCGCGTATCTCGTTTTCGTTGATGAAACCTGTGCAATGCTCGTCGTCGATGACGATATCGAGTCCTGTGCATTCAGGACTATGGACAGGACGGTTGAATTTCACCAGCGCAAAGACAAAATAGGATGCCAGTCCAAGAAAGACCAACAGCTTCAATATCGTTTTTATGATGGAGCTCTTCTGCATCGTTACTATCTCTCTTGTTACATTTGACTAACTACTTGAGCTATCTCGTTGGCATAGTTATCAAGGTCACCGGCTCCGAGTGTGATAAGAACATCAAAGTCAGTGTGGCGAATGACATCTATGACCTCTGCCTTTTGTATCAGACGTCCTGGTACTCCCGGGCGGAGGTTGTCGAGGATGATTTGGCTGGTGATTCCTGCTATTGGCTGCTCTCGTGCCGGATAGATTTCTGTCAGAATAACTTCGTCAAGGAGTGAGAGTGCTTCTGCGAACTCATGGTAGAAATCGCGGGTGCGAGTATAGAGATGAGGCTGGAATATACCAACAATACGTTTCCCGGGATAGACCTCCCGAATGCTCTGGATACTGGCACGTATCTCCTCGGGGTGGTGGGCATAGTCGCTGAGATATGCCTTGTCCGCTTTCCGTACGTGGAAATCGAACCGACGGTCTACGCCGCTGAAAGTCTTCATTCCCTGACGTATTTCCACTGCCGTAAGGCCTGCAATCTGTGCGAGTGCCATAGCTGCTATACCATTCTCGATGTTCACTCCCACGGGGACTCCCAGTTCGATGTCCTGAATGTTCTCGATAGGCGAGATGAGGTCAAAACGAATTTCTCCGCCACCAATCTGAATGTTTTCTGCGTGGAAGTCACCTTTTTCCCGAGAGTAGGTATATGTAGTCACATCCTTGGGAGCATTGGGTTGCATCTTTAGGTCAGTATGCAGGATGAGGTAGCCTCCGTGCTGAATGAGTTCTGTATAGTGTCTGAAGCTCTCGAGGTATGCTTCTTCCGTTCCGTAAATATCCAGATGATCTGCATCTGTGGCAGTAATGACGGTTGCATAGGGCGACAGCCAGTGGAATGAACGATCAAACTCATCGGCCTCGATGACTACAAAATCACTCTTAGGGGCAAGGATATAGTTCGTACCGTAATTTTTGGTGATGCCTCCCAGAAATGCGTTGCAGTCCACGTGACTCTGATGGAGCAGGTGGGCTGTCATACTGCTGGTCGTTGTCTTTCCATGGGTTCCTGCCACGCACAGGCCTTTGTGCATGCGCGTGAGGGTGCCCAAAACTTGTGCACGTTTCTGAACATCAAAATGATGGACAAAGAAATATTGGAGTTCTGAGTGCTCTACAGGAATAGCTGGAGTATAGACGACGAGTGTCGAAGCCTCATCGCGGCAAGCTTCAGGAATAGCATGGATGTCATCCTCATAATGGATGAGGGCACCTTCCTTTTCAAGGTCGCGGGTCAGAGGGGTCGGTGTCTTGTCGTAACCGGCCACTACCAGTCCTTTCTGAAGGTAGTATCGAGCGATGGCACTCATGCCAATGCCGCCAATTCCAAGGAAATATACTGCTTTTATCATTGCACTATGAAATATATAGGGCTTATGGGCTTTATGATTTTTTAGCTAATTTGATAACTTCTTCCGCGATGATGCGTGCAGAGTCGGGCAGGGCCATATCTTTAGCATTACTTCCCAATCGTTGTAGAGTTGGAATATCGAGTGCCGTTTTGATAGCCAGTGGCATCAGCTGTTCTTTCGCTTCTGCATCCTTGACCAGCAATGCTGCATCTTTTTTAACGAGTGCCATAGCGTTGTGAGTCTGATGGTCTTCGGCCACGTTGGGCGACGGGACGAGTATGGAAGGTTTCCCGAGCAAACATAACTCCGAGATGCTGCTGGCTCCCGCACGGCTGATGACGAGGTCTGCTGCACGGTATGCTTCATCCATATGGTTGATAAAGTCGGTGACTTTCAAGTTCACTGGACATCCCCTTTCTTCTAATTGCTGTTTGATATCATCGAAGTAATATCCTCCAGTTTGCCAGATGATTTGCACACGGCTATTGCTGATGAGTTCCAACTGTTTGAGTACACTTTCATTGATGGTTCGTGCTCCAAGACTTCCACCAATGATGAGGATGACAGGTCTCACGGGGTCAAATCCCATTTTCTCCACAGCCTCGGGTTTTGTCAGTTTGCATTCCAGCAACGACTGCCTCACGGGATTTCCCGTCATAATGATCTTCTCAGCGGGGAAGAAGCGTTCCATTCCCTCGTAAGCCACACAAATCTTTTTGGCTGATTTGGCCAGTTTCTTGTTGGCTAAACCTGCAAAACTGTTTTGTTCCTGCAGTAAGGTGGGAATCCCCAAGCTGTTGGCTGCACCCAGGGCCGCGCTACTGGCATAACCACCGACACCTACTGCCACGTGGGGTTGGAATTCACGTAGCAGTTGTATAGCCTTGCGTTTGCTCTTAAAATAGTCTATGGCTACTCCAATATTTGCCAGTTTCCAAAGTGGACGGAAGAAACCACGAATGGGCAGTCCAACGATGCGGTATCCTGCATCTGGCACCCGTTTCATTTCCATACGTCCCTCGGCGCCGACAAAAAGAATATCGGCCTCTGGTTCTATGATGCGGATAGCATTGGCAATGGACAGAGCTGGGAAAATATGGCCTCCAGTTCCGCCGCCACTAATGATTACTTTGAGGGGTGCTGTCATATCACTTTTAAAAAAACTGCGCAAATATACAAATAATTCTCTTACGATGAATGTTTTATGGCTTCTTTTTTTACTTTAACCTTAAACTTTTATGCATTTCTTGCTTCCAAAGCCTTTTTTGACATAAAATTTGAGGAAGAACGGCTGATATTTATCATCAATCCAATGTAAAAACAGTTAACCATGATACTTGAACCTCCGCGGCTTACCAAAGGTAAGGGTTGACCCGTAACAGGGAATAGACCTACGGCCACCGCCATATTAATGAGAGCTTGCGTCACGATGAGTAGAGCCAGTCCAAGAACCATGAAAGAGAGCATCAGCGAATCGCTGCGCCGCGCTATCTGTGCCGCCCTGAAAAGCAGGATAATATAGAGGAACATCACTATAAATCCGCCTTCTATTCCTAATTCTTCGATAATGATGGCATAGATGAAGTCCGAATATGCCTGTGGCAGGAAATCGCGCACGCGGCTGTTGCCGGGTCCGCGTCCTATGACATTACAGGTAGCAATCGCTATATGTGATTGCGTAATCTGTGGATTGGTGTTGAGATCGAACTTTTTCGGGTCATCAGGAAATTCAACATGATTGCGTAGTCGATGTGACCAAGTCTTCACACGTTCTAAGGGAGTATCCTCGAACTTTTCGAGCACACTGTCTGGAGTGAAGCGAAGGGTAGAGTAACCCAGTGCAGCCCCGATGACAAGGAGTCCCAGTAGTCCGCCGAAGAGTTTCCAGGGTACCTGAGCAATGAACATCATCAGCAAGACAATAAAGAATGTCAACGCCGCTGTTGAAAGGTTCTCCGTGACGATAAGTGCGCAGACCACACAGGTGATGCCAAGCACCCATTTGAAAGCTCTGGAGGTGGCTCCTTCTTCATCTCGGAAGTAGCTGAGTAACACAGCAGAAAGCATCACCAGGGAGCCCTTGGCAATTTCTGAAGGTTGAAAGGAGAAAAAGCCTAAGTCCATCCATCTTGCAGCATCGTTCGTAGTCTGACCTCGCATCATGGTAATGAGCAGGAAAATGATACTGACGAAAATACCAATTACTGCGATGTATCCGAAATATCGTTGAGGTATCTTGTGAGTACCCCATGCAACACTGACACCTACGCCGAGGAATAACCCATGCTTTAGCACGGGAGCCCAATAAGCACCTTTGTTGAATGTCATAGTGCTTGATGCACTATAGACTTCCAATACTGAGATGACACACAAGAAAAAAAGTATCATCCAGATAACTTTGTCGCCTTCAAAAAGGCTGCTGGCATTGATGGTTTTGTTGCGTATTGTCATAGGAGGTGAAGTTTGATGGTGTGTGGGGTTTACAGATTGGTAGTCTGAGTATTCTATTACAGAGCGTGTGCGAATTCCTTAAATTGTTCGCCACGGTCTTCCATATTCCTGAAGAGGTCAAAGCTGGCGCAACATGGGGAGAGCAACACGGTATCTCCGGGTGCAGCAAACCGATAGCAGGCTTCCACACATTCTTTCATGGAATGTGTTTCAGCAACTGGCAGTCCCAGTGGGTCGAAGAAGTCATGGAGTTTGCGGTTATCAACGCCCAAATAAACCAACGCTTTGCACTTTTCCAGCACCAAATCCTTGATGGCAGTATAGTCGTTGCCTTTGTCCAGGCCGCCGAGGATGAGCACTGTGGGTTGTTTCATACTTTCCAACGCATACCAACAAGCATCGACATTAGTTGCCTTGGAGTCATTGATGAAGGTCACTCCGTGTATAGTGCAGACAAATTCCAAACGGTGTTCTACGCCTTGGAAATCGCTGAGGCTGGCCCGGATAACCTCATTAGAGATGCCGCTGAGGTCAGCGGTTATACCTGCTGCCAAAGAGTTATACATATTGTGTTTGCCGGTGAGCGAGAGTTCTTCTTGCTCCATGTTGAAGGGAGTGGGACGTTCAATGACATACTCGCCCTCGGAAATATAACCGATCATCCCTTGCTTCTCAATGATGCTGAAGGGGCACATGCGGCTCTCGATGTGGTATTTCTCCAGTTCGCGCTTGATGACGGGGTCATCGTTCCAGTAGACAAAGGAGTCGTCTTTGGTCTGATTCTGAATAATGCGCATCTTTGCATCGGTGTACTCCTGCATGGAGTTGTGGTATCGGTCGAGGTGGTCAGGCGTGATATTCAGCAATACCGCAATGTTTGCCCGGAAGTCATACATGTTGTCCAACTGGAAGCTCGACAATTCAATGACATAGTATTCATGTGGCTCCTCTGCCACCTGAAGGGCTAGGGAGTTGCCGATGTTTCCTGCAAGTCCTACATCGTATCCTGCCTTCTTGAAAATATGATAGATGAGGCTGGTCGTGGTAGTCTTGCCGTTAGAGCCGGTGATGCAGATCATCTTGGAGTCCGTGTAGCGTCCTGCGAACTCAATCTCACTAATGATATTAATGCCTGCGGCCTTGATTTTCTGTACCATAGGTGCCGCGTCGGGAATTCCTGGGCTCTTGATAATCTCGTCGGCATTGAGGATGAGGGCCTCTGAATGTTGGCCTTCTTCCCAAGGAATATTACGCTCATTGAGCATCTCCTTGTAGTTGGGCTTGATTTTGCCCATATCGGTAACGAAGACATCGAAACCTTGTTTCTTTGCCAGCGCTGCTGCGCCCACGCCGCTCTCTGCGGCACCCAGTATGACTATTCTTTTCATTTTCTATCTAATCTTTAGCGTCACAATGGCGAGTGCGCACATCATGATAGTTACAATCCAAAAGCGAGTGGTAATCTTTGATTCGAGCCAGCAACCTTTCGGCCAGTTAAATAGTACCTTGAAATCCGAGGGCAGCTGATTAGGTTTCACACGGAAGGTATCGTGCAACGGGGCACGTTTGAAGACACGTAGCTTCAAGCCTCGCTTATTACCGTATTTGGCATAGTTGGTCTGAAGAATTACACTGATGCTTTCCATCAGGAAAACAAAGCAAATCAGTGGCAAGAGCAGTTCCTTGTGGATAATGATTGCCGTCACAGCAATGATTCCTCCAATAGCCAATGAGCCCGTGTCGCCCATGAAGACCTGAGCAGGGTAAGCATTGTACCACAGGAAACCGATGAGAGCACCGACGAAAGCCATTAGGAATACCACAAGTTCTTCACTTCCAGGAACGAACATGATATTAAGGTATGCGGCCAAGTTGATATGTGACGACACATAGGCCAGGATGCCTAAAGCAAAACACATGATAGCTGAATTGCCTGCACATAGGCCGTCCATACCGTCGTTGAGATTCGCGCCATTGGAGACTGCCATCACGATGAAAACCGTCACGATGACAAAAAGAATCCAGCCAGCAGCTGTGCGATACTTTCCCATCCAGCGAAAAGCATCGGAATATCGTAGATTGTTGTTTTTTACAAAAGGAATGGTGGTAACAGTGCTTTTTACCGGTTCGCTGGTGTGAACGACTACTTCCGTGCCATTCTGTCGCTCGGTAGTGACATTCTCGTGGACCACGGCATCGGGGCTTTGCCACAATACTAATCCTACGACCAATCCCAGCAGTGCTTGACCTGCCAGCTTATAGATAGGACGAATTCCGTCCTTGGTCTTTTTCATTTTGGTCCAGTCATCGATGAAGCCAAGTATTCCAAGCCATATTGTTGTGCCAAGCATGATCAACATATATATGTTACGCAGGCGCCCGAAGAGGAGTGCGGGAATTACCGTTGCGATGATGATGATAATGCCACCCATTGTCGGGACACCTTGTTTGGTTACTCCGTATGGGTCAATACTTGCATCTCGCTGCTCTTCACTGAGGTTTTTGCTTTTCATCCATTTGATAAACCATTCACCGAACCAGGCCGAGATGATGAGTGACAGCACCAGCGTGAGTATAGCGCGGAACGAAATGTAGCTCCACATGTGTGAACCGGGAATACCGAACTCACTGAGATAGCGGAAGAGATAGTATAGCATGGTCGTAAAGCTTATAGTTAATTGATTAGATTTCAAACGCTTCTCGTACTACTTCATGGTCGTCAAAATGATGCTTCACGCCCTTGATTTCCTGATAGTCTTCATGTCCCTTACCAGCAATGAGAATGACGTCTCCTGGCTGAGCGAGAGTGCAAGCAGTACGAATAGCCTCTCTGCGATCTACAATGCTGATGACCTTACGTTTCTCTTCGACCGTTGTGATGCCAGCCAACATATCATTGATGATATCTTGAGGCTCCTCGAAACGAGGATTGTCAGAAGTGATGATGACGCGGTCGCTGGCTCGAACGGCAGACTGTGCCATTAGCGGACGCTTGCCTTTATCGCGGTTACCGCCAGCGCCACAGACAGTGATGCACTGTCCTGGTTTCTTCAGAATTTCGTTGATCGTGGCCAGTACATTATCCAATGCATCTGGGGTATGGGCGTAGTCTATAATTGCTGTTATACCGTCCTTTGAACGAATGGTCTCGAAACGACCATTCACAGGACGCAGGGTGCTCAGGGCCACAAGCACATCCGTGGGCTGTTTGCCCATGCAGACAGCAGCACCGTAGACTGCCAACAGATTCGATACATTGAATCGTCCGATGAACTGAACACAGACCTCGCGGCCGTCGATTTCCAGCTGCATACCATCAAATCCTTCTTCAAGTATGCGGGCACGGAAGTCTGCCATACTGCGGAGGCTATAGGTTTTCACAGTGGCCTGGGTATTTTGGGTCATGAAGAGGCCATTCTTATCATCTGCATTTGTAACAGCGAAAGCTCCTTTGGGCAACATGTCGAAGAAACCTTTCTTTGCATCGCGGTAGGCTTCTACGGTCTTGTGGTAATCCAAATGGTCGCGTGTCAGGTTCGTAAAGATACCTCCGCGGAACGTCAGACCTGCGATGCGGTGTTGAGCTACACTATGGGAACTAACTTCCATGAAAGCGTAGCGACAGCCTTCGTTGGCCATGCGGCCAAGCAGGCGGTTTAGTGTGATAGGATCTGGGGTCGTGTGGTCTGTGGGGATTGCTTCGTCATCGATGTAGTTGCAAACGGTGGAACACAGGCCGCACTTGTACCCGAAGCGGCGGAACATCTTAAATAATAAGGTGGCGATAGTTGTCTTGCCGTTTGTTCCTGTGACACCGATAAGGTCCAGTTTCTCTGTTGGGTCGCCGAAAAAGTGGTGGGCCAAAGGACCTACAACTCTTTCTGTGTCTTCTACCAGGATGAAGGTCGTGTTACTATCTGCTGGAATCGTAAACTCTGGGTTGCAGTATACGACAGCCACAGCGCCTTGCTCCGTAGCCTTGGGAATAAACGTATGGCCGTCGACCTGAGTGCCAGGCACAGCGATGAAAAGATGACCTGGACGTACTTGGCGAGAGTCGATGGCGACATCGAGTACTTCGACGTTCTCAGAGCCTGTCACTCGAACGGGCTTGATGACCTTGATTAGTTCCGATAGTTGCATAGGTTATATATTTTATGATTTTTTAGACTTCTTATCGTTTTAGCTCCAACGTAACTTCTTGCCCCCTAACGACCTTGGAACCTGCAGCCACACTCTGACGGCTCACGCGTCCCTGACCATGGATGCGGACCTTGAGTCCTTGGGCTTCCAGCAGTGCTACCGCCTCGCGAGCGCCCAAACCGCTTACGTTCGGTACTTGTCCTCCAATGGTATCGGGTAGCGCCACGGCCTCTGGAGCTTGGAAGATGGAGGTGCTGTCGGCTGCATCGCTGGCAGGACGATATACACCTTTTGCCATCACATACTGTGCCAACTGACTGAAGACCGGTCCTGCCTGTCCACCACCTGAAGCCGGTAATCCGCGTTTCTTGATACAGACCACGCAGGAATATTTAGGATCCTCTGAGGGGTAAAAGCCTGCAAAGCTGACCATATAGCGGGCCGGTGAACTGTGGTAACTGCCGCTTTCATCGGCCACCTGGGCTGTGCCAGTCTTGCCGCACACCTTAAACTGCTTACAGCCGGCTTTCTTTCCCAGACCAGTCGGGTCGTTGACCACACGTTCCAGTATCTCGTGGATATCGCGCAGGGTTGACGGGGAACAAATACGTTCCTTTACCACCTCCACGGGGAACTCCTTCAGCACCACTCCGTCCTTTTCAATAGCACGGACAAAGCGGGGTTTCACCATACGACCGTTGTTTGCGATAGCATTGTAGAATGTGACGGTATAGATAGGTGGAATCTGGGTCTCGTAACCAATGCTCATCCAGGCAAGTGCTGTCTTACTCCAGTTGCTGCCGTCAGGTTTGGGACGACGCACTTTCGGGAAACCTTGCCCTCTGAATGGCAGGGTGAAAGGTATACCCACGCCTTCGCGATACAGTCCATCGACATATTTTTCCGGATGGTCGTGGTAATATTTGTCGATAATCTTGCTTACGCCGACATTCGACGAGAACATCAGACATTCGTCCACAGTAATGGCACGGCCGTAGCCACCCTTGCGCCAGTTGTGGTCTTTCATCGGACGACCGTGCATCATGTAAACACCATTGCCCACATCGACGGTTTCGCCGCGCTTCACAACACCGTCCTCCAGCGCCACCATCATTGATGCCGTCTTGAAAGTGGAACCTGGTTCCCAAAGGTCGGTGATAGCATTGTTTTTCACTTCGGCGTAACGCCCGGGGGCGATGCGTGTAAGGTTAACGATGGCTTTGATGTCACCAGTCTTGACCTCCATGAGTACGACAACTCCAATTTCCGCATTGATTTCCTGTAACTTACGTTCCAGTATCTTCTCGGCAGCATCTTGCATACCTACGTCAATGCTTGTGATGAGGTCCAGTCCATTGATGGGTTCAAGATCAGTTCGGTCCATCCATGTGCGACGCACTTTCTCGCGGTGCATCTTCCCATTGATACCGCGCAGGATACTGTCGTAAGCTAACTCCAGTCCATTACGTGCAGAGTCTGATGTTGTCATCAGCGAGCCCAGTGTTCTGGCGGCCATAGGACCATAGGGCTTCTGCCGCTGAGGAATTTCTTCAGCATAAAATCCGGTTTTGATACGGCCGTGGCGCACATAAGGAAGATTCAAGAACTGTTTATATTTGATATAGGATACCGCGCGCGCGATAGGAAGATTGCGGCGGCGACGTTTCTCGCCATCCAGCAACATCTTTTTGTACTCCGCTGCTGAACGTTCGGGAAACAGATTGTGAAGTCCTAAGCAGAGGCTGTCCAATTCCGCATGGAAGTGTTCTTTGCGCCACTCACGAAGCTTGCGCTCTGCCACACTGTCATTGGGGTCTACGACCACAAAGTCGGCGCGAAGGGTATATACAGGCATTGAACCCACCAGCAGTTGCCCGTCGGCTGAATAGATGTTACCGCGTACCGCGGGAATATCCTTTTGCTGAGAGGCCAGACGTTGGCGTACGGTCTCCCAGTAGTCCTTACGTACAAAGGACTCATAGGCGGCCTTGCCAACAATCAACAGTC
Organism: uncultured Bacteroidales bacterium; assembly: GCA_902779165.1. GTDB lineage: Bacteria > Bacteroidota > Bacteroidia > Bacteroidales > Bacteroidaceae > Physcousia. The sequence goes on from CACZAN010000018.1 coordinate 30,673, forward strand.
CGAATACCGCCGCCAGGATGACGACGAACAAATAACGAGATACTGTATGTTTGCTGTTGGATTTCATATCACTTTACCTAATAATTCATTTCTTATTTTCCGATGACATAAGGAGGTTCCTTCGGAATCTGCAACAGACTGTCGCCAAAGGTGCGAAGTTGCTCTTCCAGACCGCTTTGCCGGCTCATCATTGTCAGTTCAGCATACTGCGTTTGTGCGTAGTTCTTCTTTTCTACGAGTTCCTTACGCAGTTGCTCTTCTTCGATGATCTCCTGTTGAGCAGCATAACGATTACTGATATAGAAGATGGCTAACAGCACCAGGAAGAGTATAAATCCCACCTGACGACGCAAGAATGGACCGAAGATGAAGTCTCCGAAAAGGATCTCACGCAAAGGTAGCTTTGTACCTGTTGACTTGTCGACATAATCATTGGCCGCTCTGTCATCGTCCAGTTCTTCGTCTTCTGAAGAGAACTCGTCTTCTTTCAACATATCCGACGCGTTGACGTTGTCCACGTCAGACCATTCGACGGCAGCGACCTTGTCCGCATCCACGACATCCCGTGCATCCACCTCATTGGCGTCTACAACTGGTGCTTCCTCCGCCTTGCCAACTTCGATGGCGAAGGGGATTTCGTCCTTCTTCTTACTCATATTTCGTTTCTACTCCTTAATTATCTTCAGAATATATATCGTTGCACTTCAGTCCGTTTCTTTCTGAATGCAATACTATTCAAATCTTTTCCGCCACTCTAAGCGTCGCACTTCGGCTTCGGGAATTCATTGCCAATTCATCTGCATCGGGTGTGATAGGTTTACCCACAGGTTTCAAAGGTGCTTGCACTCTTCCGTAAATATCTTGTTGGACGGTTCCTTCAATATTGCCCGAGCGCATCAGGTTCTTCACCATTCTGTCTTCTAAGGAGTGGTAGCTCATTACAGCCAATCGTCCTCCTGGTTTCAGCAACTCCACGGCGGCATTCAACATCTCTCGAAGGGAGTCCATCTCATGGTTTACTTCTAAACGTAGCGCCTGAAATGCCCGTGCAAGGTCTTTTTTTTCGCGGTCGCGACCCAACAGCGGCGAAAGCAGTGCTGCCAGTTCCCCTGTCGTGCGGATTTCTGTTCGTTGTCTTGCTTTCACAATGGTGTCTGCCAAGCGATGTCCCTGCCGCAACTCACCATAAAGGCGGAAGAGCGATGCCAGCTGTTCTGTAGAATATGTGTTCACCACATCTGCTGCTGAAAGACCAGCCAGTTGGTTCATGCGCATATCCAGAGGAGCATCGGTGCGAAAGCTAAAACCGCGATCAGCCTCATCGAAATGATGACTGGAGACTCCCAGGTCTGCCAAAAGCCCGTCGATTTGCTCTACTCCATAGTAACGCATCCAGTTCTTCAGGTACCGGAAATTGGAGCGCACCAGCGTCCATTGGTTGCTATCGGTTTTTTTCTCTGTTCGCTGCACTTGCATGATGGCATCCTCATCCTGATCGAAACTGTATAAATGTCCGTCAGGACCCAGACGATTCACAATCTCTCGACTATGTCCGCCACCGCCCAAAGTGACATCCACATAAACACCTGAAGGATTGATGTTTAACCCATCCACCGACGGCATCAAAAGCACAGGAATATGGTATATGTGGGATTCCATGCCGCAAAAGTACGGACTTTTTTTTTATTATGCAAGAACTTTTCGATTTTTCTTCAAAAAAAATTATAAATCGCTAAAAATTCATATTTTATCACATTAAAGTATTACTTTAACTCTAAGCATGTTTCCTTAATTGCTCCAAGCATAATTAACTAACACTCCACTCAACATTTACTATTCATCATCACAGGACAAAAGTATTCTAACTCATGGATGTCAGGTCGTAAGGGTTGAGACGTATATACGTGTAGGCATTGACGTACGGACGTAAACGGCTTTACGTATATACATAAAGCTCCTGACGACAGGACGTCGTGGAAGGGATGTCCGGTTGTCATTACAGGGGCAATTTGTTCCTAAGAGAATGTAGTCAGGATTTCAGAGACTGTCGCGCCAAAGGCGGAAGGGGTAGTGGCGGAGATGGGAGTTGTAGAATCGGCGGTCTCCTGTGACTTCTTTACTGATGAAATCGGGCTTTTTGAAGGGCTCTTCGGCACTTTGGAGTTCTACTTCGGCCATGATTAGCCCCTGATTATCGCCGTAGAACTCATCGATTTCGAAGATATGACCATCGTCGGCGCGGACAAGGTATCGAGTCTTCTCGATGGTGCCTGGTTCGCAGATTGCCAGGAGGTCGCGGGCATCATTGAGGGCTATTTCCATCTCGAATTCGTAGCGCGAGAGTCCTCCGTCTGCACTAGGCCCCTTGATGGTCAGGTAACCGCGGTCATCGCGAATGCGAATGCGGACCGTACGACCATTTCCGCTGGCGATGTAACCCTGAGTGATACGGGAAGAATCGAAGGCGATCGCCTTAAAGGCGTCGCCTTCGACAAGAAACTTGCGTTCAATTTCCTGTGCCATAACGCAATAATAGATTCCGATTGTCTATCAATTCAGGATTCCCCAAAGCACAAAAGTGACAATAAAGAGAATCGCAATGGCTCCGATAATCCAATTGATAACGCGTTTGGCTTGGCGTTCTTCGCGAGCAGCCTTCTTGGCTGCACGGAGATCTTTCTTTGTTTTACTCATAGTGGTTATTGATTATTTAGGGATGGACTATGAATTGTTAAGAGATCTGGTGATAGATTATGAATCTCCGCCAAATTCCATAAGATAAGCTTTGATGAAGGCGTCGATTTTGCCATCCATAACTCCGGCCACGTCGGAAGTCTGGTAGTTGGTGCGATGATCTTTTACTCGACGATCGTCGAAGACGTAGGAACGGATTTGGCTGCCCCATTCTATCTTCTTTTTTCCAGCTTCCACCTTTGCCTGCTCTTGCATACGATGCTGCAATTCCTTATCATAGAGCATGGAGCGTAGCAGACGTAGTGCGTTTTCTTTGTTTTTTGGCTGGTCGCGGGTTTCGGTGTTTTCGATGAGTATTTCTTCCTCTTCGCCCGTATATGGATCTTTGTATTGATAGCGTAGTCGAACGCCAGATTCCACTTTGTTCACGTTCTGTCCGCCGGCACCGCTACTGCGGAATGTGTCCCAGGAGATGCGTGCCTGCTCGATATTCACTTCGATGGAATCGTCGACAAGGGGAGTGACAAAGACACTGGCAAAGGATGTCATACGTTTGCCTTGGGCGTTGTAAGGTGATACGCGCACCAGTCGATGAACCCCATTTTCTCCTTTGAGATATCCGTATGCATAGTCACCCATAATCTCCAGGGTACATGATTTAATACCAGCGTCATCGGCCTCCAGAAGGTTGCTGACCACGCACTTATAGCCGTTCTGCTCAGCCCAACGCATATACATTCTCATGAGCATCTGCGCCCAATCTTGAGCCTCGGTGCCACCTGCTCCAGAGTTGATTTTCAGGACTGCGTCCATTGGATCTTCTTCCTTTCTGAGCATGTTTTTCAACTCCAAGTCCTCTATAGAATTGAGGGTTTTGGCGTAGATTTCATCCACTTCCTGTTCGGTGACGAGTTCCTCTTTATAAAAGTCGAATGCGGTGGAGAGTTCTTCGGTGAGGGTACGTACCTCATCATATCCCTTAATCCATTTTTCCAGACTCTTGACCTTTTTCATCTGTTCTTCGGCACGCTTGGCGTCGTCCCAGAAATCAGGTGCTTGGGTACGTAACTGTTCTTCCTCGTATTCCATTTGTTTGCTTGGAATATCAAGGTAATGGTTGAGTGCCTCGGTACGCTCCTGTATTTCTTTAAGTTGTTCAGCTGTTATCACTGTGATTTTCTCAATTTTATGATTCAAATTCCATTATTCTTCATACATCTTATCAATTTGTGCCTGGTAGTTCTTGGCAATAGCAGACCGCTTGATTTTGAGTGTATTAGTCAGTTCGCCTCGCTCCATGGAGAAGGGCTGGGGCAGGAGGGTGATACGTTTAACTTGCTCGTAGTGGGCAAATTCTTGCTGTAGGGTTTCGATTCGTCCCATCACCATTTCATTTATGATAGGATTTGCGCAAAGTTCCTCACGGTTATCAAAAGCGATGGAGTTGTTGCGTGCCCATTGTTCGAGGAGTGTATAGTCGGGAATCACGAGGGCAGATACGAATTTGCGTTCATCGGCAATAATAGCCACTTCATCAATATATCGGTCTACGACGAACTTTGATTCCAGTGCCTGTGGGGAAATATACTTGCCGTTGGATGTCTTGAAGAGATCTTTGATGCGGTCCGTGAGGTAGAGTTCGCCGTCTTTGATATATCCGCTGTCACCGGTATGGAACCAACCTTCTTCGTCATAGGATTGTGCGGTGATTTCGGCCTTGCGGTAGTATTGCTTGGTGATAGTGTCTCCACGCAGCAGAATCTCGTTCTGCTCGCCGAATTTGATTTCTATTCCTTCGAGCACCCGACCTACAGAGCCGATGGAAACTGGTGAATGATGCCAGTCGCAGGATACAGTGGCTGTAGTTTCTGTCATTCCGTAGCCTGCAGTCATTTTGATTCCACATGAGTGCACGAATTCTTCGATTGCCGGTGGAATGAAAGAACCTGCCGTAGGGAAGAAATTTGCGTTCTCCAGCCCAAGGGTCTTCTTTAACAGGGCAATGATAGTCTTCTCATACACTTTATAACGCAGCTTCAGGGGTAGAGGTGGTTCGAGTCCGCGCATTTTGTAGTCCACATTATAACGTTTGCCCACATCCAGCGCATCGAGCATCAACTTTCGTTGCATATTGCTACTTTCGGCAATCTTCTCCTGAACGCCCGAATACACTTTTTCCCAGAAACGTGGCACAGCGGCCATACACGTAGGATGCACCTCTCGCAGCGTCATCAGAATATCCTGCGGTCGCAGGTTGATTGCTAATTGACAGCCGCGGCTGAGGCACCAGTAGCTCCATGCTCGTTCGAAGACATGTGTGAAAGGCAGGAAGCACATGATGACATCCTTGTCGGAGAGATCCATGACTTTATCGTTGGCTGGAATCGCTGCAGCATACATTCGATATGTCAGTGTGACACCCTTGGAGACTCCTGTAGTACCACTCGTATACAGAATATTGACAAGATCATCAGGTTGTATGGCTGCAGAACGACGGGCCACTTCCTCGGCGTGCGGCAAGCCTTCGCCTAATTTCAGGAATTCATCAAAATACAACGAGATGCGATCCTGAGGATTTTTCACCACAGTGGGGTCAAAGATTATCAACCGTTCAAGCGTAGGACACATCTTTAATACCCGGAAAGCGGTATCATATTGATATTGTTCTCCAACGAAGATGAAGCGAACGGAGGCATCGTTGATCATATACTGAATTTGGGCCTCGCTACTGGTGGCATAAAAGGGGATGGATACAGCCCGAATGCCATAAGTTCCGAAGTCAACACATACACCTTCAGGCTTGTTTTGGGTGAACACAGCTATATTCTCCTGTTCTGCGACACCCGATGCTATCAGAGCGTTGGAAACAAGTGATACCTTCTGGGAGAACTCATTCCAGGAAATGTTTTTCCACGTGGCCGTAGCATAGTCACGATAACTCAAGGCTGTCTTCTCGCCGTAGACTTTTGCCTGCTCATGAATGAGCGTAGAAAGGGGAGAATTATTCAGCATAATCAAAGATTTTTGGTTTTAACGCCACAAAGGTAGTGAGTTTTTTTCAATTAACCGCAGTAAATTGCATTTTTTTGCTTAACTTTGCCCCGTCAAAGCGAATAAAAATGAATATAGAGTCATTGACAACCGAAGCAGTGGAGCTGCTGAGCACCCTTGTTTCCACTCCTCGCACCAGCCGCAACGAGACTGATGCAGCTAATATCTTTGCCCATTTCATCGAAGAAAAAGGCTATCAGGTGCATCGCGAAGCGAACAACGTTTGGGTTGTCGCTGACGGCTATGAGGCAGCACGCCCTACTTTATTGCTAAATGCGCATCTCGACACGGTAAAAGCTGTTAATGGATGGACTCATAACCCTTTGGTGCCAACGTTGGAGGGTGATCGCCTTTACGGCCTTGGTACAAATGATGATGGAGCTTCGTTGGTGGCTCTGACACAGGCTTTTCGGATAATTACCTCCAAGCATCAGGCCTATAATCTGGTATTATTGGCTTCAGCCGAGGAAGAAGTGTCGGGGCACGACGGTATAGAGCGAGTCCTGCCAATGTTGCCACATATCGATGTAGCTCTTGTGGGTGAGCCAACGGCCATGCAGCCTGCGATTGCAGAGAAGGGGTTGATGGTACTGGATATCACAGAACACGGGAAGGCTGGTCATGCGGCGCGTGAGGAAGGGGTGAATGCTCTTTACCGCGCTATCGACGATATCACGTGGTTCCGCACATTTCGTTTCCCTGAGGAGAGTCCATTACTTGGGCCTGTGAAAATGTCAGTCACCATCATTCATGCTGGTACTCAGCATAATGTAGTGCCTGATGAATGTCAGTTTACAGTAGATGTCCGCAGCAATGAATGTTATTCAAACCATGATATATTCAATAAGGTATGCGATGCAATACAAGGGGAGGTAAAAGCACGCTCTTTCCGCCTGAATTCATCTCACATTAATCCTTCTCATCCATTGGTCCAACGAGCCCTCTCCCTTGGCCCGACCATTGATGGACAGCCGCGGCGTGCTTTTGGTTCTCCGACCCTCTCGGACCAAGCCCTCATGCCTTGGCCTTCCATGAAGATGGGACCAGGTAATAGTGCCCGCAGTCACACCGCAGATGAATATATCTGTATCAGCGAGATACGTGAAGCCATTAAGGATTATGTAGCACTATTGGATGGACTTGTCCTGATGTGATATGCTTTGTTCAGAACTGCGCCACGACAAAGATGAGTAATCCGTAGCGAAGTACCTTGCCGATGGTGATAGTCAGCAAGGAAAGCCAGGGATTAGCGCGTGTAAAGCCAAGGGTGACAGCAATCACGCTGCCAAGAATGGGAAGAAAACAAAGCACCCCGATCCAAGCGCCATAGCGCTCCATCCATCGTGAAGTGCGGTCCACTTTCTCCCGCTCTACGTGCAGGTATTTTTCTATCCATTCCATCTTGCCAAGGGTGCCTACTCCGTAGTTGAGCATAGAACCAGCTACATTACCCACAGTGGCAGCGACAAACAGATGCATTGGGTCCAATCCAGCCAACAGGAGTGCTGTCAGCACAGCCTCACTGCTAAAGGGAAAGACAGAACCGGCGATGAAGGCTGATATGAACATTCCCATGTAGCCCCAGGATTCAAGCAGTGCGAGGAAGGAGGTCATGATGAATGCAGATAATTATAAAAGATTATTGAATAATGTAATTATGCTGACAGCTGCCAGCCCCAAGCTCAGAATGATCGACCAGACGTTGGTGATCCATGTATGAGTCAGGGTAATGAAGTGAGCGGCAGTCGGCGCGGTGGACAGTAGCAACAATGGGAAAAGATACATGAAATCTTGTGGCCTCAAAAGAATCCAAAGAAATAAGACTATTTGGAAGACCATATAACAATAGTGACACATGCGAACACGTATCTTGTCGTCAAAATTCTTGCGGCTGTAGTGTACCAAGCCTGTGAGGCCAAACCAAAACACGACTAACAGTGCAACACCTTCGGGCAGGTGACCCAGGAACAGATCATGGAATTTCGATAGGAACAAGCTCCAAAAGCTACTCCATTCATACAGGATTGCATCATCAATCACCCACTGCCAGTAGAACTGCTCACGAAATGGATAGATGATTGAAGTAATATGCTCTGACAACGGAGTTACATCATTAAGAAAGAAAGCGCCTGTCGCCCAAAATGCATAAGGCAATAGGACACCGCAGAGCACAGCACCAAAACAGCGCCAAGATAATGACCGCAGATAGACCAACTGGCACCAGAACAGCACTATAGAAAGCAACAACAGGGGTGCCCAAACCAAACTGGCTAATGAGATGAAGAGGTATGCATGAAACGTGTTGACCTCTGGGTCATTCTTGTCGTATGTGCGCAGCAGATAGAAGAACGAGATGCTGAAGAAGCACAGTATGATTGTTCCCGATTGGAGGGGATGAAGGAACCCACACACAGCCAAGAACCATAGAAATAAGGCGCCTATCATTTGCGAGCGAACCCGCAAGAGAGCGTTGTCTGCAGCTGTCTTGATGACAAGGCAGGTCGTCACTGCACAAGTCAGCATCCCCAGCAGGTACTCTAAGGAATAACCTCCTTGTGGCAACCACCAAAGTAGCGCTGTCGCGACACATGTTATGGGTAGGGTCAACGCACTCTCGGCAATCTTATTTTGAAGCCTAATCTTCAACGTCGGAAGTTCTCTTTATAAGTCTGCTCCTATATCGCGACGGAAGTATTTTCCTTCGAACTGTATTTTCTGTGCTTCCGTGAAGCTCTTTGCGAGAGCCTCCTCCTTGTTCTTCCCATAGGATGATACAGCGATGACGCGACCGCCTGCTGTTATTACTTCCCTGTCGGCATTAAGAGCAGTTCCAGCGTGGAAGACAACACTTCCTTGCACGTCCGGAATTCCTGAGATGACTTTCCCTTTCTCATAATGCCCCGGATATCCACCACTTACGAGCATGACGCACACAGCAGAACGTTCGTCGAACTCCAGTTGGCGGCTTGCTAAGTTTCCTTGAGCCACACCCTCGAGCAAGTCAACGAGGTCGCTTTTTATGCGTAGCATGACCGTCTCTGTCTCAGGATCACCCATGCGACAGTTATACTCAATGACTTTGGGGTCACCGTTGCAGTTAATCAGGCCGAAGAATATAAAGCCTTTGTACTCCAGACCTTCTTCCGCCAGTCCCTTCACGGTTGGACGGATGATGCGGTCTTCGACTTTCTTCATCCATATCTTGTCAGCAAAAGGAACAGGTGAAACACTTCCCATGCCGCCTGTATTCAATCCTGTGTCGCCTTCGCCGATGCGTTTGTAGTCCTTGGCTTCTGGCAGGATCTTATAGTTCTTGCCATCGGTGAGCACAAATACAGAGCACTCAATACCGCTCAGGAACTCTTCAACGACTACACGGGCGGAGGCTTGTCCGAACATTCCGCCCAGCATTTCTTTCAGTTCTTTTTGCGCCTCTTCCAAGGTTGGAAGGATGAGTACTCCCTTGCCGGCACACAAGCCGTCGGCTTTGAGGACATAGGGAGGCTGCAGCGTTTCGAGGAAGGACAAACCTTCCTCCAGGGTGGTGCCGTCAAAGGTCTGATAGGCTGCAGTCGGAATTCCGTGGCGCTGCATGAATCCTTTAGCAAAATCTTTGCTGCCTTCGAGTTGTGCACCTGCCTTGGAAGGACCAATAACAGGGATATTCTTTAGTTGTTCGTCGTTGCAGAAGAAGTCATAAATACCCTTCACTAATGGGTCTTCGGGACCTACTACCACCATATCTATCTTTTCGCGGAGAACAAAGTCTTTAATGCCTGCGAAGTCATCTGCTTTCAGGGCTACGTTCTCGCCCACCTCACTCGTTCCTGCGTTGCCAGGGGCGATGAATAGTTTTTCAATCTTGGGCGACTGAGCAATTTTCCAGGCGAGAGCGTGTTCGCGTCCGCCACTTCCAAGTAGCAATAGTTTCATATAATTATAAATGTATCATTATTTAATTCAAGTTTCGTAAGTGATGCCGTAGGCATCAGACAATGGTAGCCAGCCATTTCAATGGCTGGTAATGAGGATGTTAACGGATAGCGTGCCGTAGGTACGCGACAGGGATTTGCTGGTTCTTCGAAGAGTCGAAGCGAACAAAGTTCGAGCGAGCATACTTGCCAAATTTGAGTTATTTTAAATAGTCTTCAAAATAGCGGGTGATGCGTTCGTGAAGGTGGATTTGGTCTGTTCCTGCCATATTGTGTTCATCTCCAGGGTAGAGGAAGAGGTCGGGCTGAGTTCCAGCATCAATGCAGGCACGGATAAAGCTTAGCGTGTGCTGTGGGACGCAAGTGGGGTCATTGTATCCGAGGATTATCTGGAGGCGACCCTTCAGGTTCTTGGCCTTTGGCAACAGGCTGCAGGAGGCATAGCCTTCCGCGTTTTCGTCCGGACGGTCCATATAGCGCTCGCCGTACATCACCTCATAATATTTCCAGTCGATGACAGGTCCACCTGCTACGCCTACCTTGAAGACATCGGGGTAGGAGCACATCAGATTCGTGGTCATGAAACCGCCGTAACTCCAGCCGTGCACTCCCAATCTGTTGGCATCCACATAAGGCAGTGTCTTCAGGAATTCCACGCCACATAGCTGGTCTTTCATCTCCTCATCGCCGAGGTGACGGAAGGTGGCCTGCTCGAATTTCAAGCCTCGATACTGCGAGCCACGGTTATCGAGCACGAAGACCACATACCCCAGCTGAGCCATATAAATCTCCCAACCGCGGAAGTAATATCCGCGGGAAGCTTGAACGTTGTGAGCATGCGGACCTCCGTAAACATAGATGACAGTGGGATACTTCTTTGAAGCATCGAAGTCCACTGGTTTGATGAGGCGGTAGTAGAGGTCTGTCACCCCATCGGCGGCTTTGATACTTCCGCCACTGATTTCCGGCACATTGTAGTCCTTCCATGGATCCTCTGCTGTCAACACATTGGTGCTTTCGCCACTTTTAGTATTAATGAGGTCCACTTTTCGGGTGATGGTCGGCGACGAATAGGTGTCTATGATTTGAGTGCCAGCAACACTGAGCGAAGCGCTATGAACGCCCTCGCCTGTAGAGAGTAATCTGATATTTACACTTTTCGCTTTCTCACTCTTCACTTTCACAGCGTGAATCGTGTGGTGCAGTGGATGTGTCACATTTCCCACGAACAGAGCCGTCTTCTCTTTCTCGTTGAAGCCGATGAAATCGCGGATTTCGAATTCTCCAGGGGTCAGGAGCGTTACCGCCACATGGTCACAGGTGGTGCCTCCGCCCTGTGCATCTCTCCATTCAGGATAAACCGCCTTCTTGAAGTCCACCAGGTAGAGATGATTCCAGTTGTCACGGCGTGTCTGCATTACCGCCTTCGTGGCGTCCCAAGGCAGGAAGCGCAATATATTCTCTGGCTCTACGTATTTCGGGTGCTTCTCTTCCACCAGCGGTTCTGCGTCCTTCTCGCCTGTAGTGGCGTTGTAGCCGAAGAGCTGCATGTGGTTTTGGTCGCGGTTGAGTTCGAAGACAAAGAGCTTGCTTCCGTCGGGAGCCCATGAGAGGTTTGTCATATAATCAGTCATGGGTTTTGGATTCTTCAGCCATACGACCTTCTCTGTGGTGAGGTCAAAGACAGCCACGCTGACATCCTCTGTTTCCTCTCCGGCCATGGGGTATTTATCTACATAAGTGGCAGCAATACGCTTGGTGATATCTACCTGCGGGTAGCTCGGAATTCGGCTTTGATCCTTCTTGTAAAAGGCCAGCCGCTGCCCGTTGGGACTCCAGAAGAGTCCACTGCTTATGCCGAATTCATCGCGGCTTACGCTGTGTCCATAGACAATATCGTCATTGCCGTCTGACGTTATCTGTATTCTGCGCCCTTCAGCTGTTTGGACAAAGACATTGCTGCCGATGCAATATGCCATTGCACGGCTTTCCTTGTTCCACACCAGTTCGCTGGCACCTTCCTGAATCTGTCCGCGCCAAACGATACTTTTCTGCTTGAAGTCTACCAGGATGATTTCCTTATTCGTTTGTATCTTCACGATAGACTGGTCGGCGTAGGGAAAGGTGACAGAGGTGCAGGAACGAAGTATCTTCTCGCCTAACACAGCATTAATGTCATTGCAAGTGAACAATGTGGTTTTTTCACTCCCAATAATCTTTGCATCTTCCACGGTCAGTTCCACGGGCCTCTCGCCCCACCAAGTGGAAAACATATACTTCGGCTGAAGGTTCCAGAACGTGGAACCACCTCCCAGCAGGTCGTTCAGCGTAAAGCTTTTTTTTGTGGTCTGTGCCATTGTCGTTGCGGCAGCTATCAATACTGCCGCCAATAGTTTAATCCTCTTCATTATTGTCGTCGGAATTAAAGAAACGTTTGCGGGCAGCCTGTCGGGCAGCACGGTTGTCTCCCTTGGCGCGATAGTCACCGCGTCCACCATCTCGCTTGCCGCCTTTTCCTCCGAAGCCTTCGCGGCGCCCTTTGTAGTTGTCGTTCTTAGAGAATCTGTTGAAGCGGTGGTTGTCTTCGCCTTCTTCGCGGTCGCCACGGAACCCTCTGCGCTCTCCACCATTTCTGCGGTCGCGGTCTCCGCTACCTCTTCGTTCGCGGAATTCACGATGTTCGCCGCGTTCCTCGTCATCGAAGCTCCTTCGGAAATCATCACGATGCTTCTTGAAGCGGTGCTTTTGGGCCATCTCTCGCCGTTCTTCATCTGTCTTCACGGTGCCACCAGCCGCGCGGTGCTCATCTAATCGTCCATCAAAAAGCACATATTTCCGGAGCTCGCATTCGAGTGAGCCATTATAAAGAGGTGTCTTCAGCGAAGGCTTCAGTCCAATTTGTTCGAAGCATTCTTCACGGAAACTAAGTACCCAAGCCTCGCCACCAGTGTGTTCTCGTTTCAGTTTCTGGCCAATAGTCTTGTAGAGACCCAGCAGGTCGGGCGATGAGATTCGTTCGCCATAAGGCGGATTCGTGACAATCAGAGGGCAGTTTTCCATCTGTCCTTTCAGAGGCACCTTTGTGAAGTCGGCATCCTCGATTGTGATATCCTTTGAGAGTCCTGCAGCGCGAACATTGCGCGAAGCAATTCCTACTGCTTTTGGATCGTTGTCACGTCCGTAGATGTGGTGTTCGAATTCGCGTTCGTTGCTGTCATCATTATACACCTGCTCAAAGAGGTCGCGGTCAAAATCCGGCCATTTCTCAAAGGCATAACTCTGACGGAAAATGCCAGGAGCTATGCCGCAGGCTATGAGTGCTGCCTCTATACATAGGGTACCGCTGCCGCAGAACGGATCAAGGAAGTCTGTCTCACCCTTCCAGCCGGTCATCATAATAATACCAGCAGCCAGCACCTCGTTTAAAGGTGCAGCTACGGTCTCCTGACGGTAGCCCCGACGGTGTAAGCTTTCGCCACTGCTGTCCAGAGCCAGGGTGGCATCGTAGTCCGAGATGTGGATATGCAGTTGGATATCAGGATTCGAGACGCTGACATTCGGGCGCGAGCCAGTGCGCTCGCGGAACTGGTCGGCGATAGCGTCCTTGACCTTATAGGCCACGAATTTGGAATGATGGAATTCTGGCGAGAAGACCACGCTGTCCACCGCAAAGGTGGTCTGTGGCGACAGGTACTCCGTCCAGTCTATCTCCTTCACGGCAGCATAGACATCATCGGCGCTTTTGGCCTTGAAGCACTTGATAGGCTTCAGGATGCGAATGGCAGTACGCAGACAGAAGTTTGCGCGGTACATCATTTCCTTGTCTCCGGTAAAGGTCACCATACGGCGTCCAATCTGGATGTCGCTGGCGCCCAGTTCCGTAAGCTCCTGTGCCAGCAGGGGTTCAAGGCCTTGGAAGGTCTTGGCGATAAGTTCGCTTGTCATGTTAGTGGCAATATTTGTTCTGAAGAATTTTTGTTTCCGGCTCCACGTCCTCTGTCACCCAGATGTTACCGCCGATGATGGCATGGTGTCCTATGGTGATGCGGCCGAGAATGGTGCTGTTGGCATAAACGATTACATGGTCCTCCAAAATCGGGTGACGGGGAATACCCTTGATGGGATGTCCGTTATCATCCATGGGGAAACTTTTAGCACCCAGCGTGACGCCCTGATACAGCTTCACATGGTTACCGATAATGCAGGTGGCTCCTATCACTACGCCTGTTCCGTGGTCGATGGTGAAATGATGACCTATCGTGGCACCTGGATGGATGTCAATACCCGTCTCGCTATGTGCCATTTCTGTGATGATTCGTGGAATCAGAGGCACCCCCAGACACAGCAGCTCATGGGCAATACGATAATTCGTGATGGCTTTGATGACAGGATAGCACGAGATAACTTCCCCATAGCTCTCTGCCGCTGGGTCGCCCAAGTAAGCAGCCTCCACATCTGTGGCCAGCGTTTGGCGAAGCACCGGCAGACGGTCAATCATGGCTCGTGCCAGTTCGCCGGCTTTCTGTCGGCGTACATCCTGTGCTGTGATGTAAGTGTTGCCGTAGGCCTCTACCTCTGCCCAGCCTGTGGCAAAACACAAGCCCGCCTGGATCTGCTCACACAGCAAGGTATAAAGCTGCTCCACAGAAACACCGATATGGTAAAGGAGGTTTTGGTTATTAACATTACTCTTCCCGTAGAAGCCGGGGAAGAGGATGCTGCGGCACAAATCCATAGCCTCAGCCAGCGCAGGTTGAGAGGGGAGGGGGTCGCCATCACGATGTTCGTGAAACAGGCCGCACAGCGATTCGGGTTTGGCCAACTCTGTGGCCACCTTCGTCAGTAGAGTTTGTGTAGAACGATTCATTTTCTCACCATCTTGGCATCAGTATTTGTCTGGTGCCAAGTTCTGGGCGCAAAGGTACAATAAAATTGTGAGTTCTCTCTCATTTTTAGCGAAAAAACTGCACGAAAGGCACACGCAATCGATGATTTGTACCTAAAAACCACCCTAATTGATTATTTCTCCCGTAGCGATTTGTTATAATTTCAAGTTTAGAAGTGATGCCTATACATCTGTCATCGGCAGATGGACAATGACAGTGACGAAACTGGCAGGTGAGTTTTTGGTGAGTTTTTTGTTAGGTTTTGAAACGTAAATATTGGGCACAACATTCTAATACACAGGGTGTTGTGCCATTTTCCGTTAGGTTTTGCATGTTTTTCTCAAAAAACTTTCTACAGACCCCCTCTCAAAATTTTTTTTTCGGAAAAAAGATACAAAACCTAACATAGAGTGTGTTAATGTGTTAACTTACAGCCGATTACAAGCCTGTTTTTAGCTTCAAAACCTAACGAAAACCTAACGAAAACCTAACAAAAACCTAACAAAACCTAACACAAACTAACCAGGCTCTTCGGTTCGCAGCCTTCAGATAATTCTCTATTGAAGTATCGGAAGTGATGTTAAAGCACCACGTCCCGTTGTTTCGGCTTATACGTCCAGTCCCTCAGCTGACGACCCGAGGCTCGTCAAGGCTTACGTCCTGATATCTGAGTCTATCTCACTATATGTAATCTATCTCACGTCTATTAGATTTCGCCATTCTTCCTATGCGTATGGAGGATTCCAAGTCAGGAAACGTTTTTCGTAGGCGTGGAACCATACATTATCATATGACGACATTTCAGAAACGGTCTATAGCCGTTATTTTGCTAACTGGAGAATTATTATCTATTCATGGATGACGTTTGTTTTAGGAAACTTTACATGGAAACTTTCTTGACAACTTCACCAGCTGATATTATATATATTCCTTGAGGTAAAACGAGATGATTTGAGCCATTAGATATTTGTCGTAAAACAACCGTTCCATTCATATCATATACAGTAATAGGAGTACCAGCAACGACTCCACTGATTTCTATTCCTTCGTTGGCTCTTTCTATTATGAATGCATCTGCTCTACTTTCCTCCTTAATACTATTTGATACATCGCTATATACTATTAACAGATGCTTGTTTTCTTGAATGTCCTCAAGTACTAATGTATTTCCCTTTATAAGGCTTGTCACATCTTCTTGGTTCACATAAATTGTTTCTATTTGCCATCCAATAGATGGTATTAATTTGATACGGGCAGAACCACCTTCCTCAACACAATAAGCAATCGAACCTTGTTCATTAGTGGTATAAATACCATATTCGGGAATGAGACTTTTTAATCTTGGCCATTTACCGTTAGAGAAATCCCAAAGTTGAGAATCATAACCAGCTAAAGGTATTCCAGATTTTAAATCCTCAGAAAGAATACCTGTACCATTTTCCTGAATACGACTACTAATACCGATTATGTAATAACAATTTGTAGCATTGCTACACATCATATTAAATACTCCATTAGGATTATTGGACATGGTAGAAGGTGCAGATATGACATTATTAGCTATTAAATCACTGCTTATGCTGATGGCATTCACTATACAGGTATTATCCGCAGTTTCAATGTTGATGCTACCTGTAAATATTGCATCATGAAGTGTACCACTAGCACATATCCCAGAAATATACGTCCTATTACCTCCATTAATGATGATATCAACGTCTGAAAAGATTTCAAATAAATCAGCAACTCCATAAGATATAATACCTGCAATATGGCAACCTTGTCTCATTGTATAATATGTCTTCCGCAATTGAATATTCCCTTCTGCCTTGACTTGATGTATTTCAACCTCTCCATTTGAGCGTCCCACGACTAATGAAAGAGCATCAAATGGTGCATTTACAACATCTGCATCAATATTGTAGTTCACATTAATATTATTGATTTGGGTTGAATAACAATAACCAACCAATACGCCAAAAGAAGCAACATTATTCATATCGCCAAAATCTGTGCTACCAGTTATTTGAAGGTTCTGAATAGTCGCTCCATATACATAGCCAAATAAACCTACTGCATCTGATTCCAGATTGCTATTGATATCTTGGCTAGGTTTAAAATTTGTAATACAATGTCCTTGACCATCAAAAGTGCCCTGAAAAAAATGTCCTCTCCAACCAATAACACCTAATGGATGATTGTTCAAATTAATATCATCATCTAAAAAGAAAGTACAACCTTGGAATTCCTTCTCAATAGACAAGGATTGTAATCCTTTTAATTGTGCACCTGTATTAATATGGAAAACCGTTTCTCCTTCTGTATACCAACTTGTATCTATACTATTTCCATCCCATGTATTAGCATGAGATTCTAGATCTATAAATGCTAATAATGCTACCAAGAAAAAATGCAAAAAATGATGATAATTATTCATGACAATATAAAAGGCGGAACTCTTCTTTGCTTATCTGAAGCTTGGTTACCGCCAAGTGACCATATACAAAACAAGCACGAATAGTTCACGCCTTACGACGTGACCCTTCATCTGCTTGTTCTTTTGTATTGAATGTTTGGCGGTATTCAGCTTCAAAGAACAAGAGCGAAAGCTCTATATCATTTAGAAAGAAATCATTCCATGGGTTAAATAATTGAATGATTATAATTAGTTTTGTTTAATGCTGTGACCGAGCAGGCTCTGAGCCGCTGAGTGGTCTGGAGAGAAAGGGGCCTTAGTTCATGGGCAAATCACTTTTCAAAGAGATAATAATTAAGCTAATTCAGCGTCTCTGCCATCAAGTCCTTACGACCAATAAGGCTAAAGATGGACACTTTGTTGTCTTCATTGAGGATGGTCGGCGATAGCGTCTTTGACCTTGTAGGCCTTTCCCATTCAAACCATCCACTTGGGTCAGCATTTTGTTTACGCGCTCCAATTCCAGTTGGATGACGATTCGTCTGTTTTCTTCGTTAAGACTCATATAATACTTTCTTATCTTCTTCTACATTGAAATAGAACATTGGATGCGGGCCGTCATTCCATTCTGCCTTTGTGTAGGCATGAACGCGAATGTCTTCGCCGAAATCCCACCCCATAGTCATTAGGGGATAAGAGTATTTTCCGAAATCCTCGGATTCCAGCTTTGGCTTGTCGAGCAGCAACAGCAGATCCCAGTCTGACCCCTCGTGCGCATCACCTCTTGCCCGCGAGCCATAGAGGTAAAGCGAACTTCCCAGCGGAAGAACGTCCTTAGCCCTCTGTCGGATATGATCTAAGACCTGTTTTGTCTCCATTATGAATAACTATTTGGCTGTCTTTCGGCTGCAAAGGTAGCACTTATTATTGGAAATCTACAAACTTTATTCAATTTATTTGTCCTAACCCCTGCTTTCTCAGGATTTTTAGCCGCTAAACAGACATTGAGGCCCAAGGAATGCTTTCTGTTCAGCTAAAAAAGACGGAAAATGAGGGGTGAGGCGAAGAAAACGCGGAGATAAGTGCTTTCCGTAGATACTCAATTATTCAACGTGACGAAACTGGCAGGTGAGTTTTTGGTTAGTTTTTCGTTAGGTTTTGAAACGTAAATATTGGGCACAACATTCTAATACACAGGGTGTTGCGCCATTTTCCGTTAGGTTTTGCATGTTTTTTCTCAAAAAACTTTCTATAGACCCCCTCTCAAAATTTTTTTTTTCGGAAAAAAGATGCAAAACCTAACATAGAGTGTGTTAATGTGTTAACTTACAGCCGATTACAAGCCTGTTTTTAGCTTCAAAACCTAACGAAAACCTAACAAAAACCTAACAAAACCTAACAAAACCTAACACAAACTAACCAGGCTCTTCGGTTCGCAGCCTTCAGATTATTCTCTATTGAAGTATCGGAAGTGATGTTAAAGCACCACGTCCCGTTGTCTCGGCTTATACGTCCAGTCCCTCAGCTTGACGACCCAAGACTCATCAAGGCTCACGTCCTAATATCTGACAGGGGATTTCTTATGTGATGGAGTATTCTGCACCTATTTCAACTGTTACTTTCTTTATCCAACATTTAATTCTTTTGCCTAAAATATTTCGATTGATATAACCATCTTGGACATTTATGAATTCGCAGAAACGTTTATAATCTTCGTTATTCTCCGTGCATTTTTCCTCATAGTTGGATTCCTTACAAACATTGCCTTTAAAAACAATGAATAGCGCAATACAAACATCTTTTCCTGCATCTACAGCAGCTTTCATTGTTCCATAAGTAGCTGTGAACAGCTGATATCCAATATCCTTGTAGTTTGCTTTATTATCACTTAAAGCATTTGCTAACTTTTCCGAACGTACAATTTTCCCTTGTTTCTTTATCTTTTCTATTTTTTCATCAAAGGATTCAGAAACTTTAGCTTCAACACCTATCACCATTTTCTCTCCAATCATCAACATATCATGAACTCGTTGTCCCCCTTGACCCATACCTTCACCCAAAGAAGTTTTATACTCAGGATAGCAATCAAAGTCCATAGGTTCAAATCCACAATCGCAAAGGACAGAATTTATCAATAAAGAGAAATCGGCTCTATTGAGTACAAATTTTGCTAACTCCATAGCACTTCGACCCGATTTCCATTGTTTGGATGATTTCGGCGCAGGCCAATTATCAAAACCATAAATTTTACACTTATTGCTATCTATGATTGTAAATTCCATATCAAATAAAGTTATTAAGTGATTCACTCATATCTCTCCCTCATCTTCCTTACCTCATCCTTCATCCTCTCCCTCAGTGTCTCAGGTTCCAACACCTCTATCTTATCCCCCATTGCCAAGAGCTGGCTGACGAGTTCTGGAGTCTCGCAGAGGCGATAGGTGAATTCGGCAAACTCGCCGTGTTTGTAATAAACGAGAGATTGACTTTTGTGCAGCGGCGTGGAGTTGAGATACTCTGCCTGCACACCGAAAGCTCGAATTTTCACGTTCACGACGGGGAGATTTTGGCTCGTATATATACCTACGACATTGCCGAAGTACTGGCGGGGGGTGAAGTCCTCGGGCAACGTGAAGCTCTTTGCGAGCAACTTCAAGTGAAGAATGCGGTCTAAGGCTATTGTGCGCAGGCCGTTCTGTTCGGAGAGGAATCCCAGCAAATACCAGCGACGATTATAAACTTTCAGCGCGTAGGGCTGAATATGAAATGTCTGTAGGTGTTCCTCGTGTTCGTATTCGTAACGCTGATAGTCAACCTGCAGTTCCACGTTGGACTTCATCGCCTCGATGATGTCATTCAGAAACGCCTGTCCCAGTGGTATCTCTTCCAGCAGAATGCGGTCTTTCATACTATGGAAGGTCGCGAAGTCCTGCGGGATACTATACTTGCGTAGCAGCCACTTCGCCATACGGTTGTCCAATATCTCCGGGTTCTTTATAAAATAGGTATTGTTCTTGCGGTCGCAATCTATATCCACGCCGAACATTTCCTTTATACCCTTGCGATGTTCGTGGAAAGTGCGAAGGGCCAATGGACCATCAGACATGGGATTCGCCTCCCACATCATGCAGATATCTTCATAGGGGAGTGGATCGCTGGTGAGCAACAAATCCAGCAACCATATATAGCGATAATACGTTTTCCCTTTCATTTCTCAGCACACGCAATCGATGATTTGTACCTAAAAACCACCCTAAAGCTGGTTTTGCCAGTCAAGAAATGCTTGTTCCCATTTTCGGCATTCTGCACTTCCTTTTTTGTCTGACGCTCCGAAACCATGTCCTCCCGTTGAGTTACTAAAGGAAAGGGGCCTTAGTTCATGGGCAAATCACTTTTCAACATATAGCCTCTGTCACGAGGGGGCCAGGAGAATCTGTGACAGTCACAATGTGTCCTGACCTCCACGTGACAGGCGAGGCTTTTATAATGTCCGGTTGGCACAGTTAGTTCTCGTCCTGCGAGACACCAATCTCTGCGAGTTTTTGGTTGAAGAGCAGTGCAAACTCTATCAACTGACGCACGACGATGACGCTCTGCTGCATGTGGTCGGCAGAGTGATCCATGATATTGAGGACGTAGGCGAAGGTCTTCCTGTCGAGCATTGCGAGCAGGCTGACATAGTCCTCTTCGCTGAATTTGACTTGGTACACAGCCCAGTAGTCGATGCCCACCGGTGTGGTGGCAAGACGCATGGGGAGAGTCTGGTTAGTGCCCTTGCAGGAGATTTCAGCCTTCACCAGTTCATTCAGCTTCTTGGTGTATTCGTCGATGGTCTCCTTGGAAGCATAGTTGCGGCCGACGGTTCTGTACTCACTGTCAACCTCTAAGAGCTCCAGCAGATTGCTTACGCTGAAAGTGACGGTCAGATCATCGAGCAAGGTCACTTTGGCCTCATCAATGCTGCGTGTGCCCAGGATGGAGCCTATCACCTCGAAGATGGAGGACGATGATGTGAACTGGCTCATGTCGAGATTGCTTATACCGCCCATGTTTTCGCCACTCTCCTTGAGGGAAAGTTCCAGCATCTTGCGGTCGTTCTGCGTCCAACTGCCAAAAGCAGTGGCGTGGCCGTTCACACGGTCGCTGGAAATGGAGAGGTCCAGCTGTGTCTTGTCGCCTTTCTTTCCAGCTTCTGGGAGAATATGCGAATTTATCTTGGCTTCTGCAGTAAATCCCTTGCTGTCATCCGTGGCTCCCTCTGGCAGCTGATAGCGAATAACGCCAGAGAAATCGTCGTGCCATGCGCCGGAAACCTTGGAGGACAGAGCGAACTGTAAGTCAGAATGAAGCGTTACCACAATAGCTACACCATCTAAATTCTTGACCGATACCACTTTCTTCCGGTTTGAGCCATCCATCTTCATAGTCACTTTGTATATCCCATTTTCTAACTGCTTGGTCTCGGGGTTATATCCGTTAAGAATGATTTCAAACGCATCGGCCTCCTCAATGTCAAAGTCCGTTTGTCCGTTTTTCATCGTGAAGCGGTATTTGAAATCAGACAAGTCGAGGTCGATGTATTGCTTGAAACCCATTGCGGCCAATTCGCTACCTTCCTCCACCTGCCGTACATTATCGGCAACCATGAGTAAGATGGACGATACTAATGAATTCTCGAACTCCTTATTGGCCAATACGTACTGATTGAAGTACAAGTTATAATTATTAGCAGCCTCCCACGACTCGAAATTCAGGTTCTCGGCCAGGTCCTTCACCACGGCGCGGGTGTGCTCGATGAACTTATCGCGATTCTTCTCTGCCTCCGTCTGCTCCACGGCAGGGGTGTTGTCATCGTCATCCGACCCGCACGATGTGAATACACTTGCGCCGCAAATGAGGATGGCGGCGAGCATCCATGCATACATTCTTTTCATAATTGTTTTAAGTTATTCAAGTTTCGCAAGTGATGCCGTAGGCATCTGACAATGGTTCTTCAGGTATGAAGCGACCAGAGGTCGAGCGGCCAGCCATTTCAATGGCTGGTAATACCATTGTCACGCCCCGCTGGGGCTTTGTATTACAGCTGGTTCTTCGAAGAGTCGAAGCGAACAAAGTTCGAGCGAGCATACTTGCGAAACTAGAGTAAATGATATAAAGAGGTGTTGTGGTTATAAGGTCGTGAGGTGCTGAGGTGCTGCTTCACCTCATTACCTCACGACCTTATAACCTCACAGCCTTACAGAGTTAGTCGGCCAGCTTTGCCTTGATGAACTCGCGGTTCAGGCGGGCAATATTGGCGATGGTCTCGTTCTTCGGGCACACAGCCTCGCAGGCGCGGGTATTGGTGCAGTTGCCGAATCCGAGTTCGTCCATCTTGGCGACCATGGCCTTGGCGCGCTTGGCAGCCTCTACGCGGCCTTGTGGCAGCAGGGCGAGCTGAGAGACCTTGGAGCTGACGAAGAGCATGGCGGAGCCGTTCTTACAAGCGGCGACGCAGGCGCCACAGCCGATGCAGCTGGCGCAGTCCATGGCCTCGTCGGCATCCTGCTTGGGAATGAGGATGGCGTTGGCGTCCTGAGCCTGACCGGTGCGGATGCTGGTGTAGCCACCGGCCTGAATGATCTTGTCGAAGGCAGAGCGATCGACCATGCAGTCCTTGATGACGGGGAAGCCGGCAGAGCGCCAGGGCTCTACGGTGATGGTCTCGCCGTCCTTGAACTTACGCATGTAGAGTTGGCAGGTGGTGGCGCCACGCTCGGTCTTGCCGTGAGGCGTACCGTTGATGTAGAGCGAGCACATGCCGCAGATACCCTCGCGGCAGTCGTGGTCGAAGACAAAAGGTTCCTTTCCGGCCTCAATGAGTTCCTCGTTCATGATGTCGAGGGCTTCGAGGAAGGAGGTGTCGTCGGGAATGTTCTTCAACAGGTGGGTGTCGAAGTGGCCCTTCTCCTTCGGGCCGTTCTGTTTCCAGAATTTTATTGTTACAGAAATATTCTTTGCCATGATTTTTTTTAGTTGACAAGTAAACAAGTTGACGAGTTGACAAGTTGTTACTCTAAAGTTTTAATGAGAGCGGAAAGCATCCTGATTATTTCTGAAATCTGGTCTTGCAAGATATTTAGCTTATCCTCAGAAGCGAAACCAAGATTCCGTGAAATCATAATCTGTGTTTCTAATTCTGATGCTGATCCCAGAGCATTACTGAGGAACTTGACCGTTTCTTTTCCATAGAGTCTGCCATAGCCTTCAGAGATATTGGATGGAATGGAAACCGCTGCACGACGCATTTGTGATACAATCCCAAAAAGTTCATCTTGGGGGTAATCACGCGTAACCTTATAGATATCGGTTACAAGCTCCATGCTTTTTTTCCAAACAACCAAATCCTTGTGGTTTTGCATGTCTACTAACGTCTCTTGTTTACTTGAATTGGTTATTATTGTTTGTTTTAACTTGTCAACTCGTTAACTTGTCAACTTGTCAACTCATAAAATGAACCAACTTGTCAACTCGTCAACTCGTCAACTTGTCAACTAATTCTTATAATTTCTCGTTTGTACCTTGATTGCTTCGTACTCCAGAGGCTCCTTGATGAGTTCAGGATCCTTGTCGGCACCCTGATACTCCCAGCAGCCGACGTAGAAGTAGTTCTCGTCATCGCGCTTGGCTTCGCCTTCCTCCGTCTGGTATTCCTCGCGGAAGTGGCCGCCGCAGCTTTCGTTACGGCTGAGTGCGTCGTGAGCCACAAGCTCGCCCATCGTGAAGAAGTCGCGTAGGTGGATAGCCTTATCAAGTTCTACGTTGAGGCCTTCCTTGCTGCCGGGCACGAAGAGGTTGGTGTCGAATTCCTTCTGCAGTTCCTTCATCTTCTGGATACCGGTCTTCAGACCCTCGGCGGTGCGACCCATGCCGACATATTCCCACATGATGTGGCCGAGTTCCTTGTGGATGCTGTCTACAGAGCGCTTGCCCTTGATGCCCATCAGGCGGTCGATCTCAGCCTGTACGCCCTTCTCTGCCTCTGCGAACTCGGGCAGGTCGGTGCTGATGCGCGGCCAGATAGCTTGATCGGCGAGGTAGTTCTGAATGGTGTAGGGGAGAACGAAGTAACCATCGGCGAGACCCTGCATTAGAGCACTGGCACCCAGACGGTTTGCACCGTGGTCGGAGAAGTTGCACTCGCCGATAGCGAACAGTCCGGGAATGGAGGTTTGCAGCTCATAATCGACCCATACGCCGCCCATGGTGTAGTGGATGGCGGGGTAGATCATCATGGGCTTGTAGTACTTCACGCCATTAATCTCGTTGGCGAGGTCGCCGGGATAGACATCGGTGATCTCCTCGTACATGTCGAAGAGGTTGCCGTAGCGCTGCTTCATGGCGTCGAGGCCAAGGCGGTTGATGGACTCGGAGAAGTCGAGGAACACGGCCAGACCGGTGTTGTTCACGCCGAAGCCCTTGTCGCAACGCTCCTTGGCAGCACGGCTGGCGACGTCGCGGGGCACGAGGTTACCGAAGGCGGGATAGCGGCGCTCCAGATAGTAGTCGCGGTCCTCTTCAGGAATCTCCCAGCCCTGCAGCGTACCTTCCTGCAGCTTCTTGGCATCTTCCAGCTTCTTGGGCACCCAGATGCGGCCGTCGTTACGCAGGGACTCGGACATCAGCGTCAGCTTGGACTGCTTGTCGCCATGTACGGGGATGCAGGTGGGGTGAATCTGTACGTAGGAGGGGTTGGCCATGTAAGCGCCCTTGCGGTAGCACTGAACGGCAGCCGTGCAGTTGCAACCCATAGCGTTGGTGGAGAGGAAGTAAGCGTTGCCATATCCGCCGGTAGCGATGACGACAGCGTTGGCGCTGAAGCGCTCCAGTTTGCCGGTCACCAGATTCTTGGCGATGATACCGCGGGCGCGGCCATCAACGATGACGACATCTTCCATCTCGTAGCGGGTGAAAAGTTTCACCTTGCCGGCCTGCACCTGTGCGCTGAGGGAGCTGTAGGCGCCGAGCAGCAGCTGCTGACCGGTCTGACCCTTGGCATAGAAAGTACGGCTCACCTGTGCGCCGCCAAAGGATCGGTTGGCCAACATGCCACCATATTCGCGAGCAAAGGGAACGCCTTGTGCCACACACTGATCAATGATATTGTTGCTGACCTCGGCCAGACGATAGACGTTGGCTTCGCGAGCGCGGTAGTCACCGCCCTTCACGGTGTCGTAGAACAGACGATAGACAGAGTCGCCGTCGTTCTGGTAGTTCTTGGCTGCATTGATACCGCCCTGTGCAGCAATGGAGTGTGCGCGACGGGGGCTATCCTGAATGCAGAAATTATAGACGTTGAAGCCCATCTCGCCGAGTGAGGCAGCGGCGCTGGCACCAGCCAGGCCCGTACCCACAACGATGACGTCGAGCTTCAGTTTGTTCTTCGGGTTCACCAGGCGCTGATGTGCCTTGTAGTTGGTCCATTTCTCAGCAACGGGTCCCTCGGGTATTTTGCTATTGATTTTCTTAACTTTATCTGACATAGTTGTATAGTTTTTGAGGTTGTTAGGTTATGAAATTAACCACAAATGGGTGCACCGCCCCAAACGGCGAATTTGATGAGTACGGCGAAGAACATCAGAATGACGATCGTGGACCACCAGAAACCGATGCACTGCCAGCGATTCAGCCAGATCTTGCCGCTCCAACCAATGGTTTGGATAGCGCTCCAGAAACCGTGGTTGATGTGGAACCAGATGGCACAGAGCCAGATGACGTACAGCACCACGAAGACGGGCTGAGCGAAGGTCTGCTCGATCCAGGCGTAACCGTCGCTGGGCGAGGGCAGCTGGACATAAGCATTACCCATCAGCTCACTCCACATCATGTTGTACCAGAAGTTGTAGAGGTGAAGGCAGAGTCCCAAGCAAACGATGATACCCAGCACCAGCATGTTCTGACTGGCCCACTCCACCTTTTCGGGCTTGTTGGTAACATTGTAAGAATCGGCACCGCGAGCCTTCTTGTTCTGCAATGTCAGCCAGATGGCATAAATGAAGTGCAGTGCCATCAGGGCCGCCAAGCCAACGGTTGCGACCACGGCATACCAGTTGGCGCCGAGGAATTCGCAGATCATGTTGTAGCCTTCTGCGCTGAACAGGGCCACTACGTTCATGCACGCATGAAACGTCAGGAAGAGAATTAAGGCCAAGCCTGTCACGGACATGACCACTTTTCTTCCAATGGATGAATCAATTAACCACATAAATGATAGAATTTGAAATTTAAATAATGATTGATTTTGGTTTCCTTTTTATTCTATTGTACCCCCGCACTACGCGTAAGATGCCGCAAATGTAAGTCTTTTTAACGATTCAACAAAAGAAAACTGCAAAAAAATGTAACGCTTTACACCAAACTCTAAACTTTTTTGTAACTTTGCCCCCGAAATTAGCAAACGAGACTTATGAACAGAAGAGATTTCTTCAAGAAAACCGCCATTCTTTCCGTGGCTGCAGGTGCTGCGGAAATTACGCGCGCCACAGAGCTCCTTCAGCCTACCTCCGAGCCTGCTGAAGAAGGGCTTCCTATTACCGCTTCGGAAGACGCTCACGAGGGTGCACTCATCATCTCTGCCCCCATGCTTCAGAACTACGCCGAGACCTCCATCGGTATCGCCTTTGCCGTCAGCGACCTGGCGAATGCCTACGTCGTCATTGGCCGTCAGCCTGACCTCACAGATGGTCGCAAGGTGCTCTGCGGAGGCTATCGAATGTCCGATCTCGATGACCGCGTGGTGCAGGTGCGCATCACCGGTCTGCAGCCCGCCACCACCTATTATTACCGTATCGGTGCCGACCGTATCGAATACAAAAGCGGTTACAGGATGAAAGTCGTTGGCACGGAGGACGACCCCCGCACCTACCGTTTTACTACGGCAGGTGCTGCTGCCAAAGGACACTTCTGTGTCATCAACGATACCCACGCTTCGTGGGAACCCTTTGGGCGGGCTATTGATATGATTGCTCAGTTGGCTCCTGCCTGCGTCGTCTGGAACGGCGATGCCTGCAACTCCGAGGAAACCATCGAGGCACAGATGCGTATTTTCCTCAACCCGGAGATCAATCGCAAGGACTATGCCGCCGAGATACCCTACCTCTTCAGCCCAGGCAATCATGACTTCCGAGGCATGGCCAACCGTCATCTGGAGCGCGTGTGGATGTATCGTCAACCTGAAGAACGTCTGGCTCGCGACTGGAATCTCGGTCGCAACTACGCTGTGCGCACAGGTGATATAGCAATGATAGGACTCGACACGGGCGAAGACAAGTTAGATACCAACCCCAAGTTTGCCGGACTTTTCCAGATGAAATCCTACCGCGAGGCACAGACACAATGGCTGCGCGACGCGCTGCAGCAACCTGAGATTGCCAGCGCACCTTATCTCGTAGCGTTCTGTCATATTCCCCTCTTCGACAGCAATCCCAAGCACAATCCAGGCGACGTAGCACCTGCCGACCAGGACCCGAAGTATAGTACTGACTTCGCTATGTGGCAGCGCACCTGTGCCAACCTGTGGTCTCCGTTGCTTGCGGAAGCTGGTTGCCAGCTTGTCATCACCGCCCACCAGCATCAATATCACTATTTTGAACCTACAGCCGAACGCCCGTGGGCAGAACTCATAGGAGGCGGACCGGAAATGGGCGAAGAAGGAGGGCGGAAGTATGCTCACCTCTTCCCCACCGTCATCGAAGGCGAGGTGCGCCAGACCCAGCTCCACATCACCGTCCACAACCTCCTCAGCGGTCATGTCCAGCAGGCATTTGCCATCAATCCGCGCAAAATCAGCAAGAAAGGCAAGCGTCGTAAGTAGTAGTCTGCAAACCAACCAATGAATAAGTACACGACACTCCTTTCTCACATAGTGGCCCTTGTGGTGGTAATCATCTGGGGTTCCACGTTTGTTTTCACAAAGTTGCTCCTATTGGCAGGACTGACGGCGGCTGAGATCTTCGTCCTCCGCTTCATCATTGCCTACCTGATGCTCTTGGGATTCGCCCTGACCAAGAAATCTTTCCGGTTGCTTTCTGCCTCGCTGAAGGACGAAGTGCTGATGCTGGCTCTGGGCATTGTGGGCGGCTCGCTGTATTTCCTTACCGAGAACAGTGCTATGAACTATACCACAACCACCAACACATCGCTCATTGTCTGCATGTGCCCTCTGTTTGCTACAGCCCTTATCTCCCTCTTCTATAAGTCCCAGCGTCTCCACGGCATCCAGATTTTGGGAACATTGATGGCAGCTGTGGGAGTTGTCGTCGTGGTACTTAACGGGCGCTTCGTGCTCCACCTCTCACCCTTGGGCGACACATTGGCCTTTGTCGCCTGTCTCTGTTGGGCGGTCTACTCCCTGCTGATGATTCCTGCCACCCGCCACTATAGTACCCTCTTCATCACCCGCAAGGTCTTCTTCTATGGTCTCCTGTCGATGGTTCCCTATTTTCTCATCTTGCCCTCGCATCCCTCGCTGCAACTACTTCTTCGACCCGACATTCTCGGCAATCTGCTCTTTCTGGGCTGCGTGGCCTCCATGCTTTGTTTTCTTGCCTGGAACTGGGTCATCCGCCAGCTGGGAGCCGTCGTTGCCACCAACTATGTGTACCTTAACCCTGTTGTCACTGCCCTCTTCGCCTGGCTCATTCTATCTGAGCGCATCACCGTCTTCTTCGTCCTCGGTAGTGTCCTCATCCTGGTCGGCATGTATCTGATAAGCAAGAAACGCCCGTATGTTTAAGTTGTATTATATTGCTCTTATGCCGTTCTCATATAGATCTCATATTGCTCTCATATTGCTCTCCTATTGTTCTCACGTTGTGATACCTTTCTTTTCATATTTAGTCTTCTATTACCTTCATGTTCTTACTGTCCCAGAGGTGCTTGTCGGTAATCTTCAGTTCTGGGATGACGGGCAGACACATGAAGGCCATCGTGATGAAGGGTGCCTTCATCGTGCAACCGGTCAGGGCAGCCATGTCGCAGAGCAACCGGCAGCGGTAAGCCACCTCATGGCCGTCGAGCGGTGACATCAGCCCTGCAATGGGCAGTGCCATCTCGATGATCTCCTCATCGGTTATTACCACCTGTCCCCCCTGCATCTCTATGACGCGGTTGACGGCATGGACAATAAACTCGTCGGAGGAGCCGATGGCCACGATATTGTGACTGTCATGAGCCACTGACGAGGCAATGGCTCCATGACGAATGCCAAAGCCGCGCACCAGCCCGACGACAGGACGGGCCGACTGGATATAGCGGTTATAGACCACCACCTTCTGCACCTCATGCCACGGGTATTGAGAGTCCTTCATAGGGTCACCTGTCACCTCCACCACGTCGTGTCCGGTATACAGGCTCCTGTCTGCGGCAAGGATGATGTGCTTGGTGTCGCCGCAGTGGATGTCAAATTTGATGTCGTCAGCTGTGATGGGAGTGGCGCAGAAGCGGTTGGGATAACTTTTGAGGTCGGCGATCGGCTGCCGTCGCGCGCTGATGCTTCCAAACGACAGGTTGTAACTGTAGACCTCAACACCACGGATGATGGTGTTCTGCACTCCCAGGAAAGGACCTGTATTGTTGACGATGAGGAATGTGGCTGGGTCGCCCTTTTGCAGTAGTCCCCAATTCACACCGTAGTGGCGCTGTGGGTTGATGCAAGACGCCTGAAGGACGTTCCAGAAATCGTGGTCATCGTAAAGTGCCCGCTTCACGATGGAGAGGATGTGACCACGCACGAGGTCGTCGGCGTGGCAGTCATCGGTACACAGCATCACCTGGTCGGGATATTCGTCGATGAGCGGGTGCAGGTGGGCATAGTCCTTGGCGGCACTGCCCTCACGGATGATGACCTTCATGCCGGCACGGATACACTCGCGCCCCTCGTCGAGCGTTGTACATTCGTGGTCGGTAGAGATGCCTGCCCGGGCATAGTTCTGGCGCTGCTCTGGGGTAAGTCCGGGGGCATGGCCGTCGACGGGTTTGCCTGCCGCACGGGCAGCGGCTATCTTCGCCATCACCTCGCTATCGCCCTGTAGCACACCTGTGAAGTTCATCATCTCGGCCAAGAAGCCAATGTCATCGCGCTGCATTAGGGCTGCTATCTCCTGACTGCCGATGGTTGCACCGCTGGTCTCCACATCACCGCCCAACGCCGGTACGCAACTGGGAGCTCCGAACAGGAAGTTGAACTGCGCCTGACTGGCCGAGTGGATCATCACGTCCACCCCTTCAACGCCCATCACATTAGCTATCTCATGCGGATCGGCGATGACCCCGATGGTGCCGTGCTCCGCCACTACACGGGCGAACTCCAAAGGCGTCATCATACTGCTCTCGATATGTACATGGCTGTCGATAAAGCCGGGCATCAGATAGGGCCATTGCTTTTCATCCCCTGGCAACTCGCAACGATTCACCTGTACAATGCGTCCATCGTCCACCACCAGTTCGCCATCGTAAATCTCGCGGCTAACCGCATCAACGATATGTCCTTGATATGTTTTCATTGTCTGTTTGTTTTAATGAGTTCACTCGGAACTGTCCCTTCTGGGCGTTCGAGGTATAGACCACACAAGAAGTTGCTATCTCACCACGAAGTCGAGGGACTGGAGGTCGTTGTCGCGCGAGGAGCTGCCGTAGAGGATCTGGTAGCGGCCTGAACGCGTGGAGAGTTCATCGATGGAGGGATCGTAGTACTCGAACGCCTCGCCATCGAGGGTGATGGAGGCCTGAGCCGTCTGTCCTGCGGCCAGCGTCAGCTTCTGGAAACCTCGGAGCGACTTGATGGGGGCCTCAGGATAGTCGAGCGCCTTGACGTAAATCTGCACCGTTTCAGCACCTTCGCGACTGCCCGTATTCGTGACGGGCACAGTGATCGTCACCTTTCCGTCGGCTTTCATACTGTTGCGCGAAAGTTTCCCTTTCCCATAAGCGAAGGTGGTGTAGCTAAGGCCGTAGCCGAAAGCATATTGCGGCTGGCCGCGGAAATAGCGGTAGGTGCGGTTCTCCATCGAGTAGTCAAGGAAGTCGGGCAGGTCGTCGTTCGTGCGGTAGAAGGTGACGGGGAGCTTGCCGCTGGGATTGTAGTCGCCGAAGAGCACATCGGCCAACGCCTTGGAGCCGCCCTGACCAGGGTACCAGGCTTGCACGAGGGCATCGTACTGACCCTCGACACTGCCGAAGGCGATGGCTGAGCCGGAACAGTTGACAAAGACCACGGGACGACCTGTGGCGTGCATGGCGCGCACCAGTTTTTGCTGCACGGCAGGCAACTCGATGTCCGCCTTGTCGCCACCTTCACCCTCCATGCGTGCAGAGATGCCGCCAATGATGATGATGACGTCCATGTCCTTCACCTCCTCGGCAAGGTCGTCGAACTCCACAGGCTTGCGCTCGCAGATGTCGCCGCGCAACATGGCGAACTGTCCGTTGCCGTGGCGGTATTCTATCACGACGTCGTAGGTCTGACCCTCCTGTACTGGGAAGGACTTGTATTCGACCCTCCTACGGAAGCCGCCGCGACGCCCTCCACCCTGAGCCTCTTCTACCACCTGTCCGTTCACCTTCAGGAGGTAGCCGTTGTCAGTGGCGAGTGTGTATTTCATGTCGCCGGTGAAGGTGGCCTTGTACTGTCCGCTGACGCGCACCGAGAGGGTATCCTTGCTGACGCCCTGGGCGAAGCCCCAAGCGCCGAAGGTGGAGAAGTTCAGTTCGTTGTAGTATCCTGTCGCAGCCGGCTCGCCGCTCAGTTCCTTATTATTGTAGAACTCCACGAACACGCCTTTGCCGTCGTTGAATTCCTGCAGGTGGTGGATGGTGGTCTCGCCGTCAGCCAGCTCGCAGGCTTTCCGATAGAAGACATTGGCACCAGGCACGGCAGCCTGGATTCCTTCAAGCAACGAGTGCTGATGTTCCTTGGTGGGGGTGCCGCCGTAGTTACCGTTCAGCAGCTCGATGTCGTCGGCATTTGGTCCCACGACGGCGATGTTCTTCAGGTTTTTTGAAAGCGGCAGAACCGCTTTCCACTCTCCTTGTCCGTCTTGCAACTTCTTGTTTTCCAGCAGCACCATCGATTCGCGGGCAGCCTGAATGGCGAGGTTGTTGTTTGCTTCGCTGCTGATGACGTCTGGCGTCAGGTTCGCCCATGGCAGCATCTCAGCAGGGTCAAACATTCCCAGCTCGAAGCGGCCATAGAGGGTGCGGCGCAGGTGGAAGTCGAGGGTGCTCTCCTGAATGAGTCCTTTTTCCAGCGCCTCGGTCAGTACCATAAACACTTTTCCGCATTCGAGGTCTGTGCCGTTGAGGACAGCATCCACAGAGGCGGAGAGCGGGTCGGGATGCGTCTCGTGCTGTCCGCGGTTATAGAAGTTGTTGATGGCATCGCAGTCGGTGAGGACGATGGCCTCGTAGTTCCACTTGCGGCGCAGGATATCGACGAGCAGGCGGTCGCTGGTGCAGCAGGGTACGCCTTCGTAGCGGTTGTAGGCGCACATCACCTCGCGGACGTTGCCCTTTGTGACCAGCGACTTGAAGGCAGGCAGGTAGGTCTCCCACAGGTCGCGCATCGATACGGAGGCATTGTATGAATGGCGCAGCGGCTCCGGTCCGCTGTGAACAGCGTAGTGTTTGGCGCAGGCGTGGGTCTTGAAGTATCTGTCGTCGTTGCCCTGCATGCCGAGTACGGTCTGTACCCCCAGAACGGCGTTCAGATAGGGATCTTCGCCGCAGGTCTCCTGTCCGCGTCCCCAGCGTGGGTCGCGGAAGATGTTGACGTTGGGACACCAGAAGGTCAGTTCCGGGTTGCCGGGATAATAGGTCACGCCCATGGGCACATTGTACAGCTTCGGGTCGCTGTGGTCGGTTCGGTTCCAGTTGGCGCGCGCCTCGTCGCTCACCGTCGAGAACACGTCATAGACCTGCTGCGGATTGAAGGCGGCTGCCATGCCAATCGGTTGCGGATAAACGGTGTAGCCTCCCTGCCGCACACCATGACAAGCCTCGCTCCACCAGTTATAGGAGGGAATGCCCAGTCGGTCGATGGAAACGGACTTGTTCATCATCAGTCCCACCTTCTCCTCCGGCGTCAGCAGCGAGAGCAGGTTCTCTACGCGTTCGGCGTAGGAGAGTTTGGGATTTTGGTAGGGATATTGCATCACCGTTCCGCCCTCGTTCACCACCGCCTTGATAGACAGGGCGCCAAGGGTCTGACCGTTGGCATCGAGGAGTTCCACGCTGCGGAAACTCTTGCCCAACGACTTGGCAGGCTGGAAGACCACCATCACCTCGCCTGTTGCTCCGGGAGCAACGACCCCTTCGGGCACCACGGCGGCGATGCACTCGCAGCTGGGTTTCACGGTGGCTATTTTCACGTCAGCCTTCGAGCGGTTCTTGAACGTAAATGTGTGGCACACAGCACCCGCTGCCGACTGGATGGTACCAAAGTCCCATTCATAGGCATCGAACGTGAGTGCGCTTTTCTTCTGTGCCGAAGTCGGAATAGTTGCCATCAGGGCGCATAGGGCAATAGCGAAAAACTTTTTCATCATCTTTTTCATGTTTTCTGATTTTATGTTTGGTTCTTAATATTCTTTCGCTCCTGGCTCCAGCATTGGGACTCCTGCCGCCGTGGGCGGGATGTTGAGGATTCTGCCGTTGGGGTCATAGTGCAGCGGTTCGGCAATGATGCTGCGGCTGTAGCTGGTGCCGTCGGGGAGTCCGCCGTTATGGCTGAAGAAGATCCACAGGTCTCGGAACTGGACGATAGCGGGGTGGGTGGTGTTGGAGTTGCCGGCAATCTCGCTGATGATGCCCATGGGGGTATACGGTCCTCCGATGTGGTCGCTGATGGCGTAGGCAATCTTCTCTGGCCACCCGCTGGCGTAGGTCAGGTAGTATTTCCCATTGTACTTGTGCACCCAGGGAGCCTCGGTGAATGGGTGGTAACCGGTGGGATCTGTGGGCTGGATATTCACGTCGGGGAGTGCTATCTGGTGGACTTCCCCGTCGATTTCCGTCATATTGTCCTTGAGGCGGGCATAGTAGCATTGCTGATTGCCCCAGAAGATATAAGGTGTGCCGTCGTCGTCGAAGAAGATGGCGGGGTCGATGCAAGCCCAGCTGTGCTTCGAGGCGAAGCAGTCCTGATTTGTCAGCAGGGGCTTGCCCAGCGCGTCGTGGTAGGGACCGGTGATCTTGTCGGCGACGGCGACTCCGATGCCGCACCAGTTCGTAGACACATACCAGTAGTACTTCCCGTCCTTTCCTCTCGCTACATGACCGGCATAAGCCTGTTTGCTGGTAGCCCAGGCGAAGTCATCGATTCGCAGGGGTGAGGGGTATTCTGTCCAGTGACGCATATCGGTGGTGGAGTAGAGCAGCCAGTCTTTCATGACATAGCCCGACTGTCCGCCCTCGGCGTCGTGTCCGGCAAATAGCCATAGCGTGTCGCCTTCCACCAGCACGGCGGGGTCAGCGGTGTGCTTGTCGAGGATAATGGGATTGCCGGCGCTCTCGAAGGTGTGCGTCAGCACGTAGCCCCATTTCTGCTGCAGGCGCTCCAGCTCGTCGTGGGTGACAGCACATACCGTGCCGTGGCGGGGGAAGAAATCCTTGCGGAAGGACTGCGGCTTGTCGGAGAAATGGAAGAGGTCGCCGGACGTCTGGTATTCATAGCGTCCGGAGGTGTAGAGGTCGTACATCAGAATATAAACAGTTGACGAGTTGCTACCATTGCCATCACCCAACTTGTCAACTTGTTTACTCGTCAACTTGTCAACTGAATTCAGTTTGAACACGCCCGATCCTTCGACATGAGTGCGTGTGCCGGCGTATGCATCCAAGTAAATGAAGTCTTCCTTCCAAGGGCCTTTCAGGCTCGGCGAGGTTGCCTGCTGTATGCCGTTCTTGATCTCCTTGCCGTGGTCGTCCTTCGTGTTTCCTTTATAGAAGAGGTGATAGAGGCCGTCCTTGTAGATGATGTCGTTGTCGATGCTGCCGTACTTCGCCTCGAAGAGCACCTTGGGTTCGCTCTCGAAACCTGTGAAATCGCGGTTGGCATAGGCGTAGTAGGTGATGAGGGACTTGCGGTCGCTGCGCTGCAGGGTAAAATAAATCATGTATTTGCGCGCCGCTCGGTCGTAGATGGTCTGTGGTGCCCACACCCAGTAGGCATCGCCGAAGTTCTTGGGATAATCCTTCGCCAGCACCACCTTCGAGTGCGTCCAGTTCACCAGGTCCTTGGATTTCAGCATCACAATGCCCGGATTGGCGCCCCAACCCTGCTGCGGGTCGTAGGTGTGCATGTCTGTGGCCACGATGTAATAGTCGTTGTCCTCTCCGCGCAGGATATGTGGATCCCGTATGCCGCCGCTGGTGCTGATGCTGTCGCTGGCAATGACGGGCTTATTCCCGTTCAGTGCAAACCAGTTCTGTGCGTCCTCGCTCACCGCAAATCGTAGCTGCTCCATCTGTTTCGAGTCTCCTCCACCCTCGAAATAGACGAAGAGGTAGCCACTGGATGCCGGTGTAGTCTGCGCCCCGACGAGCTGCATCGCCAGTAGGGCACATAGTAGTAAAACGATTCTTTCGCGCATATACCTTAAGTTTAATGATCTGTTCCTGGTCTTAGGGGCTCTATCACGCCGCAAAGGTACAACTTTTCTTCCAAACACAAGCAGAAAAGGGAAAGAAAATGCAGAAAGAGGCAAAAATACTGAAGAAACCGAAAAAGACCTCACACCTCACGAAGTAGCATCACTCGCCTCATAACAAGCGACTTACCTCGTGAGATGTCGTCTCAAGACCTCACGCAGACCTCACACAGACCTCATGGTCCAGCTTGAAGGATACAATAAGTTTCGCGCAGATTCTCAAAACCTTATCCTCTATGCAGTAACCTTTGCGCGATCCATGATGTCGAAAAAGGGAAATTTTTTCAAAAACGCGACACACTATATAAAATATCGCTTATATTAATAAGCTAAAAACATATATAATCGCTTATTGTGCTAACCTTTTTTGCAAAAAATTTGGTTATTACACTAAGTTCATGTATCTTTGCGGCCTGAAGCTATAAATAACGCAATAATGGAGACTCTTTTTAAGAAACATCGCATTTTGATATCGCAGACGAGCTCTGCAATCGTCCGCGATATCATGAAGTCTGTGAACTGGGAGAAGCAGCTTGTATCCATACGTGGTTCGCGAGGCGTGGGCAAGACAACGCTGATGCGACAGTATATCAAACAGATGTACGGGGTGAATGCCAGCGAGGCGCTCTATTGCCTGTTGGACAGCATGTACTTTGCCAGTCACACACTGATGGAAGTCGCTGAGCGGTTCCACCTGATGGGCGGCAAGCACCTGTTTCTCGACGAAGTGCATAAATATCCCACATGGAGCAAAGAGTTGAAAGAAATCATCGACCTGTGGCCCGATATGAAGATTACTTTTACGGGCTCGTCGCTCCTGCAGATTCTGAATGCCGATGCCGACCTGTCGCGCAGGGTGCTGAGCTACGATATGGCAGGGCTCTCATTTCGAGAGTACCTCCGTTTCTACAAGAACATCGAACTACCTGTATACACGCTGCAGGAAGTGCTGGAGGAAGCTGATGCCGTTTGTGAAGAGGTGTGCAAGGTGTGTCATCCCCAGCCCCTTTTCGAGGAATATATGCGTGTGGGCTACTACCCCTTCTACGATGGCGATGAGCAGGAATACTACAGCCGCATAGAGAATGTGGTGAGTTTTATCATCGATCAGGAGATGACACAGTTCTGCGGCGTTGATCCTGCCTACACACGCAAGCTCAAGGCGATGATGCTGTTTCTGGCCAATAATGTGCCTTATGACGTGAATATCGCCAAACTGGCATCCTATCTGGAACTGAATAAGAACACGGTGCTGAGCTATCTGTCGAGTATGCAAAGGGCAGAATTGCTGCACCTGCTGTATGCCGACAATAAGTCGGTGACAAAGATGCAGAAACCCGATAAGATTTATGTGCACAACCCCAATATGCTCTGTGCACTGAGCTCGAATCTGAATGTAGGCACCCAGCGAGAGTGCTTTGTAGTCAACCAACTGGCGGTAGGTCATACCATAGAATATGGCAAGACGTATGGCGACTTCTTGATTGACGGCAAGGTTACGATAGAAGTGGGCGGGCAGGATAAATCGTTCGACCAGATAGCCGACATTCCCAACTCATACATCCTTGCAGATTCGATGGAATTCCCCGTTGGCAAGAAACTGCCCCTCTGGGTGGTTGGCCTGCTGTATTAAATCACTTCATTCCTGAACAGAAGCCGTAGCAGCCACCGCTGCCGCCATCATCACAATGGGGAAATGGGAGTTTGACCGTGCCTTTCTCATTTCTTCCATATATCCTGTAACGGCTATTTCAACAATTCTTCCAGTAATGGACCGATATGCCCAGGTATGACGATGTGGTGATTCCCAATCGGGTTCGTCAGGAAATAGGTTGCTTGGCTGGGATCTGAGAGTTGGACGACCTGTTGCGTGCGACAGAGGTCGGGCTCCGCCGTGTTTCTCACCAGCATTCCTTCGGCCACGAAACTCCGTTTGAGGTCGCCCGAAACCTTGAACAGCGTGACGGGTCCCTCCTTCATGAATCCACGAACACCCACACCGATGCCCGACTCGAAATGGGTGTCCAGTTCGTAGCGTTCCACCATATCCAGCGGAATGGTGCAATGGGCAAAGAGCATCTCGCCCGTATCGGGGTTGATGCGTGCGGGATTAGCCTGGAAGCCAGAGACGCCTGTCAGCGAGCGGGCTATCATCATCGACAGCATGGCTGGCACATCACCCTCGCAGCCTGCCACATAGCCCTCGCTGTTCAGCTTCGCCAAGGGTAGGCAACCTGTGCTTTTCACTGCTGTCAACAGGTCAAAGCAGCGCAAGGTGAAACCGTTCAGTTGGTGCGTGCAGATTATCTTTTTCAGTCCTTCGTAAATGGTGCACTCATCAATAGCATCAAGCAATTCCTGCATGGATATATCCACGAGCTCTATGCCAAGGCGCTCTCTTACGACGTCATAGTTCGCGCCACTGGAAATGAGCCAATCCGAGGGCTTGCCGATGACACCAAGCCTGCAATGGCTCAGTTGCCGACGGGCCTCTTCCACGCGTTCCAGCGTCAGAATACGTTGGTTGATATATTCTCTGCTGCCGTGCAGTATTTCTCCCGGAATCCCCTTTTGACGCAGATACGACAGGATTTCCATCGAAGCCGCCAGCGAATTGCTTTTGCCGGAAGTGAGGAGGTAGAACGGCTGACGCGATTTCTCCAGCAGCATAGGCAACAGGCGCAGGAAGATTCCCTCTGTTCCACCTGTCCGCACATAGATGAGCGAGAGTGGATGGCTGCCATAGTCAGCATAGTCGCGTCCTCGGAAAAGATATTCAATGCCAAGACCTCCCAGGAATTCGTGTGTCACAGACTCCACAGCCTTTTCGTCGTGGAGTTCTGAGGTTAAGGTGTATATTGCAATCTTCATAATCACATTTTTCGCACATTCCGGCTGCAAATATAGCGATTATTCGCGAATCGAGCATAAAAAAGGAGGAGAAAAGTGTGTTTAATGGATCATGGATCATATACAATGTATTATTTCGGCGGGAAGAAACGGGGAAAACGCCCGCCCTGACGAAGGATTTTTCGCAAAAACTGTTGCGAGAGTCTTCACTCTTCACTTCTGAAACTTGGACCAACTGATTAGCCTCAACAATGTTGAGGTTTTTTCTCCAGCACGAAGGAAACAACTCGTAAGGTAAGAAAGAGGGGGGCGATTGCAAAAAAGGAGCTGCATCACTCAAGATGATACAGCTCCTTTATCAGATGGACTTGCAGAAGGGCGGTCATGCTACTCTCTTGGGAACCAGGATGTAATGAACTCCGCTGTTGTGCTGACGGGGTTCGAATCCGTGCTGCTTCAGGGCGGAGCCGATGCGTATCTTCATGCCGTGGGTGACCTGCAGGAGGGGGTACTCCCGGGTGATGACGGACATGATTTCCTTCATGGTTTCCGCTGGGGCATTCTATTCCCACTTATTAGACTCATGGCAAACTCAAACTATACTTCCACGTGCAACAAACTATACTTTGTCATGCAACAAACTATACTTCCACGTGCAACAGACTACTACTTCCACGACAGATACGAACACGGGCGCGTGGACGTAAGGACGTAGAGGCCGAGACGTATATACATAAGGAACGGGACGTATATACATAAAGACCGAGACGTATATACGTGTAGCCCGTTACGTCCTTTTGCGGAGGCCGTTACGTCTTATCGCGGAGGCCGCTACGTCTTACCGCGGAAGCCGTTACGTCCTTTCGCCTCGGGATTCGGTTCTGTTTGTCTGTCTGCAGCGACGACGGAGGAATAGGGATAGGAGGATGAGGGCGAGGGCGGCGAGGATTGCGATGGCGTAGGGGAGATATTTACAAACTTCTGTCGCGGCGGC
Source organism: uncultured Bacteroidales bacterium (assembly GCA_902779165.1). Classification (GTDB taxonomy): domain Bacteria; phylum Bacteroidota; class Bacteroidia; order Bacteroidales; family Bacteroidaceae; genus Physcousia. The sequence goes on from CACZAN010000018.1 coordinate 70,179, forward strand.
GGGCGGGTCGAGGTAGATGCCATTGGCAATGAGCTGGAGGGTGCGGTTGAGGATGTAGTCGCCCTCGTAGTGGAACTCGGCCTCACTCATGGGGATGTCGCAGTCGGGGATGACGCCGCGCAGGGCAGGCAGACGGTCGCTGACGGTCTCGTCGATGACCACGCGCACCATGGGGATGGTGGCAGAAAACTGGCTATTGGGGAGGTAGATATTAGCGAACTTGACGCAGGTCTCGGTGTGGTAGGCGCTCATGGTCTCACGGCCTACGATATAACCGCGGTCGTTGCGCTTGATGGCTCCGGCCAGGAAGGCGGAAGCGGAGGCAGATCGGCTGTCGATGAGGACGTAGAGACGGCCGTTGTAACCCAGCGAGTCGATGGTGGAAAGGATGGCGTTATCCTCTTCCTCCTCCATCCGATACAGCCCTTTCCGCCCTTCTAAGGGCTTGAAATCGCCGAAGATGGTGTCACCTTCCGGCCAGTTCATCGTGAGGCTCTTGAAGAGCGGAGCATTGACCTTCAGATAGCTGGTATGCGGACGATCGGGGATGCGTCCTAAGAGGGCACGGGTCAAGCGATCCTGCACCTCGGAAGCGCCGCCGTAGTTGTTGCGGACGTCGAAGATGAGGTAGGGGATGCTATCGCGCTCGGCCTGATGAATGGCATCGACGACGCTGTCGCAGTCCATATCGTTGAGGCCGAAGGTGCTGATGCCGATGTAGAGGACGCTGTCGTTGAGCTGACGGATGCCGAACGAACTGTTCTTATACCGATTGGTCTGCCGGGCGTTCCACCACTTGTTACGGTCCTTGCTGTTCCCCATGAATCCTTCGGCCATGGGCAGCTCCAGCCGTTCGCCGTCCTCGAACTCATAGACGATGGTTCTGCCTTTGGGTTGAGGCCCGAGTTCGAGGCCGTAGTCGATGGAATTCCAGAAGCAGGCGTTGTAGTCGCCTACGGAGGTGACGCCGGCGTCGTAGATGGTGGAATTGCGGCGGGTGATGGATATCAGGTCTGCGGCTGGCTTCCCGTCGATGCGTGCGATGCGCCGTCCTACGTAGGCGGCGTGGGTACTATCGGCTATCAGCACCACACAGGCATGGTCGGTCAGGGAGTCGCTGACGGCCACCTGCCCGAAGAATAGGGGAGGGTAGTAGTAGCCTAAGCCCTGTGTCTTCTCCTGCGGATTCGTGGGCACTTGGCAACTGATGCTGAGGTGCGAGTCGTGGATGACGGCGTTGTAGTCCTTGATGAGTCTGGCGAAGTCCTTCAGCGCAATGCCGTCGGCAGGGATGCGCGCCAGTTGTTCGCTGACGAAGGCATCGTACTCCGCCTCGGTCATCAGGTCATCTAAGGAGGGGTAAATCTCCTTCACGCTACTGGCGAGTTGCTGGTAGTCAGCCATCGCCTCCTCGCGCGTCAGGTGGAACTTAGTCGGGACAGGCTCGGGTTTGTGGAAGGTGGTGCGCAGGCCGAAGGGCGTCATGGGGTCATCGGCTTTCGAATGACTCGAAACGCTCAGGCTGATGTGTGGTTCGTAGATGGCACGATAACTATAGCCCACGGTTCCGAGCACGTCGCCTCGCTTCAGATGCGTGCCGGTGGGAAGGGAGTTGTCGCGCCGTAAGCCCGTAATCCATAGCGTCTTGTCGCCAATCTGCAGCCCCATGAAGATGGAGACGGAACGGACGTCCATACCCCTTGCACGCCACTCTTCCTTCCCTTCGGCTACGACTTCATCAAAGGGCTTGTCGGGCGCACCAAAGCTGGAAGAGCTGGTGAGCGTGAAGTGGTAGTTGAGGCAGTAGAACCCCACCACGGCGTCGGCGGGACAGAGCACCCGCGTGCCCTCGGGGGCGGCGATGAAGAGGTTGTCGAAGTTGAATTCCTCGCCAATCCTATCCTGCGGACGATAGAGGATGCCCTCGCCCGCCTTCCGACCCTCAATGGGCCAGAGCCAAATGTCCTCCGCAGCAAGCGACAGGCTAAAAGTTAAGAACAGGGCCGCAGACAGCATACGGCAAAGGTTTCTTGTTTTCATAGTCGGATAGTTTTAGTTCATTCGCTTATAGAACGCATGAGGGCAGGATTTTTTACCCATAAAAAAGGTTAAAAGTCGTAGGTGGCTCATAAAATACATTTTAAAGGTACTCTGCGCATTCTTATAATATAACGTATTTGTAGAGGAAATAGTTGTGTTGAAGCCGTTAAAACTTCTTAATCTTATAGTAATTTGAAACGCACAGTGGCGAGGATGTTCCGTGGACGGAGCTGTGAGGTATTGGTGTAGATATCGAGGCCGGAATAGGTGACGCGGGTGTAGTGGCGCTGGTCGAATAGGTTGTTGAGTTGAAGTTCCAGGTCGCAACGTCTGAGCTTGTACTTGGCCTTGATGTCGCCAAACCAAGCATGGCGGTTTTCTGCGGTGAGATTCGTGTAGTTATCCTCGACGGCTGCGGAGAGGGTCATTTGCTTGGTGATATAGACATTCATCGAGAGACGCTGGGTGGCGGTACGCACGGTACGCAAGAGGTCACTTCCGCCGCTGTCGGTGTAGCTGCTGTTCCAAGAGTAGCCACTGCTCAGTACAAAGTTAAGCCATGGCAGGGGTGTTATTGTACCACCAGCTCCAATACTGATAGTGCGTGAATTAAATGGATAGAGCTGATCAGCTATCAGTTGTTCGCTGTGTGAATGGCCGTAGCCGCCGAAGGCACGGAGCGTGGTCTGTAGCCAGTCGAAGCCTTTGCTGAAATCGAAACTGAGGTTGTAGGAGTCTGCGGTAGTAGCCTGATCCACGGCCTGTACGACGCTGGTGGCCCCTTGATAGGAGTAGCCATAAATCTGATTGTCGCGGGTGTGGTTGTAATTAGCATTCAGACGGAAGAAGGTGGCGTTCAAGGCACTGCGATAGCCGATGCTGGCGCTGGTGCCGATACGGTCTGTCTCGGAGAGCTGTTCCACATACGACCTCTGGAACGAGCGGTAGTTGTTCATAATGTATCCGCTGTAGATGCCGCCCGGGTCGCCAACGTTTCTGTAGTACGAGGCTCCGATGTTGCCGCTCCAGTCGCGCCACTCATAGCTGGTGGAAAACGTAGGCGAGACAAGCAAGTGGACGTAGCTGTGCTTATCATCGCGGACGCGGTCATCAAGGGTCTGCGTGTAGAGGTTCAGCGGACAGCCGAGGCTGATGCGCCAGCCGCCGCGCTCCCACTTGTAATGCTGGCCAAGGGTAAGCTCGTAGGTGTTGTACCAAAGGTCGTTGCGTAGAGAGGGGGTGTCGCTGGGAGAGCTGCCGACCTCACTGCCAGAAGCGGCAGGAGGCGTGAATCCATCCAAGTCGGTGGTAATACCATGCAAGCTGGCATTGGCTATAATCCCGTATGACAGGGTAAAGTAACCGAAATGGAAATTATAGTTTGTGTGAAAGTTAGCGTTGATATGACGCGAGTCAATGTCTTGCTGATAGGCATGGGTGTTGAAAACTTCCTGCTGCATATTGAGCGAATCCACTCCTACAGCCAGCGTGTTGGGTCGCTGAGCATAGCCTGCCGAGAAATGCAGGTCGAGTGTATGCTTGCCGATATTCTTGATGAGATTCGTGGTGTTGCTTACCGCTAAAGATGGACGGTCGAAGTGCTGATGCGTTCTTTCGCTGCCATAATTAATAGGCTGTGGGCCATTCAACTGTGATGCCAGTAATCCCTCAACCTTATCGTTGTTCCAACTACCGTCGAACTTGATAACATTTGCCAGAAAGCCGTCCTTGGCATTCCACATATAGCGCAGATTGCCGCTGAGGTCATTCAAGTGCGTCTGCGATATCAGCGTCTCGCTGGTCAGCAGACGGCTGTCTTCGCTGATGAAGCGGTCGCTCTCTGATGTCCCCTCGCGGCGAATGTCGTCGTGGTGATAGGCGATGTTCATCGTTATCTCCGAGTCCTCACCCACTTTCTCCAAATGGTTCATGGTGGCGATGTGGCTGTGATTGTCGAAGGTGCGCTTCTGCGGCAGGCCGGAGCCGTTGGGCATGACGGCATTCATTGGGCAGAACGGGTACAGCCCCACGCTGTTGATACTGGAATAATGCTCTGTCAGTTCGCGGCTCACGTCATCGCCCGTGTTATTACCTTTATATAAGGTCATGTTCTGCCGCTTTTTAGCAAAGTACATGCCTACGATCTCCGCTGTCCAAAGCGGATTTTGGCCGATGACCGTCTGTCCGTCCGTGAGCGGTCGGCTACCGATGCGCCACGGGCTGGACTGTTGCCATCCACCGCCCACCATCGTGTTTATTGCCACCGTCCCTTTTGCTGCGTTCTTCAGCTTCAGGTTGATGGCCACATCATCCGTCAGGCTCTTGTTCTGTAGTGCCTTGATGGGCTGATGGTGTTCCAAAACCTGCACTGTGGCTACGTCCGAGGCATTGATGTTGTTTGTGGCCAAGCCGTAACGTCCTTGCAGCAGATCCATGTCCTCCACGTAGAATTTCTTGATGGCCTTGCCATTGAATTTGATGGCGCCGCTCTCCGATACCTCGATGCCGGGCATTCGCTTCAGCACGTCGCCAATGACGCGGTCGCCCTGCTGCTGGTAGGCACCAACGGTGTAGTTCAACGTGTCACCGTGCTGGCGTATCTTATCCGCTTTCACTGACACTTCTTTCAATTCTATCGCTTTCTGTCGCGCGCGGATGTCAACCCTCTGCGACTTGTTCGCCACCACCCGCGCCACATTGCCGATGGCCATGCCCGCCGCTGTCACCACCACGGAGTCTGCCGCGCTCTTGAACTGCAACTTATAATATCCCTTCGCGTCCGTGTCCGCAAAGCCGATAATGCTCCCCGTCCCTTTCGGCGATACCGTGACGTAAGCATCTACCGCCTGCCCGAGCGAGTCCGTCACCGTACCCTCGATAACAGTCTGAGCTTGCATCCTACCACCTATGACGAGGATGACCAACATGAGCAAAATACTTTTCATTATTCTAATTCTAAGGGATTATAGGGCGTGAAAATAGATACGGCTTCGCCAATTGTTGTAGTTCCGTCGGGATTAATCGTGGCTTTATGGAAGTCTGTGGCCTTGAACCAGTTCTCGTGGAACGAGCGCTGCATCTTCCACACCTTCTCGCGCCCATAGCTGGTGTAGTTCTTGAACTCCTTGAAGCGTGTGATGGGATGCGGGCGAGTCTCGATGCCGATGGCCTCGAAGGTGTAAAGCCCATCCTTGTCCAGTACCTTCAGGATTAGTCCAGGCAAACCGCCGAACTTCCATGGTCCGCGCTTCACTGGGATGGCGGGAGCGAACCAAGCGATGAAGTCGCGGCCACGGAAATGGCATGTAGCCTTCTGACATTTATAACCGATGATGGTCTGTGTCTCGTTGGTCAACTTCCACTCTTGCTTCGGCACTGCCTCCCTATATTTCGAGTTGTAGCGATGCAGCCACTGTGGCATCTGGCAGTATTCTGTCAGCTGTCCGTTCTCAATGAAGTAGTCGCTCCACTCGTATTCGCTCCATTGGTCGTGCTCACGGCATTGCACGCCCATCCAACTCGGAACGGCTTGTGCACCGGGATGCTCCTTGGCATACTTAGATCGCAGCGAGTCGCTCTGATAGACAAACTGGCTGTAGTACTTCGTGATGCGCCTGCCCACATCGAGTCTTTGCAAGTCGATGTACGTCAGGTGGTCATCAATCTTCTCGGCGCAGAAGGCGTAACGGACACGCAACCGCGTGGTATCGACCACTTCCATCTTTGAGAAGTCCCTGGCATAAATTGGTGCCGGGCAATGCCCGCCCTCTTTGGGTTGTGCACTTGCCTTGATGCATGCGGCGAGGACGATGATGATGATTCTCTTGTTCATGTTGATGTCTGTTTATTCTAGCTCCATCGGGTCGTACTCATGCGGGGCAGACATCGGTTCACCCATGAAACCCGGCGCGTTGGGGTCATACTTGCGGCGGCCTGATGTCTTGAGGTAGTTGCGGTTGTAGGCGACTTGCAGCTTCCACGTCCGTTGGCGCGTGGAGGTCTTGAATTCCTCTTTCGGATACTGCCAGATGGGGAAGTCGCCTTTCTCGATGGCCACAGCCTCGAAGATGTAGAGCTTATCCTTGTCGAAGACTTTCAGAATAAGTCCAGGCAAGCCGCCGAACTTCCACGGTCCGCGCTTCACTGGGATGTCGGGGGCGAACCACGCTACGTAGTCTCGACCGCGCCAATGACAGGTAGCTTTTTGGCAGCGGTGACCAAGGAGCGTAGCCAGGCCTTCCTCCAGCTTCCACTCCTGACCAGTCCATTTCTCCTCATACCGTTGCGGCCACTCCTGTCCAGCAGGCATCATTGCCCATTCATTTAGCGTGTCGCCGTGGATGAAAATGTCGGAGAACTGATATTCACTCCAAATGCCGGGCTTACGGCCACGCATCCACCAAGTGCCGTTGGGAACATTCTGTGCGTGCGGGTTCTTCTTGCCCCATTCCACCCGCTCGTCGTCGGCCTGTTCCACAAAGAGGCTGCAATACTTTGTCATCCGTTTACCAATCTGCAGCTGACCGCAGTCCAGATACGTGCTGTCCTGCTTCAAGTCTGTGGCACCCCATGCATAGAGGATGCGCAGGTTCGCTGTGTCGATAGCTTTGCGCGCCAAGACAGTGTTGTGCTTGTTCATGGGCACCATGGCTCCACTTTGTTTCTGCTGTGCCCAAGCAACGCCGCATACGGCGAAGAAGGCAAGTACCATAATAACATCTTTCTTCATTTTCAATTTTACATATTATACATTATTCAAGTTCAAGCGGTTCATACGGAATCTTAGGGCCGGAAGCTGTTACCCATTCGCCCACGGCATTTTTCATCATGCCTCCACGGCGCCCCATGGCGTTCAAGAATCCCTCGTTCATCTCGCGGTTCAGTTTCAGGTAGCGTTCGCGGTTAGCCTTGCGGTAGCCTTCGTATTGGTAGCGGGTGATGGGCTGCTTTCCTCGTTTGATACTCACGGCCTCGAAGGTGTAATGACAATCTTCGTCATAAAGCTTCAGGATGAGGCCTGGCAGTCCTCCGAAGATCCACGGACCGCGACGGATAGGGATATCGGGGGCGAACCAGGCGATGAATGTACGACCGTGCCAGTGGCAGGTAGCTTTCTGGCATGGATGGCCTAGTATTGTTAATTTGTCCAAGCCAAGCATATCCAGCGTCCATTCCTGCCCTGGATATCGTTCCACTAAATACCCGTTCTCACCTTGGAAGCCGTGGGGCATGGTGTGGTATTCCGTTGCGGTGTTGTCCTCAATGTAGATGTCGGTGTACTGAATCTCGTTCCAGTAATCAGCGCGTTTGCCATGAATGGGACAAGCACGGGGAACGCCGTCGGCATGGGGATGGGCCAACTTCCACGTCTTCAAGAGTTCCTTCTGATGAGCCTCGCCTTCGCGCACAAATTCGCTGCTGCATTTGGTGATATGCTTGCCAACTTCTAAGACGCGTAAATCCATATACGTGTCCTGATTGCTGATTGTGTCGGCATTCAAAGCGTAATAAATGCGCACGTCGCTTGTATCGACCACTGCGGCCTTGCCCAGACGCTTACGCCCGAGTGTGATGATGCCAGCTTCCTTCTGCTGTGCCCAAGTCTCACCGCATACAGCAGCGATAACAAGGAGTAAAAATGTAATTCTTTTCATACGTTACAATAGGTTTTACTTTTTAATCTTTTGCCCTTATAACGCATGACCGCATGAATCTTTACCTATAAAAGATGTTAAAAATAAAAGCCCCACCTCGTCATCACAACGAAGCGGGACCAATGTGCCTATAGGTCTTTCTGTTTACTAACTATTTTATGGTAATAATCTTATTTTATATGAAATGTGATGGGCATACAAAAACGAGAACGAACATCACGACCATTATTCTTGGCTGGAATCCAAGGCTCTGTCAGGTGAAGGACGCGGATGGCTTCGGCAGAGAGGCGTTCATCAGGTGTGCGCAGAACTTCAAAGTTTGTGAGGCGGCCATCTTTCTCCACCACGAAACGTAAAAAGACGCGCCCTTGCACGCTGTCTGCCTGTGCAGCTTCGGGATAATGCATTTCGAAGGCGATGTGGCGATAGAGAGCATCTATGTCTCCTTGATAGCTGGGCATCACCTCTGGTATACCTTCAAAGATGGTTGTGTCCTCCGGAAACTTGAAAACCTTCTGGATAACACCACGTACAGTGCCGCGAGGACTGATGATAGCTGCAACTGCGATACCTGTTGCTAATGCGATGAGGGTGAAAATGAGAAGATGACGTAGCCCGATGAAATGACGGCGCAAGTCTTTACGAAGGTTGCTTCGCACTTTGGAGATGGTCTTACGAACCGTGCTCACGGTAATGCCTCGCGCTTCGGCAATCTCCTCAACTGTCAATCCCTGATCATAAAATAATTGCCATACTTCGCGCTCGGCTTTTGGCAAACGTTGGAGGCGCGATTGTAACCATTCAGAGTTCTCGCGTTCCTCCATCTCTTCCTCTGGTGTAACCTCAGAGACAACAGAGCCATCTTCGTCTGTCAATTCTACCTGTGCACGCTGCCCACGCCACATTGAGACACAACAATTGCGGGCGATACGCAAGACGTATGCATCGGTAAGTGTCACACGCTCACGTACGTTCCATGCTCTAAGCCATGTTTCCTGTACTACCTCCTCAGCCTCAGTGTCAGAACCGAAGAACTCATGCCCCATCTGCATCAGCCGAGGCCGCATCCTTTTAACCATTTGCTCGAACTCTTGTTCGGTCATAACGCTTTTATCCATCGTTTTCGCTTTTTGGTTCGTCTGCCTATATAACGCAGACCTCCCAAAAAGATTACCTATAAAAGATGTTAAAAGTCGAGACATAGATGATTTCTTCTAATTTATTCATGAGACTAGAGGTCAGCAAGAGTATCTTCACTCCTTCTTCTTCGCGTCGAGGTGATAGGTGAAGCTGAGGCCGATGTAGTGGTGGCGAAAGTCGTAGCGGGTGACGGTCTGCTGCGAGGCACTCTGGCTGATACTTTTGTCGTCTTCGGCGTTGAGGATATCGTCCAGTTCCAGTTTCAGGCGGGCTTTGTTCTTCAGGATTTTCCAGGTGACGGAGGCATCCCAGACGAGGAGGTTGCGGTTCATGCTTTCTACGGTGTAGCCGCTGTACATGTGTTCGGTCAGGGAGGTGGTGAAGACGAAGTTGCCCTTCGTCAGTTCGCCGCGAAAGCCGAATTTGTTGGACCAGATGGTGGTGTTCTGATCGGGTGATTCGGAGTAGCGCAGACGGTTGGGACTGAGCTCGCCATAGAGGGAGAGCTTCAGCCAGCTCCAGTCGGCAGAGAGAGTGAGGCGGTCGGTGGTACGGAGCTGGTGCTGGCGGTTGAGGGTGGGAGCTACAGAAGCGGGGACGGAGTTTTCAAGGGTGGAGGGGAAACTCGACGGGGATACCGCTGGGTGCACTATTTGTGTGAGGAAGGCGTAGTTCTGTTCTGTGGCGAGTCGCAGGTCGTTCTGCAGGCGGAAGATGTCGCCGAAGCCTTGGTCGTAGTTCAGCCGGAAGTTCAAGTAGCGCGAGCCGCGTACATTTTCCGGGCGGCTGGTGTAGATACCAGTGGAGGGTTGGTAGGTGAGGGCTGTGCGCGTCTCGCGGTCGCTGAACTTATAGTCAATAGTGGCGCTGAGCGAGAGTTGCTGCTTAGCCAGCACGGTATTGAAGTTCAGTTGGAAATTGTTGGTGTGGGTGTCCTTCAGGTCGGGGTTGCCCTCGGTGATGAAGAGCGGGTCGGTCTGGTCGCGGTAGGCGAGGGTGCTGATGAGCGAGGGCTGTGAGGTGGAGTAGTTGTAGTTCAGCTCCAGACCGATGGTACGGGCAATCTTCCACGTGATGCGCAGGGAGGGTTCAAGGAGCAGGCGGCGGCGCGTGGCGGTGGTGTCGAGGAGCCCACGCTGATAGTCCTGGCGTTCGCGCTGCAACTTTGTAGAGAGACGGGGCATGAGCTTTATGGGCGAGAGGTCGATGGTGGAACTGAGGTTCACAGCGTGGCGCCAGAGGTCGTTGTGGTCGCTATATGAGTTGGCGGCATCGGCCATGCCATCTGTCTCGAAGTCCTGATGGCTGCGGTTGCGTTTGTAGTCGAAGGTATATTCGACTCCCATGAGCCATCGCTTCAAGAGCCATTGCTTGTAGTGACCTTCGGCAGTGGCGGAGAAGTAGGTGGAGGGGGTGAAGGAATATTGACTGAAAGATTTGGCGAGGGAAGAGGGGAGCGTGGTTCCAGCGGCGGAACCGCTGGACACGGTGCGCAGGTCTTCAACCTGGCGGTCGGTCCATTGGCGGTCTTTGCTGTTGGTGTAGTTGATTCTAAAGCTGGCGCCGAGTTCTGCGTCGTTGTTCATGAAGTGATACCAGGTGCCTTCGGTGTTGAATTTGAATTCGTGACCCTTGCCGTGGTGGTTCGTCAGCTGACGCAGCAGCCCTTCCTGTGTCATATCCGTGTATCCGTTGGAACGTTTGTCCGTGAAGTCTGCATTAGCCTCGAAGAGGAGGGTGTTCAGCGAATCGATGTCCCAGGCGAAATAGGTATTGAGATAAGGGTTGAGCTTATGGTTGCGCTGGTAGTTCTCGGAACTGGTGCGCTTGACATCGGCGTCCTCCAGATAGTTCTCCGTGTCGCGGCGGGTGGTGCTCCATTGGTCGAAATGCGATAGTCCGCCGCTGGCGCTATAGTGGCTGCTCATTTCCTGGGTGCCCTCCTGCCTGCGCCAGTTGTGCTGGTATCCGCCCGCTGCACTCTGTCCCTGACCGTTGCCCTTTCCATAACTACCCCAGCCTCCGTTCATGGTGCGGTGTTTCTGCTTGTTCACATTATTGGCATCGAGGAAGAGCATGGCGGGATTGTCCTTGGACAGGCGATGCATGTCGAGGTCTGCCTCGTAGTGATCGGGACTCTGGTAGCCGGCGGTGGCATCGCCGTACCAGCGGTCGAGGAAGCCCGGCTTGATGGTCAGGTCGAGGACCATATCCTCGCCGCCATCGTCCTTGCCGGTGCGCTGGCTGAACTTCGAGGACTTGTTGTACGCCTTGATGCTCTCCACCGCCTCGGCAGGCAGCTGGCTGACAAGAGCGTTGCCGCCGAAGAGGCTCTCGCCGTCCATGGTGATGCGGATGGGTTTTCCGTTCCATGTCATGCTGCCGTCCTCAGCCACCTGTACACCTGGCAGCTGCTTGATGAGTTCGTCCAGCCGTGCTCCTTCCTGCAGGTGGAAGGCTTCAGGGTTGAAGACGATGGTGTCGCCTCGGACAGTGAAGCGACGGGCACGTCCCTTCACCTCCAGCATTTTCATCAGCGTCTCGGAGGGCTTCAGTTCGATGTCACCCACATTGATGGTGTCCTTGCGGTCGTCGGAGAAGCCCAGCACCGCCTTCGTCTTGGAATAATAGCCTATCATGGAAGCCTCCAGCGTGCCGCGTCCGCTCAGGTTCAGGTGGAAACAGCCTAATGTGTCGGTTGTGCTTTGCATGATCCAGGTAGCCGTGTGCCCATTGTAGTCCTTCGTCTGCATCAACTTGAGTGTGGCTTCGGGCAGCGGCTCCTTGGTTTCTGCATCTACCACGCGCCCCTTCAGGATGTCGGCCTGAAGCGTCGTTGGAAGGAGGAAAAAGACCCACCCCCAAACCCCTCCCATAAGGGCGGGGAGTAGCTGGCGCATAACGACTGTTTTAATGCGTGCCATTATCACTACGACGCTTTGCTTCATTGCTTTGTCTCTTTCTTCTTTATTTATAACGCGGGTGACATGTTTTTATTATCCTCAAGTTCCCAGAATGATTATGGGACATCGTTCAACTGCTGAATCTTTTCGAGTTCGTTGAATGCCATCTGGAGGTAATTGGAACAGGTCTTGTCCTCTGTCTGGTTGTACATGGTTATGACCTCATCTTTGAGCTGGTCCAGCTCGGCCTTGGCAAGCGGATTGGTGAAGAAACCGTACTCACGGGCCCGCTTGCAGAGGGTGTAGATGGAGATGGCGTTGAACTCGCTTTTCTGTCCTGACAGGTACTGCTGCTTCAGCTGCGAGAAGATGAGGAGGATGTTGTCGTTGCAAAGGAGGTCGTCGGAGGTGATGGGTTGGCCCTGGTGCAGACGGGAAACGACATCGGTCACAGGGTCTGTTTCATGTCTGAGGCTGTCGTTCCAGACGACGGCTCTGTTGTCGGCTATATACTGCCTTATCTGTTCATAGGCTTCTCTCTCTTCCTGCACCTTCATCCTTGCCGACTGAATGAGGCTGTCGATGGATTGAATGGGGTATCCCTTGCCGAGGAAGTATGCTTGTGCCTTGCTTTCTGCCTGAATAGGTCCGTTTCTGCGAATGCGCGAACGTCCGAGGTCGATATATGGCCACGCAGGCTGGGTGATGGTTGTGGTGGCGGAAGGAATCTTGGCGTAGGTGACGATATATCGAAGTTCTATGGTCTTTCCTTTCTCGCGCCATTCCACGGCGTAGGCGTAGCGGTGGCTTTTCGTGGCATCAGCAGTATCGATGGCGTTTACATTATAAAAATGATTATAGTCCTTACCCACTTCAATAAAGTTCTCAGGGTTTTCGCCAATCATCAGCCTACGGACGTTGCCCAGGTTGTCGGCGCTCGATGATTCGTTCATGCTGTTGACGGAGTAGCAGTTTGGATCTTCGCCGCCTTCTGTTTCCATCGCGCGAAGCATCTCATCCAACAATTCACGCTGATACGAGCTTTTCTTCTTGAGGGTGAAGTAATAGATTGCGCATTTGGAGGTCAGCGGACGGTCGGGCCTGAAGGGATCGCGCGTCTCGTTGATGGTCTTGTTGGTACACAGCTCCTCGCTGTATTCCGAAATGAGCGTATTCATTCTCTTCTCCAGCTTCACGCATTGCGCCGAAGCGGACATGGAGGCGAGTAGCAAGCTCGCTGTCAATAGGCTTTTCAATATTGTCTTCATAATCGTAGAGGGTGTTTCTTGTTAATCTGTCAAAATGCGATGATAGGCTGCACCGGTTCTTCGCCCGTGATGATGCTGGTCTGGTAGGCGCTCACAGTTTCCTGTACGGCTCGTTGTCTGTAGGCTACCTGCAGGGCAATTTCTGCAAGATAGATGTCTGCGAGGGCTTGGCGGTCCTGGGGCAATGGGGGCAGAGTATCTTGTGGGGGCAATTCTTCGGAATGCGTTATAGGATCTGCCTGGGCGGTTTGTGGGAGCTCGCTTGGCTCGTACCCGCAGCTAATAGGTTGCGACGGCTCTGCTGACTGGCAGGTGGGGGTTGGTGCGGGCTGCGAGGAGTCTGGCTGCAGCCTCTCTGTCCGTGAGGACGGCTTTGGAAGCGCTTCTGCCACAAGAGGTTTTGATGTGGCTTCGGTATTTTCCATAGCCGTTGTTGGCCTGTAATCTGTTGCGTGGGATGCTTGTGATACGAGTGCAGGTTGTTCAGATGATGACAGAGGTCGCGCGTCTGGCCACAAAAGAATTACTGTTACCACCACAGCCGCCACAGCTGCCGCCGCCCACGGCCACAGAGGAATGCGGCGAGCCGACGGCTTGCGTTCTGCTATAATCTTGTCGAACTCCGCCTCTGCCGCATCCAGTTCCTCGTCTGACGGCAAGTTCAGGCGCTCGGCGTGCAAGGGTGCCTGACCCGCAAGATAGTGTTCAAGGTTTATGCTCTCATACTTCACGTTTAATTCTTTACTATTCATAGTGCTCCTCCTTTCTTTAATGATTCAACGATATGTCTTCGTGCTGTGCTGAGCATAGCGCTCACGCTGCGTACCGCAATTCCAGTAGCGGCAGCTATCTGGGCGCTGCTCATCTGTGCTTCAGCAAACAGCGTCCACAACCTGCGCTCGGATGGAGACAGTGCAGCGACGGCTTGTTCCAGGGCTTGCTGCAGTTCGGTTTCATGAATAGCATCCTCCGAGGCCACAGCTGTATTGTCCTTCAGCTCCACCGTCTGTTGTTGCTGGTTCTGACGAAAGACATCGATGCAGGCATGTTTCGTGAGCCGTACCGCTAACCGCTCTGCATCTTTCTCCGTGGCCAGTCTTTCCCACGCCGTCCACAGCCGCATCAACGCCTCTTGTACAGCATCCTCAGCGGCATCGCTGCCAGCATTAAACTGCAACGCGAGAGCCAGCAACCGAGGACGAAGTCGTGAAACAACGAATGTGAACATTTCTGCTTTCATAACATCTATATAACGCAGAAAGACTCCCATGTTAACTGCGCATTAAGATTATTTAAGAAAAGACATCGCTATACTTCCCTCTTCAGCATGTATTTCAACATCTAAAGACACGAAAGACACGAATTATAAACATTTCAAGATGTTAGTTTCAGGTCTCAAGAAATGCCCCGCTGGGCCAGCTGGAGCATTTCTTGAGACCTGAAACCTGAAACTTGAAGAATAATAATTCTTGCCCTGCAGACGAACGCGTGCTATTTGATGATGTATTTCAGGAATTCGCCGATGCGGTCGAGCCAGGTGTAGCTGCCGGTGCCTGGCGATGCGGTGCGCTGGAAGCAGTGGGGGCGCAGGGCGAGGGTATGCAGTTCGCTCTGGATGCCCATGCTGCGCATCTTCTCCCACGTCTTCACGGAGCCCATGGAAGCATAGCCGTCGGCGTCGCCATGGATGAAGAGCATGGGGGAGGTCTTCAGGTCGAAGCTGAACTCGGGCACGAGCACGGCGCTGTCGGGGTTGCCGCCCTCGGTGTTGGGGTCGCTGGCGCCGTCGGTCAGGGCGTAGGCGGGATAGATGCCGATGCCCCACTGTACGTTGCAGGGTTGCTTGTCGATATCGTCGATGGGGAGGTAGGACTGGTGCAGCGACGAGGTGACACCCATCAGGGTGAGATGTCCGCCGGCGGAGCTGCCCATGATGCCGATCTGGTTGGGATCCAGCCCCAGTGACTCTGCCTTGCTGCGAACGATGCGTACGGCGCGCTGCAGGTCCTGCCAGGCGGTGGTGTGCTTGGCCAGCCCCCGGGGTCGCGGTGTGCGGTACTTCATGGTGACGACGGTCATGCCCTGTTCGTTGAGGTAGCGGCGTGCGGGTGTGACTTCGAAGCCGTCGGGGTTATTCCCCATATAGCTGCCGCCGGAGTAGATGATTTGTATGGCTTTTGTCTTCAGCTCCTTGGGAAAGTGCCACTCGAGGTAAGGCTTGCACTGCTCTGCCTGAGCGTCGGGCATCTTGCCTTCGGGCCACAGGTCTTCGGTGGTCTTCTCGCGGCGCGCCTCGTCGCTGGCGTAGCGCTGCATGATGTCCTCCTCCGGAGCTACGGGTCCCATGTAGCCCATCTGGGTCATGAACTCGATGCCGCGCTCGAGTCCGAAGGCTCCATGTCCCTTGCCGGGATAGAGGTGAAGCTCGGCGGGAACGTGGTGCCGGCGGAACTCGCGGTAGATGAGTGTGGAGCCGTTGGGGGAATACGGGTCGTTGCCACCGTGGTGGAGGCTGACGGGACAGGTCTTGGCGTCGAACTTGAAGACGTCGGAGAGTTGCACATCGAGGCCATACCCCTGGCGGATGGCGGGAGTGCCGGTTGCGCCGTCGGTGGTCACGTAGGCGGGGGCATTCACCAGTGCCCAGTTGATGTGGCAGGGCACGGTATCGAGCTTATCGACGGGGGCATAGGCAGGTGTCTGGGAACTGGTGGCGAGGAGCAGTGCCAGGTGGGAGCCGGCGGACATGGAGATGACTCCAATCTTCTCGGGGTCGAAACCTCGTTTGCGGGCTTCGCTGCGCACCATACGCACGGCGCGCTGTCCGTCCTCCCACGCCGTCTGATAGATGGGCAGTCCCTGGGGTCGCGGGGTGCGATAGACGAAGTTCACGCACTGGAAGCCGAGTTTGGTGAACGTCTCGCGCCACATTCGGATGAGGTTCACGTCGCAGCAGCACTCGTAGCTGCCGCCGGAGATGAGGATCATGCAGCCGTCCTTCCTGACGTCTGCGGCAGGTGCGTCGAACCATTCGAGGTAGGCGGTGCGATGCTTGTCGGGGCGGAAATCCTTCTGTCCGGCCTCGTCGGTCATGGCGGCAATCTGATGGGGCTGGGCATCGGGCATCTTGCCTTTGGGCCAGATGGCTTCGCGTTCCCAAGCCTGTACTGTCAGTACGCAGTACAGACAGGCGATGAGGAGGATGATGCGATTTCTCAACGGGTGATGGATAGGTGAAAGTGTGCTCATAAGCTTCGTTTTATGGTTTTTGCCCTGCAAAGTTCGGCATTTAATATCAAACTGACGGCATTTCGCTAACCTTTTTTATGTTATGAGCGGCTATTCCCTGCATTTTTCTTGTTCTGATACTACAAAACAAGTCATGTGGCCCCCTTTGAGGTCACCATTCGCGGCGTTATCCAGCAAGATAAAGGTTAGTATGACAGATAGAGGTAGTTGGTCTGTGCAGGATACTCTGCGGCAAGGGTGTCGATCTGGTTGACGGTGGGCTGGATGCCGAGTTCCTTCCGCCAACGACGCACGGTCAGTCCAGCCGCTTCCATCGAACGTGTAGCGCCGAGACCGAGAGCCCGTGCAATTTGGAAGTCGGAGAATCCATAGACCTTGGCTTCGCGAAGGAGGTGGACGAACTCCGGCGCTTCGAGGTATTCGATGAGTTCCAGCGGATCCATGACCTCTGCCATGTATGCTACCTGTGAGAACTCTCTAAGTCGGTCGTTGATGTCGACGATGTGCTTCAGTTTCTGCAGGAACCAACGGTCGATCTTCGTCAGCGAATGGATCTGCTCCACGGTGTAGCCCGTCAGCATGGCCTGTGCAATGACGAAGATACGGGTGTCGGTGGCGTGCTTCAGTGCCTCGGAGATGCCTGTGACGTGCTGCGCCTTATTATCCACGAAACCATGCATACCCTGTCCGACCATGCGCAGTCCCTTCTGCATCGCTTCCTCGAAGGTGCGTCCAATGGCCATAACCTCGCCGACACTCTTCATCGAGGAGCCCAGTTCGTGGTTCACGCCATGGAACTTGGAGAGGTCCCAGCGTGGAATCTTACAAACGACGTAGTCGAGGGCTGGCTCGAAGAAGGCGCTGGTGGTCCTCGTGACAGAGTTCTTCAGGTCGAAGAGGGCGTAGCCGAGGCCGAGTTTGGCGGCGACGAAGGCGAGGGGATAGCCTGTTGCCTTTGAGGCGAGAGCTGAGGAGCGTGAGAGGCGTGCATTCACCTCGATGACCCGGTAATCCTCAGAGTTGGGGTCGAGGGCATATTGCACGTTGCACTCGCCGACGATGCCTATATGGCAGATGATCTTGATGGCGAGGGCACGGAGCTTGTGGTATTCACTGTTGGTGAGGGTCTGGGAGGGAGCCACGACGATGGATTCGCCCGTATGGATTCCGAGGGGGTCGAAATTCTCCATGTTGCAGACCGTGATGCAGTTGTCGAAGCGGTCGCGCACGACCTCATATTCGATTTCTTTCCAGCCTTTTAGGGATTTCTCCACCAGCACCTGCGGGGAGAAAGAGAAGGCTTCCTCGGCTTGTGCGAGCAGTTCCTCTTCGTTGTCGCAGAAGCCGGAGCCGAGGCCTCCGAGGGCGTAGGCAGCTCTGAGGATGACAGGGAAACCCAGCTCATGGGCGGCCTGTTGCACCTCTGCGATGGTGGAGCAGGCTTCGCTCTTGATGGTTTTCACGTCGATTTCATCGAGACGCTTCACGAAGAGTTCGCGGTCTTCGGTGTCGATGATGGCTTGTACGGGGGTGCCCAAGACCCTCACGCCGTATTTCTCCAGGATGCCGCGCTTGTAGAGTTCTACGCCGCAGTTCAGTGCCGTCTGTCCGCCAAAGGAGAGCAAGATGCCGTCTGGCCGTTCCTTCTCAATGACTCGTTCTACGAATTCGGGCGTCACGGGCTGGAAATACACGACATCGGCTATATCCTTGGATGTTTGGACGGTAGCGATATTCGGGTTGATGAGTATGCTTCGCACTCCCTCTTCCTTCAGCGCCTTCAGCGCCTGAGCTCCAGAGTAGTCGAACTCGCCCGCCTGCCCGATTTTCAGGGCGCCTGAGCCGAGGAGGAGAACTTTCTTTATAGTTGACGAATTGTTTCCTTCTTTTATAGTTGACGAGTTGTTTCCTTCTTCATCCAACTTGTCAACTTGTTTACTTTTGAACTTTTGAACTTTTGAACTTTTGAACTTTTCGACTAAAGAAACGAACTCATCAAACATCCATTCCGTATCTGTAGGTCCGCTGCAGGCTTCAGGGTGGAACTGGGCACTGAACCAGGGGTAGGTCTTGTGACGGATACCTTCGTTGGAATCGTCGTTCATATTCACAAAGAGAGGTTCCCAATCGGAAGGTAGGGTGCTGGCATCGACGGCATAACCGTGATTCTGCGAGGTGATAAAGCACTTTGTCGTACCCACCTGCTGCACGGGCTGATTGTGCGAGCGGTGGCCGTATTTCAGCTTGTAGGTCTTCGCTCCTGCGGCGCGGGCCAAAAGCTGGTTGCCGAGGCAGATGCCCATGAGAGGTCTTACAACAGACCCACCCCCGACCCCTCCCATTAGGGAGGGGAGCTTTGCAGTCTCGTTCTTAAGGAAAGTCCTTATGTGCTCCACCGTTGCTTCACAGCGTTCCGGGTCGCCAGGACCATTGGCCAGGAAGAGACCATCAAAGTCCAACTGGTTGAAGTCATAATCCCAAGGAACACGGATGACTTCTACGCCACGCTTGAGGAGACAGCGGATGATGTTGGCTTTCACGCCGCAATCGACGAGGACAACGCGCTTTAATTTACGATTTACGATTTGTTCCGTTGGCTTGTAGGTAATCACTTCCTTGCAACTTACCTGCTCCACCCAGTTTATGGAGCCGTAGGCTAGATTCTCTAGAGAGCCTGGTTTTTCTAAATGGCCTAGACCTTCTATAATAATCCGTCCCATCATCACTCCGTGCTCGCGAAGAACCTTTGTCAGACGGCGGGTGTCAATTCCAGTGATAGCAGGAATGCCTTCGCGCTTCAGCCAATCACCGAGCGATTCCTTGGCATTCCAGTGCGAGAACTCGTCGCTATAATCTGCTACGATGATGGCCTTAGGGTGAATTCGGTCGCTCTCCATGAAATGCGGAAGGGGTGTTCCTTCCGTTTCGGGTACACCATAATTTCCTATGAGCGGATAGGTGAAGGTCAGAATCTGTCCGGCATAGCTGGGGTCGGTCAAACTCTCGGGATAACCCGTCATGGCCGTATTGAACACCACTTCACCCGCCGTGTTCTGCTCTGCTCCGAACGACCAGCCGCAAAACACCGTGCCATCTTCCAATATCAGTCTCGCTTGCTGCTTCATTTAATTGTCGAATTGTAAATTGTCCAATTGTCAAATCTTAATATGCCTTTTCATGAACTCCCTTCACGGCACGTCCGCTGGGGTCATTCATGTTCTTGAATGCTGCATCCCATTCCAAAGCGATTGCGGTGGAGCAAGCCACACTGGCCTCTTGGTTCACGCTGCGGGCCGCACTGTCGCTGGGGAAATGTTCTGCGAAGATAGAACGGTAGTAGTATTCCTCCTTGTTGAGCGGCGGATTGATGGGGAATCGCTCGGCAGCGTGCGCCATCTGTTCATCGCTGACGGCCTCGGACGTTATCTTCTTCAGCGTATCGATCCAGCTGTAGCCTACGCCGTCGCTGAACTGCTCTTTCTGTCGCCATGCGATTTCTTCGGGTAGCATATCGGCAAATGCCTTGCGCACAATGCGCTTCTCGATCTCAAAGCCCGGTTCGCCGTTCTTCTTCGGTCCACACATCTTCACCTCCGGATTGGTTCGCATGGCCACATCTAGGAATTCCTTGTCGAGGAAAGGCACGCGACCTTCGACACCCCAGGCGCAGAGACTCTTGTTGGCGCGCAGGCAGTCGTAGAGGTAAAGTTTTCCCAGTTTGCGCACCGTCTCCTCATGGAATGCCTGGGCATTGGGGGCTTTGTGGAAGTAGAGATAGCCGCCGAAGATCTCATCGGCACCCTCGCCGGAGAGCACCATCTTAATGCCCATAGACTTGATGACGCGGGCAAGCAGATACATGGGTGTGGAGGCGCGGACGGTGGTGACATCGTAGGTCTCGATGAAATAGATGACATCGCGGATGGCATCCAAACCCTCCTGAATCGTATAGTTGATTTCATGATGTACGGTGCCAATGTGCTGTGCCACGAGGCGTGCTTTCTCCAGATCGGGAGCACCCTTCAGACCCACTGCAAAGCTATGCAGTCGGGGCCAGTAGGCACGTGTCTGGGAATCGTCCTCGATGCGGTGTTCACTGAACTTTTCGGCAATGGCGGAAACGACACTGGAATCCAGACCGCCGCTGAGCAGCACTCCATACGGGACGTCGCTCATCAGCTGCCGCTTGACGGCTGCGGTGAGGGCATCGTGGATATCTTCTACGCTGGCAGGATTGTCTTTCACGGCGGCATAGTCAAACCAGTCGCGCTTGTAATAACGCCTCATGCCAGGTTCCTTGCTCCAGTAGTAATGCCCAGGCAGGAACGGCTCGTAGCGCTCGCATTGTCCCTCCAGTGCTTTCAGCTCGCTGGCAACATAGACTTTTCCGTCGCTGTCGTATCCTATATAAAGAGGTATGACGCCGATGGGATCGCGGGCAATCAGGAACTCGTCCCGCTCCTCGTCATAGAGGGCGAAGGCGAAGATGCCCGAAAGCTGTTCCAGAAAATGTTCCACCGTGCAGCTATCGAGCGAGTCGTGGCTCTGCTGCTTCCATTCCTTGTATAATGCTAAGATCACTTCGCAGTCGCTGCCCGTCTGGAATTCATATTCTCCAGCGAAGCGGCGGCGGATTTCCTGATGGTTATAGATTTCGCCATTCACGGCCAGCACCTGTTTCTTGTTCGGGGAGAACAAGGGTTGGCCTCCACTCTCCGGATCCACGATACTCAGTCGTTCGTGAGCCAGAATGGCTGAACCTCCACAGTATATTCCGCTCCAGTCTGGTCCGCGATGACGAAGTTTCTGACTCATACGCAGCGCCTTCTGTCGCAGCTCAGGCGTCTGCTGCTTGATATTGAAGATAGATACGATTCCACACATGGGTTGATTTGACGATTTTATGGATTTGACAATTTCACGATTTGACGGATTTCACCATTATACGATGATATGGGGATTTATTTGCAGGCTTTGATGAAACTAATGAAGAGGGGATGCGGATGCAGCACGGTGGAGCTATACTCTGGATGGAATTGGGTTCCGATATACCAGCGTTTATCAGGAATCTCTACGATTTCCACGAGGTCGGCTGCTGGGTTGATGCCCACGCATTTCATGCCCGCCTGCTCATATTCCGCTTTGTAGGCATTGTTGAACTCATAGCGATGGCGATGACGTTCCTTGGTAAGAAGACCCTCTCCCTTCTCTCCAACGATGGAGAGAGCCTCGCTATTGCTCGAAAGCTGTGCGCTTTTCTCCCCTCCCTGACGGGAGGCGTTGGAGGTGTATGCCTCGTACGACTTGCTACCCTTCACCAGTTCACATTCGTACGCACCCAGTCGCATGGTGCCTCCCATCTGGGTGATGTTCTTCTGCTCCTCCATGATGTCGATGACGTTGTGGGGTGTGTCGGGGTTCATTTCCGCACTGTTGGCATCCTTGTAGCCCAGCACGTTGCGGGCAAATTCGACGACCATCATTTGCATACCCAGACAGATGCCGAAGGTGGGAATATCATGAGTGCGGGTGTATTCGGCGGCAATGATTTTTCCTTCAATACCGCGCTGGCCGAACCCTGGGCAAATGACGATGCCCTGCAAGCCATCCAGCTTCTCGGATACATTTTGCACGGTTAACTCCTCGCTATTTACGAAATGGAGCTTAGCCTTTACATCATTATATATCCCTGCGAGATTCAGACTCTCGCGAATGCTCTTGTAGGCATCCTGAAGGTCGTACTTGCCAACGAGGCCGATGTGTATCTCGCGGGTGGTATTGCGCTGTTTATCCAGGAAATCACGCCAGGATTTCATTGCGGGTGTCTCTCCTACGGGGATGCCTATCTTACGCATGATGGCAGCATCCAGCCCCTGATGCTGCATGCTCACGGGGACTTCATAGATACTGGGCATATCCTCGCTCTGCACAACGCACTCTAAATCTACGTTGCAGAACGAAGCCACCTTCATGCGTATGTGGTCGTCCAAGTGCCGCTCTGTGCGCAGCACGAGGATATCTGGCTGAATACCCAAACCCTGCAACTCCTTGACGCTGTGCTGTGTGGGCTTGGTCTTCAGTTCGTCGGCGGCCTTCAGATAGGGGACATACGTCAGGTGAACGCATACCGCCTTCCTGCCCAGTTCCCAGCGCAACTGACGAATTGCCTCCATGAACGGCGCACTCTCGATATCACCAATAGTTCCGCCCACTTCAGTAATAACGAAGTCAAAAGTACCCTCTCCCAGCATCCTCCGCTTTATCTCGTCCGTAATGTGCGGCACCACCTGAATCGTCTTGCCCAGATAGTCTCCGTGACGCTCGCGGTCGATAACAGTCTTGTAGATGCGCCCCGTTGTTATGCTGTTGTTTCGCGTGGTATGGATGCCAGTAAAACGCTCGTAATGACCCAAGTCGAGGTCTGTCTCGAAGCCATCCTCCGTCACATAGCATTCGCCATGTTCGTAGGGGTTCAGCGTGCCAGGGTCGATATTGATATAAGGATCGAATTTCTGAATCGTGACTTTGAAGCCACGCGCCTGTAGTAACTTGCCGATACTGGCGGAGATAATGCCCTTGCCTAAAGACGAAACCACACCACCTGTGACGAAGATATAGTTGGTATTCATGTCGAAAAGTGTCAATTTGTTATAAACATACTGCAAAGGTAGCGCAAAACGTCAACTAAAAACAAGGGAATACGTTATTATTGAAAGCAAACAGTTTTATTTATTGATATTTGTCAAATGAAAGCAGATGTTTGAAAGAATATAGACAGTTGGATTGTGTCGTCATGTTCTTGTTCAGCTTTTAATCAGCTCTGGTTTGTTGTTCCTGATATAATCGACAAACGCCTCGTTGACCCGACGTATGCCGCCAGGGGTGGGGTAGTGGCCTGTGAAGTACCAGTCGCCGTGGTGGTTGGGGCAGGCGGTGTGCAAGCCTTCGATGCTTTGGAAGACGAGTTCGATGGGCGCCTCTATGCCTTGCGGACGCAACATCTCCACCATCTTCGCATTGATTTCCTCGGCGGTGAAAGGGGCGTAGATTAAGCGAACAAAATTCTCCAATTCATAATTCGCTTTTGATAATTCATTATTATCTTCTCTGCTTTCAGATGCGGTCTTTAATTGTACATTGTACATTGTGCATTGTGCATTCAGACAGGCCTCGTATGTGTCCTCTATCACTTGTTGCATTCCTCTTTCCTCCAAAAGAGCTATAGCAGCACGGAAGGCGCAGAGTTCTTCGAGACGTGCCATGTCGATGCCGTAAAAGTCGGGATAGCGGACTTGTGGTGAGCTGCTGACCATCACAATCTTTTTGGGATGCAGGCGGTCGAGGATTTTGAAGATGCTTTCCTTGAGGGTGGTGCCGCGGACGATGGAGTCGTCGATGATGACCAGATTGTCAACGTAAGGTTGCAGACAGCCGTAGGTGATGTCGTAGACGTGTGCGGCGAGGTCGTTGCGGGCTCCTGCCTCGGTGATGAATGTCCGCAGTTTGATGTCCTTCCACGCCACCTTCTCCGTCCTAACATCCAGCCCCAGGCGGCGGAATCCTTCTACCATTCCGTAGAAAGCCACTTCGGCGGTGTTGGGGATGAAGGAGAACACGGTGTGCTCCGTGTCGAGGTCAATGGCGTGGAGGATGGGCTTCGTGAGCTGTTCGCCCAGCCGTTTGCGTTCCCGATAGATGTCGCTGTCGGAGCCACGGCTGAAATAGATGCGCTCGAAGCTGCAACGGCTGTCGCCGCGCTGCGGGAGTATGGTTTCTGTCTTTGTCTGCCCTTGGCGGTTGACAATCAATGCCTCGCCTGGAAGAAGCTCTTGGATCTGGTCGGTCGTGAGGTCGAAAGTAGTCTGCAGAACAGGGCGTTCGCTGGCTACGGCCACCACCTCGTCATCCTGATAGAAGAAGGCTGGACGTATGCCCCAGGGGTCACGTACGGTGAACATCTCGCCTGAGCCGGTGAGGCCGCAGAGCACGTAACCCCCGTCGTAGTCGGGCAGCGAGGTACGCAGCACGCGGGCCACGTCCACATGGTCGTCAATGTAGCGGGTGATGTCGAGTTCCTGTAGCCCGAGTCGTTTGGCCTCATCGAAGTTGCGTTCTACCTCGCGGTCCAGTCGGTGCCCCATCCATTCAAGGGTGATATAGCTGTCGCCGAACATGCGTGGTGACTGCCCCTGCCGAACGATCTTCGCGAAGATCTCGTCGATGTTCGTCATGTTGAAGTTGCCGCATAGGCATAGGTTCTTTGCCCGCCAGTTGTTGCGGCGCAGGAAAGGGTGTACATACTGCAGTCCGCTCTTGCCCGTGGTGGAATAGCGGAGGTGGCCCATGTAGAGAGAGGCTCCCTCCCAGCCTTGTACACGATTGAATATCTCCGTGATGGCGTCTTTTCCGTCTGCCTTCTCACGAAACATGTATTCCTCTCCAACGGGAGCATCCAGGTCGACGCAGGCGATGCCTGCGCCTTCCTGGCCGCGATTGTGCTGTTTTTCCATCATGAGGTACAGCTTGTTCAGACCATAGTGCGCTGTGCCATACTTCTCTTGATAGTAGTTTTGTGGTTTCAGCAGGCGAATCATCGCCACACCACATTCATGTTTAAGCTCTTCCATATAATTTGGTTACATACTGAACGCTACGCCAAAGAGGAGATATACCTTCTCGTTGCGGGGATTGGCGATGAGGCCTGCATAGACCGGGAGATGGTATTTCTCCTTGATGACAAAGTCCTTGGTGGCACGCAGGCTGACGTTGGTCACGCAGAAGCCGTTGGAGTTGTAACTGGTGGTGGCCCAAGGAACAATACCCAGCGAGGCTGACCAGTCGAGACCGCCCAGACGGAACGGTGCTGCCAGTTCGAAATAGCTGCTGAAGGCGCGTTTGCTGTCTTTATTGGTGCCATCGTTGCCAGCGAAATTGGTGTACCACTGCAGGCTGAGAAAGCCGAAGTCGTAACCGACGTTAGCTTCCCAGATGTGGGTGGTCTTTCCGGATTTGTACTGGAAATAGCTGCCTTGGGAGAACCAGTAGTCGGTGATGCCCACGTTGAAGCCTTTGATGCTGTAGGCCAACGTGAGATCTAGTTCCTTGTCGTCGGAGAAGTCGCTGATACCCACGCTGCCCCAGGCAGAGAGGCTCAGCCCTTTCCAGCTGATACCGAGGGTGGGCTGCAGGCTCACATCGCCTAAGTCCTGACCACGCCAGATGTATTGGTTCACGAGATCTACACCAAGGGAGGCTTCAACGCATCTTCCTCCCTTCTCCTCCTCAGTGGGGAGGGGAGTAGGGTCCTGTGCGGATGTCGGAATAAGAGATATAGATAATAAAGAGATGAGAATAAAATATTTCGCTTTCATAATGGCTCGTATTTTTGATGTTTGTTATTGAATGGTAATTATGCTATCTTTCCATTTCGGGAGTGGCGGGTCTTAGTTATAGCATGTCTCTCCATGCTCATAGATATCCAATCCTTCATCCTCTATGCGGGCAGGCACGCGTAGTCCGTGCAGTTTCTTGATGCCGAAGAAGAGGAGGAAACCGCAGGCGGCTGCCCAGAGGTCTATGATGAAGATTCCGAAGCACTCTGCTCCGAAGAAGCCCCAACCGTGACCGTAGAAGGCACCGTTCGAAGTAGAGAGCAGACCTGTCATGATGGTGCCGAGGATGCCACAGACGCCATGGACAGAACTGGCGCCCACAGGGTCATCAATGTGCAGTACATGGTCGACAAACTCAATGGAGAAGACAAGCACAGTACCGCAGACGAGACCGATGATGACTGCACCCACGGGTGATACGAGATCGCAACCTGCCGTAATGCCCACGAGGCCTGCGAGTACGCCGTTCAATGTCAGTGAGAACGACGGCTTCTTGTACTTCAACCAGGTGAGGAACATAGTGGCAACACCACCTGCAGCTGCAGCGAGGTTGGTGGTCAGGAATACATGGCTGATGGCGATGCGGTTCACTTCACCGGAAGCGGCGAGCTGAGAGCCGGGGTTGAAACCAAACCAGCCCATCCAGAGAATGAAAACACCCAGGGCTGCCAGCGTCAGGGAGTGACCAGGGATGGCGCGGCTCTTGCCGTCAGTGCCGTATTTTCCTCTACGAGCACCCAATGCCATCGCTCCTATCAACGCCAGCACACCACCCACGCTATGCACGATAGCAGAACCGGCAAAGTCGTGGAACACATCACCAAAGGTGGTCATCATAAAACTGTCGGCGGCATCGTTGCACAGCCAGCCACCACCCCATGTCCAGTGACCCTCGATGGGATAGATGAGCAGTGAGATGAAAGCGCTGTAGATGACATACATAGAGAACTTCGTGCGTTCAGCCATGGCACCGCTGACGATGGTGGCGGAGGTGGCACAGAACACAGTCTCGAAAATCAGAAATCCCTCCACGGGCAGTTCGCCTGAATAGAAACTGAGGTTGCCCCAGTTGGGCATACCGATGAAGCCGCCCAGCGTGTCGCTACCGAACATGAGACCGAAGCCTATGAACCAGAATAGCAGGGAGCCGAACATGAAATCTACAAAGTTCTTAAAAAGGATGTTGACGGTGTTCTTGCTGCGCGTGAAACCTGCTTCGCACAGCGCAAAACCGGGCTGCATAAAAAACACAAGCATAGCGGCCAATAACATCCAAACAGTATCCAATGATAAAGCAATGTCGTTCATAATATATTAATGGGACCCACCCCCTGCCCCCTCCCGTCAAGGAGGGGAGTGGCTAACGCGTAGTCGATGTTATCAATGTGAGGGCTTTTAGGGTCAATATTTTAAAGTTTAACAAATAATTTTCATTTCCACCCCGCAGGCTCTCCCCTCTTTGACTGGAGGGGTCAGGGGGCAGGCCTTTTTTTACTTCTTATCTCTCAGTACGGTGTCGCCGTGTTCGCCAGTGCGGATGCTCCATGTATCTATCATGTCGCTGACGAAGATGCGGCCGTCGCCGACCTCTCCCGTGTGGGCTGTATCGATAATCACCTTCACGGTAGGCTGGACAAACTGATCGCGGCAAACAATGGTGACAGCTACGCGCTCAATGACATCCGTTGAATACTGTACACCGCGATAAATGCGTTCCTGCCGGCTCTGGCCGATGCCGTGTACATCATGGTACTCAAACCAGTCGATGTCTGAACTGAGCAATGCTTCCTTGACATCTTCGAATTTTGTCTTCCTGATAATTGCTTCAATCTTTTTCATACCTTAATAAACGTGTTAATTGTGAGCGTCCTATTATTACACATTGCAATGTTTTCGCTGCAAAGGTACGACATTTTGTAAGTTTGAACAAAATATTACTCGCATTTTGATACATTGTTGGCGGTTTCTATGACATATATCAATAAAAACAAAAAGAGGAGAAGCTTTTTGCCATGATTTTGCATGTTTTTAGTGGCAAAATGACTACCTTTGCACCAGATTTCAAAAACAAATGACGCCAATAGTTAGAAATTGAGCCCAAAATGACAGAAAAGATACATTTCACCAAGATGCACGGAGCTGGCAACGATTACATCTACGTTGACACCTCTTTATATATTATAGGGGACCCGGCTGCAGCGGCTCGTTCATGGAGCGACCATCATAAGGGTATCGGCTCTGATGGTCTTGTTCTGATAGGACGTAGCTCAATCCCAGAGGCTGATTTTACGATGCGCATCTTCAATGCTGATGGCTCAGAGGCGATGATGTGTGGCAACGCCAGCCGCTGTATTGGCAAGTATCTTTTCGAGAAGGGTCTCACAGAAAAAACACAAATTCGCCTTTTGACGCTGTCGGGAGTCAAGATACTGAATCTTCATGTGCAGAACAGTTTAGTAGAATCTGTAACCGTGGATATGGGAGAACCGTATTTTGAGAATGCCAGGCTATTTAACCCTGTTGCGATGTATAACACCGCGCAGCCTCTCCCCTCCATTACGGGTCGCGAAGGAATCAACGGGTTGACTGAATGTCAAACTGTCCTGAGCGACCGAAGCAGCACTCCTTTGCTGAGGACGGGCCAAGTGGGAGGTGGGTCTTTTGTCAGCATGGGCAACCCCCACTACGTTATCTTCACGGAAAACGTGGATGCTGTGGAAACAGAAGGCAAAGAACTAGAACACCATCCCGCGTTTCCTGAACGTTGCAACATAGAATTTGCCGAAATGCGTCCTGACGGCATTCGAGTGCGCGTTTGGGAACGCGGCAGTGGTATCACGATGGCTTGTGGAACGGGCGCCTGCGCAACGGCGGTGGCTGCCTGCAGGACGGGTCGTGCTGGCCGCCAAAGCCGCATCATCATGGATGGTGGAACGTTAGAGATTGAGTGGAGCGAGGCCGACAATCATGTTTATATGACTGGCCCGGCAGCCTTCGTCTTCGAAGGAGAAATTGAAATATCGTAATACGAAAACTCGAAAAAGAACAATGAAGATAAATGATCATTATACAGAGCTGTCGAGCAACTATTTGTTCGCGGATATTGCCAAGAGGGTCAAGGCGTTTAAGGCGCAAAGCCCCAAGGCAGATGTGATATCATTAGGTATCGGTGACGTCACCCAGCCGCTCTGCCCTGCGGTCGTGGTGGCCTTGCACAAGGCTGCCGACGAGATGGGGCAGGCTGCCACCTTTCATGGCTACGGTCCAGAGCAGGGCTACGATTTCCTGCGCAATGCCATTGTGGAACATGATTTCCGTGTCCGAGGAATCAGCATCGATGTCGACGAGATCTTCGTGAGCGACGGAGCCAAGAGCGATACGGGCAACTTTCAGGAACTGCTGTCTGCTGATAGCGTGGTGGCTGTCACGGATCCCGTCTATCCCGTTTATGTGGATTCCAACCTTATGGCGGGTCGCAGTATCGTGAAGTTGCCCTGTACGGCAGAAAATGGCTTTGTGCCCGCATTGCCCGCGCAACACGTGGATGTCATCTACTTGTGCTACCCCAACAATCCGACGGGAACGACCCTCACCAAGCAACAGCTGAAGTTGTGGGTGGACTACGCCCTCTCCAACGATGCCCTCATCTTCTATGATGCCGCCTATGAGGCTTTCATCCAGAACGATGATATCCCTCATAGCATCTATGAGATCTCTGGTGCCAGACAGTGTGCCGTGGAGTTCCACAGCTACTCCAAGACGGCTGGCTTCACAGGTGTTCGCTGCGGTTATACAGTAGTTCCTAAAGATCTGCGGATCTCTCTGAATCCACTGTGGAACCGCCGACAGACAACCAAGTTCAACGGCACCAGCTATCTTTCTCAGCGAGCTGCTGAGGCTATCTATACCCCAGAGGGAAAGAAACAGGTACGCGCCACCATAAATTACTATATGAAGAATGCCTGCATCATGCGTGAGGAACTGACCGACATGAACTTCAAGGTTTATGGCGGATCAGATGCCCCTTATCTGTGGGTTCGCACCCCCTACGGCATGTCTTCCTGGGAATTCTTCGACTGGATGCTCAACTCGGCTCATGTGGTCTGTACGCCAGGCGCAGGCTTCGGTCCCTCTGGAGAAGGTTTTGTGAGGCTGACAGCATTTGGAACACACGAGAACACGGAGGAAGCCCTCCACCGTATCGAAAAGAAACTATGAAGTCGTAAAATTGTAAAATCGTAAAAAATAACTATGGTTAGTCAACAGGGATTATATCAGAGTGCCTACGAGCACGATGCGTGTGGCGTGGGAATGATAGTGAACATCCACGGAGGCAAGAGCCACGAGTTGGTGGACAATGCGCTGAAGGTGCTGGAGAATATGGAGCACCGCGGTGCCGAAACGCGCGACAAGACCGGCGACGGCGCGGGTATCATGATTCAGATACCCCATGAGTTTATACTGCTTCAAGGCATCCCCGTTCCCGAAAAAGGAAAGTATGGAACGGGTCTGGTCTTCTTGCCCAAGGAGGAGAAGGCGCAGCAGGAAATCCTCTCCGTGATGATCGAGGAGATTGAACGCGAGGGGCTGCAGCTGATGCACCTGCGCTCGGTGCCCACGAATCCAGAGGTGCTGGGTGCAGCTGCTCGCGAAGTGGAGCCCGACATCAAGCAGATTTTCGTCACAGGTGCGACAGAAGCTACGGCACCTGTCCTCGACCGTATCTTATACAAGATCCGGAAGCGCATAGAGAACAGGATTTCTGATAAGGACTTCTACATTTGTTCTTTAAGCAGCAAGAACCTCATCTATAAAGGCATGCTCACCAGCGGACAGCTGCGCCGCTATTTCTCCGACCTCTCAAACGACTACCTGACGAGTGGTTTGGCGTTGGTGCATTCGCGTTTCTCTACTAACACCTTCCCCACCTGGTCGCTGGCCCAGCCTTTCCGCTTGCTGGCTCACAACGGTGAGATTAACACGATTCGCGGAAATCGCGGTTGGATGAAAGCACGTGAGAGCGTGCTGAACAGCGAGGCTTTGGGCGATATCAAAGACTTGCGCCCCATCATCCAGGAGGGCATGAGCGACTCTGCCAGCCTCGACAACGTGTTCGAGTTCCTGATGATGAGCGGACTTTCGCTGCCGCAGGCGATGGCCATCTTAGTGCCAGAGTCGTTCAATGACAAGAACCCCATCAGCGAGGATCTGAAGGCCTTCTATGAGTACCACTCTATCCTGATGGAGCCGTGGGACGGTCCTGCTGCCCTGCTCTTCAGCGATGGTCGCTACGCAGGCGGGATGCTCGATCGCAACGGCCTTCGTCCCAGCCGCTACACGATTACCAAAGGCGGCATGATGGTGGTGGCTTCAGAGGTTGGTGTGATGGACTTCGAACCGGGCGACGTGGTTAGCAAGGGGCGTCTGCAACCGGGTAAGATTCTGCTCATCGATACCCAGGAGGGTAAGATTTACTACGACGGCGAGATCAAGGAACAGTTGGCCAAGGCACATCCTTATCGCGAATGGTTGAACGAGAATCGCGTGCAGCTCGAGAAGCTGAAGAGCGGACGCCACGTGGAGAACGGCGTGAGCGACTATGAGCAGAAGCTCATCACTTTCGGCTTCGGACAGGAGGATATCGACAAGACCATCATCCCTATGGCCACGGCAGGTCAGGAACCTGTTGCCGCAATGGGCAACGATACCCCGCTGGCTGTCATCAGCGACCGCCCGCAGGTACTCTTCAATTATTTCCGCCAGCAGTTCGCTCAAGTGACGAACCCCGCCATCGATCCCATCCGCGAGGAACTGGTGATGTCGTTGACGGAGTATATTGGCGCTGTGGGAACCAATATCCTGACACCCGATGCGTCGAACTGTAAGATGGTGCGTCTGCCACAGCCGGTTCTGACCAACACACAGCTCGACATACTCTGTAACATCCGTTATAAAGGGTTCAAGACCCAGAAACTCGCCATGCTGTTTGAGATTGCACGTGGTGAGGAAGGCTTGCGCCAGGCACTCGACGACCTTTGCCATAGGGCTGAGACGAGCGTCGATGAGGGTGTAAACTACATCATCCTCACAGATCGTGACCTCGATGAGGAGCACGCCGCCATCCCCTCCCTTCTGGCCGTATCTGCTGTTCACCACTACCTGATTTCTGTGGGCAAGCGCGTGCAGACGGCGCTGATTGTGGAGAGTGGCGAGATTCGCGAGGTGATGCATGCCGCCTTGCTGCTGGGCTACGGCGCCAGTGCCATCTGCCCATACATGACCTTCGCCGTTCTCGATGATCTGGTGAAGACCCAGAAGATTCAGGAGGAGTATGCTACAGCCGAGAAAAACTATATAAAGGCTGTGGATAAAGGCCTGAAGAAGATTATGTCAAAGATGGGTATTTCCACCATCCGCTCGTATCGCGGAGCAAAGATCTTCGAATCTGTAGGCCTGAGCGAGGAGCTGCTGAAGAGGTATTTCGGCACGGAGGTGAGCACCATCGGTGGCATTGGGCTGAAAGAAATTGCCCGCGATGCCATCCGTTTGAGGGAGCAGGCCTTCCAGCAGTCGTTCCTGAAGAATCAGGGTCAGTTCTCGTGGCGCAAGGACGGCATCCTTCACGCCTGGAATCCAGAGACCATTGCCCAGCTGCAGCTGGCCACACGTCTGGGTAACTACGATAAATTCAAGGCTTGGGCCAAGACTGTCGATGAAAAGGAGAACCCAATCTTCATCCGCGACTTCTTCGGCTTCAGGAAAGCTGCTAAGCCCATTCCTCTCGACGAGGTAGAGCCCGTAGAGAGCATCGTGAAGCACTTCGTGACGGGTGCCATGTCATTTGGAGCCCTGAGCATCGAGGCACACGAGGCGCTGGCATTGGCGATGAATAAACTCGGCACACGCAGCAACACCGGTGAGGGTGGCGAGGACAATGTCCGCTACCATACTGAGGTGGATGGTGTCAGCCTCAGTTCAAAGACCAAACAGATTGCATCCGGTCGTTTTGGCGTGACGGCAGAATACCTGGTGAATGCCGAAGAGATACAGATCAAGGTGGCGCAGGGCGCCAAGCCTGGTGAGGGCGGCCAGCTGCCTGGCTTCAAGGTCAACAAGATTATCGCCAAGACGCGTAATGCCATCCCTGGCATCTCGCTCATCTCGCCTCCACCTCATCATGATATCTATAGCATCGAGGACCTGGCACAGCTCATCTTCGACCTCAAGAATATCAACCCCACGGCAGCCGTCAGTGTGAAGCTTGTGGCAGAGAGTGGCGTGGGAACTGTCGCAGCAGGCGTTGCCAAAGCCAAGGCCGACCTCATCGTCATCTCCGGTTCCGAGGGCGGCACAGGTGCTTCGCCCGCCTCTTCTATGCGTTTTGCAGGCATCTCGCCGGAGATCGGACTCGCAGAGACCCAGCAGACGCTGGTCATCAATGGCCTGCGCAATCAAGTGCGCCTGCAGACCGACGGCCAGCTGAAGACCGCCAAGGATGTCGTAATCATGGCGATGCTCGGAGCCGACGAGTTCTCGTTCGGAACCCTGCCGCTCATCGTCCTCGGTTGTGTGATGATGCGCAAGTGTAATACCAATACGTGCCCTATGGGTGTTGCCACGCAGGACGAACGCCTCCGCCAGCACTTTCAGGGACGCGCCGAATATGTGGTTAACTACTTCACGTTCCTGGCCCGGCAGGTGCGCGAGTACCTCAGCGAGATAGGAGTTCGCAGCCTGAAGGAAATCATCGGCCACACGGAGCTCATAGAGGTCGGTGTGCCCGACGGTTCTGCCGTCGATAAATGGAAGACCATCGACTTCGCCCGCCTGCTCTACAAGCCCGAGACCGACAAGCCCTTGCATTGGGATTGTGGCGACTATTCGAAGGTGAGCGGTGTGAAGGACGAGGAAATCATCAAAGCTGCCCAGAAGGCCATCGACGCGGGCGAAGAGGTGAACCTCGACTACACCATCAAGAATACCGATCGCGCTGTGACCACGATGCTCAGCGGCGTCATCGCTAAGAAATATGGCGAGCAGGGGCTCCCCGACGGCACCATCAATATCAAGTTCAAGGGCGCGGCAGGCCAAAGCTTTGGTGCCTTTGCCGTGAAAGGTGTCAGCCTGAAACTCGAGGGCGAGTGCAACGACTACTTCGGCAAGGGGCTCTCTGGCGGACGCATCAGCATCCTGCCTCCTGCCCGCTCTGGCGACGACTTCCGTGCCGAGGAGAACATCATAGCCGGCAACACAGGCCTCTATGGCGCCACCTCTGGCGAACTCTACATCAATGGCAAGGTAGGCGAGCGCTTCGGCGTTCGTAACTCAGGCGCCATCGCCGTCATCGAGGGGGCCGGTGACCACTGCTGCGAGTATATGACGGGCGGTCGCGTGGTCGTACTCGGAAAGACCGGGCGCAACTTCGCTGCCGGCATGAGTGGTGGCGTGGCCTACGTCTATGACCCCGACCACACCTTCGACTACTTCTGCAATATGGATATGGTCGAGCTGTCGTTGGTGGAAGACAGCATCTCGCGCAAGGAATTGCTTGAACTCATCCGCCAGCACTACCTTCACACAGGCAGCGCACTGGCCGGACGCATGCTCGATGACTGGCACCATTGTGTTGAGGACTTCATCCAAGTGGTGCCCATCGAGTACAAGCGCGTGCTCGAAGAGGAGAAGATGGCACGCCTGCACGAGAAGATTGCAGACATCCAGCGCGACTACTAAGACCCTCTCCCCGAACCAGTCCAGAAAGAACACTCAGTTCTTTCTTCCTGGCACCCAGTGAGTGAGGGAGTGGTCACCTGACAAGTATAGAAACACAAAAAATAGCATATTGTATGGAAAAGAATACAAGCACTCAAATACAACCTGCTCCCTCCCTTAAAGGGAGGGCTGGCGGTGCGTCTAATTCCCCAGCTTTTCTGACAGTGCCTCGCCAGGAGGCGGGCTACCGTCCGATTCATGATCGAATCCACGACTTTGGCGAGGTTGAGCAGACACTCAACACCCGCGAACGCAAACTGCAAGCCTCGCGCTGCATGGATTGCGGCGTGCCCTTCTGCCACTGGGCCTGTCCGTTGGGCAACAAACCACCAGAGTGGAACAATGCACTCTTTAAGGGTGACTGGGAACTGGCCTATCGGTTGCTGAACGCTACCAACCCCTTCCCAGAGTTCACGGGACGCATCTGTCCTGCACTCTGCGAGAAGGCGTGCGTGCTGAACCGATTTAACCACGAGCCCACCACAAACCGTGAGGATGAGGCTGCCATCACAGAGATGGCCTTCCAGGAAGGATTCATCCAGCCGCATACCAATATCCAGCGCAACGGCAAGAAGGTGGCCGTCATCGGCGCCGGTCCTGCTGGCCTCGCTGCTGCCAACGACCTGAACCTCATGGGCTATCAGGTTACTGTCTTCGAGAAGAACGAAGCCGCCGGCGGACTGCTCCGCTACGGAATCCCCAACTTCAAACTCAACAAAGCCATCATCGACCGCCGCATCAAGCTGCTGGAGCAGGAAGGCATAGAATTCAAGTACGGCATAGCCGTTGATATAGACCATATAGATAGTCTAGGCCATATAGAATTTTTAGAAAAACTAGAAAAGCCAGATGCCATCGTCCTCGCCACCGGCACCCCCACCGCCCGCGATCTGAAGGCTCCTGGTCGCGAACTGGGGGGCGTTCACTTCGCCCTCGAACTCCTCTCCCAGCAGAACCGCGTACTCGCAGGCATCGAGTTCTCGAAGGAAGAGCGCATCACCGCCAAGGGAAAGGACGTACTTGTCATCGGTGGCGGTGACACAGGCTCCGACTGCATCGGCACCGCCCACCGTCAGGGCTGCAAGAGCGTCACCCAGATAGAGATTATGCCCAAGCCCGTCGAGGGACCCGTAGATCCGCAGAACCCCTGGCCTAACTATCCTCGCACCCTCAAGACCACCTCTTCTCACGAAGAAGGCTGCACACGCCGCTGGAACATCAACACCCTCGAATTTCTGGGCAAGGAGGGCAAGCTGACAGGCGTCAAGGTGCAGGAAATCGATTGGGAACCCAACCCCAACGGCGGACGTCCCATCATGGTCGAGAAAGGGGCGCCCGAAATCATCAAGGCTGAACTCTGCCTGCTGGCTATGGGCTTCCTGAAGCCAGAGCACCCAGAGTACCCCGCCAACGTCTTCGTCTGTGGCGACTCCGCTAACGGCGCCAGCCTCGTCGTCCGCGCTATGGCCTCCGGCAAGCAAACGGCCGAGAAGGTTCATGCCTACTTTCAGGGCAAGTAATATCCACCCCCAAATTTATTTCCTAGGCGGGCGAAAGTGTCAGAAACAATGCACTTTCGCCCGCGAGCCCTCCTCCCTTTGTATGCTACCTCAGTAGCGGTTCCCTTGTCTGACGTAAAATCCAAATGAAGACGCGTAGACGCGTAGACGCGATGTCTTTTCCTGAATATGGTTAACTCCCTTTAGACCTTGTTCTTTAACATTTGCCTACCCGTACGGATTTTGTTGACTGCCTTGACTCCTGATTTTATCTGTGGAAAAGCCCCACTGCATCATCACGACGCGGCGGGGCTTAGGTGCCTATAGGACTTGGTGATGGAAATTCACTTTGTTTACTGATTTGTTACATATTACTTAGGGTTTCCTAAATATTCTCTTTATTCTCATCAAGACTTCGTAGGTCGGTTTAATTGTTGTAATATCAGTGAGGATGCTTGAATGGCCGTGTTCAATAGATGTTATGAAGGATTGTATCTCGCTGTAGTATCCTTGCGAATAGATTTGGTTGTTAGGAAGTGTGGGAGTAAAGTTGTTACGGGCATAAAGGTATTCGATGGCTTTGTTATGCTTGTGGACTTTCTCGTATGGGATACCGAGGATGGAGGAGGGCTTTGGATCGAAGGTCAGCATCTCCATCTGAGAGAGGCGGTAGATTCCTTTTGACGTGCAAACATTCAGGGATTCCTCGGCTGATGTCCAGGTATAGGAGGTAGAAAGCTCGAGAGTACCAACGATGTGGGGATGACGGAGCATGAGGATATAGGACGCTGGAGCAACCTGTTGACAGGTTAGGATTTCGGCTTTGCCAAAGAGGAAACAAACAAGGTCGAGGGGATGGATGTAAAGGTCGAGCAAGGCATTGCCCTCTGGATATGCCCCCGTTAAGTAATGAAGATCATAACTGATAAGATGCTCTTTGCGAAGATGCTTTTGAAGGATTTGCACGGCAGGGGCATAGCGTTTTTGTAAGCCAACCATAGCGACAGGTGAAGGGCTACGGGTAGGCGAGCTATGCTCGGGAATACCATAAAGTCGCTGCTGGTCTATAAGTGCATCAAGTTCCTGTAGTGTTTGACAGGGCGGTTTCTCAATGAACAATGACTTACCGCTTTTCAGAATTTGCGAAGCGATGGAGAAGTGAGCAGAGGGTGAAGCAGAAACGAAAACACCTTTCACTTCTTCATCGTTCAATATCGTGTCAAGCGAGGTCGTTGCTTTCACATGGGGAAACTTCCGTTCTATCAGTCGTGCTTTCCTTTCCGATGTGAAGCAGATGTATTTCAACGGCACGCCGAGATAGTGAAGTACAGGGTAAAGATTGGTGAGCGCGTGCTGACCCATGCCGACGAAGGCGTATGAACATTGGTATGTTTGGGCGAGGAAGTGCTCGGTGCGGAGGCGTTTGTAACGGTCTATCAATTGCTGTATCATATATTTCTGAAGTATTGGTGATAAGTTGTGCGCGAGTCTTCGGTCCACTGATATGGGCCGTAGAACTTCTCAATGAGTCGTTTGGGCAGAAGTCGCTCCATGTTTCGCAGGAGGATGATGTCGTACTTGCGGTGGAAATTAATCCAGCAGCCGTTGCAGTTCTTCGAGTAGTGGCACTGTGTCTGGCTGGATGTCGCGCCGTTGAAGATCTCGTCGAGCGACTGGTGGTGGATGTTGCCAAGAATGACGTCAAGATTCTGGCAGAGTGGCACGTCACCATTGCTATGGATGACAAGGCTGCTCATGATGCTTTGGCAGCGCAAACGCAAATGCCCATTGTGCCACTGGTCGTAGAGTGCCACAAAGTCGAAGTTCTCTTGTGTCTGGTGGATGCTCGCAGGAATTTGACTGATGAAGTCCGAAGCCGTCAGCAGTTCGCTCGTTGTGTCGAAGA
Source organism: uncultured Bacteroidales bacterium (assembly GCA_902779165.1). Taxonomy (GTDB): domain Bacteria; phylum Bacteroidota; class Bacteroidia; order Bacteroidales; family Bacteroidaceae; genus Physcousia. The sequence goes on from CACZAN010000018.1 coordinate 108,002, forward strand.
AGGCCATTGTTCCGTAGATGCCTATGCGCACGTCCACGCCGTAGTGCTTGGCAATATCGATGACGAAGGCCATATCATCGAAGCTGTTCCAGGGCGAAAGACAGAACATCAGCGACAAAGGTACCTCATCTTTCAGTGCCTCCACCACATGAATCACATGGTCGTAGCCGTCGCGCCCTCGCATCAGTTGGTAAGTCTCGCGGTCACCGTCGAGAGAGACATACAGGTGCCGGGGCTGATAGAGTCGGACGACATCAATAACACGACGGGGCGCGAGACAATTAGAAAGCAGTGTGTAGTTCGGGTGATGCTCATGGAACCATGCCATGATTTCTGCCGCCTGCGGATGAAGGATGAACTCGCCGCCCTCCAGGCCAACGGTTGTCCGTTTGGTGATGCACTTGCTTTGCATGATTCGACGGATGTCATCGAGCGACAGATGTTCCACCTTCTTCTGCCAGATATTGCAGTGCTTGCAGCGAGACTGGCAAGCCGTGGTGGTGTAAATCATTAGCTGCGACAGCCGCTTGTGGCGCGGACGCATGATGTTGTTCAGATAGAGGAGCCCGTTGTAGGCATAATCGTAAATCGTGTACATAAAAAATCGTTGCAGTTTCTACTTATAAAGTCTGAAACTGCAACGAATGACTGCACAGAGAGCGTGATTATTTCCTCAATTTACCCTTGCTTTCCAGATAGCTGGTGAACGTTTCCCACTGTGGGGCGCGTTTGTTGATATTTGCCTTCACCTGCTCGTCGTTGAGGAACTGCGGCGTATTGGGATAGCAGTCATAGAGATAGTAGCGATTGCTATCGATGACTTCGCCGTCCTCAATCTTGCC